>JBMOOD010000028.1:0-51263 GCA_049323595.1 Pseudomonadota bacterium
TCGGCGGTCGCCGTCACCGCCAAGGGGCCCTGGCCCGCCGACCCGCCCCAGGCCGACGCCGTGGTCACGGCCACGCCGGGCGTGATCTGCGGCGCCCTCGCCGCCGACTGCGCGCCGATCCTGATGGCCGACGCCGGGGCGCGCGTGGTGGCCGCCGCCCACGCCGGCTGGAAGGGAGCCCTGACCGGGGTCGCCGAGGCCGCGATCGCGCGCATGGAGGCGCTCGGCGCCCGCCGCGACCGCATCGTCGCCGCGGTCGGCCCCTGCATCGGGCCAGCTTCCTACGAGGTGGGCCTGGAATACGTCGCCCGCTTCGCCGAGGCCGATCCCGCCTATGGGCGCTTCTTCGGCGAGGGCGCCTCGCCCGACAAGCGCCAGTTCGACCTGCCCGCCTTCGTGCTGGCGCGCCTCCAGGCCGCGGGGCTCGCCGCCTGCGAGTGGGTCGGCCGTGACACCTGCGCCGAACCGGAACTCTTCTATTCCAACCGGCGCGCCTTTCGGTTGGGCGAGCCCGACTATGGGCGCCTCTTGTCCGCCATCGTGCTGGTCTGACGCACTGGACTCGCGGCCTGCCGCTGCTTAAAGCGCGACCATCCAATTCCACGAGGTCTCGGGGGTCCGATGAAGCTGCTCGCCGGCAACTCCAACCGTACGCTGGCGCAGGCCGTGGCCGACCATCTGGACGTGCCGCTCACCAGGGCCCAGGTGAAGCGCTTCGCCGACAACGAGATCTGGGTCACGATCGACGAGAACGTCCGCGGCGAGGACGTCTTCGTGCTGCAGTCCACCAGCTATCCGGCCAACGACCACCTGATGGAGCTGCTGATCTGCATCGACGCGCTCAAGCGCGCCTCGGCCAAGCGGATCACCGCCGTGATGCCCTACTTCGGCTACGCCCGGCAGGACCGGAAGACCGGAGGGCGCACCCCGATCTCGGCCAAGCTGGTGGCCAATCTGCTCACCCGCGCCGGCGCCGACCGGGTCCTGACGATGGACCTGCACTCCGGCCAGATCCAAGGCTTCTTCGACATCCCGACCGACAACCTGCAGTCCGCGCCGCTGATGGCCGCCGACATCAAGGAACACTACGGCAAGGCCAGCGAACTGATGATCGTCTCGCCGGACGTGGGCGGCGTCGTGCGCGCCCTGGCGGTGGCGAGCCGCCTGAACGCCGATCTGGCCATCGTCGACAAGCGCCGCTCCGGCCCCGGTAAGAGCGAGGTGGCGAACATCATCGGCGACGTCTCCGGCCGCCGACTCATCATGTTCGACGACATCGCCGATTCGGCCGGCACCCTGTGCTCGGCTGCCCAGTCGCTCATCGACGCCGGCGCGGTCGAGGTTTCGGCCTATGTGACGCACGGCGTCCTCTCGGGCGCCGCCGCCGACCGGGTGAAGAACTCGGTCCTGAAGGAGCTCGTGATCACCGATTCCATCGAGGCCTCGGACACCGTGATGGCTGAACCCAAGATCCGCACGGTCTCCTGCGCGGGGCTCGTCGGCGAGGCGATCCGCCGCATCGCCAACGAGGAGAGCGTGTCGAAACTGTTCGACTGAGCGCAGCGCCCGGCTTGCCGCGGACGGCGAACGCCGGATAATCCAGGGCGCTCGGGGGGCGGATACGAGAAACACCACGCGCACGCGGGGGAAGTCGCCTGATGCTTCGTTCATTCGTTCGAATCGCCGCCCCGGCCACGCTCGCGGCCGTGCTCCTGGCCTCGTGCGCCGAGCCGCCGCCCGTGATCACCCCGCCGCCGCCGGCCCCGCCCAGCGTGGCGCTGTCGCCCAAGGTCGTCGAGCTGGCCAGCGCCTATCGGCACTACATGGTGCGCTCCACCGGGATCACCCCCGACTTCGCCGACGGCGAGGGCGTGGCCCGCTCGCTCGAGGTCGGCGCGGCCTATGAGCCCGGCCAGCTCGTCCGCGGCGCCATGGCCTACGCCGCCGTCGCCGCCCTCCAGGACAAGGCCTTCGTCGACGGCGTGCGCGCCTACGCCAAGGACCCGGCCACCCGCGGACAGGTGGCCCACCAGCTTCTCGCCGATCCCCGCTATGTGCTGACCATGCCCGGCGTGGACAGCGCCGCGGCCCTGGTGGTGGCCGGCCTCGGCGGTCAGGCCCAGGCGCTCTACGACGGTGGCAAGGCGGTCAAGCAGTCGGCCTACGATATCCAGCGCCAGCCCTGGTCGAAGAACGAGGTTGCGAGCCGCGCCGAGCGGCTGGCCGAGGCCAAGGCCCTGTCGTCGGCCGCCATGGTCGGGGACGCCGGCGAGACCGCCCAGCTCATGCAGGCTTCGAGCGGGGCGCCCGTGCTGGGCCTCACCGCCTATCCGGTTGAGCCCCCCTATACGCCGACCGTGATCCGCGGCCTGGCGATCGGCGCCCTGGCGGCCCTCGGCGAGGCCGGGGACGACAAAGTAGAATCCATCCTCGGCCTGATGCAGGAGCCCAACATCGGCAGCTGCATGACCAGCTCGAAGCTCAATCTCTACCAGTGCCTGGCGGTGGCGCGGCCGCACTACGAAGACGTCTTCTGCCTGGGCCAGCACGCCATGATGGACACCGGCCGCTGCATGATCCGCGCGGCGGGCCTGCCCGAGCCCTACGAGCCGCGCTTCGTGCCCAGCGCCGAGTCGATCAACAAGGGCATGCCGACCAAGAAGGCCCCCGCCCGGAAGACGCGCAAGAAGAGCTGAACCTGCTGCGCAAGAGTCTCCGCGCCGCCCCGTTGCGTCGGCCAAGGCTTTTGTGTATCTACGCGCACCCTTTCAGGACCCGATGGGTCGCGGAATTCCGTCGCCGCGCGCTCTTTCGCGCGGCGGCTTCGTTTTGAGGCAAGGCCATGGCCGAGATCGTTTTGAACGTTGAAGTGCGCGAGCGGACCGGGACCGGCGGCGCGCGCGATACCCGCCGCGCGGGCAAGGTGCCGGGCGTCCTCTACGGCGGCGGCCAGGACCCGGTGGCCATCGCGGTGAAGTCCAACGAGTTCCGCAAGGCGCTCTACACCGGCAAGCTGCTCGGCCACCTCGTGACGCTGAAGTACGGCCAGGAGACGCAGCCGGTCATCGCCAAGGCGGTCGACATGCATCCGGTCACCGACGAGCCGTGGCACTTCGACCTCTACCGCGTCGACGAGCACCAGCAGATCAAGATCGAGGTGCCGGTGCACTTCACGAACCAGGACGCCAGCCCGGGCCTGAAGCGCGGCGGCGCCCTGACCATCGCCCTGCACACCGTCACGGTGTCGTGCTCCGCCGATTCGATCCCGGAAGAGATCGTGGTGGACGTCACCGGCCTCGAAATCGGCGACAACGTCCGGGTGGCCGACCTGAAGCTGCCGGCCAAGGTCGAGGTCGCCCTCGACGGTGAAGCCGTGGTGGCCAGCATCGGCGCGGCCAAGGTCGACACCGGCGCCGAGGAAGGCGAAGGGGCCGAGGGCGAAGAGGGCGGCGAGGAGTAGTCCTCGCCCCTCCGCTGAACCGGGGGGACGAACGTGCTGCTCATCGCAGGCCTGGGCAATCCCGGCCCGACCTACGCGAAGAACCGCCACAACATCGGCTTCATGGCCGTGGACGAGATCGCGCGCCGCTGGGGCTTCTCCGCGGCGCGTTCGCGTTTCCAGTCCCAGGCCAGCGAGGGATCGATCGACACGCCGCAGGGCCCGGTCCGCGCCCTGATCCTGAAGCCCCAGACCTACTACAACGAGGCCGGCCGCGCGGTCGGCGAGGCGCTGAAGTTCTTCAAGCTGCAGCCCTCCGACCTGGTTGTCTTCTACGACGAGATCGATCTGGCGCCGGGCCGCTTCCGGATGAAGACCGGCGGCGGTGCGGCCGGCAACAATGGGATCCGCTCCATCACCTCCCAGGTGGGTCCGGACTTCCGCCGCGCACGCCTGGGCACCGGGCATCCCGGCGACAAGGCCCTGGTCCACGGCCACGTGCTCTCCGACTTCCACAAGGCCGAGATGCAGTGGGTGGAGCCCCTTCTCCAGGCCTGCGCCGACGCCGCGCCCCTCCTGGCCCTGGGCGAGGACGAGAAGTACCAGGCCGAGGTCATGCGCCTCGCGCCCGCCGAGAAGGCCGATCCGCGCAAGCTGGCGCGGGGAGAGTAGGCGATGTTCGACCTCTTTGGCGGCGGCCTGCCCGTCCTCGGCCTGTCCCTGCTCTTTTCGATCGCATTGGCCGTCCATGTCGTGCGGACGGGCCAGCCGCTCTACTGGCTGTTCATCATCCTGATCTTCCAGCCGCTGGGTGGGATCATCTACTTCGTGGCGATCGTCCTGCCCGAGGTGTCCGGCGGCGCGGCGGCGCGCCGCCTGGGCGGCCAGGCCCGCGCCGCCCTCGACCCGACGCGCGAGTATCGCGAGGCCAAGGCCGCCTGCGAGGAGACACCGACGGTCCGCAACCAGTCGCGCCTGGCCGTAGCCGCCGCCGCCCTCGGCCGCCATGACGAAGCCGAGCGGCTCTACGCCGAGGCGGCCCAGGGCATCCACGCCGAGGATCCCGCCCTGCTGCTCGGCCGCGCTCTTTCCCTGCTCGAGCTCGGCCGCCACGGCGAGGCGCTGGCGGCGATCCAGCTCATCCCGGGCGGCGACACCGCCGATCCTCTCACGCCAGAGGCTGTCCTGGCCCTCGCCCGCGCCTATGAGGGCCTCGGGCGGACCGACGAATCCGACCGCGCCTACGCCGAGGCGGTGGAGCGGATGCCCGGCTTCGAGGCCCAGGCTCGCCACGCTGCCTTCCTGGCCCGGCAGGGCCGGCGCGAGGAGGCGAAGGCGCACCTCGCCGACATGGACAAGCGGTTGGGCAAGCTACACGGCCAGTTCCGCCGCGAAGCCCGCACCTGGCGCGATCTGGCGGCCAGAGCGTTGAGCTGAGCCAGAGTCGCGCCGCCCGCGCAGCGGGGCCTACGCTACCAGGTCCCGGAACTCGGTGCTGCGTTTCAGCCAGGCGGCCGCGTAGCCGCAGATCGGGGTGATCTTCTGGCCGTTGCGCCGCGCCTCGGCGGCCACCGCTTCCATCAACCGTCCGGAGGCGCCGCTGCCGCGCAAGGGAACGGGCGTGAAGACATAGTCGATGTAGAGACGGTCGCCTTCCCGCCGGTAGTCGGCGTACGAGACGAGCCCCTGCTCCTCCATCTCGTATCTCTCGCCCGTGTCGCGCAGTTCCAGCATTGAACCGTCTCCTGTCCGGCGTAGGGTTTGATGGGGAACGTATTCGGAGAGATCAAGATGCGGGGATTCTGGGGCGGCGGCCTGGGCGTGATGCTGGGCGTGGGCCTGCTGGCGGGCTGCCAGAAGTCGGACGAGGGGGCCAAGACGGGCGATGCGCCCCAGGCCAGCGCCGCGGCGCCGGCCGCGCCGACGTCTCCGCCGAAGCGCAAGCCCGGCCTGTGGGCCCAGACCGTCTCGACCGCGGGGATGACCCAGACCACCAAGATCTGCCTGGACGAGGCCACCGAGTCCCGCATGACAGCCTGGGGTCAGCAGGTCAGCGACGGGATGTGCGCCAGGAACGTCATCACGCCCACGGCCGGCGGCTGGTCGTTCGAGAGCGAGTGCGACATGGGCGAGGCCGGCAAGTCCGTGACCAAGGGCACAGCCACCGGCGACTTCGATTCGAAGTACGTGATCAAGGCGACCACCACGACCACCGGCGCTTCGATGGCCCAGGCCAACGGCGTTCACGAGATGGAGATGACGGCGGCGTGGGAAGGCCCCTGCCCTGCCGGCATGAAGCCCGGCGACATGAGCCTGCCGGGCGGCGTGACCATCAACATGAACCAGATGTCGGGGATGATGCGCGGGAAATAAGTCCGCGCATCGTTGTCGGGATGGGCGCGCCGGCCGCGTCCTCGGTGTGTGAAACGGACAAACCGCAATCCCGAGGAGATTCCCATGGCCATCCCCGTCGACGTCGCGCCCAACAACGATCGCGAACTGGTCCTGGCGCGCATCGTGGACGCCACGCCCGAACAGCTCTTCAAGGTGTGGACCACGCCCGAGCGCTATCCGGAGTGGTTCTGCCCGAAGCCCTGGCGGGCCGAGGTGAAGAAGTACGACCTGAAGCCCGGTGGCGCCTGGACCACCATGATGTACGGCCCGGACGGCGAGGAGTTCGAGAACCCCGGCCTGATCCTCGAGGTCGTGCCGAACGAGAGGCTGGTCTTCACAGACGCCTTCACCGAAGGCTGGGTCCCGGCCGAGGGCGGCGGCATGATGACCGCGGTCGTGACCTTCGAACGCCGCCCCGACGGCAAGACGCTCTACGTCGCCCGCGCCGGCCACCCCACCGTCGACAAGCTCAAGGAGCACGAACAGATGGGCTTCCACGAGGGCTGGGGCGTCGTGGCCGACCAGATGGAAGAGGTGGCGAAGACCCTCTAGGCCAGCTCCACCGCCATGGCCGTCGCCTCGCCGCCGCCGATGCAGAGCGAGGCGACGCCCTTCTTCCCGCCGCGCGCCTCCAGGGCGGCCAGCAGGGTCGCCAGGATGCGGGCGCCCGAGGCGCCGATCGGGTGGCCGAGGGCGCAGGCGCCGCCGTTCACGTTGAGCTTCGCCCGGTCGATGCCGAGGTCCCGCTCGGCGATCATGGCGACGACCGCGAAGGCCTCGTTGATCTCGAAGAGGTCGACGTCATCCACGCTCCAGCCGGCCCGCTTCAGGGCCTTCTGGACCGCCGGCACGGGCGCGGTGGTGAACAGGCCCGGCTCGTGGGCGTGGGCCGCATGGCCGGCCACGCGGGCCACGATCTTCATCCCCAGCTTCCGGGCCACGCTCTCGCGGGTCATCACCAGGGCGGCGGCGCCGTCGCTGATCGAGCTGGCGTTGGCCGCGGTGATCGCCCCGTCCTTCGCGAAGGCCGGCTTGAGGGTCGGGATCTTGGCCGGGTCGGCCTTCAGCGGCTGTTCGTCCTTGTCGACCGTGACGGTCCCCTTGCGGTCGGTCACCTGCACCGGGACGATCTCGCGGGCGAACGCGCCGCTCTCGGTCGCCGCCCGGGCGCGGTTCAAGGAGCCGATGGCGTACTCGTCCATGGCCTCGCGGGTGAACTGGTACTGCCGGGCCGTCTCCTCGGCGAAGCTGCCCATCAGCCGGCCGGGCTCGTAGGCGTCCTCGAGCCCGTCCAGGTACATGTGGTCGTACGTGGTGTCGTGGCCGATCCGGGCCCCGCCACGGTGCTTGGTCATCAGGTACGGGGCGTTGGTCATGCTCTCCATGCCGCCCGCGACGATCACGTCGACCGAGCCGGCGGCCAGCGCATCGTGCGCCAGGATCGCCGCCTGCATGCCCGAGCCGCACATCTTGTTGACGGTCGTCGCCTCTACCGACTTCGGCAGGCCCGCGCCCAGCGCCGCCTGTCGCGCCGGCGCCTGGCCCAGGCCGGCCGGCAGCACGCAGCCCATGACGATCTGCTCGATGACGTCGGGCGCGGCGCCCGAACGCTCGACCGCGGCCTTCACGGCGGCGGCGCCGAGTTGGGTGGCCTTCACGGCCGAGAGCGCGCCCTGGAAGCCGCCCATGGGCGTGCGGGCGTAGGCGGCGATGACGACGGGGTCTGAGGAGGCTTGGGTCATGACCTCGATATAATTTCATGGATCGCTGAAAACCAGCGTCCGCCGCCCGGACCTCAGCCGCCGCGAACCGTTCCCGCTATGAAGCCGCCGCCCAGGACCCGCGTCGGCGCCTCCGGCGCGTACAGCACGCAGGCCTGGCCGGGCGCCACGCCTTCCTCCGGGCTGTCGAACACGATCCCGGCGACCCCCTCGACCTTCGCCAGACGGCCGGCCGCCGGCTCTCGCGTCGAGCGGACGCGCGCCAGCACAGGCCGGCCTGCGTCGCAAGCGGCGTCGATCGAGGCCAGATCGCCGATCCAGTTCGTTTCCTTCAGCGTCAGCGCCGTCGTCAGCAGCGCCTCGCGTGGGCCGACGATCACCTGGCGGCGCTCGGCGTCGATCCGCACGACGAACAGCGGATCGCCGATGGCGACGTTCAGGCCGCGGCGCTGGCCGATGGTGTAGCGGGTGACGCCCTCGTGCCGGCCCAGGACGCGACCGTCCTGGTGCACGATGTCGCCCGGCTCCGCGCCGTGCGGACGCAGCCGGTCAATTACCGTCGTGTAGCGCCCCTCGGGCACGAAACAGATGTCCTGGCTGTCGGGCTTGTCGGCGACCGCCAGTCCCAGCTCCGCGGCGGCGGCGCGCACCATCGGCTTCGGCAGCCCGCCCAGCGGGAACCGAAGGTAGGCGAGCTGTTCCGCCGTGGTCGCGAACAGGAAATAGGACTGGTCCCGCGCCGGATCGGCCGCGCGGTGCAACTCGGGCCCCGCCGCCCCCGCCTCACGGCGGACGTAGTGCCCCGTCGCCATCGCCTCGGCGCCGAGCTCGCGCGCCACGTCCAGCAGGTCGCGGAACTTGACCGTCTGATTGCAGCGGATGCAGGGGATCGGCGTCTCGCCGCGCAGGTAGCTGTCTGCGAAATCCTCGATCACCTGTTGGCGGAAGCGGCTCTCGTAGTCGAGCACGTAGTGCGGGATACCGATCGCCTCGGCCGCCGTGCGCGCATCGTGGATGTCCTGGCCCGCGCAGCAGGCGCCCTTCTTCTGGATCGCCGCGCCGTGGTCGTAGAGCTGCAGCGTCACGCCGACGACGTCATAGCCCGCCCGGGCCATCAGGGCGGCGGTGACGGTCGAATCCACCCCGCCCGACATCGCCGCCACGATGCGGGTTCCGGCCGGCAGGCGCACGGCGTCGCGCGCGGCCTCGACGAGGCCGTCGCTCAGGCGGTCAGGGGCGAGCGCGGACGCGGTCATGGGCGCCCATATAGTCGTCCCGGCCGCTCAAGGGGAGGGACGGGATCAGCGCAGGGTGTTCAGCAGCGAGGAATCCCGCAGCGACTGGAACACGTAGGCCGCCGATTGCACGGCGAGCTGGGCCTGCTGCAGGTCGGCGGCGGCCTGCGCCATGTCGGCGTCGGTGATCTCGCCGATCATGCCGGCC
Organism: Pseudomonadota bacterium; assembly: GCA_049323595.1. Taxonomy (GTDB): domain Bacteria; phylum Pseudomonadota; class Alphaproteobacteria; order Caulobacterales; family Caulobacteraceae; genus Phenylobacterium. The sequence goes on from JBMOOD010000028.1 coordinate 8,998, forward strand.
AGCGTGTTCTGGCGGTTCTTCAGATCCTCGGCGGTCGTGTCGAGGCGCTTCTGGTTCACGCCGTTCTGGGCCGCGATGTTGGTGATGTCGGCCCGGATCGTGTCCCACGAGGCCAGTTCGCCCTCCAGGAAGGTCCGCTGGGCGTCGGTCATCTGGCCGGCGAACGGCCCCGACCCGCCCTCGTTGAACGCCTGAAACGACTGGAAGGCGGTCAGCAGGGCCGTGCCGATGTCGTCGGCCAGGTAGCCGGTCGTGACGACCGTCGCCTCGTCCAGCTTGGCCGTGACCTTGAAGTCGTCGTTCTGGAAGAAGCTGGCGATGGGCGGGCCGGCCGTCAGGTCGCTGAGGGCCGTGGCCGTCACGGGCCGCGTGTCCACCTGGCCGCCCGCAAACAGGTACTTGCCGCCGTAGCGGGCGTTCATCCCCTCGGCCGCATTGCGCAACTGCGCCTGGACGTCCTCGACCAGGGTGTCGACCCGGCCGGTCGCGAGGGCCTCGGCGAAGACCTCGCGCACGGCCTGGGCGGCGTCGGCGACGCGCACGAGGGCGGTGTTCTGGGTGGTCAGCTTGTCCGTGAGCAGCTTGTTCTGCTGGCTGAAGACCTCCAGCCGGGTCTGCACGGACCGCATGGCGGTCAAGAGCTCCGAGGACTGGGCGTAGTCCTTCAGGTCCTGGCCGTTGCGCTGGGTGGCGACCCGATTGCCGGCGTCCATCTGGCTCTTCTGCGCGGCCAGAAGGTTGGCGAGGACCGCCGAATAGTTGCCGGGTGTGGTGACACGCGTGACCATCTCAGCTTCCTCAGACCATGTTGAGCAGGACGTCGAACAGTTCGCTCGTCGCCTGGATCATCCGCGCCGCGGCGCCGTACGCTTGTTGGTAGGTGGAGAGGTTGATCAATTCCTCATCGAGGTTGACCCCTTCCACCGCCTGGCGGCGGCTGTTGGCTTCCGTGGCCACCGCCTCGGCGCTGGCCTTGCGGGTTTCGGCGGCCGCTGCGCCCCGCCCGATCGCGCCGCCGAACTCGGAGGCATAGCGCGACAGCGTCATCGTCACCTGCCCCAGCGAGCCTGCCGCCTGGAACACGATGGGGATCTCGCCCGCGTTGGAGAGGCCGAGAGCGCCTTGACCGTCGCCTGGCCGCACCGCAACAGCGCCGAGCGCCACGCTGACGTCGACCTTGCCCATGGCCAGCTTCGTCGGATCCGAGTCGAGGGCCGTGTCGAGTTGGAACCGGCTGGCGCGCGTCGAGCGGGCCTGCACGCCCAGCCCGAAGAGCTGGCTGATCGAGGGACCGCCGGCGCCGCGATGGGTGTTGTCCGTGATCACGGACAGGTTGGCGTCCAGCGGCGCCGAGCCCGCGAAGCTCAGCACGCCGTTAGCATCGAGGCTGAAGGACCCGTAGAGCCCGACGCCCGTCGAGGTGTTGTTCAGGGCGTTCAGCAGGTCGTTCATGGTCGCCCCGGCCGGCACGTTCACCGTCACGTCCTGGATCGGCCGCCCGTCGGGATAGGACAGCCGGAAGGCGATCGGCTCGCCCGCGACGAAGCCGTGCGGGTCGGTCCCCTGCAGGCCGGTGGCGTAGTTGGTGAACCCGGTCGAGTTGATGAGGTCGTTGAGGCCGAAGAAGTGCGAGAAGCCTCGCCCGGTCTTCTGCGACGTGCCCTCGTCGATCGCCAGGCCGTTGCCGCCGTTGGCGTTCAGCGTCAGCGCGCCGTTCGCGAAGGTGGCCGTGCCGGCGCCGCCCAGGGCGGTGTTCAGGTCCGCCAGGAAGGTCGCCGGCGTGAAGGCCGTCGCCGCGCCGCCATTCACCGACATCGTGCCGGCGGTGAAGTCGATCGCCACCGTCCGCTGCAACAGGCCCGCGGGGTCGACGATGGCGACCGTCGCCGTCCCGCTGAAGCCGTTGACGGCGGTCGGCAGGTCGAGGCCCGTGTCGCGCCCGGCCAGGGTGGCCGGCGGCGGATAGGCGGCGGCGGCGTTGTGAGCCGCGTTGAGCTGGTCGACCGCCCGGCTGACGAACTCTCCCAGCTGGTCGTAGAGCTTCGGAAGCTCCACGTCGCGCAGTTCAAGGAGCCCCTTCAGCTCGCCGCTGTTGAGCTGGATCGGCTGCGAGGTCGTGCTTCCGCCCGGCTGGGCGCTGAAGTAGCCGGGCGCGCCGATGGTGGAGGTGTAGGTCACCTTCGCCGGGTAATCCCCCGCCAGCAGCACGCCCTCCACCGAACGGACGTCGATGCCCCCGCCGGTGCGTGAGTTCACGCGCACGTTCATCAGGGTGGAAAGCTCGTCGAGCAGCTGGCTCTGGATGTTCTCGGAGCCGGACGCATCGGCCCCCACCAGCGCGGCGCTGCGGATATCGGCGTTGAGGCCGCTGATCTGCTCGAGCAGGTAGTTGGCGCGATCGACGCCCGCGGTGATCTGCGTCTCCACCGTCTTGGTGAGCGAGACGATCTGGCCGTTGATGCGGTCGGCTTCGGTGAGGAAATCCTGGACGCTGGACAGCGCCTGGCTGCGCTGGAGCGTCGACGAGGGATCGTCCGCCACGGCTGCGAAACCGCCGAAGATCTTGTCGAGCCGGCTGAAGAAGAAGCCGTCCGAGGAGGGGTCGCCGAACAGGCTTTGGGCGTTGTCGAGATACTGGGAGACCACGTTCCAGCGCTCGGCGTCCGACGACGCGCTCAGCGAGGCCAGTTGCAGGTACTGGTCGGTGATCCGTTTGACGCCCTCGATCTTCACGCCCATGCCGACGCCGCTGACGACGTTGGGCTCCTGGATCACGGCCTTGCGCACGTACCCAGGCGTGTTGACGTTGGCGATGTTGTCCGAGACGGTCCGCAGGGAGGCCTGAGCGGCCTGCAAGCCCGACGAGGCGGTGCGAAGGGTGGCGGTCAGCGACATCGATTAAGGCTCCGCCCGGCAAAGGCTGACGCGCGACCCGGCGGATTCTGCCGGGAGGCTGGTGAACGCGCACGCGTCAGGCCGGAAATTCGTCAATAGTTTCAGCATGGCCACTTTGCGGACCCAGAAGGTTCGCGAACTGAGGCGCAAGTCCGGCGCCAGTTTTAGAGACGGGACGCCGAGCCGGCAGGGAACGCCCCACCTGGACCAAGACGGCCCGGCAATTTCCTCCACGAGCGGCTCGGGCGCCCCCGTGGCGGGATGGCCTTTTGTTCAACTTTTCAATGAATTACCAGAGTGGCGCGGAGGTTGCTCAGCGTGGCCCGAATGAGCCTGGCGCAAAACGCGCTTCCCTCTCACGAAGCCGATCCCCCAGCTCATGACTGCGCCTGCGATCAATCCCGCACCGTTCGCTTCGGCCGCCCCCGGGCCCGGAGCCGCCGCCGCGACACCCGGCGCGGCGGCCGGCGTCTTCGAGGCGCTGATGGCGGCGCTCTTTCCCCCGACGCCGGGAAGCATCGCCCCGACGCCTGGGGCGATCGCGGCGCCAAGCCCCGAGCTGCTCGGGGACGAGGCTCCCGCCGAGGATGCGGAGGTGGTCACGACCGAGGGCGAAGGCGGATCGGACGCCGCCACGGCGCTGGCCGCGAGCCTGGCGGGCGCCCAGCCGGCGACTGCTCAGGCCCCCTCGAATCCCGCCAAGGAAGTCGCGGACGCCCCGCCCGCCTGGGGACAGGGCAAGGCGAAGGGCGCGCCCGCGCAGCCGGCGCTGCGTCATGCCGACCCTCACGCCAACCTCTCCGCCAAGGCGGCTGACGCGCCGGAGGGCGCTGCAGACAGCCCGGAGCCAGCGTCCGACGCCAGCGACGCGCCGTCGGCGAACACGCCGAGCCTTCCATCCCAGGCCGCCGACACCGCCCGCGCAGCCGTCCAGGCCGCCCCGGCGCGACAGTCCGCTTCGGCGCCACCGCCCGCGCCGACGCCTGTTGCAGACGGCCCCGACGCCGCACTTCCGGCGCCGCCGGCTACGTCTACGCCGGAGGGCGAAGCCGCGGCGGCGCCGCAGCCTGCAGTCAGCGACCCCGACGGCGCTTCCACTGTCCTGGCTTCGACGGCCACCGCGCGGCCCGAAGCGGCGCCGGCGCAGCCTGCCCGCCCCGGCAGGGCGGAGAAGACGCGCGGCGTGACGGAGGATCCCGGCTCGGCCGATCCGAGGCCTACAGACGCCGCCGGGAAACCCGTGCTCACCAAGGCGGTCGACCCGGCCGCCAGGACTCCCTCGGCGAAGCCCGACACGGTCGAGACGCCGGCGTACGCCGAAGCCCCGCTCGATGCCGAGGCGCCCGACACCGTCCAGTCGGCGGAGGCGCGCGCCGCCGACCAGTCCTCGGCGCCGGCGGCCCAGACCGCCCAGCCTGTGCGGGGCTCGCCCGAGACGGTCGCCGCCCTGGCGGCTCAGATCATCAAGAAGCTGGACGGCAAGTCCACGCGCTTCGACGTCGAGCTCGATCCGGCCGGCCTGGGCAAGGTGGACGTGCGCGTCGAGATCGGCGCCCACGGACGCATGGTCGCCTCCCTTACATTCGAGAACCCCCAGGCGGCACAGGACCTGAAGGCCCGCTCCGGCGAGCTGCAGCGGGCCCTGGAACAGGCCGGCTTCGACCTCTCGGGCGGGCTTTCCTTCGACGTCGCCGGTGACCGTGGGCGGCAGGGCCAGGCATGGCAGGAAACGCCGCAGCAGGGCTCCGCCTTCCAGGGCCGCGCCTTCCGTCAGGCGCTCGACACGGCAGGCGAGGCCGAGTCCGCCGCAACCCAAGGCGCGCTGCGCCTGCGCCGGGGCGTGAGCGCCGGCCTCGACCTCAGGATCTGACCGCCATGGCCGTCGATGCCGTCACAACCGCCGCAGGCGCCTCCACCACCAACGCGGGCCGGACCCGCCTGGCGGAGAATTTCGACACCTTCCTGTCGCTGCTGACCACCCAGCTACGCAACCAGGACCCCCTCTCGCCGCTGGACTCCAACGAGTTCACCGCCCAGCTCGTCCAGATGACTGGGGTGGAGCAGCAGCTCCTGACCAACGACCTCCTGGAGAAGCTGGTCGCCAACACCGGCTCGGGCGTCTCCACCGCCGTGGCCCTGATCGGCAAGGAGGTCCGGGCGGCGTCTAGCGAGACGGGTCTGGCGAACGGCAAGGCCGAATGGCTCTACAAGCTCGACCGGGCCGCCAGCGACGTGAAGCTCGAGGTCCTGGATTCCAAGGGGCGGATCGTGAACACGATCGCGCCCACGGACAACTCGGCCGGCGAGCACGCCTTCACCTGGGACGGCAAGACCGCGGGCGGCGCCGACGCGCCGGACGGGACCTACACCCTGCGCGTGACAGCGAAGGACAGCGCAGGCTCCGACGTCCCCACCGGCGTCGTCGCCCAGGGGATCGTGACCGGCGTCCAGCAGATCGACGGACAGACCTTCATCACCATCAACGGCGCCCAGATCCCCTGGGAAACCATCACCCTGATCCGTCAGGCGCCCGAGACCCCACCCCCGACCGAGACCGCCTCGGACGGATCCAGCAACAACCCGGACGACGAAGAAACGTCGACCCCAGCGGCGGCCTGACCGGCCGACCCTCCGCCGAACGCGGAACCGCCTAAGGACAAGAACGGAAGAACATCATGAGCATCAATTCAGCTATGCTCGCCGGCGTTTCGGGGCTGGTGGCCAATTCGTCGGCCCTCGCCGCGATCTCCGACAACATCGCCAACGTCAACACCGTCGCCTACAAGCGCAACCAGGTGAACTTCGCCAACGTCGTCACGGCCCAGGCCGTGAAGGGCAAGTATTCCGCCGGCGGCGTTCAGGGCATCACCCGCCAGTTCGTGAGCCAACAGGGGCTGATCCAGTCCTCCGGCTCGTCCACGGACCTCGCGATCTCGGGCGACGGCTTCTTCATCGTCACCGACAAGGGCGCGAACCTGACGCCGGCCGACACGCGCAAGTTCACCCGCCAGGGCTCGTTCAGCGTCGACGCCGACGGCTATCTGGTGAACGACGCCAAGCTGTACCTCCAGGGCTGGCCAGTGCAGGCCGACGGAACGTTCAACGTCAATCCGTCCGACCTGAACAACCTGCAATCGATCAACGTGAAGAACCTCGGCGCGGCGGTCACGGCCACCGAGGACGTGGCGGTGAGCGCCAATCTAAACAAGGGCGGTGCGGTCTCCGCCGGAGAAGCCGCCTACAACGGCGCGACGGTCGCCTCCATGGCCGACTACGCCGACGACGACACCACGGGCACCCGCCCCGACTTCGTGATCGAACTCAACGTCGTCGACTCAACGGGCGGCTCGCGCAAGCTGTCGATGGCCTTCCTGAAGGACGACGCGGCCAATCCCAACACCTGGCACGCGGAAATCTATGCCGTGCCGGCCAGCGACGTCGACGTCGGTGCGGGCCGCCCCGGCCAGTTGGCGCAGGGGCAGGTGGTCTTCAACCAGGACGGCACGATCGACCTGGCGAACACCGACCTGTTCGGCGCGCCGGGCGCCACGCCCCAGATCGTGCTCGACGCCTCGGGCGGCGCAGCTCCGAAATGGGCCGACAGCCAGGGCCTGGCCGCCCAGACGATCAACCTCGACCTGACCAAGATCACCCAGTACGCCTCGGCCTCGACGGTGAACTCGATCAGCCAGGACGGTGCGGGCGTGGGCAACCTCGTGGCCATCGAGGTGAACGAGGAAGGGATCGTCCAGGCGGTCTACGACAACAGCCAGATCCGCACGATCGCCAAGATCGGCATCGCCACCTTTCCCAACGCGGACGCCCTGGCCCAGGTCAGCGGCAACGCCTACCGCCGCGCCGACGACGCCGGGGAGATGACCATCAAGGAAGCCGGCATCGGCGGCGCGGGCAAAATCGCCGCGTCCAGCCTGGAAGCCTCGACCGTCGACCTCTCGGCCGAGTTCACGGGCCTGATCCAAACCCAGAAAGCCTATTCGGCGTCTTCGCGGATCATCACGACCGCCGATCAGATGCTGGAAGAACTTATCAACATTAAGCGGTAATGTTCCTAAATAACGCGTTCGGAAACTTCTGCGTGAACTCATCTGTATTAAAATGGTACACGGGGGAGAGCATGATTAGCAGTTTCTTTACTAAGGCGATTCAGCGGCTGTTAGGAGCCCGCGGCTATCCTCGCGCTCAATCAGTGATGGTGAGGCGGTAGAAAGCCGATGCTTCAACAACAACAGACGCGCACCAACAGCCGGGGTGAGGCCTACGTCATCGGCCCGACGGGCGCGCCGCTGACCAAGGCCGATCTGCCGCCGCCGAACACCGGCCGGTGGGTGATCCGCCGCAAGGCCGAAGTGGTCGCCGCCGTCCGCGGCGGGCTGATCACGCTCGAGGAGGCGCTGGAACGCTACTCGCTGACCAGCGACGAGTTCCTGTCGTGGCAGCGCTCGATCGAGCGCCACGGCATGGCGGGGCTGCGCACGACGCGCCTGCAACAGTACCGCTAGACCGTCTCTCCCCCGGGACGGTTTCGCAAACGAGACCGGCCGCGCCCCAGCACCCCGGGCGCGGCCGGTTTTGCGTTTCAGGACATCCGGCGCACTGTCACCGTGATCCGTTCACGCTCGCCGGGCTTCCGCTCCACGAGCAGGCGCGCGACCTGGGCGTCGTCGTGGAAGGCGTAGCCCTTGATGGCGTCGAGGATGGCCTTCGCCAGGTTGTCGAGGTCGAGCCAGGGCGGCTCGCCCACGTACTCCATCCCGATCTCCACCGAGAACTCGCCCCAAGCCGGGCGGCTGCCGCGCCAGGCCTTGCGGAAGAACTCGTAGATCAGCGGCTTGTAGTACTTCGCCTGGGTGGTGAGGCCGTCGACGGTCACCTCCAGGAGGCCGTCGGCCTCACGGGCGCGCACCTTGCCATGGTGTATCCAGTCGTCTCGTGCTGTGCTGTCTGAGGCCATGGTGATCGCCGAACTGACCCAGACCTGTGACCGATATCCCTCCCAATGGGAAGGACGCCTCGACGATGGACGGCCGATCTACATCCGCTTTCGGCACGACGAGTTGAGCGTCCACATTGGGCCGATGGGGGGAGACGTCGGCAGCGCAGCGGACGCGGCCGCCTGGCTCGAGCTCAGGATTCCGGGCGGAGGTGGCGAGATCCACTTGAGCGAGGTGCTGTCGCGGACCGGACTTCGGATGGCCTGACCACCCTTCCCCGTGCAAGGCGTGACCGCTAAACGGATGGCGCAAATCAGGGGACTTCCGATGACCACGACCCGCACCGAAACCGACACCTTCGGCCCGATCGAGGTCCCGGCCGACCGCTACTGGGGCGCCCAGACCCAGCGCTCGCTCGGCAACTTCAAGATCGGCTGGGAGAAGCAGCCCAAGCCGGTGATCAAGGCCTTAGGGGTCGTCAAGCGCGCCGCCGCCGAGGCCAATATGGCGCTCGGCAAGCTCGACCCCGAGATCGGCAAGTTCATCGTCGCGGCCGCCCAGGAGGTGATCGACGGCAAGCTGGACGACCACTTCCCCCTGGTGGTGTGGCAGACCGGCTCGGGCACCCAGTCGAACATGAACGCCAACGAGGTGATCTCGAACCGGGCGATCGAGATGATGGGCGGGCAGATGGGCTCGAAGGCGCCCGTCCATCCGAACGACCACGTCAACATGAGCCAGTCGTCGAACGACACCTATCCGACGGCCATGCACATCGCCGCCGCCGAGGAGGTGGCGCGTTCGGTGATGCCGGCGCTGGAGCACCTGCACGCGGCTCTGAAGAAGAAGTCGGCCGAGTTCGACCACATCATCAAGATCGGCCGCACCCACACCCAGGACGCCACGCCGCTGACGCTCGGCCAGGAGTTCGGCGGCTACGCCCACCAGGTCTCGATGTCGGTGCGGCGGATCAAGGACACCCTCTACGGCCTCTATGAGCTGGCCCAGGGCGGCACGGCGGTCGGCACCGGCCTCAACGCTCCGGTCGGCTTCGCGGAGAAGGTGGCCGAGAGGATCGCCGCAATCACCGGCCTGCCGTTCATCACCGCGCCGAACAAGTTCGAGGCCCTGGCGGCCCACGACGCCATGGTCTTCAGCCACGGGGCGTTGACGGCGGCGGCCGGCGCCCTGTTCAAGATCGCCAACGACCTGCGCTTCCTGGGCTCGGGCCCGCGCGCGGGCCTGGGCGAACTGGCTCTGCCCGAGAACGAGCCGGGCTCCTCGATCATGCCCGGCAAGGTGAACCCCACCCAGGCCGAGGCGCTGACCATGGTCTGCGCGCACATCATGGGGAACCAGGCCGCGATGGCGTTCGCCGGCAGCCAGGGCCACTTCGAGCTGAACGTCTTCAACCCGGTGATGGCCTACAACTTCCTGCAGTCGTGCCGGCTGCTGTCGGACGGCGCGATCAGCTTCACCGACAACATGGTGGCCGGGACGCAAGCCCGCGAGGACAACATCAAGGCCAATCTCGAGCGGTCGCTGATGCTGGTGACCGCGCTGAACGGCAAGCTGGGCTACGACAACTGCGCCAAGATCGCCAAGGCGGCCCACAAGAACGGCACCACCCTGCGCGAGGAGGCCGTCGGCGGCGGCTACCTCACGAACGAGGAGTTCGACGAGTGGGTCCGCCCGGAGAAGATGATCAGCCCGGGCTGATCCGGGTCACTCCGCGGCGTGCAGCACCGCGTCCGAGCCCGCCCAAAGGTGGGCGCGGTAGGCCTCGAAGCATTGCTCGCCGCAGACCAGCCGCATGATCGCCCCCTCGGCGATGTGGCGCGCGCAAGCGGGGTCGGCCTCGACCAGCGGGACCAGGGCCTCGGCGTTCCAGGCCCGGGAGTGTTCGATGTCGAGCTGGGCGTGCAGGACGAAGTACTTGCGCTGCTCGGGCGGACGGCCCAGCCGCTTCAGGCCCTCGGCGACGGCGCTCACACGGGTCGGCGCCGTCAGCTCGACGACGCCCAGGGCGCCGATGGACTGGTAGACGTAGCGCCGCGTGGTCGCGAGTGCGGTCATGGTGTTGGCGAGCGCCAGCGACTGCCAGCAGGTGCCCTCGATGGTGGGCGTCAGCTCGAGCCCCTCGACCGTGCGGTCAAGCATCGGGCCGTGCATCCCGCCCAGGTGGCCGCGGCCCATCTCGTCCCAGTAGTTGCGGGCCAATTCCAGCTTGGGGCGGGCGGGGAGCTTCACCTGGGTGTAGGCGACGAGGTCGTCGAAGCCCGCCTCCCCCGCCGCCTCCTGGGTCAGGAACCACCGCATCTCATCGAGGGTGGCGCTGGTCTCAAGCCAGGCGAAGAGCGGATCCCACTGGCCGGGGCCGGCCGCCTTGAGATCCTCGAACCAGGCGATGAAGCCGTCCGGATCGGAGGGCGCGGCGGCGGCTTCGTCGGCGACGTGGGCGCGGAACGCCTCGATGAACGCGCCCTCCAGCCGCAGCATCCGGGAATCGGCATTGAGCTGGCTCGCCCAGTCCGCCGAGGGCGTCTGGACGGCCAGGCGGCGATGGTTCCATTCCGCGAGGCCGCGGTGCAGCGCTTCGGCGTCGGGATAGTCCGGCGTGAAGGTTCCGAGCCGCGCGAGTCGTTGTCCTGAAATCATCGTCCGCTCCTTGGGCCCCAGGGAGCGTGCGAACGGACCCTGGGTTCCCAGGGCTGAGCTTTAGGCCCGGCGCGCTACCGCGAAGTCGGCGAGGTCCTGCAGAGCGGGCCTCCAGCCGTTGGAGCCGTGGTCGCCAATGGCGGCCTTGGCGCTCTCGGCGTAGCGGGCGGCGAGCGCGAGGGTGTCGTCCAGAGCGCGGGTCTCGGCCATCAGCCTGCGGGCATGATCGAGGTCGGCGTCCTGCTGTTCGCGGCGGTCCACCGTGCGCACCCAGAAGTCGCGCTCGGACGCGCCGGTGCGCGACATGGCGAGCAGTAGCGGGAGGGTGACCTTGCCTTCCCGGAAGTCGTCGCCGGGGTTCTTGCCGAGGGTCCCGGCGTCGCCGGAGTAGTCGAGGGCGTCGTCGACGAGCTGGAAGGCCAGCCCCAGGTCCTGGCCGAACCGGCGCATGGCGCGGCAGCGATCCGCCGAAGCGCCCGCCGAGATGGCGCCCGCCTCGGCGGCGGCGGCGAACAGCTCGGCAGTCTTGGCCTTGATGATCTCGATGTAGACGTCCTGGGAGAGGTCCAGGTCGTGGCTGCGGGTCAGCTGCAGGACCTCGCCCTCGGAAATGACGCGGCTGGCGCGGGCGAGCACCTCCAGCGCCGGCATGGAGCCGGCGCCCACCATCAGTTCGAAGGCCCGCGCAAACAGGAAGTCCCCCACCAGCACGCTGGCGGGTGCGCCCCAGATCAGGTGCGCGGCCACCCGGCCCCGGCGGAGCTGGGAGGAGTCGACCACGTCGTCGTGCAGCAGGGTGGCGGTATGGATGAACTCGACGGCGGCGGCGAGCTTGAGGCAGGCGTCGTCGCGGGCGCCGCACAGGCGCGCCGAGGCGATCGTGAGCAGGGGGCGCAGCCGCTTGGCGGACCCGGCGATCAGGTGGTCGGCCAGGGCTGGGATAACCGGCACCGGGCTGTCCATGTGCTCGCGGATCAGCGCGTCCACGGCGCGCATGTCGGGACCGGCGAGCTTCAGGAGAAGGTCCAGCGAGGGCGGAGCGGCGACGGCCTGGGCGGCTTCCAAGACGGGTATCCTATCCAACCAACGAGCGTCCGGGCCCCGCCAGTCGCCGTTCGCCGGGACAATGGTGACGGGACACGCCATGGTCAAGCGACCACGCCTGGCACGTGTTCCCTTCTATACTAGGCTCTCGCCGATGGACGCCATCACAGAAGACCTCTTGCTGAACGGCCGGATACGCCTGCGCCAGCCGGCGCGCGGCTATCGCGCGGGGCTGGACGCGGCCCTGCTGGCCGCGGCCTGCGATGCGAAGGCGGGCCAGCGGGTGCTGGAGGCCGGCTGCGGACCCGGCGCGGCCCTGCTGGCGGCGGCGGTGCGGCGGCCGGGGGCGCGGTTCACCGGCGTGGAGCGCGATCCGGCGGCCCTGGCGCTGGCGCACGAGAACATCGCGCTCAACGGGCTGGAGGAGCGCGTGGAGGCGATCGCCGGCGACGTCGGCCAGAGGTTCGCGGCGCTCGGCCTGCCCGCGTTCGATGCGGCGCTGGCCAATCCGCCCTTTTTCGACGATCCGGCCGCCCTGCGCGGACCTGCGCCCGAGAAGGCGGCGGCCTGGATGGCGGACGAGGGCCTGATGGCCTGGACCGAGTTCCTGCTGAAGGCGGTGCGCGAGGGCGGCACGATCACGGTTATCCACCGGGCCGACCGGCTGGCCGACCTCCTGGGCCTGCTCGCGCCCAAGGCGGGCTCGTTCCAGATCCGGCCGATCCATCCCTTCGCGGACGAAGCGGCCAAGCGGGTGCTGGTGCGGGCGATCAAGACCGGCAAGGCGCCGCTGAAGCTGCTGCCAGCCCTGGTGCTGCACGACCGCGGCGGCCCCAAGCACCGGCCGGAGGTCGAGGTGATCCTTAGGGGCGAGGCTGGGCTGGGGTGGGGCTGAGGCGAGCCCGCGCATGGCTGCGCCGTCCCCTCCACCGCTTCGCGGTCCCCCTCCCCCGAAAAAGGGGGAGGAACTTCAGATCCCCAACTTCACCTTGTAGGTGTCGTGGACGATGTCATGCCACTCGGGGTGCTTCTGGACGTAAGCTGACATGAAGGGGCAGGTCGGAATCACCTTCAGGTCGTGCTCCCGCGCATAGCCCAGCGCCGCCCTGGCGAGGGCGCTGGCGACGCCGCGGCCCTCGAACGCCTCGGGCACGACGGTGTGCGGCAGGATGATGCCGTGCGCCACCAGCTGGTACTCGGCGAAGGCGACCTCGCCTTCCAGCTTCACCTCGAAGCGGTGGTCTGCAGTGTTGTTGACGACGTCGAACTCGGCCATGGAGGGCTCCTCTCGCGATCTTCTTGACGCAGGCGCGGGCGGCCGCCAACCTCGACGGCGTTTCGGCGAGGCCATCAGCAGAAGGAGGAGCCCCGTGTCGCCCATTGTCCGCGCAGCCCTCCGCTGCGTCGCCGCGCCTGCTGCCTGACAGCTTCAGCTCCCCCGTCGGGGATGCTCCGCGGTCGACGCCCGCATGACCCCACGAGGGTCACAGGCTCGCGACATCAAGGACATCTCCGTTGAGCATTCTCGAGGACTTCGGCTGGAGCCCGACGCTCCAGGCCGCCTTCGCCCCCTTCGCCGCCGAGGGCCTCGTCCCCGGCCGCATCGTCGTGCAGCAACGGGGCGGCTATCGCCTCGTCACGGCGGACGGCGAGATCGACGCCCGCGCCACCGGTGCGCTGATGAAGTCCGCCGCCGACGAGGACCGGCCGGCGGCCGGCGACTGGGTGGCGGTGGAGCCCCGGCCGGGGGAGACCACCGCCCTGGTGCGCCACGTGCTGCCGCGCCGGACCGCTTTCATCCGCAAGGCCTCGGGCCCGCGGGGCGGAGCCCAGGTGGTGGCGGCCAATGTGGACACCGCCTTCCTGGTCGCCTCGCTGAACGCCGACCTCAACCTGCGCCGGCTGGAGCGCTACCTGGCCACGGCCTACGAGAGCGGCGCCGACCCGGTGGTCGTGCTGACAAAGGCCGACCTCTCCGACGACGTGGCCTCGGCCGTCGCCGAGGTGGAGGCGGTGGCCTTCGGCGCGCCGGTGCTGGCGGTCTCGGCCAAGGCCGGGATCGGACTGGAGGACCTGGCCGTCCACTTGCCGCCAGGGCGCACGGCCGTGCTGCTGGGCTCGTCGGGGGCGGGCAAGTCGACCCTGCTGAACGCGCTCGCGGGCGAGGAGAAGATGGCGACGGGGGAGATCCGCGAGGACGACGCGCGAGGCCGGCACACCACCAGCCACCGAGAGCTGGTCCGGCTGCCCTCGGGCGGGCTGATCCTGGACACGCCGGGGATGCGGGAGCTGGGCCTGTGGGAGGCGGATGAAGGCGTCTCGACGGTGTTCGAGGACGTGGAGGCGCTGGCCGCCCAGTGCCGGTTCAGCGACTGCCGCCACGCGGGCGAGCCGGGCTGTGCGGTGCGCGCGGCGATCGACGCCGGGGCGCTCTCCGAGGATCGGCTGCGGGCGTACGAGAAGCTGCAGGCCGAGCTGGCCTATGAGCATCGGCGGGTCGACCCGGCGGCGGCGAAGGAGAACCGCAAGCTCTGGGCCTCGCGGCATAAATCGGCGCGGGCCTGGATCAAGCAGAAGCGCGGTGGGGGGGACGGGGATTGAGAGGCAGAGGCGTTGGAGGCTGGTCACGCCCTAGAGGGGCGTCGTTCGTAGTAGATGTCCCAGGCCTCGCGGTGGGTCTCGACGAAGCCGAACCGCTGATAGAAGCGGTTGGCGTCGCCCTCCCTCAGAACCGCCAAGCGCAGGGTCCGACCTTCCGCATCCGCTTCAGCAAGAAGGCAGCGCAGGATGCGGCCGCCGAAGCCGCGGCCCTGATGCTCGGGCTCGATATAGAAGTGTTCGATCCAGGAAAGCGCGCACGTTTCCGGCCGGACCGTCACGCAGCCCACGAACCCGGCCTCCGCATGAACGAGCCGAGTGTGCCGCGGGTCGAAGCCTGAGGCGAACCGGGCCCGCGCACGCTCGGGGTCGAACCTGCCGAGCCGCTCGAGGCTCTCGCGCATGGCGCGCAGCCGAAGCGACAGCAAGTCTTCAAAGTCGCCCGATGACGCAGGGCGGAATGTGACGGAGTCCACGGCCGACAGCTCGCGCCACGTCAGCGAGGCTGGACCATGCCTTCGAGCGCAACGTCGCGGAAGCTGCGGGCCAGTACGCGCTTCGGGTCCACCGGGCCCGGCAGCCGGACTTCCGGGGCGACGGCGAAGCCGACGCGCTGGAAGTAGGGCAGGTCGCCGACCAGGACGACGGCGCTCTCGCCGGCGGCCTGGGCGGCCTGGCAGGCGCGTTCGACGAGCTGGGCGCCGAGGCCCGCGCGGCGCTCGCTCTCCTCCACGGCCAGGGGACCGAGGAAGACGATGGGCTGGCCGCCGGCGGCCACGCGCCACATGCGCACGACTCCCACCACCTGGCCGGCCTCGACGGCGCAGAAGCTGAGCTCGGGGGCGAAGGCGGCGAACTCGCGGACGCGCTCGGAGACCTTGGCGAAGCGGCCGGGGCCGAAGGCGCGGTTCAGCAGGGCCTCGATCTGCGGACCGTGGGCCGGGTCTTCGTTGACGAAGGTGAGC
Source organism: Pseudomonadota bacterium (assembly GCA_049323595.1). Lineage (GTDB taxonomy): Bacteria > Pseudomonadota > Alphaproteobacteria > Caulobacterales > Caulobacteraceae > Phenylobacterium. The sequence goes on from JBMOOD010000028.1 coordinate 24,110, forward strand.
TCCGGCGGGGGCCGGCAGGGCTGGAGGGACATGGGGATCTCGACGATGCGGATGACGACGTCGCGGCCGGCGCGAACGTCCAGGCCGCTGCGGATGCGGGATGGCCTAGGCCAGCGGACGTCGTCGCATCTTCGGGGCCCTCCGGGCCGTGGTCGGGAGCGCGCACATAGGGCCAACGGGGGCGCCGGTCAATGGCGCCGATTCGCCCCCGGCGACCCGGCCCAACGCAGGACGGCCCGCCGTCGCCGGCGGGCCGTCCGTCATGGATCGTGTCTTCGCCGATCAGCGGGCGGCCAGGCGGCCCGGGCCCTGGGCGACGGTCATTTCGCGCAGCTGGGACTTCGCCGAGCGGGCGGCCTTCTCGACGCAGCCACGGTAGTCGGCGCCGCCGACCGCCTTGCAGACGCTCTTGGCGGCGAGCTCGATGTCGCCGTGGATCTGCTCCAGCGTGCGGCCGGCCACGGCCACGCGCACCGAGGCGCTGTCACCGGGGAGGACCTCCACGCGGGTCATGGCGACCTCGCGGTTTCGCTTGATGGCCGAGTACTGGCGGTTGGCCTTGCGGATCGCCGACTGGACGCAGGCGCCGGTTTCGGCGCGGCAGACCTCGGCGGCGGCCGCCTGGATCTCGCTCGTCACCTGGGCGTCGGACTTGCCGACGACGGAGATGCGCACCACCGGGGTCGGTTCACGCGACACCAGAAGGTCGGCGGCGGCGGCGGGAGCGGCGACGAGGGCGGCAGCCGCAGCGGCGGCCAGGCAGGCGAACTTCATGAGTTGGATTCTCCAGGGCTTTCCGAGACCTTGTGTCCCGGTTTTGGCCGGCGAGGAGAACGCCGGTATCTCTTAACCCGCGACGCACAAGCATCCCTAAGCGAGCTTTAACTGTAGATTCCAGGGCAAAACGGACAACGTGTCGCACCCGAATTCCTCGATCTGGGCCAAGTGAGACGCGAAATCCTCGCGACTATTCGGCTCGGCGCGTCGAATTTTCCGGAATACTTCGCCAAGGACCTGACGGGTGAGCGTCGGCCTGCCGGAACGCACAGGACGTCAACGCCATTGCGACGCCGCGCGGCGCAGGGCAGGTTCCGCGGCGCCTCATGTCCGACGCGCCCGCCGACGAACCGATCCCTTCCGCCCGCGCCCTCCTAAAGGAGCGGGACTATGTGCTGTTCTGGGGCTCGCGCTGGTGCGGCAGCTTCGCCGCCCAGATCCAGAGCGTGGCGATGGGCTGGCAGATGTACGCCCTGGCCCGCCAGACCCGCTCGGTGGAGGAGAGCGCCTTCCTGGTCGGCATGATCGGGTTGGCGACCTTCCTGCCCGTGCTGCTGCTCACCCTGCCGGCCGGCGAGGCGGCGGACCGGTACGACCGCCGCCGGGTGCTGCTCCTGTGCCTGACGGGCGAGATCGCCAGCGTGCTGGCGCTGGGCGTCGCCACCGTGAACGGCTACGCCTCCCCCGCCCTACTGATCGGGATCGCCGTGGTGTTCGGGGCGAGCCGGGCCTTCTTCGCCCCCGCCAACACGGCGCTGGGGCCCATGCTGGTGCCACGCCAGCTGCTTCCGCGGGCCATCGCCTGGAACTCGCTGGCCTGGCAGACGGCCTCCATCGCGGGGCCGGCGGCGGCGGGGCTGCTGGTCGCCCGGTCGGCGGAGACGGCCTATTTCACCACCTTCGCGCTCTACGGCCTGGCGAGCGTCTTCGTCTTCAGCATCCGGAAGAACACCCAGCCGGAGGTGCGGCCGGGTTCGCGCTGGCAGCTCATGAAGGAGGGGCTGGCCTACGTCTGGCGCCAGAAGATCGTCTTCGGGGCGATCTCGCTGGACCTGTTCGCCGTGCTGCTGGGCGGCGCGACGGCGCTGCTGCCGGTCTTCGCCCGGGACGTGCTGCATGTGGGGCCGGAGGGCTTCGGGATCCTGCGGGCCGGCCCTGCGATCGGAGCGACGGCGGTGGCCCTGTGGCTGGCGGCCAATCCCATCCGCCGGCGGGCCGGCGTCACCATGCTGGCGGGCGTCGCCGTCTTCGGCTTCGCCACCGTGGTCTTCGGCCTGTCGAAATCGATGTGGCTGTCGGTGGCGGCGCTGGCCGTCCTGGGCGGCGCCGACATGCTGAGCGTCTTCGTGCGCCAGACGCTGGTGCAGCTGGTCACCCCCGATCACATGCGCGGACGGGTGGCGGCGGTGTCCTCGGTGTTCATCGGGGCCTCGAACGAGCTGGGCGAGTTCGAGAGCGGGGTGGTGGCGCGCATCCTGGGGCCCGTCGGGGCGGCGGTGTTCGGCGGGGTGGGCGCGATGGCGGTGACGGCGGTCTGGGCGAAGCTGTTCCCCGACTTGCGCCGGGCGGATCGCCTCGAATAACTGTCGCCCATTCATCCGTCGCGCGGCAGCCGAAAGTGGAATCCGGTTTCGGCGCCCGTCGCGCGACAACCATAGATGCGAGCCTTCCTCATGGAAGGCTCTAGGGAGATTTCGGTCATGGGCGCATTGGAAGGAAAGGTCGTCCTCGTCACGGGCGGCGGCAACGGCATCGGGCGCGATTGCGCGCTGATCGCGGCGCAGGAAGGCGCCAAGGTGGTGGTCAACGACCTGGGCGGCGGGCTCAAGGGCGAGGACGAGGGCTCGGCCGGTCCCGCCGAAGAGGTGGCGCAGCTGATCCGCGCCAACGGCGGGGAGGCGGTCTCGAACTCGGACAGCGTGACGAACCTGAAGGCCGTGTACGGCATGGTCGAGCAGGCGCTGGACACCTTCGGCGGCCTGCACGCAGTTATCAATCCGGCCGGCATCCTGCGCGACGTGATGTTCCACAAGATGACCGAGGACGACTGGGACCGGGTCATCGAGGTGCACATGCGCGGGTCGTTCAACGTGGCGCGGGCGACGATCGAGCATTTCCGGAACCAGAACGACGGCGCCTACATGTTCTTCACGTCGACTTCGGGCCTGTTCGGCAACATCGGCCAGGCCAACTATGGCGCGGCGAAGATGGGCATCGCGGGCATGAGCCGGATCATCGCCATGGAGGGCGCCCGCAACAACGTGCGCTCGAACTGCCTGGCGCCGGTGGCCTGGACGCGGATGACCCAGTCGGTGCCGGTGAAGGACGAGGCGGCGGCCGAGCGCCGCAAGGTGATGGCCGAGAAGGTCCGGGCCGACCAGCCGGCGCGGTTCTCCGTCGCCATGGTGAGCCCGGCGGCGGCGCACGTGAGCGGCCAGATCTTCGGCTCCTCGGGCGAGAACATCATCCTCTATTCCCAGCCGCGGCCGATCGAGACCGTAACCAAGGAAGAGGGCTGGACGGTGCAGTCCATCCTGGACGAGGCGGTGCCGAAGATGGCGCCCAAATTCTTCGACCTGAATCGCGGCCCCCTGCCCGGCGGCTCGAACGCGCAGCAGCAGCAGAAGCAGCCCGCGTAGGGTCGCTTCCAGCGACGAGACGCCACGGCGGCGGGGCGCGGCTCCGCCGCCGTTTCCGCATCTGGCGCCGGAGTTGCGGGGTTGCGCCCCATGAGCTCCGGCTTGACCTATACTGGCGCCATCGCCCGAGGCCTGGCCTACCCGCCGGCCCTGCCGCGCGAGACCGCGCCGACGGCCGCGCCGGCCCTGGCGCTGGACCCGGTCATGCCGCAGGCGGCCCCCGACGGCGTGAGCCTGTTCCGGATGGGCGCGCTGGAGCGCATCCGGACCGAGGCGGGCCTGATGGCCGACGCCGCCCTTCGCGACATGAAGGCCGTCAACCAGACCCGCGCGCACGTCCGGGCCGAGGCCAACTTCGTCGACCTGCGCGTCTGAGCCGCGCCGCCGTTTGTGAAACGGGGGGAACCGGCTACTAAGCCTGCGCCATGAGCCACAACACCTTCGGCCACCTGTTCCGCGTCACCACCTGGGGCGAGAGCCACGGGCCGGCCCTGGGCTGCGTGGTGGACGGGTGCCCCCCGGGAATTCCGCTGAGCGAGGCTGACATCCAGCCGTGGCTGGACCGCCGCAGGCCGGGCCAGGGCAAGTTCGTCACCCAGCGCCAAGAGCCCGACGCCGTGCGCATCCTGTCGGGCGTGTTCGAGGACGACCGGACCGATGGCCAGGTGACGACGGGGACGCCGATCTCGATGATCATCGAGAACGTCGACCAGCGCAGCCGCGACTATTCCGAGATCGCCCAGGCCTTCCGGCCGGGCCATGCCGACTATCCCTACTTCGCCAAGTACGGCGTGCGCGACTACCGCGGCGGGGGACGGGCCTCGGCGCGGGAGACGGCCGCGCGGGTGGCCGCCGGCGCGATCGCGCGGAAGATCCTGGAGGGCGTGACGATCCGCGGCGCGGTCGTGCAGATCGGGCCGCATGCTGTGGACGAGGCCCGCGTCGACTTCAGCGTCACGGAAAGCAACCCATTCTGGGCGCCCGACCCCGAGATCGTGCCCGTTTGGGAAGGCCACCTGGAGAAGGTGCGCAAGGCGGGCTCGTCGACCGGCGCGGTCGTGGCCGTGGAGGCGAGCGGCGTGCCGGCCGGCTGGGGGGCGCCGCTCTACGGCAAGCTGGACGCCGAGCTGGCCGGGGCGCTGATGTCGATCAACGCCGCGAAGGGGGTGGAGATCGGCGCGGGCTTCGCGGCCGCCGCCCTGTCGGGCGAAGAGAACGCCGACGAGATGCGGATGGGCAACGACGGGCCGTTCTTCCTGTCCAACAAGGCAGGCGGGGTGCTGGGCGGCATCTCGACCGGCCAGGCGGTGACCGCGCGGGTTGCGTTCAAGCCGACGTCCTCGATCCTGACGCCGCGGCGCAGCATCGACGAGACGGGCGAGGAGACCGAGCTGCGCACCAAGGGCCGACACGATCCCTGCGTGGGCATCCGGGCCGTGCCGGTGGTGGAGGCGATGGTGGCCTGCGTGCTGGCCGACGCCTTCCTGCGGCATCGCGCGCAGACGGGCGGCGCAGCCTTCCGGCCCGGCTCGTCCGGCGGTTGACCGGACGCCGCACAGCGCCACTTTCCCGATAGCCAAGATGCTGATCCGACGGCGCTTTCCGGGCCTGGGGACGGCGATCTTCGATTGACCGGGAAAGGCGGCGCACCCTATCCCGTGAACCTGTTCAGCGAATCCGATTCGCTCGAGTGTCGATGCGGCAAAACAGATCCCGGGACCCTGCGGTGCGCTACGATCTGCTCAAGATCCTGCTGGTGGACGACAACCACTACATGCGGATCCTCCTGGCCGAGATCCTGCGCGCGATCGGCGTGAACCGGATCTACGAGGCCAGCGACGGCGCCGAGGGCCTGCAGATGATGCGGGACTTCGCCATCGACGTGGTGATGACGGACCTGTCGATGGAGCCGCTGGACGGAATCGACTTCGTGAGGTTGCTGCGCAATTCACCCGACAGCCCGAACCAGAAGGCGCCGGTGATCATGATCACGGGACATTCGACGCTGGCGCGGGTGCACGAGGCGCGGGACGCGGGCGTGAACGAGTTCATGGCCAAGCCGCTGAACGCCCGGGCCGTGATCGAGCGGCTGCACCAGGTGATCGAGCATCCGCGGCCGTTCGTGAAGGGCGGCGACTACTTCGGCCCCGACCGGCGACGGCGGGCGGACCCCAACTACAGCGGGCCGCGGCGGCGGGCGACGGACGCAGGGCGCAAGACGGGCTAGAGCCCCAGGGCGCAGCTTTCGCCGATGGTGGGCCGCGAGACGACGATGCGGGAGAGGCCCGGGAAAGCCGGCCGCAGGCGCTGGGCGAAGTAGAGGCAGAGGTGCTCTAGCGTGGGCCGCTCGAGGCCCGGCTTCTCGTTGAGCAGGCCATGGTCGAGCTCGGCGGCCACGCCCTTCAGCGCGCTTTCCAGGTCGGCAAGGTCGGCGACCCAGCCCACGGGCTCCTGCGGCTGGCCGCGGACGGTGGCCTCCACGCGGAACGAATGGCCGTGCAGGTTCCGGTAGGGCCGGTGGTCGGGCCCCTCGGGAAGATAGTGCGCCGCGTCGAAGGTCGCGGCCTTAGTGATCTCGAAGACAGGCTGGGTCATGGGAAGGAGAGATGCTCGCCAAGGCTTAGGGCCTCAGGCGATGCCGAGGTATTTGTGGGTCTGGAGGCTTAAACGCCAGCGGGGGTGTTCCAGGCAATAGGCGATCGCCGCCTGCGTGTTCGCGTCGCGGTCGGGGCCGTCCATCGGTTGCAGCAGGAAGCGCTCGAAATCGAGGTGCTCGAAGCGGTCCGGCGGCGCCTTCTCCTGCGGGAAGACCAGCTTCAGCTCCTGGCCCCGGGTCTGGACCACCGGAGCGTCGGCCTTGGGACTGACGCAGATCCAGTCGACGCCGGCGGGGACCGGCAGCGTGCCGTTGGTCTCGAGCGCGATCGCGAAGCCGCGGGCGTGCAGGGCGGCGATCAGGGTCTCGTCCACCTGCAGCAGGGGCTCGCCGCCGGTCAGCACCGTCAGGCGGTCGGCCGGACCGCCCCGCCAGGCGGACTCGATGGCGGCGGCCAGGGCCTCGGCGTCGCCGAAGCGGCCGCCGCCCGGACCGTCCATGCCCACGAAATCGGTGTCGCAGAAAGCGCAGACGGCGGTCGCGCGATCCTGCTCGCGGCCGGTCCACAGGTTGCAGCCGGCGAAACGGCAGAAGACGGCCGGACGGCCCGCCTGACCACCCTCCCCCTGGAGCGTCAGGAAGATCTCCTTGACGGCGTAGCTCATGGCGCGAGTTCCGGCCGCCCGTCGCTCACCCAGCACTCGTAGCCGCGGGCGCGCAGTTCGCAGGCGGGGCAGGTTCCGCAGCCGTGGCCCCAGGGGTGGAGGTTCCCGCGCTCGCCGAGATAGCAGGTGTGGGTGTCCTCGACGGTGATGGCGACCAGGCGCTCGCCGCCCAGGGCCTTCGCCAGAGCCCAGGTCTCGGCCTTGGTCAGGCGCATCAGCGGCGTCTCGATCTGGAAGGCGGCTTCCATGCCGAGGTTCAGCGCCGCCTGCATGGCGTCCATCGTCTCGCGGCGACAGTCGGGATAGCCGGAGAAGTCAGTCTCGCACATGCCGCCCACAAGCACGTCCAGCCCGCGCCGGTCGGCCAGCGCCGCCGCGTAGACCAGGAAGACGAGGTTGCGGCCGGGCACGAAGGTGGACGGAAGGCCCCGCGCGGTCATCTCGATGGCGCGATCCTCGGTCAGGGCCGAGGCGGCGACGGCGCCGAAGCCGCGGATGTCCAGCACATGATCATCGCCAAGCCGGCCGGCCCACTGGGGAAACTCGGCCGCGAGGCGCGCGCGGACGGCCTGCCGCGCCTCCAGCTCCACGGAGTGGCGCTGCCCGTAGTCGAATCCGACCGTCTCGACGCGGGGATAGCGGTCGAGCGCCCACGCGAGGCAGGCGGTGGAGTCCTGTCCGCCGGAAAAGAGCACGAGGGCGCCGTCGTTCATCGGCCCCATATGGGCAAGAACGGGGTTCCAGGGAAGCGACGTTGCGGAAGCTTCGGTGTCGCGGGCGCCACAGTGGGATGACGCAATCCCTTACGCTGTCTCGGCTTCGTTGACAGATCGCCGTTGTGGCGCGAGCTTCGCCGGAGCTTAACGGGGGGCCGCGCCGCCTCCCCGCAGGCGAACGCTTTAGCGGCGTGACGGCGACCACGGGCCATCAAAAAGAGCCCGACCGCCCTGGGAGGAACAATATGTCGGATACCCGCACTCTTCGGAGTCTGCTGGCTGTTGGCGTGTCCGCCGCAGCGCTCGCCGCCGTTTCGACGCCGGCGCTCGCGCAGGTGAACGTCATCGAGGAACTGGTCGTCACGGCCCAGAAGAAGGAGGAAGCCCTCCAGGACGTGCCGATCGCCGTTTCGGCCTTCGACCAGAACGCGCTGGAGAAATCCAAGATCGACGGCGGCCCTAACCTGGTGCTGGCCGTCCCGAACGTGAACTTCTCCAAGAGCAACTTCACGGGCTACAACTTCCAGATCCGCGGCATCGGCTCGAAGCTGGTCGCCGCCTCGGGCGACGCCGGCACCGGCATCCACCTGAACAACGCCCCGCTGATCGCCAACAACCTGTTCGAGACCGAGTTCTACGACGTCGAGCGGGTGGAAGTGCTGCGCGGCCCGCAGGGTACGCTCTACGGCCGTAACGCCACCGGCGGCGTCGTGAACCTGCTCACGGCCAAGCCCACCGACACCTTCGAGGGCAACCTCAAGGCCGAGTACGGCAACTACAACACCATGAAGTTCCGCGGGATGCTCAACCTGCCGGTGAACGACATGGTCGCCGTGCGCCTGGCCGGCAGCTACCTTAAGCGCGACGGCTTCGGCGAGAACATCGTCACCGGCAACGACGCCGACGATCGCGACCTCTACGGCTTCCGCACGACGGTCTCGTTCAGCCCCTCCGACCGGCTGCGCACCTGGCTGATGTGGGACCACTTCGAGGAGAGCGACAACCGCTCGCGCATCGGCAAGCAGTACTGCACCAAGGACGTCGGTCCCACGAGCGTGGGCGGCGTGCCGCTCTCGACCGCCGCCGGCGGCCTGATCGGCCAGATCCAGCAGGGCTTCTTCAGCCAGGGCTGCTCGGCGACCTCGCTGTATGATCCGAGCGCGCTGGGCACCGTGAACTCGCAAGCGACCCTGGGCGGCCTGTTCGGCGCCCTGGGCGGCTTCCAGACCGGCGACGCCTATGCCGGCAAGATGCAGACGCCGGACATCCGGGACATCGAGTCGACCTTCGACCCGATCTACAAGTCGAAGACCGACATCTACGAGTTCAACCTCGAGTTCGACGTCACCGACAACATCACCATGAACTGGTTGTCGGCCTACACCTGGTACAAGCTGTACACGCGCCAGGACTACAACCGCTATACGCCCAGCAACTCGTTCAACGCCACGCCGAACCCGGTCAACGCGTTCGCGGGCGTCCCCGGATATGCGACGACGATCTACCCGACCCTGTTCCCGGGCGGCGCGATCAACGATCCGCAGAACGGGGCGTTCAACCGCTTCACGACGAGCGACATCTCCTCGGCCTACACCGAGCAGTGGAGCCACGAGGTGCGCTTCCAGTCGAGCTTCGACGGACCGCTGAACTTCAACGTCGGCGGCTTCCTGACGAAGTACAAGTCGACCGGCGACTACTACGTGATGTTCAACACCGGGACCGGATTCTACCAGATCAACAACCTGCTCACGACGGGCAACCCGAACTGCGTCGGGCCCGCGCCGTGTGTCAGCGTCGATCCGAACGCCGATCCGGATCGCTCCGGCCATAACTATTATGACAACTACGGGCCCTATCGCCTGACGTCGTACGCCGCGTTCGGCGAGCTCTACTACCAGATGACGGACACCTTCAAATGGACGCTCGGCCTGCGCTACACGGTCGACGACAAGAAGGTGGAGCAACATTCCGTCACGCTGGGCGTCCCGGGCGTGGGGCCGGTTCCGATCGGCCAGCGCGGGGTGAAGTTCAAGGAGCCCACCGGCCGCTTCGGCTTCGACTGGCAGCCGGATCTGGGTTTCACCAACGACACCCTGATCTACGCGTTCTACTCGCGGGGCTATAAGGCCGGCGGCATCAACCCGGCGTTCAGCCCGGGCATCGGCATCGTCGCCACCTCGCCGATCTTCGAGCCGGAGTTCATCAACTCCTACGAGATCGGCACCAAGAACACCCTGCTGGACGGCAGCCTGCAGTTCAACGCCGCGGCGTTCTTCTATGACTATAAGGGCTACCAGGTCTCGAAGATCATCAACCGCACCTCGATCAACGAGAACATCGACGCCGAGGTGAAGGGCGTCGAGGTCGAGACCATCTGGCAGCCGCTGCAGGGCCTGCGGCTGAACGCCAACATCGGCTGGCTGGACACCAAGATCAAAGACGCCAGCTCGATCGACACCTTCAACCGCACGCAGAGCAATCCGCTGCTGACGCTGGTCAAGTCCAGCGCCGCATCGAACTGCGTCGTCTCCACGGCGGACGCGGCTACGGCGCTGGCGATCTCGAACGGCCAGGTGCCGGGCTTCACGCCCAACCCGTTCAACCTGCTGGGCGTCTGCAGCCTGGTGTCGGAAGCCGGCGCAGGCACGAACATCGCCGGCTCCGGCGCCATCGCCTCGGGCACCAACGCCTTCGGCGGCCTGGTTTCGGAAGGCGTGGAGCAGGACATCAGCGGCAACGAGCTGCCGAACTCGCCGCACTGGACCATCTCGCTGGGCGCCCAGTACACTTGGACCCTCGGCGACTGGGACGCGACCCTGCGCGGCGACTACTACCACCAGACCAAGACGTTCGCCCGGATCTACAACTCCGAGGCCGACCGCATCAAAGGCTGGGACAACGTCAACCTGACGCTGACGGTCAACAACTTCGACATGGGGGTCGAACTCGCGGCCTTCGTGAAGAACGCGACCAACGAGAAGGCGATCACCGACTTCTACCTGACGGACGACAGCTCCGGCTTGTTCCGGAACGTCTTCTACACCGAGCCGCGCACCTACGGCGTTTCGATCAGCAAGCGCTGGTAGGCCGGCTTCCCCAGGGACGCCTTTCAGGGGCGGCGGAGCGATCCGCCGCCCTTTTTCTTTGGTGGCCTGCCGGGGCCCGGACTCGATTGCGGCCCTCACAGATCCCGTCATCCCGGCCGACGGGCCGCCCGCGGCCCGCAGCGCCGGGACCCAGGAGGATCAAGCTTCCAGCCCCGGTCGTCCTGGGTCCCGGCTCTCCGCTGCGCTGCGACCGGGAGGACGGATCGATGCATCCGGATTTCCGACACAGCAGCTCATCCCGCCGGGGGTCTTGCCGTTAGCGTGACGAGTTTTTGACGGAACGGTATGACCGTTATTCAGTCTCAGAACCCTGCAATCCCAACTCCACAAGGGATTGACGGACCGTCGTTCGATTTTAACGTCTCGTTTCGAAAATGCGGTCTTTCCGCCACAGTCGGGAAAAACCCGGCGGTGTTACGGCGTAAGTTATCGGCGATGAGTTGACGAAACTCGCGCCACAGCTTGAGGGTCCGCCGCCCCGGGCGCCTCCCCGCGCCCGCTCCGACAATTTGCAACGAACGAGGCCGGCGAGCCATCGCCGAGCCTTGGGAGGACCTTCATGTCTCGCAACACCGCGCCTGCACGCGCCATCCTGGTCGCCGGCGTCTCCGCCGCGGCCCTCACCGCCTTCGCCCAGCCCGCGTACGCCCAGGCGGCGCAGGAAGACACCTTCATGGTCGAGGAGCTCGTCGTCACTGCCGAAAAGCGCGAACAGTCCCTGCAGGACATCCCGGTGTCGGTCTCGGCGTTCACGTCCGAGAAGCGCGACGTCGCCGGCATCACCGGCATCCAGGATTTCGTGAACTTCACGCCCGGCATGAACTACTCCGGCACCGACCGCGTCAGCCTGCGCGGCGCTGGGCGCAACACCTTCTACATCGGCAACGACCCGGGCGTGGCGTCGTACTCGGACGGCTTCTATTCGGCCTCTTCGTCGGAACTGTTCAAGACGCCGCTGTTCATCGAGCGGACCGAGATCCTGCGCGGCCCGCAGGGCACGCTCTATGGACGCAACGCCATCGGCGGGGCGATCAACCAAGTGTCCAAGCGTCCGAGCCATGAGTTCGGCGGCGAGATCCGCGCCTCCTACGGCAACTACGACCGCACCCGCATCGAGGCGGTGGTGTCGCTGCCGGTGGCCGACAACCTGCGCTTCAAGGTCGGCGGCAGCCAGGACCACCAGCGCGACGGCTTCATCGAGAACATCGGCGGCGCCAACGAGGGCGCGACGATCAAGCGGACCTACTTTGAGTTCCAGGTCGAGGCCGAGCCCACCGAGGACCTGGACATCTTCGTCCGCTACAACCGCTCGAGCTGGGACGACACCCTGGGCGTCGGCGACCGCCTGTCGAACCTGGTGACCCCGTACGACACCACCCGCCCGTTCGGCCTGATCGGGTCGCTGCAGCCCAATCCGCAGTTCGGCTACGCGACGCCGAACCCGGGCGTGACCGACCCTTACGTCCAGAACACCAACACCGACGGCTACGGCCAGCTGCGCGGCAACCACGTCATCACGGCCACCGTCACCTATGACCTGGGCTTCGCGGACCTGAAGTACATCGGCGGGTTCCAGCAGTACAACTACCAGACCGGCGGCGACTACGACGGCACCAGCCAGACCACCGCGATCAGCATCCCGGGCATGGCGGTCCCGTACTTCCCGACCCAGACCACCGACTTCGACGAGCACAAGCGCTACCACTCGAACGAGATCAACCTGACCTCGAACGGCGACGGCCCGCTGCGCTGGATCCTCGGCGTCTACCAGTACGAGGAAGAGTATCGTCAGCGCATCCAGCTCGGGAACCCGAACCAGGTGCAGCTGGCCGCCCCGCTGACCCTTCTGGGCACGCCGGCGGCGCCGAACCCGCTGCGCAACTTCGCGGACAACCAGGCGACCCTGACCTCCAAGGCCTATGCGGTCTTCGGCCAGGCGACCTACGAGATCAACGACCAGTTCGCGGTCACGGCGGGCCTCCGCTACACCAAGGACAAGAAGTCGGGCACCGAGTCCCAGCGCCTGATCTTCCTTTCGCCGGCGCTCTTCGGCGGCGCGGCGGCATTCGACGTCTCCACCGACATCGACCCCACGACGCCCGGCGTGCAGAACTTCCGCGCGCTCAAGAACAGCTGGGACGCCGTCACCGGCGTGCTGAACCTGGACTGGACGCCGGACGACGACACGCTCGTCTACGCCAAGTACAGCCGCGGCTATAAGTCGGGCGGCTTTCTGCTGGGCACACTCGCCCCCGATCCGGAGGCGGACCAGGAGCAGGTCGACGCCTTCGAACTGGGCGTGAAGAAGACCTTCGGCGGCCGCCTGCAGGTGAACGCGGCGGCGTTCTACAACGACTACAAGGACCTGCAGCTCAACCTGTCGCAGCTGAACGCGGCCGGCACGGCGTCCTCGAACAACTTCGTGAACGTCGGCGCCGAGGCTTACGGGCTCGAGGCGGAGGTGGTCTGGCGTCCGATCCAGAACCTGGATCTGTCGGCCAGCTACGGCTACCTGCACACCGAGATCACCGAGGGCTGCTGCTTCTACGACCCGGCGGACCCGGGCGCGCTCGACCCCAACGCGACGCCGTCCGGCGGCTCGGTGGTGTCGAACGGCACCCGGCTGGTCTTCCAGACCCTGGAAGGCTCGCGGATCTACCAGTCGCCGAAACACAAGTTCGCCGGCAACGCGAACTACACCTTCGACTTCGACATGGGCTCTCTGATCCTGTCGGCGACCTACACCTGGACGGACGAGACCTACTACCAGCCGTTCAAGAGCGCCGCGAACCGCGTGAAGGCGTATGACGTCACCGACTTCCGCGTCCTGTGGAACGATCTCGACAACCGCTACACGATCATCGGCTTCGTGAAGAACGCCTTCGACCAGAAGGGCTTCACCTCGAACGGCTCGACGACGCCGACCGCGATCTTCGACATCCCGAACCCCGGGACCACGTCGATCGTCCAGACGCGTACGGCGATCACCCGCGGCCTGATCCAGCCCCGCACCTACGGCGTGGAGCTGCAGTACCGCTTCTAGAGCGCTTCATTTGCTAGGGCGCGTTTCCTCCCCCTTGGCCTCGGCGGCTTTCGCCGTCGGGGTCGCCGCGCCGTTCTCGGGCGACCGGCCGAAAGGCCGCGTCGCCCGCTTCTTTTTGACGCGATTCCGCAATTCTCCCGGGCATGCGACCGCGGCTTAACCTCTGCGCAAGCGCTCGCACCACAAAATGGGTACCCAAGTTCCTCTGTCCCGGCAGCCCATGTCCCTGTCCGAGTATTTCATCGACCGGATCACGGCCGACATCCGTCAGCAGATGGATGGCATGCTGGCGCTCACCGAGCGCCTGGCGCGTGAGCGTCTGACCGCCGACGGGGAGGCCTGCGTCGCCAGCGTCGGGGAGGCCGCCGCCGGCATCGCCCGGGTGCTGGACGCCGCACGGGACCTCAAGGCGCTGGCCACGCAGGGGCTGGCTCCCGACCTCCAGGCGGTCCGCCTGCGCGAGCTGATGGACGAGATCGAGGCGCGCTGGCGGCCCCGGGCCGCCGCCGCCGGCGTGACCCTGCTGATCGCCTACGACGGCGATCCTGAGGCCGCGGCCATGGCCGACCGCACGCGGCTGCTGCAGGTCTTCGACGGCTTCATCGGCGAGGCGGTCGGCGCCCAGGCGCGCGGGGCGGTCGAGGCGGGGCTGCGCGTCCAGTGCGGGCCCGAGAGCATCCTGCTCCAGGGACGGGTTCGCGGACCCCGGGATTCCGGCTGGCAGGCCCGGGACGCCGACAGCCGCATCCGCAGCATCGAGGAACGGCTGGGCCTGGAGGCGGCGCTCGGCGCCCTCCTGGCGCGCAGCATCCTGACCGGCATGGGCGGCGAAATGCGACGCGAGGCGAACGCCGGCGCGTCCGACACGGCCGGCTTCGAGCTCAAGCTCGCACCCGTGCCCGAGGCCGTCGACGGGCCGGGCGAGGACCCCGGCCGCACCGCTCACATCCTGGTGGTCGACGACAACGCCACGAACCGCATGGTCGCCCAGTCGCTGGTCGAGATGTTCGACTGCACCAGCGAGGCCGCCGAGGATGGCGAGGAGGCGGTCGAGGCCGCCCGCACAGGGCGTTTCGACCTGATCCTCATGGACATCAAGATGCCCCGGATGGACGGCGTGGCCGCCACCAGGGCGATCCGCGCCCTGCCCGGCCCGATGGGCGCGACGCCGATCATTGCGCTCACCGCCAACGCCGACCCGGACGATGCGGACAGCTACCTCGCCGCCGGCATGAACGGCGTGGTCGAGAAGCCGATGAAGCCCGAGCAGTTGCTCACGGCCCTGCAGCAGGCGCTGACCCCCAAGGGCTCCGCGGCGGCGGCGTAACATCTGCAACTTTTTTGCGGCGAACGGGCCTATTGCGCCCTGCCCCGCAATCTCTTAGGTCGCGGGCTCCTGTTTCGGGGGAGATTTATGTCCGAGGCGAAGCCGGACGCCGCGCCGTCGCTGGACGCCGTGCGTCAACGCATCGATGAGCTCGACACTGAGCTGCTGCGCCTCGTGGACGAACGCGCCTCGCTGGCGCGCACGGTGGCGGCGGCCAAGCGGGCGGCGGGCGAGGGCGACCGGTTTGCTCTACGACCCGGCCGCGAGACCCAGATCCTGCGCCGGCTCATCGGCGCCAAGCGAGGCGCCGCCAGCCCCGCGCTGGTCGCGCGGATCTGGCGGGAGCTGATCGGCGACAGCCTTTCGGTCCAGGGGCCGTTCCACGTGACCGTGTGGGGAGGGCGCGACCCCGGCCGGGCCGTGGAGCTGGCGCGCCACCGGTTCGGCGCGGCTCCGCCGTTGCGCCAGGCCGCCAAGCCGGAGGAGGCGATCGCCCAGTCGCGGACGCCCGGCGGCGTGGCTGTCTGCGCCCTGACGCCGGACAGCGCCTGGTGGGGCCGTCTCCTCGCCGAGCCGCAGCTGCAGGTATTCGCAGCCTTGCCATGCCTCGCCGCCTGGGGGCCGATGTCGGCGCTGGCGGTGGCGGCGGTCGAGGTCGAGCCCACCGGCGACGATCGCACCTTCTGGGTCACCGACGCCCCGGGACCGGCCGCATCCGTCGAGGAAGCGCTCGGCCGGGACGGCGTCGCCGGCGAGCTTCTGGTCGAGGCCGGCGGCCTCAAGCTGTTCATGCTGGCCGGGTTCTATCAGCGGCAGGACGAACGTCTGGCCCGGGCGCCGGGCCGCCTTTCGGGGATCATCGGGGCTGCGCCGGCGCCGCTGGACGTGTAAGAGGGAAACTGGTTTCAGTTGCAACGACCAGACATGCCCGAAAGCCCCGACACGATCGATCGCGCACGCGCCGCCCGCCCCCAGCCGAAGCCGGGGATCATCGACATCCACGCCTATGTGCCCGGCAAGGCGAAGGCCGACGGCGTGGAGCACCCGGTGAAGCTCTCGGCGAACGAAAACATCCTGGGCTGCAGCCCGAAGGCGCGCGACGCCTTCGCCGCGGCCGCCGACCAGCTGCACCTCTATCCGGACAGCCGCACGACGGTGCTGCGCAACGCGATCGCCGAGACCTACCGGCTGGAACCGGAACGGCTGATCTTCGGGTGCGGCTCGGACGAGGTGTTCGCCCTCCTGAACCAGACCTTCCTGGAACCCGGCGACAACATCGTGCAGGGCGAGTACGCCTTCGCCGCCTTTGCGATCGGGGCGCGGGCCTGCCAGGCCGAGGTGCGCAGCGCCCGCGAGCCCGACTACCGCATCGACGTGGACGAGGTCCTGAAGGTGGTGGACGAGCGCACGCGCCTCGTCTTCATCGCCAACCCGGGCAATCCGACGGGCACCTGGATCCCCTTCTCCGAGGTGCTGCGGCTGCACGCGGGCCTTCCGCCCAGCGTGGTGCTGGTGCTGGATGGGGCCTATTCCGAGTTCGCCACCGATCCGGCGTTCCAGGACGGGCTCGACTTCGCCCGCGGCTCCGAGAACGTGGTGGTGACCCACACCTTCTCCAAGCTGCACGGCCTGGCGGCGCTGCGGGTCGGCTGGGGCTATGCGCCGGCGGCGATCGCGGCGGCCGTGGACCGCATCCGCCTGCCCTTCAACACCTCGATCGCCGGCCAACACGCGGCGGTCGCCGCCCTGGCCGACACCGAGTTCCAGGGTCGGTCGATCGCCCATGTGGATCAGTGGCGGCCGTGGTTGACCCAACAGCTCGGCGGGCTGGGGTTGGAGGTCGTGGGGCCTTCGGCGACCAATTTCGTGCTGGTGGGCTTCCCGAAGACGCCGGGCCGGACCGCGGCGGAGGCGGACGAGTTCCTGAGCGCGCGGGGCCTGCTCACGCGCCGGGTGCTGAACTATGGGCTGCCCGACCACCTGCGGGTGACCATCGGCCTCGAGGCGCACAATCGGGACCTGGTCGACGCGCTCGCCGCCTTCATGAAGGCCTGAGCGGTCAGGCCTCCTGGGGCCGCGATCCCACCTGTTCGAGCAACCGCCGCGCCTCCTCGACGAAGGCGTTGACCACCTGGGGCGCGTAGGGGTTCTGGGTCTGGATGGCCTTGAAGAGCTCGAAGGTGTCGGCGCCGATGAGGCCGCAGAGCTCCAGGAGGTGCTGGTAGGACTGGGTGGCCAGCCGCTCGCTCGGGATGCCGAGGTTGACCAGCGAGCGGCCGATCAGGTGCGTGAGCGCCTGAACGTAGGCCATCTCCTCGTCGTGCTCCTCGGGCGTGGTGATCGTCACGGCTAGGCCCAGCGATCGGCCGAAAGCGGCGACGCGCTCGTGCCGGTCGCCGCGGATCGGACAGACCACGAACCGCAGGCCCTGCAGCCCGTCCCGGGCCACGCTCTGGGGCCCGAACAAGGGGTGGGTGGCGACGATGTCGACGTCGGCCGGCAGGAGCTCGGCCATCCAGCGGGCCGGCAGGGTCTTCACCGAGCCCACGTCGACGACCAGGGCGCCCGACTGAAGGTGCGGGGCGACGGCGGCCAGGACCTCGCGCATGGCGGCGACGGGAACGGCCACGACCACCACCTCCCGGGCGGCCGCTTCCTCCAACGGGCCGAAACCGACGCCGAGCTCCCGCGCGCGGTCAGCGGCGCCGGGCGCCGGGTCGGACACGAGGACGTCGAAGTGGTCCTTGAGGACGCCGGCCGCGAGCTGACCGAACTGTCCGAAACCGATGAGACCCAGGCGCTTCATGGGCGCTCGATAGCGGGGACGGCGAGGCTCGGCAAACGATGGCGCGACCTATTGGGCCTCAGGCTTCGCCGCCCCCTCGCCCCACCAGCCGGACTCGCTGCGGGCGCACGCCATCAGGTCGTCGATCACCGCGGCGTGGCCGGAGCCTTCCAGCGTCATGTCGACCAGCGTCTGGCCCCCGATGCTGATCTTCGCGGCCCCTGCGCGACGGATGGCGAAGATGGCCTGGCTGTCCAGATCCTCGCCGAAGACGAGCGTGTCGTCATCGTAGGTCGGACGGAAGTCGAAGACATAGGCGTCCGTCTCGAAACGACCCTTTCGGCCGAGCTTCATCGGACTTTCGGACCCGACAGCGAAGGTCGCCTCGCCCCGATGGTTGGCGATCAGCATGAACACGTGGCCCTCATCCACCGTGGATATTGCGTAGCAGACGCCTGGGTCCACCTCGCCGGTGGTGATCGACCAGTAGCCCTCCGCATTCAGGGGCGGGGCGGGCTCTTCACTGGAGGCGACTTGACCGTCCGCGCCCACGCCGGGGCCCCACCAGCCGCTCTTGCCCTGCGAGCAGGCAATCACACCGTCGAAGGCGCCAGCAAAGCCAGTGCCTTCGAGG
Organism: Pseudomonadota bacterium; assembly: GCA_049323595.1. Lineage (GTDB taxonomy): Bacteria > Pseudomonadota > Alphaproteobacteria > Caulobacterales > Caulobacteraceae > Phenylobacterium. The sequence continues at coordinate 42,399 of JBMOOD010000028.1, forward strand.
GTCATCGCGGCCACCGGCTCGCCATCGATCAGAATGCGAAGCTCGTCCGCCGTTCGAAGGGCCGCGAGAGCTTCAGCTTCGAACTCGCCGTCGTAGAAGAGAGTCTCGGACTCCTCGCTGAAGGACGGCACGAAATCGACCCCGTGAGCTTCGGTCTGAAGCCGGCCCGCCTTGCCCCGGCGCAATGGGGCGTGGCTGAAAAGCCCGAAAGTGACGTTTCCCTCCACCGCCCGCAGCAGGAATACCGCGCCACCCTGCAACGTCATGCTGGCGGCGCAGGCTCCGTTGTCGACGTCTATTCCCCAGTAGCCCTCCTTGTTGAGGATCGCATCCCGCGGCGCAGCCGAAGCGGGAACACCGGCCAGGAGGATGCCCGCCATGGAAAGGGCCGCAGCGAACCAGCGGAACAAACGCATCGAAAACTCCCCCCGGCGTGAAACGGCCGCACCTTCCGTCGCCACCGTGAATAAAGGCTGAGCTAAAGCTCGCGCCGGAGCTTAGCCACAAGCCAGCTTCCGGGTAAAGAACAAATCGCGAACTTACGGCTGCAGGAAGTCTCCCACCTGCTCGATCGCCTCGACCAGCGTCACGCGCTGCAACTCCACGCCGGGGGGCAGGCCGGAGAACAGGCGGGTGGGGGAGCTGGCGTCCAGCATGACGAAGCAGCCCTTGTCGTCGGCCCGGCGGATCAGGCGGCCGAAGGCCTGGGCGATGCGGGCGCGGGCGATGGCGTCGTCATAGCTCTTGCCGCCAAAGCGGGCGCGGCGGGCCTTGTGCAGGATGTCGGGGCGGGGCCAGGGGATGCGGTCGAAGACCAGCAGGCGCAGGGACCGGCCCGGCACGTCCACGCCGTCGCGGATGGCGTCGGTGCCGAGCAGGCACGCGTCCTCCTCCGCCCGGAAGATGTCGACCAGGGCCCCCACCTCCAGCGGGTCGACGTGCTGGGCGTAGAGGGCCAGGCCCTTGTCGGCGAGGGGGGCTGCGATGCGCTCGTGCACGGCCTTCAGCCGGCGGATGGCGGTGAAGAGGCCGAGGCCGCCGCCGCCGGCGGCCAGGAACAGCTCGCGCATCGCCGCGGCGACCTGGCGGGGGTCGTCCTTGCCCACGTCGGTGACGACCAGGGCCCGGGCGTTCGAGGCGTAGTCGAAGGGCGAGGCGACCTTCAGGGTCTTCGGGCGATCCGGCAGGCGGGCGGCGCCGGTGCGCATCTCGGCCAGGGCGAAGGGGTCGTCCAGCGTGGGGTCGGCCAGGGTGGCGGAGGTGACCAGGACGCCGTGCGCCGGGGCGATGACGGCGTTCGTCAGGGGCTCGGTGGGATCGACCCAGTGGCGGCGGCAGGCGGCGTCGACGACGCGGCCGAACATGAAGTGGGCGTCGAACCAGTCGACGAAGTCGGGGTCGTCCTCGGCGTCCTCGTCGATCGCCGCCAGCATCGAGCGCCAGGCCGGCAGCTGCATCCGGCAGCGTCGATCGAGCCCACGCAAAGCACCTTCAATTCTCGCCCGCTCGGAGCCGGAAAGTGTTTCAGATTCAACGTCTAAGACGTCCTCCAGGGCCCGCGCCAGGGCCAGCAGGGGCGCCTCGATGCGGGCCAGGGCGGCGGCCGCGTCGCGGGCGGTGGCGCGCACCAGGTCCAGCGCCGGCCGGGCCTGGCACTCCATGCCGATCTCGGAGGCGGCCGCCCGGGCGCGCAGCTGCTCCAGCACGGCGACCAGGAAATGCTCGACCGTCCCGATGGGCCGGACCTCGCCGTTCGGGGGCGCGATGCGGCCGCTCCAGCCCTCCCCCGGCAGCTCGCCGGCCGCGTGGATGGCGTCGTCCAGCGCCCGCCGCGCCTCCTCCCGGTCGCCCAGGATGTCGGAGAGCCGCGCCTCGAGCCCCCGACCCCGCCGGCCGCGTCCTTCGGGGCCCCGGATCCAGCGGCGCAGCTCGGCCGCCTCCTGCCCCGACAGCGCCGCCGAGAACGCGCTGTCGGCCGCGTCGAACAGGTGGTGGCCCTCGTCGAAGACGATGCGCTTGAGCTGGGTGGTCTCCGCATCGCCCTTGCTCCCGCGCGCCGCCCGGGCGCCGTCGAAGGCGGCCTGGGTCAGCACCAGGGCGTGGTTGGCGATGACGATGTCGGCGCGCCTCGACCCGCGGATGGCCTTTTCCACGAAACAGGTGCGGTAGTGGGCGCAGCCGGCGTGCACGCACTCGCCGCGCCGGTCGACCAGGTTGGCGGGGCTGGCCTGGGCGGCGGGCGAAATGGCGAAGAGGGTCGGCAGCCAGGCCGGGAAGTCGCCGCCGGTCATGTCGCCGTCGCGGGTGGCCCGCGCCCAGCGGGCGGTGAGCGCCATGCCCACCAGGTCGCTCCCGCCCAGCTGGGCGGCGTTCGCCTGCTCCTGGAAGTTCAGCAGGCACAGGTAGTTCTCGCGCCCCTTGCGCACCACGGCCTTCTTCGCCCGGACCTTGTCGTCCGGCCAGACCGCGCGGCTCTCGCGCTCGATCTGGCGCTGCAGGGCGCGGGTGTAGGTCGAGACCCACACGGCCGGCCCGTTCGCCTCGGCCCACAGGGAGGCCGGCGCCAGATACCCCAGGGTCTTGCCCACCCCGGTGCCCGCCTCGGCCAGCATCATGTTGGGCTCGCCCTCGCGGGCGCGGGGCATGAAGGCGTGCGCCGTCTCGGCGGCGTAGTCGGATTGGGCGGGGCGCGGCTCGTGGAGGCCGGCCGTCTCGAGCAGCGAGCGCAGCCGCCTGGCCGCGTCGTCCGGATGGATGGGTTTCGAGCCCGGCTCGCCGGGCGGCGCCTCGGCCTCCCATTCCGCCAGCCGCTGCCAGACGTCGAGGCCGGACGAGCGGAAGTGGTTGGAGGCGGGCGCCGAGCGCAGGGCGGCGATGACCGGCGCGCCCCACGGCCAGCCGGCGCGGTGCAGGGTCTCGGCGACGGCCAGGGCCTCCTCGCGGGAGGGGGTGGGCGCGGCGGCCAGTTCGGCGAGGAGCTGGCGGGCGGCGCGCTGGAGCGTCAGCGCCTGGGCCTCGGGGGTGGCGGGCGCCGGCAGGCCCAGGGCCTGCGCCAGGCCCGCGGCGCTGGGGGCCGTGAACTGGGCCGGCCGGGCGAAGGCGAAGAGCTCGAGGAGGTCGAACAGGCGCGGGCTGCGCGGCGGGGCGTGGAGGCCGAGGCGGCGCGCGGTCATGGCCGCGTGGGCGACGAGGACGGGAGCGGCGGTGAGGAGGTCGCGGGCGTCGGGGGGGCGGACTTGGGACGCAGGGCCGTCAGGGGGTGCGAGCGCGCACCGTGGGCCCGGGAGGACGACGAGGGCCGGGGCGAGCTGCAGGGCGGCGGTGGTGGGGGGGAGAGTCACGCGGGGAGGTTAGCGGGGGGTGGGGGCGAACGGAAGGGGAACCGGCAGCCGGTAGTGGCGCACCTGCGACCTTGTAGCTGCAGGCGGCCATGCTCAGGAATACCGGGCGAGAATACGGGGACAGATGATCGCAATCCCGTAAGGCGAGCCCGCCTGGCCCTCCCGCGCTTACATCCCACGGGCAGCAGGATGCCTGCCTCTCCAGGCCACTCAAGGTTGACGCCGGAGGCGCCGCCGCGGGGCGGCGCGCGCGGGACCTTGACTGGCCTGGAGAGGCAGGCTCGCATCGGCCATGGGATCGAAGCCCTTTCCTCTCTCCCGGTGGGGAGAGGAGGGCGGCGACAAATAGGGGGACTGAATATGCAAGACGTAGGTGAGCCGGTTGGCGGGGCGGAGGCGATGCTTGTGCAGTTCCTGCCGCTGACCATCCTCAGCCTGATCTATGCCGTGGTCGTGTTCGTCATCGCACGAAAGCGGCGGATCAACCCGTGGGGGTGGACGATCGGGACGCTCGTGCCCGTCTTCGGCCCGATTTTCGTAGGGCCGATCTTCATGCTGCTGTCATTCCTGTCGGTGTTCGATCGGCTGAACCGGCTGGAAGAGGCGGGTCAGTTCTGACGCAAGCGCCCTGCGCGCCGCTCGCCCCCTCCACCACCCGCTCTACGGCCTACGGCCTCGGCGTGCGGTCCCCCTCCCCCGCTGCGCAGGGGAGGTAAGGGCTAGTCTGCGCCCTCCCGGTCCAGTCGCTCCACCACCTCGCGGTAGAACACCGCCGCGCGGGTGTGGGCCTCGGGCGGGAGCTCGGCGCGGCCGGTCTCGAAGAGGTCGCGGGCCAGGGCGAATTCGGCGTCGATGAAGCCGGCGACGGCGGGGGAGAGGGGCGCGGCGCCCAGCTCGCGCGTGATCGCCTTGGCCACCATGAGGTCGTCGATCTCGCGGGCCAGGGCGGCGGGTGGGTCGCACTCGGCCATCAGGGTCGGGAAGTGCATGGGGGCGACGGCCTCGGCCGGGTGGAGGCGCAGCCAGCGCAGGGTGGCGGCGGGGCGCAGGGCGTAGAAGATCTTTTTCTGCGGCACGGCCGTGCCGTCGCCGAAATAGACGCGGCGCTGGCGCTCGCCCAGGTGGAGGTAGTGGCGGCCGATGGCCTCTCGGCTGGCGGTGGCGCGGGCGAAATCGAGGAAGGCGTCGCGGAACCAGGCCCGGCCACGATAGGCGATGGGCGAGCGCAGCCACTCGATGATGACGGCATTGCCCTTCATCAGCAGCTTGATGGCCTTGGCGAGGTCCCAGCCGTTGGCGTCGAGGTCGCCGTCGAGCGGGTATTCGATCACGTCGCGCCGCGCGAAGGGCGTGAGGTGGGCGGCGGCCGGGCGAACATAGACGAAGCGGCAGTCGTAGTCGCTGTCGGGAGAGGGAAAGCCCCAGGCGCGGCTGCCGCTTTCGATGGCGAGGGGGATGTGGATGCCGTGCTCGCCCTGGGCGCGGTCGAGGAGGGCGTCAATGGCGGCGACCTTGGCGGGGTCCAGGTCGGGCGGGATGGCGCGGAGGGACATGGGGCGGTTGTAGCGGGGTCGGGGGGGAGCGCCAGTCTTCCCGCCTTGACTGGCCCTAAAGAGGCAGGCTCGCATCAGCCATGGGATCGAAGCCCTTTTCTCTCTCCCGGTGGGGAGAGGATGGACGCATGTGGCGGAGCCGGGGAACGTCGGATGGAGGCGATTTCGTTCGACGATTTCCTCGTGGCCTCCGCGGCGCCGCGGACGTTTCTGATGACCTATGCGGCGATCGAGTCGCCGCGGTTCGTGGAACGTCAGGCGACGATCGTCTGCCTCCACGACGAGGCGGGAAGCTTCTTCCTGTTCAACCAGATTCTGGCCCTGTCGCAGTGGATCCCCGAAACCGGCGATTACACCGAGGATGTGTACGAGTCCGTCGTTCTGGCCGCCTCCGCGGAGGCGGGACGCGATCTGAGGTTGGGCGAGCATGACCGCTTCGAACTGGAGTGGCCGGGCGGGCCGATGATCTGGGCGCCGGCTGATTTCCGGAGGCTGGAGGCGGCGGAGGGACGTCTCGGCGTCCTCTGGAGCGTGGTCGGAGGGCTGTGCTTCGAGGGGCGGGCCTGCAACTTCCTGCTCGATCTGCGGCTCCGGGCCGCGACGGGCGATTGGCGGGTTCGCCGCGGAGACGGAACGCCGGAGATCATGGCGATCGAGCCGGTTCCGGCGGAGGGCGCGCCGAGCGTGGCGTACTGAGCGAGCGGCCTGTGCTCTACGCTGACCCCACCCTCAATAGATCCAAGGAACTACAAATAGCATGAGTATAAAAAATGCGGTGGCGAGCACGCTAAACGCCAGAATCGCAAAGAATAAGATGGGGCTCTTTTTTCGTTCTACCCGGAAGTATGACGACCACAACTCGCCCTTTACGAGACCTTCGTATACATTGAAAGCCCCGCCTGCTATCGCCGCAATGAAACATATGTATGCCAGAATCACATCCAACTCGCATTCAAGGCAGAGTTAAATACTATCGCACACGTATTTGCTCGCCGACGACCCGGCCTGGGTTTTTCGTCTGCGATTCTTCCATGGCCTCCTACCCTAGATCCTGGCGGGCCGCGGTCGTCGGCCCTTCGTGACCTCCCGACCCGACGCGGCGGGGACTTTTGCTGGGCCGCGGTCGTCGGTCCTTCGGGACCTCCCGACCCGACGCGGCGGGGACTTTTGCTGGGCCGCGGTCGTCGGTCCTTCGGGACCTCCCGACCCGACGCGGCCGGTCCCTACGCCGCCACGGGTTCGGGCGGGTCGGCTTTCAGGGTGTTCGGCGGCGGGGCCTTGAGGACGTCGGCGTAGGGCCTGCGGGGGTCGAGCCAGGTGCGGGCCGTGTCCGGGGTGAGGAAGACCGGCTGGCGGTTGTGGAAGGGGTGCATGTCGTCGCCGGGGGCGGTGTCCATCATCACCAGGGTGTAGCTCTCGGTCGTCTCGCCTTCCCAGCGGTGGGCGGCCCAGAGGCCGGCCATGAAGAGCGGGCCGCCGTCGGCTTTGGCGATGAAGTGCTTCGTCTTGCGGCCCGTGGGGCCGGTCCATTCGCAGATGGCGGTGGCGGGGACGAGGGCGCGGCGGGTCTTGAGGCTGTCGCGGAACGAGGGCTTGGCGGCCATCTCTTCGGAGCGGCAGTTGTTGGTGGGGAACTTCCAGGCCTTGGCCGGGCCCTTGTGGAAGAAGGGCACGACGCCCCAGCGGCCGACGGCGGGCTCGAACCCCGCGCCGCCGAAGGGGTCGGCGGGGTCGATCGGGCGGATGAAGAGGCCCTGGTACTTGGGATAGACGGTGGCGGCCCAGGGCTGGTTGGCGAGGGTGTCGGGGCCGGCGGAGAGCACGAGACGCTGGCCGACCAGGAAGGCGTCGAAGGCCTGGGCCCAGTCGTCGAGCGCGCCCTCGAGCGTGTAGAGGTTGCACATGGGCGCCAGCGTGGCGTGCAGGAGGCGGGGCCGCCACCTGCCCCCGGTTGCAGCGGGGCGGCGGCTACGCGGTGAAGGCGATCAGCCAGGTGCGCCGCTCGCCGCAACGGGAGCACTTGAGGCGGCGCTTGGCGCCCACGGTGGTGGTCTCGGGGCCGAGGCGGCGGCGGGCGTCCTTCGGCGTCCAGCGCGCCTGGTGGCGGCAGGTGAGGCAGGTGATCTTCAGGTCGTCCTTAAGGTGCGCGACGCGTTCGATGGGCGGCATGGCCGGGGGATCATAGCGCCGGCGGATCGCATGTGTTCGTTTTTTGTTCTTGCACTTCCCGGAAAATCGGGATAGATTTGGGGCAGGGTTCGGAAGTGCGCGCCGCGGCGGCGCCTTCCGGGCCCTTTTTCATTCAGCGAGAGCAGGAGGGCCTCATGGGCGGGCTCGAGGCGGACTTCGGTCCGGAGGATGCGGCGTGCGTGGCGGTGGCGGGCGTGGGCGCAGGGGGCGAGGCGGCGGAGCTGGCGGTCGGGTCTGGGCGTCGGCGGCGGCGGCGGCGCAGGCTGGACCCCGACCGAAACCTGGGCGGGCCGGTGGGGTCGGTGCGGTTCTGCGCCGAGGTGGCGCGGACGATCGCCATGCGGGTGGAGTCGGGCGAGAGCCTGCGGGGCATCTGCGCCGACGCGGACATGCCGCACCGGGCGACGGTGACGGCGTGGATGAAGCGCGCGCCGGCGTTCGCCCGGGCGGTGCGGCGGGCGCGGGAGGCGGCGGGGTGGCGGTACGACGTCGGCCGGCCGCCGAAGTGGGACGCCGCGGCGGGCCGCGAGGTGTGCCGCCGGGTGGCCGAGGGCGAAGCGCTGTCGAAGGTGTGCGAGGACCCGGACCTGCCCTCGCTGGGGGTGGTCTATCGCTGGCGGACCGAGGATGCGGAGTTCGCCGCCCAGATGCGGCTGGCGCGCGAGGTGGCGGCCGAACGGTTCTGCGACCTGGGCTGGGACATCGCGTGTGAGATCACGCCCGAGACGGCCTATGCGACCCACGTGAAGCTGACCCAGCTGCGCTGGATGGCGGCGACGCTGTCGCCCAAGCGGTTCGGGCGGGTGAAGCCGGTGACCGGCGAGGCCGAGGCCGAGATCCTGGCCGAGACGGCCGAGCCGAAGGAGGTGGTGTTCCGCGTGCGCCACTACGAGCGGGTCGTGGGCGAGGACGGCCGGGCCTATGTGCGCGAGGCCGAGGAACTGCCCGAGGGGATGGCGTGCGTGAAGGCGCCGGACTGGCGCGAGCAGCGGGCGCGGCGGGAAGCGGCCGAGGGAGACTAGAGGCCGTCCCGATCATGGCGGGCTGCAAACCCAAGCGCCCGAAGGCGGCGCCGGTGGAGACGCGGACCTGGACGGGCCTGGAGCGGCAGGCTCCATCCGCCGTCCCCGGCAGGCGCGCCAGCGATCCCCGCCCTGGCCGCCGCCTGGCCCGAGACGGCCGGCGCCCAGCGCTTTCGGCCCGTGACACCCAGGACTACGCGGCGTTCCGCCAGACGCCGCGCTGACGGGCCGGGCGTGGACATGGCCACCGGCGCGTCCCAAGACCTCGTGCCGAACCCGGTGACGGTGAAGCTGGAGCCGATGGACGCCGCAGCGGAACAGTCGGCCGCAGACAAGTAGTCGGCGGAGAGACCGCCTTTCCGGGCCCGCCGGCGGCGACGTCGGCGGGCCTTCGTCGTCCGGAAGGGCTCAAAGAATCGCCACCTCCCTGCTGGCTTCCGCCGCGCGCTCGCGCGCAGGGTCAACACCCCCGCCGCCGCAGGGGGGTTCCAGGGCCCGGGCGGGCGCGGCAAGGTCGGGCGCCGGGACGTGAGGCGGGGAGGAACGGGGCATGGTCTTCTGGATCGCGAGCATGGCGGGGTGGGCCGCGGCCTACCTGCTGGGGTCGATCCCCACGGGCTACCTGGCCGGGCGGATGCTGAAGGGGGTCGACCTGCGGGCCGTGGGGTCGGGGTCCACCGGGGCGACGAACGTGCTGCGGACCCTGGGGCCGTGGCCGGCGGCGGCGGTGCTGGCGACGGACGTGGCGAAGGGGGCGGC
>JBMOOD010000029.1:0-45105 GCA_049323595.1 Pseudomonadota bacterium
GCCGCGCGGAGGCGCTCCGCGGCGCGCGGGGCCCTCCTGTGGACTCCGGGGATGAGCCGCCAACCAACACCACAGGGGGGTCAGTTTTACGTGTCGCCAGGGGGTCAGATCCGGATGTCGCTTGATACCCCTCCCCCCGTTTGTGACCTTCAAGGTGGGGGAGGGGGTCGAACCCCCTCCCCCCTTCTCGTGTTTGCTAGTTCCTCACCGACGCAACGGATGGTTCGGCTCCTATCCCAGGCGACGAACGTCTCTTGTAAAGCCTCAGGTTTCTTCGCAGTCGGCCAGCGACCCCTGCGTTCCATCCCAAGCTCGGCCGCTGCTGCGTCTCCCTCGCGCGCGCACGCGCGCGATGCGTGTCAACCACCCCACGCTTCACGATAAGAGTTCCGGTGGAGCGGCCGTCGCCAGCCTGCTCCACCGTAGCGCACCACAGTTCAGGACTTTGCAGACCCTTGGGCGGTCCCGGGGCCGAGTTGCAGCACGTTCTCGCCCGCGATCCTGCCGCAGAAGTCCGCCCAGTCCTGCATGAGCCGGCGCCGCTTCTCGAACGCGTCCCGCCTCCGGTACGCACGCTTGGTCTCATCGCCGACAGTGTGGGCGAGCGCCGCCTCGATCACGTTCTCCGGAAAGTCGGTGCAGTCGCCCGCCCAGTCTCGGAACGTCGACCTGAAGCCGTGGACCGTCGCCTTCACGCCCATTCGGTCGAGCACCCGCTCCATGGCCCCGTCAGAGAGCGCCGGCCCGTCCACGTCGCGTGGGAAGACGAACCCGGTCTGAGAGGACTTCCAAGGGATGGCAACGCGTTCCAGCACGCCCATGGCCGCCGAAGACAGCGGCACGCGATGCTCACGCTTCATCTTCATGCGAGGCCCCGGGCAGATCCAGCGCTTCTCCTGAAGGTCGATTTCGTCCCAGGTAAGGAACCGGACCTCCGATGTCCGCGCCGCCGTCAGGATGGCGAACTCCAGCGCACACGCGGCAAAACCTGATCGCGTCCGCAGCTCCGCCATGAACGCGCCGATCTCCTCATAGGGAAGCGCCGCGTGGTGCTTCACGTCGCGGCGCGGCTTCGCGAGCAGATGCTTGATCTCCCCGCGCCAGGACGCCGGGTTTTGCCATGGCCCCTGGATGTGGCCGTCGGCCTTCGCAGCGTCCAGCACCCGTCCGATCCGCCCCAGCATGCGTTCCGCCGTCTCTGGTATCCGCTCCCAGTGCGGCTTCACGGCCTCTACGACATGTTTCACGTCGATCTCATTCAACGGGAGCTTCTGAAGGCGCGGGCACAGCTCGGTGAGGCTGCGCTCCCATTGCTTTCGATACTTCTCGTTCCCGAGCGGCAGGCTGCGAACGAAGGCCTTGGCGTACTCGCCGAACTTCGGAATCACGACCGCCCTTGCCGCCGCTTCCCGCCGACGGGCTTCAATCGGATCAATGCCCCGGGCCAACTGCACGCGGGCGTCGTTCCGCGCTTCCCGGGCAGCCCCGAGCGGGATGGCAGGGTACGGCCCGAGCCCCATTTCCCGTCGTCTGCCGTGCAACTGGTAGATGTAGACCCACCTTTTCGCGCCGTCCTTGTCGACGACGAGATAGAGCCCTCCGCCATCACTGTGGCGGCCGATGTCACTGAGGGATTGCACCGCCTTCGCGGTGAGCTTGTTTTCGGATCGACGCACGCGGATCTCCTTGGGATCGCACCCCACATCGCGTCCCAAGTTTGGAGGCGACATCGGGTGAAATTCGATGAAGCCGCGTGACCAACGCCCCACGGCTACAACTGATAAGCCCAAGAATTTCAGTCGTCTAGATACCGAGACCGGGACGCTATGGGACCGCTGGTGCTTGGTCCTTCGGCTCCCTCCCGGGCCGCCAGCGCGTCAGGCGGGCCGCCACCCGGTGTCAGCACGTCAGCGGTAGGGGTGGTCGTCCGCCGCGTAGTCGATCAGTCGCCCGTCGTGTTCGATCAGCACCTGGCCGGCGCGGATGCCCTCCCGCGCCATCTCCCGGACGATGTCCGCCGCGCGCCATTGGGTGGGGATCAGCACCACGTCGGCGGGGCGCGCCTTCAGGACGTCGCGGAACTGGATCTCCTGGCCGGCGCCCGGAACGAAGGTGCCCGCCTTGTCGGGATCGGAGTCCACCACCAGCGGGAAACGCTCGGCGTCGAGCCCGAACTGGTGGATGAAAGCCGCGCCCTTGCCCGTGCCGCCCCACACCGCGACCGTACGGCCGCTGGCGGCCAGTTCGTCGATCTGGGCGCGCACGGCCGCCCGGGTCTCAGATGCACGATCATGGAACGCCTGCGCCCGCGCCACCTGCTTCCGTCGAGCCTCGGGGACACCCAGCCGCACCAGCGCGTAGACCACTTCCCCGTCGTAGCCGTGAGCCAGTTCGAAGATGTCGCCCGCGCGCGCCATCAAGGTGCGGAACGAGTCGGTCGAGAAGTGGGAGACGTGCTCGTAGAAGAAGTCGGCGAGCCGGCCGGTCGGGAATACCCGGTCGATGCAGGGGCTCTCGGCGAAGAGCCAGACGTCCTTGTCGACCTGGGATGCCCCCCACGCGAGCTGCTCGATCAGCGTGGCTGGCGTCGTCAGGTGCTCGATCACGTGTCGGATGATCACGGCGTCCGGCCGGAACGCGGCGATGTCGGTCAGGGGATCGAACAGCCGGGCGTGGAACTCGAAGCCCTGGCCGGTCTCGGGGTGGGTGCTCGGGTCGAAGCCGATGATTCGACCTTCCCCACCGCAGGCCCGGGCCAGCGCACGCAGGAAGTGGCCTTCCCCGCAGCCCACCTCCACCAGCGTCGGCGCCGGCGGCATCTGGCGGACCAGCAGCCGGCAGCTCTCCGCCAGGTGCCCCTGCCAGATCAGGCCGTTGTTGAACATCCGGTTCGGATTGTCGCGATAGGGCACGTCCCCGTAGGTGAAGCTGCGGTTCCACACGTGGGTGCAGTTTGGGCATTGCACGAAGTCGTGCGGCAGACGCGCCATCGCCTGGGCTTCTTCGGCCGAGGCCGGCCATCCGAGGGTCGCGAGGGGCTGGCGACCGCCGTCGAAGAACGGCGCGGCGACGCTGTGGGCGCAGACGGGGCAAGTCGCCGCCACGAGGCCGTGAGAGGCCGTCATGCCGTCACCGTGGCTTTGGAGTTCCGCCAACCAGCGGGCAGGCGCGCGCCGTAAGCCGCCGCGTCGACAGCGGCGGTGAAGAAGTCCTCGAAGGCGCGCACCGCCGCCATGTCCTCGTAGAGACCCTGCCGCGCCTTCGCCGCGAGCTCGCTCTTCAGATGCTTGCGGGCCTCCGCGTCGCGGCCGAGCGCCAGTGCGAGCTCGGCATAGTCGGCCAGGTTCCGGGCGACCGGCGGCTGATCCACCTGCATCTGCGCGTAGGCCGCAGCGACGATGCGGCCGCGCATGAACTCACCCGGCCAGGTCACGATCGGCGTGCCCAGCGCCATCGCCTCGTAGAGCGTGTTGCCGCTGCCGAAATGCGGCGGGTCCAGCAGAACGTCGATGTGGGCGAGGTGGGCCATGAAGCCGTCGTGGCTGAGCCGCGGCAGGAAGCGCACGCGCTCGAGAAGGATGGGATGGCTGGCGGCCCAACGCTCTCGCAGCACCTGGGTCCAGGCCGCATTGCGGCTCTCGATAAGCACGAGGTGGCCGCGAGGGTCGCCTTCCGCGATGCGCGCCAGCACGGCGTCGAAGTCGGGGTGGAGTTTGAACAGGCTTTGCGGGCACCCGTAGAGCACGCCGGTCTCCGGCAGGCGCAACGCGGCGCGTGGGAGCGAGGGCGGCGGCGCAGGCGTCTCGTAGAAGCAGGGCAGTCGAGGGAGCCGCACCAGGCCCTCGACGTATCCTGCCTCCGCCCCTTGGGGCTCGATCCCGTCCGCGGAGACGAAGTAGTCGATGCTGCCGAGGCCCGTCGTATCCGGATGGCCCCAGCTCACAGCCTGCACCGGAGCCAGCCGTGAACGGGCGAGGAACCAGGTCTGGGCGGACATGCCGATGTCCGGAAAGAACAGGACGTCGGGCGAGAGCGCGCGAATCGCCTCCCTCTGGGCGTCGAGCGCGCGCGGCAGGATCACGGCGCGGTCCGCGCAGCCGTCCAGCGCAGCCCGGAAGGCGTCCGCTCGCGAGTAGGGCCCGTGCGCCACGACCACCTCGAAGCGGCTCCGGTCCAGATGCCGGATCAGTCCACGGTAGAGACGGCCGATGGTGTGATCGTGCAGGAACTCCGAGCAGAACACGACGCGGATCCGGTCGCCCGAGCTGCGCAGAGGCGCTGCGGCGGCCGGCGGCGCGTACATCCGCTGGGCCAGCACCTCGGCGGTCCGCCGCATCAGCGCCCGGTCATCACGGCCGTGATAGGCCAAATAGAACCAGGGCAGGTTGATTTTGGCGCCATTGTAGGCGAGCGCGCCGGTTCCAGCGGCCAGGGCCTCCAGGCCGGCGGCGTAACTCGCGCGCTGCCGCTCGATGTCGTCCGGCGACCGCGCGATCGGCGACAGCCCCAGATGGGCCTGAAGCGTCACCTCCAGGGCGGTGTCGCTCTCCGACGCCTTCAGCAACGCGGCCTTCGCTTCGTCCAGCCGGCCCATGTCCTTGAGCAGCATCCCGAGATTGCGGAGCGCCGCCGCATGTCCGGGTTCACGCGCCAACACCTCTCGGAAGCAGGTCTCGGCGTCGGCCGGCCGGTTCAGCGCCATCAACGCGCCCCCCAGGTTGGCCCATGAGAAGCTGTCGTTCGGGTCGATGGCCAAGGCCCGACGGTAGCAGGGCTCCGCCTCGGCCGGCCGACCCATCAGGGCGAAGGTCAGCCCAAGCTCCGCCTGGGCGTCACGGTCGTCCGGCTTGCGCGCCACGGCCCTCTGGAGCACGCTGGCCGCCTCGGCCAAGCGGCCCTGTTCGCGGAGCTGCGCCGCCGCCTTCCGGAGCTCCAGCACATCCTCCGCCCTGCCGTTCTCCTGTGTCACGCCTGGCTCGACTCCGGGTTGATGGTCCGACCTAGCAGGCCCCTGCGCGCATCGCGAGAGCTTCGCGGTTGCAGCGGGCGCGGCGGCGCCCGACAAGTTCATCATGCGAACAGGCGACCGAATCCTCGTGACCGGGGGCGCAGGCTTCATCGGCTCGTTCCTCTGCGAGCGCCTCGTGGCCGAGGGCTACGACGTGCTTTGCGTGGACAATTTCTTCACCGGCCGCCGGGCCAACGTGGCCCATCTGCTCGGCAATCCGAACTTCGAGGTGCTACGCCACGACATCACCTTCCCGCTCTTCGTGGAGGTGGACCGGATCTACAATCTCGCCTGCCCGGCGAGCCCGGTGCACTACCAGTTCGATCCGGTGCAGACGACCAAGGTCAGCGTCCACGGCGCCATCAACATGCTGGGGCTGGCCAAGCGGCTGCGCGCCCGCATCCTCCAGGCCTCCACCTCCGAAGTCTATGGCGACCCGGCCGTCCATCCCCAGACCGAGGACTACTGGGGCAACGTCAACCCGATCGGCCCGCGCTCCTGCTACGACGAGGGCAAGCGCTGCGCCGAGACCCTGTTCTTCGACTACCACCGCCAGCACGGGCTGGAGATCAAGGTGGCGCGCATCTTCAATACTTTCGGCCCGCGCATGCACCCCAACGACGGCCGCGTGGTGTCAAACTTCATCGTCCAGGCCCTCAAGGGCGAGCCGATCACCCTCTACGGCCGCGGCGAGCAGACCCGCTCGTTCTGCTACGTCGACGACCTGGTGGACGGGCTGATCCGGCTGATGAGTTCGGCCGCCGACTTCACCGGCCCGGTAAACCTCGGGAACCCTGAGGAGATCTCGATCCGCGCGCTGGCCGAGACGATCCTGGAATTGACCGGCAGCGCCTCGCAGATCGTGGAAAAGCCCCTGCCGGCCGACGATCCGCGCCAGCGCCAGCCCGATATCGGCCTGGCGCGGCGGACGCTGGGCTGGGGGCCGACGACGGCCGTGCGGACAGGCCTGGAACGGACCATCGCCTACTTCGACCGGATGCTGGCGGCGCCGGGCCCCGCCGGGCTCAGCGGTCCTTTCGCCAGCTGACGGCCGCCTCGTCCGAAAGCGCCCCAGCGTAATAGCCCTGCATCGGCGGCTCGAACGGCAGCTCCTCCGCCGGTCGCCGGAACAGGATGTAGATCAGGCCATTGCGCCCGAGCTGGCCGGCCTGTGACAGGCGCATGGGGGTGTCACGATCGGCCAGAGCGATCAGCCGTAACGGATCCAGCTCGGCATAGACCGCCGAGACGACCTCGTAGCGGTTGGCGCGGGCGAGGTCGAAGTAGAACGTCGGATTGAAGCTGTAGAACCCATGGTCCAGCCAGCCCGACATCGGCATGCCGTGAAGCATGAGGCCGCCGGGGCGCGTGTGGTCGTGGATGGTCTCAAGAGCCTGGGCGACGTTGAAGACATGCTCCACCGTTCCGAGGTTCATCACGAGGTCGAACCGGCGCTCCAGCTTCACCGGCCGGTTCAGGTCGAGCCGCAGCGCCTCAGGGCCGCCGTGCAGGTCGATTGCCGTCATCGACTTCGGCTGCAGGAACGTGGCCCAGAAGACCTTGGCGATGTCGAACAGCGGCGGCGGGCGCACCGTCGTGAGTTCAGTCAACCGTGCGGACAACCTCTCGCGGTCGTCCTCCGGCGCCCACGCGGCAATGTCGGCCTGCAGGTCGAGCACGCCCACGTCGCCGTACCAGTTCGCTTCGCCGATCTCGAGCACGTCGCCGCCGAGCGGCAGCAGCCCGCCGCGCCGATAGCTCCGGAAGAGGCTGTACTCGATCGCGGTGATGGCCATGGACGGGAAGCGTCTCCTGCGGAGCAGGAGAACGCCTAACCTGCGCCCGATCGGGAGGCAATCGGCCGACCGCCCCTCACCGCGGCAGTTTGGACACGCCCATCAGGTGCTCGTCGACGGCCCGCGCGCACTGCCGGCCTTCACGGATCGCCCAGACCACCAGGGACTGCCCCCGCCGCATGTCGCCGCAGGCGAAGATGTTCGGCTCGGAGGTGTGGTAGTCGACCACATTGGCCAGGACGTTGCCGCGCGGATCCAGCTCCACCGCGCTCTGCTCGACCACGCCCTCGCGGCGCGGTCCGACGAAGCCCATCGCCAGCAGGACCATGTCGGCCTTGAGCTGGAACTCCGAGCCCTCGACCTCCCGCATCTGCTGGCGGCCGTCGGGGCCCGCGACCCACTCCAGGCGCACGCATTCCAGGGCCGTCACGCGGCCGTTCTCGCCGATCACGCGCTTGGTCGCCACCGAGAAGTCCCGGTCGCAGCCTTCGGCCTGGGAAGACGAGGTCCGCAGCTTCAGCGGCCAGTCGGGCCAGACCAGGGCCTTGTTCTCGTGCTCGGGCGGCTTGGGCATGATCTCGAGTTGAGTGACCGAGAGCGCGCCCTGGCGGTTGGAGGTTCCGATGCAGTCGGACCCGGTGTCGCCGCCGCCGATCACCACCACGTGCTTGCCGCGGGCGCTGAGCGTGCCGTTCGGCGCGGCGATCGATTCCGGGTCGCCGGCGTTGCGCTTGTTCTGCTGGGTCAGGAACTCCATGGCGAAGTGGACGCCGTCCAGCTCGCGCCCCGGCACCGGCAGGTCACGCGGAGCCTCGGCGCCGCCGGCCATCACGAGCACGTCGTAATCGTCCAGCAGCCGCTGCACCGACACGTCCACGCCCACCTCGAAGTTTGGCCGGAAGATCACGCCTTCCTGCTCCATCTGCCGGATGCGCCGGTCGATGAGATGCTTCTCCATCTTGAAGTCGGGGATGCCGTAGCGGAGCAGTCCGCCGAACCGATCCGACTTCTCGAACACCGTGGTGGCGTGGCCGGCGCGAGCCAGCTGCTGGGCGCAGGCCAGCCCAGCGGGACCGGAGCCGACGACCGCCACGCGCTTGCCCGTGCCGCGCGCCGAGGGCTGCGGCTTGATCCAGCCCTCCTCCCAGCCCTTGTCGACGATCTGGCACTCGATCGTCTTGATGGTGACGGGCGTGTCCGGGATGTTCAGCGTGCAGGACGCCTCGCACGGGGCGGGGCAGATCCGGCCCGTGAACTCCGGGAAGTTGTTGGTGGACTGAAGGTTCTCCAGCGCGTCGCGCCACTGGTCGCGATAGACCAGCTCGTTGAAGTCCGGGATCTGGTTGTTCACCGGGCAGCCCTGGTGACAGAACGGGATCCCGCAGCTCATGCAGCGCGAGGCCTGCTGGCGCAGCTCGTTCTGCGGCAGCGGCTGGACGAATTCCTTCCAGGTCTTCAGGCGCTCGGCGACCGGATCGTACTTCCGGTCATGGCGCTCGATCTCCAGGAAGCCGGTGGGCTTGCCCATCTTGCAGGTACTCCAGACGTCTCTATTCGGCCGCGACGGCGGCGGCGGCCTTGCGCTCGGCGGCGAGCTCCAGGAGCGCGCGGCGGTAGTCCCGCGGCGTCACCTTCACGAACGACGGCAGGGCCTTGTCCCAGTTCTCCAGGATCTCGGCCGCCCGGGCGCTGCCGGTGTGCAGCTGGTGCCGCTCCACCAGGATACGCAGGCGCTCGGCGTCGTAGCGCAGCACGTCGCCCATGCCGTTGTTCTCCACCGAGATGGACCGCTGGCTGGGCCGGACGCCGTCGTCACCCTCGACCTTGGACAGCTCCACCGCCTCCAGATCGACCATGGCGGTGTTGCACAGGTCGCGGAAGCGGCCGCGCGGATCGTAGACATAGGCGATGCCGCCGCTCATGCCGGCGGCGAAGTTGCGGCCGGTGTCGCCCAGGACCACCACGACCCCGCCGGTCATGTATTCGCACCCGTGGTCGCCCACGCCCTCGACCACCGCCACGGCGCCCGAGTTGCGCACCGCGAACCGTTCGCCCGCCACGCCCTCGAAATAGGCCTCGCCGGCGATGGCGCCGTAGAGGACGGTGTTGCCGACGATGATGTTGCGGGTCGGGTCGCGCCGGGCCTCCGGCGGCTGCCGCACGACCACCCGGCCGCCCGACAGGCCCTTGCCGACATAGTCGTTGCCGTCGCCGATCAGGGTCAGGCTTACGCCGCGGGCCAGGAATGCGCCGAAGCTCTGTCCCGCCTGGCCCTTGAAGGTCAGGGAGATGGTGTCCTCGGGCAGGCCGGCATGGCCGTAGCGCTTGGCCACCTCGCCCGAGAGCATGGCGCCCACCGTGCGGTTGATGTTGCGCACCGCGTACTCGCCGCGGACTGGCTTGCCTTCTTCGAGAGCCGCCTTGGAGTCGGCGATCAGGACGTGGTCCAGGGCCTTGTCTAGGCCATGATCCTGGCGGTCCATGTTCCAGAGGCCCTTCTGGCCTTCGGCCGGCGCGGCGTAGAGGATCCGCGACAGGTCCACTCCGTGCGCCTTCCAGTGGTCGACCGCCGGCGCGACGTCGAGGCGGTCCACCCGTCCGACCATCTCGTTGAAGGTGCGGAAGCCCATGGCGGCCATGATCTCCCGCAGCTCCTCGGCCACGAAGAAGAAGTAGTTGATCACGTGCTCGGGCTGGCCGGTGAAGCGCGCGCGCAGCACAGGGTCCTGGGTCGCCACCCCGACCGGGCAGGTGTTCAGGTGGCACTTGCGCATCATGATGCAGCCCGCGGCGATCAACGGCGCCGTCGAGAAGCCGAACTCGTCCGCGCCGAGCAAAGCCGCGATCGCCACGTCCCGCCCGGTGCGCAACCCGCCGTCCGCCTGCACCGCGATGCGCGTCCGAAGGCCGTTCAGCAGCAGGGTCTGCTGGGTCTCGGCCAGGCCGATCTCCCAGGGCGAACCTGCGTGCGTCAGCGAGGTCAGCGGCGAGGCCCCGGTGCCGCCCTCGAAGCCCGAGATCGTCACGTGGTCGGCGCGCGCCTTGGCCACGCCCGCGGCCACCGTGCCCACGCCGACTTCCGACACCAGCTTCACCGAGATGCGGGCCGCCGGGTTGACGTTCTTGAGGTCGTGGATGAGCTGGGCCAGGTCCTCGATCGAGTAGATGTCGTGGTGCGGCGGCGGCGAGATCAGGCCGACGCCCGGCGTCGAGTGCCGGACCTTGGCGATGTTCTTGTCCACCTTGTGCCCGGGCAGCTGGCCGCCCTCCCCGGGCTTGGCGCCCTGGGCCATCTTGATCTGGATGTCGTCGGCGTTGACCAGGTACTCGGTCGTCACGCCGAACCGGCCCGACGCCACCTGTTTGATCCGCGAGCGCATCGAATCGCCGTTCGGCAGCGGCACAAACCGGTCCGGCTCCTCCCCGCCCTCGCCGGTGTTGGACCGGCCGCCGATGCGGTTCATGGCGATCGCCAGGGTCGTATGCGCCTCGCGGCTGATCGAGCCGAAGCTCATGGCGCCGGTCGAGAACCGCTTCACGAGCTCGGAGGCCGGCTCCACCTCGTCCAGCGGCACGGGTTCAGGCGCGGGCCGGAAACGCATCAGGCCGCGGATGGTGAGCAGCCGCTCGCTCTGCTCGTTGATGGCGTTGGCGAAGCGGCGATACTCGTCCGGCAGGTTGCCGCGCACGGCGTGCTGCAGGCCCGAGATCGATTCCGGCGTCCAGGCGTGCGCCTCGCCGCGCAGGCGCCAGGCGTACTGGCCGCCCACGTCCAGCATCGACTTGTAGATCGGATTGTCGCCGTAGGCGTCGCGGTGGCGCCGGACGCTCTCCTCGGCGATCTCGATCAGGCCGACGCCTTCGATCGTCGTCGCCGTACCGGTGAAGTACTTCTCCACCAGGGCCGTCGAAAGGCCCACGGCGTCGAAGATCTGGGCGCCGCAGTAGGACTGGTAGGTGGAGATGCCCATCTTGGACATCACCTTCATGATGCCCTTGCCCACGGCCTTGATGTAGTTTTTGCGCACGTCGTAGGCCGACAGCGCCAGGCCGTTCCGCACCCGGATCTGCTCCAGGGTTTGGAAGGCCAGATAGGGGTTCACCGCCTCGGCGCCGTAACCCGCCAGGACGCAGAAGTGATGCACTTCCCGTGCCTCGCCGGTCTCCACGACCAGGCCGGTCTGCATGCGCAGGCCCTGGCGGATCAGGTGATGGTGGACCGCCGCCGTGGCCAGCGCCGCCGGGATCGGGATGCGGTCGGGGCCGGTCTCACGGTCCGACAGGATCAGGATGTTGTTGTCGTCCAGCACCGCGTCGGTCGCCGCGCGGCAAAGGCGGTCGATCGCCGCCTCCAGCCCTTCGGGGCCTTCTTCGGCCGGCCAGGTGGTGTCCAGCGTGGTCGTGCGGAACGCCCCGTCCAGCAGCTCGTGCACCGAGCGGATCTTGGCCACGTCCTCGTCCGTGAGGATCGGCTGGGCGACCTCCAGGCGCTTGTGCGTGCCGGCGTTGCGGCCCAGCAGGTTCGGGCGCGGCCCGATCATGCTGACGAGGCTCATCACCAGCTCTTCCCGGATCGGATCGATCGGCGGGTTCGTGACCTGGGCGAAGTTCTGCTTGAAGTACTCGTACAGTAGCTTGGGCCGCGCGGAGAGCACCGCAATGGGCGTGTCGAAGCCCATCGAGCCCACGGGGTCGTCCCCGTCCTTCGCCATCGGCTCGAGGAAGAACTGGATGTCCTCCTGGGTGTAGCCGAAGGCCTGCTGACGATCGAGCAGGGTGTCGGGATCGTTCACCGCCGGCGCGCCGCCGACGGCGTCGAGCGACAGCTCCTCGAGCTTGAACTGGGTCTCGGCCAGCCACTCCTCGTAGGGCTCTTCCTCGGCGAGGGACCGCTTGATCTCCTCGTCCTCGATGATGCGGCCCTCTTCCATGTCGATGAGCAGCATCTTGCCCGGCTGGAGGCGCCACTTGCGGACGATCCGCTCCTCGGGGATCTGCAGGACGCCGACCTCCGAGGCCATGACCACATGGTCCTGGTCGGTGATGATGAAGCGGGCAGGACGCAGGCCGTTGCGGTCGAGCGTGGCGCCGATCTGGCGCCCGTCCGTGAAGGCCACCGCGGCGGGGCCGTCCCACGGCTCCATCAGGGCGGCGTGGTACTCGTAGAAGGCCTTGCGCTTGGGATCCATCAACGGGTTGCCCGACCACGCCTCCGGGATCAGCATCATCATGGCCTGGACCATCGGGATGCCGCCGGCGATCAGCAGCTCCAGCGCATTGTCCAGGCAGGCGGTGTCCGACTGTCCGTGCGGGATCAGCGGCCACATCTTGTTGAGGTCGGGCCCGATGAGGTCGCTCTCCAGCGTGCGCCGGCGGGCGTTCATCCAGTTCACGTTGCCGCGGACCGTGTTGATCTCGCCGTTGTGGGCGATGAACCGGTAGGGGTGGGCCAGCTTCCAGGACGGGAAGGTGTTGGTCGAGAACCGCTGGTGCACCATGCAGAGCGCGGATTCGGCCCGCGGATCGGTCAGGTCCTTGTAGAAGGTCCCCACCTGCCCGGCGAGCAGCATGCCCTTATAGACCACCGTCCGGGTCGAGAACGACGGCATATAGACCTGGGTCAGGTCCGGCAGGCCCCGCTTCTTCGCCATCTCGGCCAGCGGGTTCTGGAACTGCTTGCGGACCGCCAGCAGCTTGCGCTCATGCGCCTGCTGATCCTTCACGTTCGGGCCGCGGCCGACGAAGGCCTGGCGGATCACCGGCATGGAGTCGAGCACCGCCTTGCCGAGGCCGCTCGGATCTACGGGCACGTCGCGCCAGCCCAGCAGCGGCTGCTTCTCGACGCGCAGGAAGTGCTCGAACTGCTCGATGGCCGCCGCCCGCGTTGCCGCGTCCTGGGGCAGGAAGCACATGGCCACGGCGTAGTAGCCGGGCGACGGCAGGTCGACGCCCGCCTCCTGGGCCCACTCCCGATAGAGCCCGTCCGGGATCTGGATGAGCACGCCCGCGCCATCGCCGACAAGCGGGTCCGCGCCGACCGCGCCGCGGTGGTCGATGTTGACCAGGATCTGCAGGCCGGCCTCGATCACCTCGTGCGATTTGCGGCCTTTGATATTGGCCACAAAGCCCACGCCACAGGCGTCGTGTTCGTTCGCCGGATCGTACAGTCCTTGCCGCTCGGGCAGCCGCATCACACTCATCTCGTCTCTAAATCGACAGGGTATCAGTAAGCACGCCTAGACGCGGCCCGTACCTCGCTGAAGCTGCGGGCCGTGCGCGCGTTTGCGGGCATTTACCCGGCAAGATCAACCCTTGTCGACCCGCCTCACAGCAAGTTGGGGGCAGATCATTCCAAAGTGTCGCAGGTGAAGGCGCGAGGATCAGGCCTGCACAAGCCGGACGCGTGTTCCACAGAGCACCACATTTCCATCCGCGTCCACGGCGCCGCGCCCGCTGGCCCGGGCGCGCACCGCCTTGGGATCGCGCACCGCCACGTCGAAACAGCCGAGGCCCTCGCCGCGCGCATCCCGCAGCGGGACGAATCGCAACTCGCCTCCGTCGACCTGCAGACGCCAGCCGTCGCCCGCCTTCTCGGGGGCGCCGCCCAGCACCCCCGCCCAGCGGCGGGCCATGTCCTCGGGATCCTCGCCCTGAAGTTCGCAGCCGACGATGCCGACCGCCACGTCGGTTCGGACCTGGTCGCGCCAGTTCGGACCGCCCCATTCCCAGTGCTCCGGCGGATCCATGGCGTCGATCGAGACGATGGCGCCGCCGGTGTCCTTGGGATGAAGGTGGGTGAAGCTCGCCTTCGGCCGGTCAATCTGATCAACCACCCGCACGCCCTGCGCCGCAACCCGCGCCCGCGCCCCGGCGAGGTCGTCCGTCTGGAAGATCGCCATGTAGCCGCCGTCGCCTGCGCGCTTCTCCAGCAGCCGGCCGGCCGTCGTGCCCGGCTGCTTCGGTGAAACGACTTCCAGGAAGGTGTCGCCGATCGGCCAGACGGCGTTTTCCAGCCCGTACTTGCCGACGCCGGGATCTGCGTAGGCCTCTCCCAGACCCAGCACCTCGGTGATGTCGGCCTTGGCCGCGGCGAGATCCTCACCCACCAGGGCGATCTGGCGCAGACGCATCGATTGGGCCTCCCTCATACATTTGTTCGAACTACAGGCTGCGGGACGATGACGGTCAAGTCCGCCCGGCTTATGGTCGCGCCGACAACGGAGGAACCCATGGCCGACATCGACACCGGCACGACCGACCTGCTCGCCCGCCTGGACGAAGGCGTGCTGACCCTGACTCTCAACCGCCCCGAGGCGCGCAACGCCCTGAGCGGCGACATGCTGGCCGGCCTCTCGCAACAGCTGGCCTGGGCGGAGCTTGAGCCATCGGTTCGCTGCATCGTGGTCACCGGCGCGGGCAAGGGCTTCTGCGCCGGCGGGGACGTGAAGGGCATGGCCAGCCGCAACGCCAACGGCGAGCCGGTCACCCTCGACGAGCGCATCGCCGGCCAGCGGATCAGCCAGCGCGCCACCTCCGGCAAGCTCTTCAAGATGGCCAAGCCGACGATCGCCGCGCTCCCCGGCGCCGCAGCGGGCGCGGGGCTGGGCATCGCGCTGTCCTGCGACCTGCGGATCATGGCGAAGACGGCGATCCTCACCACAGCCTTCGCCAAGGTGGGCTTCCCCGGCGACTACGGCGCGGGCTTCTTCCTCTCCAAGCTGGTGGGCGCCGCCAAGGCCCGCGAGCTCTTCTACTTCTCGGACCGCGTGACGGCCGACGAGGCGCTGGCGCTGGGCCTCGTCAACTGGGTCGTCGAGCCGGAGGAGCTGGAGGCCCGCACCCAGGAGATCGCCCGCAAGCTCGCCTCCGGGCCTTCCGTGGCCTTCCGCTACATGAAGGAGAACCTGAACCGCGCGCTCATGGGCGCGGACGTGGACGAGTATCTCGACATCGAGACCACGCACCAGGTCCACTGCAGCCAAACGCAGGACCACCAGGAAGCCGCCCGCGCCTTCGTGGAGAAGCGCGAGCCGGTGTTCGTGGGGCGCTGACGCCTAGAAGTCGGCCTGCAGGCTCACCACGACGCGGCTGTCGTACAGCTTGCCGAACCGATGCTCGTCGGTGTCGTGGTACCGCAGGTCGACGGCCAGGTTGTCGGTGAGCGCGAAGGCGGCGCCGACGTTCCAGGTGGTGTAGTCGCCGGGCCCGTCGAAGGTCTGGCGACCCAGCGCGCCGCTCAGCGACACCCGCGTGGTCGGTGAGTACGAGGCGTTCATCTCGAAATAGGCGGAGTGGTCGATCCCGCTATAGCTGTCGGGGACGAACCAGACGCCGGCGCCGACGGTCGCCGGTCCCACCGGCACGCTCGCCAGGGCCTGGAACTCGAAATAGTCGTAGTCGGCCCCGGAGGGGGCGTCGATGTAGCCGTAGTAGAGGACGCCCAGGTCCAGTTCGAACAGGCCCACGATCGGCGTCACGCCGGCGTAGAGGTCGAACTCCGCATCCGTGGAATCCCCGAAGTCCACGTTCGAGGCCCAGAAGCCCGCATAGAACATCCCGGCCGTCAGATCCGCCCCGCCGAACACCTGGGGATCCTCGTCGGTCTGGCTCACGCCCCGGAAGACGTACTCGCTGGCCACGCCCAGGTTGAAGTCGACGGCGATCTCTTCCTGCGCCAGGGCCGGCGCGGCGGCGAGGGTGGACAGCGCGGTCAGGGCGGCGGCGATACGGCGGCGCATGGCGGCTCCTCGGAAGTTCGGTCGCCACTCATCCCGCGATTCACTTAACGGGTTATTCGTGCGGGGTGGGTCCGGCGGGGAGCAACATCTCCGTGAAGCCGCCGCGCATACAGTGGTTCGAGCTCATCGCGGCGGCATAGCCTCCGGCGTTGATCAGCGCGATGCGGTCGCCCTCGCGCAGTTCCGGCATGCGGTGGTCGCTGGCCCAGACATCCAGGGCCTCGTTGATATTGCCGGCCACCGTCACCGGCTGCCACGAGGCGGCGTCCAGGCTCCGCGGCGCGCAGGCCACCGGTTCGCAGGGCAGGTCGTAGTAGGCCGGCTCGGGCGCCAGGTTGAAGCCGCCGTCCAGGAAGGCGAAGCGGACGCCCCGCTTCATCTCCACGTCGGTGACCTGCAGCACCAGGACGCCGGCGTCCTTCACCAGATAGTCGCCGGGCTCCACCGCCAGGGTCACGTCGCGCCCTCGCAAGCGGCGCTTGAGGATCGCCGCCCAGCGTACAAGGTCGAGCGCAGCGTCCCCCGGCCTGTGCGGCAAGCCAAGGCCGCCACCGACGTTCACCGTGCGCACGTCCGGCGCCTCGTCCAGGAACGCCAGCGCCGCGCCCACCGCCTCGTCCCAGGCCGGAAGCTGGTCCGAGAGGTAGCCGCAGCCCACGTGAAAATGCAGCCCCGTGATGGTCAGCCCATGCGCCCGGGCCGTTTCCAGGGCCAGCGGCCAGGCGTCCCGATAGATCCCGAACTTGGTCACCGCGGCGCCCGCATAGGTCAGCCGTTCGGCGTCGGCGTAGCCGGTGCCCCGCTCCGGGTTCACCCGCACGCCGATCGCCCGCCCCGGCGCCCGCTCGCCGATGCGGCGGATCATGCCGACCGTGTCGCAGTTGATGGTCAGGTCCGGGTGCGCCAGCAGCCGGTCGAGATCGCGGTTGGAAACCCCCGTTCCCGTGAAGCTGATGTCGCGCGCGGCGAACCCGCAGGCCAATGCCCGATCCACCTCGTCGGGCGAGCAGGCGTCGATCCCGCACCCGCCCTGCCGGGCCAGCGCCTCCAGCAGCGGCGGAAAACGGTTGGCCTTCATGGCGTAGTAGATCCGCGCCGGCCGCCCGCTCTCGGCGAGCGCCCGCCTCAGCCGGTCCAGGTTCTCCGCCACCCGCGCTGCGCTGTAGAGGAACAGCGGTCCTTCGGCGGCTTCAGCCAGCGCCGCCACGTCGTGTCCCGCCAGGCAGAGTCGCCCGCCCTTGAATCCGAGGTCGGCGCGCGCCCACCAACAGGTGGGCTCCGGCCGCGCGGCCGCGCGCGCGCTCATCCGGCGACTGCCCCCGCCAGCCAGGCGCGCCCCTCCGCGTTCGTCGGCTCCGTGCGGCCGGTGATCCAGCGGCGGCAGCTGGCTGCGCCGCAATGGCATGCGAACTGCCGGTAGAGCTGATCCTCGGTGGCCGCGTAGTCGATGGTCAGGAGCTCGCCGGCGCGCACGTCCTTCAGCGCGACGAGCTCGAAGCGGGCCATGTCCAGCGCGCAGTTCGGGTCGCAGCTGTGCGACAGGTAGCCGATGAAGCGGGCGCCCGAGATATGCAGCCCCGGCGCCACCTGCAGGGTGTGCTGGCGCAGCTCCGGCCCGATCTCGCCGGTGAAGCGATGGATCATCTCTCCAGCTCGGCGCGCAGGGCCGGTGCGCACGCCCAGGCCGTGGGGCGAATCGGTGTCGCAGACCGTCAGGCCGTCGTCCGCCGCCACGCCTTCCGCTATCGCCTGTTCAGCACCCATCGTCTCTACGCGCGCTCCGGTTGCCCAGACGCACTCATACGCTGCGGACTATGACCGGAAGGTTTTGGAGAACCGCAAACGGTTGCGTGCTCCGCGCCGTTCGTAGGCCACCTCGTTGGCGAGCTTGCGCACCAGGTGGATTCCGAGTCCCCCGATGTCCCGATCCTCGACCGGCAGGCCGGTGTCTGGCGCCGCGGCGACCGTAGGATCGAACGCCGGCCCGTCATCCTCCACCTCGACCCAGGCCGCACTTGCGTCGGCGCCTGCGCGCACCTCGATGCGAAGGTGCTCGCCGCCGTGGTTCAGGATGTTGCTGACCACCTCGTCGACAGCCACCATCAGCGCGCCGATCCCTGCCTCGGGCGCACCTCGCGCGGCGAAATAGCCCTCCAGGGCGTCCATCAGCGCAGGAAATCCCGCCCGGCCGCCGGTGAGCGTATGGGAGAAATCCAATTCCATTCCGCCCGCCCGCTCCAGGGCCTTGCAGGGACTCACCATTGCAGTCTAGTCGCGCAGGGAATTATCTCAACGGCCGCAATACTGTGGCCGGCCGGGCCTATACTCACGACGTGGCCAGCGAGCGAGGCGCCCATATGGACATCCGTGAAGAGACCCGCGATGGCGTCCTCATGCTGACCGCGGCCGGTCGCATCGACAGCAACTCCGCGGGCGAACTGGAGACTGTCCTGCCGCCCCGCGTGCAGGCCAACGGCAAGGTGCTCCTCGACCTCGCCGGCGTGCCCTACGTGAGCTCCGCCGGCCTGCGCGTCCTGCTCATGGGCGCCAAGGCGGCCCGCGCCAAGGGCCACAAGCTGGTCCTGACCGGCCTTGCGCCCGCCGTCCGCGAGGTGTTCGACATCAGCGGCTTCTCCAGCATCTTCGCGATCGAGCCGGACGTGGCCGCGGGGATGGCGTCGCTGGGGTAGGCTTCCCGCGGCGCTGGGCGCCGCGAACTAGGCTTGCGACGTCGCAGGCCGCAGCACCGCCACCATCCCGTTCGCGTCCAGCAGCACCGCCAGGTCGTCGATCACCGCATCGGGCGACAGCCCCGCCGCGCGGCGGCGGTAGGCGGCGGCCTTGTCCCCGGCATCGCCGTCCATCAGGGACCGGACGTCCGCCTCCGGGCCCCGGCGCTCTGACCAATCGACCCAGGTCAGGCGCCGGATGGCGAAAGCCCGGGCCGCCTCGTCGAGGCGATCCTCGGTCGGACCGTCCAGGAGGCGGCGCTCGCAGAACCGCCGGGCCGCCATCGCCCGCGCGAGCGCCGCGGTCGGCGTCGGCCCCTCGCATTCGCCCAGGACGAGGGCCGCCCGCCCCTCCCCCGCGCAGAGCGCCCAGAAGCTGCCGGCCGGCGCCTCGCCCAGCCGCCGCGCCGCGACTTCGACCCCCGCCACCGTCGTCGAGAGCGGCGGAAGCGCCCCCTCGCGCCACGCCGACGCTGCGACCGCCTCGTCGCGGGCGCGGTCACGGCGGGCCAGTTCATGTCGCCCCCGGGAAATGCGGGCGGCGACGCTGGCGCGCATCAACCGCACCGCCGCCGCCAGGTCCCGGGTCTCGCGCACGCGGAACGCCGGCCCGTCCGCGGTCCCTGGCCCTTCCGCCGCGACGAGGGCATGGGCGCGCCCGACCTCGCGGGCGATAACGCGGGCGACAAGCCAGGCCAGGATGAAGCCGAGCACCGCCGCGCCCGCCGCCAGGCTGATCAACAGCCGCCGCAGCTCCGCTTGGCGGGCGAACAGCGGCTCGGCGTCGATCCGCGCGACGACGAAGCGGCCGTCGGAAGCCGGCGCCAGCGCCGTCGCCAAGCGCCGGCCCCCTGCGTCCGCCGTGATCGGCAGGGCGGCCGGCCGGTCGGGTCGGCGCAAGCCGTCGATGGCCCCGCCCTCGCCGGCGACCAGGACGCTGCGCCCCTCGGCGTCCACCAGTTCAAGGCCGACCAGCCCCGTCACGTGGGCCGCCGCCAGGCGCAGGTTGGCTGCGCGCCCGGACGCCTTCAACGAGGCGCCGAAATCGCGCTGGCCGTCGGCGAACGCCGCCACCGTCACCGCCGCGGCCAGGGCCTGCGCCTGCAGCCCCCGGCGCGCCTCCGCCTGTTCCCAGACGTACACCAGCGCGCCGTTGACTCCGGCCAGCACCAGGAACAGCGGCACGATCATCAGCAGGAAGACGCGGCGGACGGTCATGGCGCCGCGTCCTGGTCCCGCAGCCCGACCACGAACTCCGGGCACTCCCGCGCGATGGTGAAGACATGGGGCTTGGCGATGAGCAGCGCGGCGAGCCCGTCCGGCCCCGCGACGTGGTCCGCTCGCGCCGCCAGCCCGAACAGCAGTCCCGGGGCATCGAACACCGCCGGCGTCGACGCCCCTAGCGTCAGGGCGCCGCCCGACAGGCGGACGAACAGCACATCCGCCACAGCGCCGGCGGGGATCAGGACGTGGCCGGCCGCAAAGATACGCAGGCGGGCATGGCGGGCGATGAGCCGCAGCTCGTCCGGCTCCAGCCGGTCGAACGGCGCGACGCCGCCTAGGGCGCCGACCCGCGACTGAAGATCGTCGCCGATCATAGCGCCGTCTCCTCGATCCGGAGTTCCCCGTGGACGGGGTTCGCGAGGTCGCGCCATCGCCGGGCAAGGTCGGGATCGTCGGCGAGGCGCTCGGCCAGCAGGGTCATCGCCCGCCGCTCCAGTCGCGCTTCGAGACCGTCGTCCTTTGGCCGCCAGACGACGCGCAGGCCCGGCCGATCGACCAGCGCCACCTCTCCGGAGTCCAGCGCCGCCGTCAGAACCTCGGTGTTCCGCGCCCGGTCGACGGCCAGCGTGTCACGCCAGGCGTCCCGCATGGCCACGGTCAACGCCGCCGCGCGTTCGGCCAGCGCCTGGCTCAGTCGCCGCACCTCGCGCGGCGCCGCCCGGGTCTCGGGCGGCGCACGGTCGCCCGCCGCGATCCGCAGGGCGTCCGCCTTCAGCCTCTCGATCGGTACCGCGACCCAGCGGACGATCGACAGCGTGACGAGCGCGCTGGCGATCAGCGAGGCGGCGCCGATCAGGGCGCTGGCGAAGAGGGCGTTCTGGGTGGCCACCTCGATCACCGAAATGTTCACGTCGGCCCCCGCCGTGGCGGTGATCAGGCCGCCCGCGCCATAGACCGGCGCCGCGGCCGTCTTCAGCAGGCCCCACTGTTCCTGGAACTCGATGGGCGAGACGTAGATGGAGCCGCCGGCCATGGTCCGCTTGAGGCCCTCGCGGGTCTCGTCCGTAAGCTCGTCCTCCGAGCCCAGCGGGGAATGTTCGTCCCCCTCGGTGGCGTCGATGACATAGACGATGTCCTGCGTGCCGCCGAATGCCTGGGTGTAGAGGTAGGTGAGGTCCAGCTCCCGCCGGATCCGCCGCATCGGCTCCACGTTGCGCCGGTAGCGATCGTCCGCCTCCACCAGGTCCGCCGGCGCACGGACCAGGGCCGCCTGCAGCAGCCAGTCGTGGTCCGCGGGATCGATGAGGGCGCCGGTCAGCGTGCTGGTGGTGACCAGCTTGCGCGAGAAGCCGTCCAGGATGGCGTCGTAGAGCCGGGTATAGACCAGGGCGCCCAAGGCCACGGCCAGAACGAGGATGGCGGGGGTGAAGGTCCGCCACAGCAGCGTCTTGATGGGGATCCCGTCAGGCCGCATAGGCGCGATCGTCCGAGGCCTTCAGCATGGCCAGCGCCAGGTCGGGATACCGGGCCGCGACCTCCTCCACGACCGCCGCGGACAGCCAGCAGGTCGAGCCCGCCGCCTGCAGCGCCACCGCCCGCCCCGCCGGAGGGTCGGGACTGACGTGCTGGGCCAGGGCGACCTGGGCCTCGATCGAGGCCATGGTGAACTCCGGCCGCGTGCGGATCGCCGCGACGAGGTCCACGACCGTCGCCCGCCCCTCCGCATCCAGCCCCAGCAGGGTCGCGAAGCTGTCCCGCACGACAGGGGTCGCGCCGGGCCTCAACCCGCCGCGAAGGTGTTCGGCCAGCCGCTCGGCCGGCACATGCGCCCGCAAGGCCTGCGCCGCGGCCGCCGCCTCGAACGGATGGCCCTCCTCGACGGCGGCGTCCAGCAGCGCCACCAGCTCACCCTCGTCGGCGGCTCGGCTCTGGGGCTCCGTCTTGCGGCGGATCAGGGGTTCGAGCCTCTTCCACGTGGCGTGGTCGACGCCGCTGGCGATCGTCTCGATCGCATTGCCCCGCACTTTGGGATTGGCGGAGTGCAGCGAGACGACCAGGAGGTCGAAGTCCGGCAGCCGCCCTCCCAGGGCCAGCAGCTCCAGGCTGAAGTCGACCGACGCCGCGATCCGCTCGCGGTACGCCTCGGCCAGCAGCGCCATGGCGGGCTCTCCCTCCCCCTCGGCCTCGAACCGGTCGGCGACCGCCATCCGGCGGCCGGTCGCCTGAAGTTCCTCGCCCACCAGCCGATCGAGCTGCGACAGGAACTGCGCGTGCGAGAGCGTGCTCAGCGCGCGGGCCGCCACGGCGCGGGCCCGGTAGGGCGCCTCGTAGCTGCCCAGCACCTGCATCAGCCGCGGGATCGCCGCTTCGCCCATGCCGACCATCATGGCCTCGGCCGCCCGCAGCTCTCTCGGGCTCAGGCGAGCCACCACGGCGAGGATCTGCGGGATCGCCTCCACATCGCCGACGGCGGCCAGGATGCGCAGGATCATGGCTCGGCTTTCGCGGTCGAGCCCCGGCAGCGCCTCGACCAGCGGGCTCACGAGCTCGATGTCGGCGGGTCCCGCCACGCGCGACAACGCCTCCAGCGCAGACCGGCGCGTCTTGGGCGACGGATCCGAAGCCGCAGCGAGAAGCGTTGCGGCCGCCTCTGAAGGCTCCGCCGCCTCAGCCGATGCAGGCGGGGCCAGTCGCCCCCGATCGCCGAAGTTCAGCCAGCCACGGCGCATGTTCGCCTCCATGGCCGCCGGGTAGTAGTGGCGCAGGGCCATCACCACCCCGATCAGGACGGCGCCCAGCAGTACGCCGATCCCTGAGAGCTCGCGCATGTCCATGTGCTTGGCCATGACCAGCAGGAAGGCGCCCGCCAGCAAGCTGGCGGTGGGCTCGCACAGCCCCTCGACGACGGTGCGGAACGGCCGCTTCACGTCCGACGGCGTCGCGTTGAACAGCAGGTTCTGGTTGTTGTACTCGATCGAGGTCAGCACGCCGTGGTAGGCGAAGAACGCCGCCAGCGCCGCCAGCTCGCCCCCGGCCAGGAAGAAGACGCCGAACACGGCGAAGTAGGTCGCCGGCAGGATCAGGGCCACGTTGCGCACCCCGATCCGCGTCACCAGCCGGTTGAAGACGAAGAGGCAGACGACCAGGTTGAAGATGTTGGCGCCCGCGTAGAGGCGTCCGAAGAGCGCCGCCAGTTCGGCCTCGCTGCGGCCCTCCTGCAGGACCGTCGAGTACTGGAACTCCGCCAGATTGGTCATCAGCAGGGTGACGAAGAGCGTGAGCGTCAGCGCCACCGCGTAGGGCGAGATGCGGAAGGTCCCGGCGACGGCGCCGAGCTGGCGCTTCACGCCGCCGCTCTCCTCGCCCAGGTCGACGTCGGTGTCGGCGATCCGGGTCCAGCGCCGCCGCAGCAGCCGCGCCACCGGCGCCGCCGCGAACGCCACCCCGGCCCACACCAGCAGGAAACCGTGCATCGGCAGGACGGCGGCGAAGAGGCTGACGATCAAGGCCCCGAGCGTCGTGCCAAGGGCGCAGAACGCGGCGAAGAGCGGGAAGAGCCGCTTGGCGTCCTGGATGTCGAAATAGGCGTCCGTGAAGTTCCAGAACAGCGTGTAGAGCGCGATGTACCACATCGCCAGGTACAACTTCAGGACGTAGTAGAGCGCGGTCTGGAAGGGTCCCTGCGGCGCAAGCTCGATCAGACCCCAGAGGGTCGCCCCGCCGGCGATCAGAAGCGCGAGCGTCACGTCCACCACATGGTCGATGGAGTAGCGGACCATCAGGACCGAGAACACCGCCGTGTAGACGACCATCACCAGCGGCGTGAGCAGGAAGATCACCGGTAGCCGGTCGGCCCCGACGTTGCTGAGGAAGGCGGCGTCGCCTGCGGCGAAGCCGATGCCCATGCCGGTCTGCAGGAGAAGCCCGAACAGGCCGAACTGAAGGAGTTTGCCCCACTCCCCCGGCTCGACCCGGAACAGGCGGTTCAACAGGACCAGCACGCTCTCCCCCCGGTTGCGCCGTTCGGACGAATTGCGCCCCCCGCGTTAACGCCCCCCGAAGTTCCTATAGACTAGCTTCGAATTCCCGAACGCCGCCCCTGGAACCCGCCCGCGCGATGACCGAGCCCGCTGCAGACACCGTCGCGCGCCGCCGTCGATTCGGTCTGAAAACCCAGCTTCTGCTGCTTCTGTTCACGATCAACCTGATCGCGGCCAGCGCCTATTCGGTCGTCCTCTACGACATCAGCCGCACTCAGATCATGGCCGGCATCGACGGCCGCCTGCGGACAGCCGTCCTCGCGGTGAAGGAGATCGCGCCCGACCTCTACCACGCCCGCATCACCGGCCCGGACTCGATCCCGCCGGCGGAGTTCAACCTGCTGCAGTATCGGCTGTCGCGCTTCGCCGACGCCGCCGACCTCGTCTACGTCTACACCTACATGCGCTTCGGAAACGAGATCCGCACGGTCTCCACCAGCGCCACGCCGCGGGAGGTGGAGACCCGCACGGAGACGAAGTTCTTCGCCCTCTACGACACGGCCCCGCCGGCCCTGCGGCAGAGCTTCGACGACATGCAGGTGCGCTTCGACGAGTACAGCGACTCCTTCGGCCGCTTCCGGTCGATCTACCTGCCCGTCCGTGGCGTCGACGAGCGGACCTACGTCGTGGGCGCCGACGTCGACCTCGGCATGGTCCGGGACCGGCTCTACGGCGCCCTGAAGCGCTCGATCAGCGTGGGCGTGATGCTCTTCGCACTGTCGATGGCGCTCGGCTGGCTCCTCGTGGACCGCATCGTGGGGCCGCTGCTGAGGCTCACCACCTTCACCCGCAATATGGGGCAGCGGAACTTCCAGCCCGACGAGCGGGAAATGGAGCAGATGCAGGCCATCAGCCGCCGCCGCGGCGACGAGGTGGGCAGCCTCGCCGAGGCCATGGCCGCGATGATCGCCCGCCTGCAGCGCTATCTCGTGGAGATGGAGGCCGCGACCGCCGCCCGCGAGCGCGTCGAGGGCGAGCTCTCCGCCGCACGGGACATCCAGGTCGGCATGCTGCCCCGCACCTTCCCGCCGTTCCCCGAACGGCGCGAGCTCGACGTCTTCGCCCTGCTGGAATCGGCCAAGCACGTGGGCGGCGACCTCTACGACTACGCCCTGATCGACCGCGACCGGCTGTTCTTCGTGGTCGGCGACGTCTCGGGCAAGGGCGTCCCGGCGGCGCTGTTCATGGCCATGACCACCACCCTCTTCAAGGCGACCGCGCTGAACGCCAGGTCGATGGACGAGATCATGGGCCGCGTGAACGCCGAGCTGGCCCGCGACAACGCCGCGGAGATGTTCGTCACCGCCTTCGCCGGCGTCCTCGACCTGCGCACGGGCGAGGTGGAATACAGCGACGGCGGCCACGAGGCGCCCTTCGTCCGCCGCGCCGACGGGACGGTCGAGCGCCTGCCCAAGCTGCCCGGCCTGGCGCTGGGTGTGCTGGAGGACGCCCAGTTCAAAACGGGTCGCTTCCGCCTCGAGCCCGGCGACGCCTTGGTGATGTTCACCGACGGGGTTTCGGAAGCCGCCAACGCCGACGACGCACTCTACACCTCCGGCCGGATCGAGAGCGCACTGGCCGCCACCGAAGTCAGGAGCGACGCGCGCCACCTGGCCGAAGGCCTCGCGGACGACGTGCGCGTCTTCGTCGGAGAAGCCCCCCAGTCCGACGACATCGCCATCCTGGTCGTGCGGTACGAGGGCGTCAGCCCAGGTTGACGGCCGGCCGCTCCCGGCCATGCACCTTCCTCAGGTAGAGGCGCATGTCGTCGATGACGGCCCGCAGGTCGGCTGCGGGGGTCGGCGGCGCCTTCGCCGCGGCCGCCATCAGGGCGTCCTGTTCGACTTCCCAGGGCAGGAAGGCGAAGTCCGTCTCCGCGTCGCGCATCCAGACGATCGGATAGGCGCGCCCGAACATCACGCCCTTCAGCGCCTCGCGGCCCATCAGGAAGAGCGCCGCGCGGTCTGCGTTGGAGGCTCCCAGCACCAGCTCCAGCACGTCCAGGGACAGCACCAGGGCGCCGGGCCGTGCGAACTTGCTGATCCGGAACCCCAGGTCGATGTCGGGGCCGATGAAGTCCAGGTGAGCGCCGCCGTCGCCGCTCGAGAGCTCCGGGATCTCGACCTCGATGTTCTGGCCGTCGAACCCGGCCAGCCAGGCCGTGCCCTTGAGCCGGAGCGGCAGTTCCTGGAAATGCCGCTCCTCGTACATCGCCATGGTCCGAAGCAGCGCCAGCAGCGTCGACGTCAGCTCTTCGGCGGTGGCGGGCTCGGCGATGAAGATCACCTCGTCGCCCATCACCTTCCACACCTCGATGGCGGGCGTGGCCTCTTCGTCCAGGAACTCGAAGCCGATCTGGCCAGCGAGCATCAGCGGGAAATTGGCGAAGAAGGCCCGGAAGACCTCCAGCCACCCCTCCGAGCCCTGGCCCGTGAACCGGGCCTTGAACTCGGTGGAACCCATCATGTCGACCGACAGGAAGAGGCGGTGCATGCGTATCCCCCGATGCCGCGCGGCGCTTTCCGCAGCGTCCCTACTTCATCTGAGTCGACATTGCCTGGCTTGTCTCGCCGCCGCATGATCGCGGCGCATGCGCCGTCTCAGCTGTCTCGTCGCCTTCGCGGCCGCCGCCCTTTCCGCCTGTGAGCGTTCGCCTGGACCCCAGCGCGTCTCGCAGGTCGCGCGCGACTGCCTGGCCAGCCCGCCGGCTCCCGCCCCGGCCCCGGCGACGGCGGGCATGGTGCTGGTCAAGGGCGGCCGGTTCCTCCAGGGCGCGGCGCCCGCCCGTCGCGAGGAGGGTCCGCCGAGGCCCACCACGGTCCGCGCTTTTTGGATCGACCGGACCGAGGTCACCAACGCCCAGTTCGCCCGCTTCGTGGCCGCCACCGGCTACGTCACCCTGGCCGAACGCCCGCTCGATCCAAAGGCCTATCCAGACCTGCGCGGCGATCAGCTCGCGCCCTCGGCCATCGTGTTCGTCGGCGACAGGCTGGACAACCCGTCCGCCGGCGGCTGGTGGCGGGTGGTCCGCGGCGCGAACTGGCGTCATCCCGAGGGTCCGGAGAGCTCGATCGACGGCAAGGACGATCATCCCGTCGTCCAGATCGCCTACGAGGACGCCTTGGCCTACGCCCGCTGGCTCGGCCGCGACCTGCCCACCGAGGCGGAGTGGGAATACGCGGCCCGCGGGGGCCTGCAGAACGCCGCCTACACCTGGGGCGACGAGCCGCTCGATCCGAAGGCCCCGCAGGCCAACGTCTGGCAGGGGCCCTTTCCGCAGGTCGACGCCGGCGCCGACGGCTACAAGGCCCGGAGCGCGCCCGTGGGTTGCTTCCCCGCCAACGGCTACGGCCTGCACGACATGGCGGGTAACGTCTGGGAATGGACCAAGGACTGGTACCGCCCCAACCTCGACCCGGCCGATGCGGCCGACCCGCATGGCCCTTCGGCCGCCGACGCCCTCTATCCCGCCACGCCGGACGAGCAACGCCGGGTGATCAAGGGCGGCTCTTTCCTCTGCGCCGACAACTTCTGCTTCCGATATCGCCCGCCAGCGCGCGAGGCCGGCCCCACCGACACCGGCTCAGACCATGTGGGCTTCAGGACGGTCCTGCGCGTGACGGGCTGAAGCGCCGCACTATTCCCGCCCCCGCCGAAGGATCATCAGCATCTGGCTGCGCTCCTCGGCTTCGACGGCCGCGTCGAAGCTGGGCTGCTCTAGGGAGGCGTCCATGGCCCGCTTGGATAGCCGCAGGGCGTCCGGCGCAGCCTTGAGCATGTCGCGGGCGAGCGACAGGCCGGCCTCGTCCAGATCCGCTTCGGACGTCACGGCCGACAGCATCCCCGCCTCCAGCGCCGCCGCCGCCGGCATCGGACGGCCCGCCATCAGCATTTCCCGCGCCTTCGACAGCCCGATCATCCGCTGCAGCCGCCAGCTCACGCCCAGCTCCGTGCCCGAGAGACCGATCGCCGTGAACGCCGAGTGGAACACGGCGCTCTCGCTCGCCAGCATCACGTCGCAGGCCAGAGCGATGGCCAGGCCCCCGCCCGCGGCCGGCCCCCGCACCGTGGCGATCAGGGGCTGCGGACAGACGCGCATCGCCCGCATCAGGTCGCGAAGCACCCAGTCTCCGCGCGGGCCATCCTGCAGCGCCTCGGGTGTGCCGGCCGCCTTGAGGTCGGCGCCGGCGCTGAAGCCGCGGCCGGCCCCGCGGACGATCACCACGCGCACGTCCCGGTTCCGCCGCAGGCCCTCGAAATAGGCGAGCAGTCCCTCGGCCATCGGCTGGTTGATGGCGTTCAGCCGCTCGGGGCGGTTCATGGTCAGCCGCTGGGCCCCGCCGTCCAGGTCTTCCACCACCAGGATGTCATCCGCCATCGCCGTTCTCCATTGCACGGCGGGACAATGTGCGGCGGCGCAGCCGGCCGCAACGGCGCCCCGACGTCAGGCTCGGCCAACGCCACGCATCAAAGCGCCATGTCGTCAAACGACGATGCAACTGTCACATGGGAGTAAAGGAGTCGGGGCATTCACCGTCTCGCCCGCAAAAGAGATCAACAGACATCGGGCTGCTTTGAACAACGCGAAGCTTCGGCGTCGCGGACTCGTGAGAGTTGCGCGCCCAGCCGGATCGCATGTCCTGGAGCGGCGAAAGATGTACTTGGAAGCTCTCCCTCCGACGGCCGTCTATTCGGCTCCGGATCCAGCATCGACCACCGGCCGCGCGGAAGTCCAGCCCGTATCGCGACCGACGGCCGGCGCGCCGCAGCAGCAGACCGTCGAACTCAGCGTCCTGACCTACAATGTCCGCGGACTGCCCTGGCCGATCGCCTCGGGCCGCGGCGAGGCGATGCGCCAGATCGGACGGGAACTCGCCGCGATGCGCGCCGCGGGCCGGCAACCCGACGTGGTGCTGATCCAGGAAGGCTTCCGCCGGGAGGTGGAGGGATTGGTGCGCGAGAGCGGCTATCGGTACTGGGCCCGCGGGCCCGGCCGCTCCGACCGGACCCCCTTCGACGGCGAAGTGCTGCCGGCCCGCGACCTCCATCGCGGCGAAGGGCTCGGCAAGTTCCTGGGCGGCGGCCTGCACGTACTGAGCGACGCCCCGATCCTCGACGTCCGGTATGTGGCCTACAACAACTGCGCCGGTATCGATTGCCTCGCGAACAAGGGCGCCATGCTGGTGCGCCTGGCGCCCGACGGGCTGCCGACGCCCGTCGAGATCGTGAACACCCACATGAACTCCCGCCGCGCCTCGATGGCGCCGAAGTCCCGCACCCTACCCGCCCACCACGGCCAGACCCGGGAACTCAGCGCGTTCCTCAGCAAGGCCCGCGACGCCCAGCATCCGCTCGTGGTCGGGGGCGACTTCAACATTCGCAACGCGCCGGACCGCTACTATTTCCAGGCGCTGGAGCGCCCGTACACGGTGGTCAGCGAGTACTGCAGCCAGGCGGACTCCGGCTGCGGTCCGCAGGCGCCGGACGTGACGGCGGAGCCCTGGCTGAAGTCGCAGGACCTCCAGGCCTTCCGCGATGGCGTGGTCCAGGTCCGGCCGATCAGCGCCGACACGCTCTTCGACGGCGGGACGTCGTCACCCCGCCTTTCGGATCACCCGGCCTATCTGGTCCGGTACCGGCTGTCCTGGAACGCCACCAGCCTTGCGTCCTACAGGCCCAGCCCGGAGTGGGAAGTGAAGCCTCACAAGCTCGGCCTCCGGGTCGCCTGGACCCCCTGACCGCGCGTCCAGGCCGCCAGCCGCCACCTTACGCGTCGCAAGGCCGAAGGGTGTGCGCCACGTGGAAGCATCCCGAGTGCGACAGCACGATCCAGTCGCCGGTGTGGGCCACGACAGGCCCGTCGGGCGTGCGCACCTGGACGGCGGCGGCCTCGGCCACCGACTGGGCGTCCTCGCCCAGCCACTGCCAGAGCACGGCCCAGTTCTTCTGGTCGTGCGCCGGCGGGACGCGCAGGGCGGCGCCATGGTCGAACGGGGGATGCAAACGGTACACGGACATGGCCTTGGCTCGGGGACGCTCCTTGCCCGCAGTTCCGGGGTGCTTCGGTGACCAAGACCTTAACCGCGCCGCTCGCCCGTGGGGCGGGCGGGTTGCACGAAACTCTCCTCAGGGCTGAAAAAGCTTTGCAGTTCCTAGACAAAGGCTTTTAGTCGCAACCGTGACTTGCGGCGCCGGACGGGGGCGCTGCGCAAGGGAGATAGTAGAATGGCCGAGGTTTCGACCAAGGCGCCGGATCCGATGGACATCGCGCTCGGGGCCGCGGTGCGCATTCGCCGGCGGACGATCGGGATGTCGCAGGAGGCGCTCGCCGACCAGTGCGGCGTCAGCTTCCAGCAGATCCAGAAGTACGAAAATGGCGCCAACCGCATCTCGTTCTCGCGGCTGGTGCAGATCGCGCGCGCCCTGCGCTGCCGCGTGACCGACCTCATGGATGTCTTCGACGGCGCCGACAAGGAGACCGCCGAGGATCTCGACCTGCTCACCCGGATGCGCACGCCGGGCGCGCTGGAGCTGCTCACCGCCTACGAGCGCCTGCCCCCCGAGGTCCGCAGCTCTCTGGTCAACCTGGTCCGCGCTCTCTCCACCCAGCAGGACGAGCCGGCGAAGCGGGCGGTCAACGCATAGTCCGGCGCCGCTGTCCCGCCACGATGCGCGGGACCAGGGGATCTCAGCCTCCGGCGAGCGCTTCGTCGACCAGCTTGCGCGCCTCCGGACCTGCCCAGTCGGCCTCGCCGGCGACGCGCGCCACCTCCAGGCCGTCCTTGCCGTAGATCACGGTGGTGGGCGCCCCGGGGGCCGGCGGCGTCAGCTTGAAGGGCAGCTTCATCTCGCGGTCGTGGTAGAACTTCAGCGGGTCGTGCTGGGCGATGAACAGCCGCGCCTTGGCCGCCGAGCTCTCCGAATCGATGCTGACGGTCACCACCTCCACAGGCTTGTCCGCATAGGCGGCCTGAAGCTTGGCCAGGGTGGGCATCTCGGTGACGCATGGCGCGCACCAGGTGGCCCAGATGTTCATCACCACCACCTTGCCCTTCAGGTCGGCGATCTTCACCGGCTTTCCCGCGGCGTCGTAGAAGGCGTAGTCCGGCGGGGGTGAGGCCTGGTTCTTCCGGTCCACCTTCGCGGCGAAGGCCGAAGCGGCCGGCGGCGGGGGCTTCGGCTTGGAGGACGCCTGGACGATGATGTAGAGAACCGCCGCGACGCCCACCAGGGCGACGCCCCAGAGGGCCCAGCTCAGGAAACCGCCCTTGGGCTTGGACGCAGCCTCTGGACCTTCGCTCATATGACTCAGTCTTCCTCCGACCCGCCCGCGCGTCCGGCCCCGGAAGGGCAGGCCATGTGGGGCGGCAGGTTCTCCGGCAAACCCGCCGAACTGATGCAGGCGATCAACGTCTCCATCGGCTTCGACAAGCGTCTCGCGGCCCAGGACCTGGCGGGATCCCGTGCGCACGCGGCGATGTTGCGCACGGCGGGCGTGATTTCAAGCGAGGACGAGGCGGCCATCCAGGACGGCCTCAACGCCATCGAGGCCGAGATTAACGAGGGGACCTTCCCGTTCCGCGACGAGTTCGAGGACATCCACATGAACGTGGAGGCCCGGCTTCGCGAGCTGATCGGGCCGGCCTCCGGTCGCCTCCACACGGCGCGTTCCCGCAACGACCAGGTGGCGCTCGACTTCCGCATGTGGGTGCGCGACGCCTGCGACCGCACCGGCGGCCAGATCCGCGCCTTGCAGCGGGCGCTGGTGGACAAGGCCGAGGCGCACGCCGACGCCGTGATGCCGGGGTTCACCCATCTGCAGCCCGCCCAGCCGGTCACCTTCGGGCACCACCTCATGGCCTATGTGGAGATGTTCGGCCGAGACGCCGGCCGGTTCGCCGACGCCCGCGCGCGGATGAACGAGAGCCCTCTGGGCGCCGCGGCCCTGGCTGGCTCGCCCTTCCCCATCGATCGCGAGATGACGGCCCGGGCGCTCGGCTTCGACCGGCCCACCGCCAACTCCCTCGACAGCGTCGCCGATCGCGACTTCGCGCTCGAGGCCCTGGCCGCCGCCACCATCTGCGCCACCCACCTCTCGCGACTGGCCGAAGAGATCGTCATCTGGATGACGCCGCAGTTCGGCTTCGTGAAGCTGTCCGACGCCTTCACGACCGGGTCGTCGATCATGCCGCAGAAGAAGAACCCCGACGCCGCCGAGCTGGTGCGCGCCAAGGTCGGGCGCATGCTGGGGTCGTTCACCCTGCTCACCACGGTCATGAAGGGCCTGCCGCTGACCTATTCGAAGGACATGCAGGAGGACAAGGTCCCAGCCTTCGAGGCCTTCGACGCCCTGGAGCTCAGCCTGCTTGCGATGGCCGGCATGGTCGCGGATCTCGAACCGGACGTGCAGGCGATGAAGTCGGCCGCCGGCGCCGGGCACTCCACCGCCACCGACCTGGCCGACTGGCTGGTCCGCGAACTGAACATGCCCTTCCGCGACGCCCACCACGTGACGGGCGCGGCGGTGAAGAAGGCCGAGCAGATGGGGCTCGCCCTGCCCGAACTTCCGCTCGCCGAGCTGCAGGCTCTGGATGCGCGGATCACGCCGGGCGTCTACGATGTGCTCACGCCCGAAGCGTCGGCCGCCAGCCGCCGCAGCTATGGCGGAACCGCGCCGGACCAGGTCCGCGCGCAGATCAAGCGTTGGAAGGAAGCCCTGGCATGAGCCGCCCAGTCGTCGCCCTCGCCGGGCTCCTGATCGCCGCCTCGAGCCTTGCCGCCTGCGGCAAGGTGGGCGAGCTCGAGCGCCCCGGCCCGCTCTTCGGCGCCGAGCGCAACACCACCAAGGACGCCGACGACGCCCAGCGGCAGCAGGATTCCAGCCGCCCGGTCGACACGGTCGATCCCCGCGACCGCTCGGTCGATCCGGCGCCGCCCCGGACTCTGCCCATCCCGGGCACCAACACCGGCCCTGGCAAGGTGGCCCCGCCCAGCGCGCTGCCCGACCCCTACGCCAATCCGCGATGAACCATTTCGAGCTCCGCGGGGGCGAGCTCTGGTGTGAGGGCGTGCCGCTCACCCGCATCGCCGATGAGGTGGGCACGCCGGTCTATGTCTATTCCTCCGCCACGCTGGAGCGGCATTACACGGTGCTGCGCGACGCCTTCCGCGACGCGGGCCTCGGAGATCCGCTGATCGCCTTCGCGGTCAAGGCCAACTCCAACCTCGCGGTGCTGCGGACGCTCGCCCACCTCGGCGCCGGCGCAGACGTGGTCTCCGAAGGCGAGATCCGCCGTGCGCTCGCCGCCGGCGTGCCGCCCGACCGCATCGTCTTCTCCGGGGTCGGCAAGACCGAGGCCGAGATCGCCTTTGCGGTCGAAACGGGCGTCGCCGAGATCAACGTCGAGTCCGAGCCCGAACTGCACCTCGTCAACCGCGTGGCTCAGGAGCGCGGCAAGCGCGTCGACGTCGCCATCCGCGTTAATCCCGACGTCGAGGCCGGCGGCCATGCCAAGATCTCCACGGGCAAGGCCGAGAACAAGTTCGGCGTCTCCTTCTCCGAAGCGGAGCGGCTCTACGCGAAGGCGATGAACCTCGCGGGCGTGCGGCCCGTTGGCGTGGCGTGCCACATCGGCAGCCAGATCACCGACCTGGCGCCCATGGAGGCGGCCTTCACGAAGATGCGCGGCCTGGTCGAGCGCCTGCGCGGCGAGGGCCTGGAAGTGGAGCGCCTCGACCTGGGCGGTGGCCTGGGCGTGCCATACTTCAATCAGCCCGACCCGCCCTCGCCCGCCGACTACGCCGGCATGATCGCCAGGGCGACGAAGGGCCTCGACATCGCCCTGGCCTTCGAGCCCGGCCGGATGATCGCCGCCAACGCCGGCGTGCTGCTCGCGCGCGTGACCCATATCCACGAGCGGCCGGAGGGCCGCCGGTTCCTGGTGCTGGACGCGGCGATGAACGACCTGCTGCGGCCGGCCATGTACGACGCCTTCCACGACATCCGCCCCGTGGTCCCTCGTCCCGAGCCGCAGGTCACATACGACGTCGTGGGGCCCGTCTGCGAGACGGGCGACACTTTCACCCGCGACCGGGCCCTGCCGAACCTGTTCGCCGGCGACCTGGTGGCCTTCATGAGCGCGGGGGCCTATGGCGCGGCCATGGCCAGCGAATACAACTCCCGCCTCCTCGTCCCCGAGGTGCTGGTCAAAGGCGATCAGTACGCCGTGGTGCGGCCGCGCCGGACCTACGAGGACATGCTGAGCCGCGAGCGGATGGCGCCCTGGCTGTGAGGCTCGCTCACAGTTCCAGGTGCATGAACTGGTTGAAGTCGCTGGCGACATAGCCGCCGAACGCGCCGCCGCTCACGAAGCCCCGTCGCCGGTACATCGCCAGAGCCGCCTCGAAGGCGTCCCCGCTGCCGGTTTCGAGGCTGAGGCGGCGGTAGCCCCGACGGCGGGCCTCCTCGATGATCCGTTCCAGGATCGCCCCGCCGACGCCCTTCCTCAGGTGGTCCGGATGGGTGCGCATCGACTTGATCTCGCCCGTCCCGTCGGCCAGCGCCTTGAGCGCTCCGATCCCGGCGATCGCCTCGCCGTCCCAGGCGCTCCAGACGGTCACGTCCGGACTCGTCAGGCC
Organism: Pseudomonadota bacterium; assembly: GCA_049323595.1. Taxonomy (GTDB): domain Bacteria; phylum Pseudomonadota; class Alphaproteobacteria; order Caulobacterales; family Caulobacteraceae; genus Phenylobacterium. The sequence continues at coordinate 34,174 of JBMOOD010000029.1, forward strand.
GGACTCGTCCAGGGCGAAGCAGTGGCCCGGGGGCGAGTTGGCGTTCATCCCCGCCAGGTGCAGCGCCACCAGGTCGCGGGTCGGTTGGCCCGACAGGTCGTCTATGCGGACGACGAGGTGGGGCGCGGTGTCAGCGGCGGGCGAGGACGACGACATAGGAACAGGGGCTCCCACTCTGGTTGGCGATGACGACAGGGCCCGGCGGACCGAAGCCCAGGCAGTCGCCGGCTCGCAATACGTGCCGCTCGCCGCCCTCGTGGATGGTGAGTTCGCCCTCCGTCACCCAGACGGCCTGGCGGATCATGGCGTAGGACGAGGCCGGGAACTCCACCTGGCGTCCTGGCGGCAAGTCGACGGTGACGATCTCCAGCGGATGGTCGGGACGGCTGTAGACCTGGCGCCGGACGTAGCCGGTGTCCGGATCGCGCCACGACGGCTGCTCCGCGGCGCGGCTCAGCCGGCCGGCCGCGCCCTCCGCCCGGAGCAGGAGGCCGGCCAGCGTCAGGTCGAACGCCGCGGCGATGCGCACGAGGATCACCGCCGTGGGGCTGACCTCCTCGCGCTCGATCTTGCTGATGGTGGCCTTCGACACGCCCGATCGTTCGGCTAGCTCCGCCAGCGACCAGCCCCGCGCCTCGCGCTCCAACCGCACACGCCGGGCAAGCTGGCCTTGAGTTTCGTCTACGAAAGAATCCACACGTCTCTAATATGAGACGACGACACCCGAAGCAAGAGCTAGTCCATCGCGCCCACATACGGCAGGCCGCGCATCGCGCCTGCGGCGTCCATGCCATAGCCGACCAGGAACCGGCCGGGGGCTTCCCACGCGACGAAGTCCGGCTCCATCGCCCGCGGCGTTGGCCACGGCTTGCGCGCGAAGACGGCCGTCAGCACCTCGCTGGCGCCGGAGTCGCGCACCAGCCGGGCCGCCTCCGACAGGGACAGCCCCGTGTCGAACACGTCGTCCACCACCAGCGCCTTGCGCCCGGCGATCGGCCGCTGGAGATCCGCGCGCACCTCGCAGCGTCCGGACGACTGCCGCTCGTCCTTGTACGAGGCCAGCCACAGGGCGTCGAAGCGCACCATCCGCCCCTGTCGCGCCAGCGCCCGGGTGAGATCCGCCGCGAACCAGAGGCCGCCGGTGAGCAGGCAGACCGCCACGGTCTCGTCGTCGATACGGGGCGCGATCTCTGCGGCCAGCGCCTCGACGCGCTGCGCCACCTCGACCTCGGAGATCAGAACGGCCGGACTGCCTTCACTCATGGTTCTGGAGCGCATCGGGAGATCCGGGAGGCAGTGGCCTGGCCTCCTCCGGCTCGGGGCCCTGCACAGCGACCGACGTCACGGCGCCGCCGCCCTCGGTTGCGGCCGCCGGCTTCTCGGCCGGGGCGAAGGCCACCTCCAGCTGCCGAGCGCCCGCCGGCGGATCCGGCAGCGAGACGGCGAAGTATCGGCGGGCTCCCGGCGGGACCCGTCCGTTCAGCGGCTGGGCGACGATCCCACCCATGGCCTTGCCGTTGGCGTCCAGCAGGCTCACCCGGATCGGCGGCGCTTCGGCGGCCTCGTCGCGCACGTTGCGGATCGCGCCCGTCACCGACAGCACCGGGCGGCCACCCTGGAACGTCGGCTGCGACTTCACCTGCTCGATCACCAGGCCAACGGTGTTCACGGGCAGGCCGATCGCGGCGAACACCGGCGCGGTCGCGGGGATCATCTCGGCGATGGGTTGGCGCGCCAGCACGACAACGCCGCTCATCACGATCAGGCCCGCCGCCACGCCGCCGGCGACCAGAGCCGCAAGCGGGGGCTTCTTCGGCGCGGGTTTCGATTTGCGTTCCGGCGTCACCGGGGCGGCGACGAACTCCAGGTCCTCCTCGGGCGGCGCCGGAGGCCGCTCGGGCTCGACCAGCATCTCCTCTTCCGGAGGCTCGACCTCAGGAGCGGCGCGGTCCTGGAAGGCGCGCCAGTTCGCGCCACAGCTGGTGCATTTCACCATCCGGCCACCGCGCGGGATCTTCAGATCGTCCACGAAATAGCTGGTGGCGCACTCTGGACAGGTCAGTATCATTGGGCCGAATCGGACGCTCCAGCACCCTCACTTCGAGGTCGCCGATTTCGGCCTCCATGTCCAGAAACGCTCAAGACGCCGCCGACGCCCCGTCGGCCGACGAGATCCTCCGCTTTTCCGGCGTGTCCATGCGCTATGGCCGCGGGCCCGAGGTGCTGAGCGATGTGTCCCTCTCCCTGCCGCGCGGCTCGTTCCACTTCGTCACCGGACCGTCCGGCGCCGGCAAGAGCTCGCTGCTCAAGCTGATTTACCTCGCCGCCCGTCCCTCGTCGGGCTCGCTTCGCCTTTTCGGCGAAGATGTCGCAGCGCTGCCCGCGAAACATCTGCCCCACATGCGCCGCCGCATCGGCGTGGTGTTCCAGGACCTGCTGCTGCTCGACCACCTCTCGGCCTTCGACAACACCGCCCTTCCCCTGCGCATCGCCGGCCACAAGCCCTCCGAATACCGGGGCGACGTCGCCGAACTGCTCACGTGGGTGGGGCTCGGTTCGCGGATGAACGCCCTGCCGCCCACCCTGGCGGGCGGCGAAAAGCAGCGCCTCGCCATCGCCCGCGCGGTGGTGAACCGGCCCGAGATCCTGCTGGCCGACGAGCCCACCGGCAATGTCGACCACGAGATGGCGCTCAGGATCTATCGCCTGTTCGTCGAACTGAACCGGCTCGGCACCACCGTCATCATCGCCACCCACGACCAGGACCTCGTCGCCCGGTCGGCCCGTCCGGTCCTGCACCTCGACAAGGGCCGTCTGCGCCCGCTGACGCCCCAGGGGCCGGCGGCATGAGCGAACCCTTCGATCCCCAGCGCTGGCGGCCCGCGCCCTTCCTGCCGCAGGCCGACGCGCGCGATCCGGCGTTGCTCTTCGTGATCGCCGTGCTGTGCTTTCTGGCCTGTCTCACCGCGCTGAGCGTCATCGCCGCCGACCGCGCAGCGCAGGGCTGGGCGACCCAGCTCCGCGGCGAGGCCACGGTCATCGTCCGCGCCCGCGGCGGCCAGACGCCCGACGCCGCGGCCGCCCGCGCCGCCGAAACGCTCGCCGCGGTTCCCGGCGTCGCCGAGGCCCGGGCGCTGGAGAAGGAGAAGGCCTACGAGCTGATCCGTCCCTGGCTGGGCGATGTGGCCGACCTCGAGGACCTGCCGGTCCCTCGGCTCGTCGACGTGGACCTGGACGCGCGCGCCCCCGCCACTGCCGAGGCGATGTCCAAGGCGCTGGCGGCCCAGAACCTCGACGCGGTCGTCGACGACCACAGCGTCTGGATCGAAGACATCCGCCACGCCGCCGGGATCGTCCGCTGGACGGCCGTCGTCATCTTCCTGCTCATCGCCGGCGCGGCGGGCGCGGTCGTCGCCTTCGCCACGCGCTCCGGCCTCGCCGCCCGCAAGGACGTCGTCGAAGTCCTGCACCTCACCGGCGCCGAGGATAGCCAGATCTCGAACCTCTTCGAACTGCGCTTCGCCGGCATCGCCGCGGTCTCCGGTGCGGCCGGAGCCGTCGCCGCTGCGGTTCTCGGGGGTCTCCTGCGCCTGATCGGCGGGGGCGAGGGGATCACGCCGGCGTTGCCGATCGCCTGGGTCGACCTTGTCGCAGTCCTGCCCTGTCCGGTCGTGGCCGCTCTGGTGGCCGCCGTCGCCGCACGCCTGACGGCCCGGCGGCTGATACAACAGCTCTGATGAAGTCGGTCGCCGCATTCCTGGTGCTCGCCCTGATCTGGTTCAGCGGCCTGCTGGCCTTTGCACAGCGGGTGCAGGACCAGACGCCCGCCCGGGCGCCCGCTCGCGCCGAGGGCATCGTCATCCTCACCGGGGCCGGGTCCAATCAGCGCCTGGGCGCGGCGATGGGTCTCCTGGAAGATGGCTACGGCAAGCGGGTCCTGGTTTCCGGCGTCAATCCGATCGCCAGCCGCGAGGACATCCGCAACGTCTCGCGCGCCGTGCGCCGCCTCTACGACTGCTGCGTCGACCTGGGCTTCACGGCCGCCGACACCGTGGGCAACGCCCGCGAGACCCTCGCCTGGGCCCAGGCCATGCGGTTCGACAGCCTGATCGTCGTCACCTCGGACTACCACATGCCCCGCGCCATGCTGGAGCTGAACGCCGCCCTGCGGGGTACGGGCATCCGGACCGAGACCTACGCCGTGCCGACGCCCTCGCTGAAGGCGCGCGACTGGTGGCGAAATCCGCGCGCCGCCCGCTTGATGGTGGTGGAGTACTGCAAGTATCTGGCGATCCTCGGCCGCGAGGCGGTGCTGGGGCTCGGTCCCCGCGAGAGCCCGGCGGCGAAGAACAAGGACCAACCGTGACCGCCCTGCGCTCCTTCGCCTTTGTGGCGGCCTTCTATCTCTGGACGGCGGTGCTCGCGATCATCTGCACGCCCATCCTGCTCGGACCGGCCAAGTGGACGTTGACCCTGTTCCACGTCTGGGGCCGCGGCATCACGGTGCTGCTTGGCATCTGCGGCATCCGGGTCGAGGTGCGCGGACGCGAGCACATCCCCACGGGCGCCGCCCTGGTGGCGCCGAAGCACCAGTGCATGCTGGACGTCTTTGCGCAGTTCACCTGGCTCCCCGCCTCGGTGTTCGTGATGAAGAAGGAGCTGAACTGGATTCCCTGGTTCGGCTGGTACGCCGCCAAGGTGGGCACCATCGACATCGACCGCAGCGGCCACGCCAAGGCCCTGAAGTCCATGGTCCGCGAAGCCAAGGCCCTCTTCGCCAAGGGGCGCCAGGTGGTGATCTTCCCCGAAGGCACCCGCGGCCAGCCGGGCGTGAAGGGCGACTACAAGCCGGGGATCGCCGCGCTCTACCGCGAGCTGGATGTGCCGGTGCATCCGGTCGCGACCAACTCCGGCGTCCACTGGCCCGCCCACGGCTTCCTGAGGAAGCCCGGCGTCATCGTCTTCGAGTACCTGGAGCCGATCCCCCCCGGGCTGAAGCGGGCGGAGTTCATGCGCGTTCTCGAAGAACGCATCGAGGCGAAATCGGCCGAGTTGCTGGCGCTCTGATCGCTCGTCAGCCTCAATTCTCCAGCTCGCGCGCCTCCACCATGCCCAGGAGGCGCTCCAGACCCACATCCCGCACCCGCATCTCGCGCAGGTGTTCCACCAGGTCCCGGAGGTAGTCCACGTTGCGCCCCGACAGGCCGCTCGCCCCGGCGATCAGCTCCGCCTGGCGGTCCAGCGACAGGGCGCCGGCCCACTGCCGATGATGTACGTCCGAGAGGAACACCAAGCTCTCCACCCGCCGCCCGTCGTCCAGTCGCACGTGTCGGCGCGCCTCCACATAGGTCTCGGTGGGCTGCTCCCGCTCCAGCAGATAGGCGTAGACCTCGTCCCAGTCGCCATCAGCCACGCGATAGGCGGCCCCGCGCGTGGCCCCACCGGGCGCCAGCCCAAGCACCAGGCCCGGACGCTCATATGTGCCACGGTGATGGACCGAATAGATGCAGAAGGCGCGCCGCCGCCCGTGTAGGGTGGCGGCCCGCCGCTCGGCGAAAGGGAACCCCGGCCGCCACATCAGCGAACCGTAGCCGAAGACCCACCGTTCCGACGCCATCCGCCCCGCCCGACCGAACCTCTCGAAGCCCGAATGTCTGTGCCTGATCCGACCGCCCCTCGCAAACTCAGCCGCCGCCCCCTCTACATCGCCTTCGGCCTCGCCTTCCTGGTGGTGCTCGGCCTCTCCGCCGCCTGGGTCTGGGCCCGAGGCCAGGCCGAGACCCGGATGGACGCCGCCGTGGAAGCCCTGCGGAAGGCGGGCTACGAGGTCGCCTGGCGCGACCGCTCGATCGGCGGCTATCCCTTCCGCCTCAACATCGCGCTCACCGAGGCCCGCATCCAGGATCGCTCCGGCTGGGCGCTGGAGGCGCCGCGGCTCGAGGGCCAGGCCTTCCTGCACGCCCCCACCACCTGGATGGTCGCTGCCCCCCAGGGCCTAACCTTCACCCGGCCCGAGGGCGGCCCCGTGCGCGTGGGCGGAAAACTCATCCGTATGAGCCTCAGCCATTTCCAGAACCACCCGCCCAACGTCTCCTTCGAGGGCGCGGAGCTCACGTTCCGGCCGGGCGCAGGCGCGCGCCCGTTCAGCCTCTCGGCCGCTCAGCGGGTCGAGTTCCACCTGCGCCAGGCGCCCAGCGAGGTCGGCGACCAGGCCGGCGTCTGGCTGTCGGTCAAGGAGGGCCGCGCCCAACTCTCGGGCCTTCTGGGACGCATCGCCGGCGACAAGCCCATATCGTTCGAATGGGATGGTCGCCTGACCGAGGCCAGCGCCCTCGCCGGCTCCGACTGGCCCTCGGCGGTGCGCCGCTGGGACGCCGCCGGCGGCCGGATGCGCGTCCAGCGCGGCGGCCTGACGGCCGGAGACGCCCTGATCGGCGTCAATTCCGGGACTCTCGGCGTCGGCTCCGACGGTCGTCTCACCGGCTCGCTCGAGGTCTCCCTTCGCCAGGCCCCGCGCGCGCTCCAGGCCATGGGGGACGCCGGAGCCATTCCCGAGGATCGCGCCGAGGCGGCCGCAGCGGTCGCCCAGTCGCGCGAGAGCGGCGAATACGCCCGCATGACGCTCCACTTCCAGGCCGGCCGCACCACGCTGGGCCCCGTCGCCGTCGCGCCGGCGCCGAAGGTGTACTAGCGGCGCAGTAGCCGTCCGGCCCGCGGGGCGCCATGGTGTGCTCCATGGCCTCGCTCTACGACCGCTTCGTCCTGCCCCGCCTGCTCAAGTGCGCCTGCTCGGCGCCGCCGATGATGAAGCAGCGCGCCAAGATCGTGCCCAAGGCCGAAGGCCGGGTGCTGGAACTGGGCATCGGCATGGGCCTGAACCTCGCCCTCTACGACCCCGCCAAGGTCGAGAGCGTCACCGGGGTCGATCCGGCGCCGGAACTGCGCGCCGTGGCCGAGGCGGCCCCGCGCGATCCGCGACTGAAGGTGAAGGTTGAGGATGGGACCGCCGAGGCCCTGCCGTTCGCCGACAAGAGTTTCGACTGCGTGGTCTGCACCTTCACCCTGTGTTCGGTTCATACGCCCGCGGCGGCGCTGGCCGAGGCGCGCCGGGTGCTGAAGCCGGGCGGGCGCTTCCTCTACTGCGAGCACGGCCTTGCGCCTGACGCCGGCGTGGCGAAGTGGCAGCGGCGGATCGAGCCTGTCTGGAAACGCCTCGCCGGCGGCTGTCACCTGACGCGGCCCGTCACCTCGGCGATCGAGGCGGCCGGCTTCAAGGTCGAACGGCGCGACAGCATGTACCTGCCTGGCACGCCACGGTTCGCCGGCTGGAACGAGTGGGGCGAAGCCGCCCCTAGTTAAACTCGCGGACTGGCATGGCGAAGGCGCGGAAGCGGGCCGGTAGCCGCATGGCCGCGCGGGTCGCCTCGCGCACGGTCTCGAAGTGCTGCGCCAGATCGGACGCATCGGTCCAGGCGACGGGCGCAGCATGGGCCAGGTATTCCAGCCCGTCCACCTTGGCGCGGGCCACGAGAACGGAAGACGCCATGGGTTTCCCTCCATCGGCCGGTGTTCCGTTTCGGTCCACCTAACGTGTTACGGAACAATCCGCGTGCCAGACGCAGGACGGACGCCGGGGCGCGCGGGGCGCAAGCGCCCCCACAGCCACGCTCGAAGAACGCCGCTTTGCAAAATGAATCCCTGATACATCGATGTGACAGCACATCTGTTGCGCAAATGCCGCATCCTTCGGCAATGGCGCCTCGTATTTGAGCTTGGCCTTGAGCAGGCCCGCGAGCCCTCCTAGGTGCCGCGCCCCTCTGTTTGTTTTGGGATTCAAAAGTGAAAAAGAACCTCTTCGCCGCGGCCGCCGTCGTGGCCTTCCTCGGGTCGGCTGTGGCCGCCAACGCCCAGACCGTCGGTCACGTGGGCGCCAACTATGGCCGTACGGACGTGGACGTGCTCGGCCTCGACGGCGACACCGACGCCTACCAGCTCGAAGGCGCGGTCCGCTTCGACGCCGGCGCCCTGGGCATGCAGCTCGACGGCGCGGTCACGCACTATGACGGCGACGGCGGCGACGACACCTCGTTCGGCGCCACCGCGCACCTGAACACCAAGATCGGCGACAGCCTCATCGGCGGCTTCGCCGGCGTGGAAGCCAGCGACGACCTGCAGGTCTGGGGTCTGGGCGTCGAGGGCCAGGCCAACCTCGCCCCGTCCACCAGCCTCTACGGCCAGGCCGGCTACGGCAACGTCGACGACCTGCTCGACGCCGACATCTGGGCCGTGCGCGGCGAAGTCCGTCACTTCTTCACGGACAACTTCCGTCTGACCGGTTCGCTCGGCTACTCGAACATCGACGTGAAGGCCGCGTCCAGCGTCGACACCTGGAACGCCGGTCTCGAAGCCGAGTACCAGTTCGCCGACACTCCGTTCAGCGTCGTGGCCGGCTACGACCACTTCGACGCCGACGACATCGACACCAACGCCGACACCTTCCGGATCGGCTTCCGCTACACCTTCGGCGGCACGCTGAAGGATCGCGACCAGTCGGGCGCCTCGCTCGGCTCGGCCAGCAAGCTGTTCGGCGCCGGCCTGCGCTAAGCAGTTCGTCTGACACGCCCGAACGGACGGACGCCCCCGGGGACCCCACGCCCCGGGGGCGTTTTCGCATCGAAGATAACGCCGTCTCGCGAATCGGCGCCGAATGGGTCATTTCCTCCCCCAGGGAAGGAGGCGCCATGCCGCAGGTGATCTACACGGTCGATTTCGCCGAAGGCGTCTGGAAGGTCGGCCTGAACGGCAAGCACTTCGGGCCCTATTCCACCCTGGAGACCGCCGTCGCCGCCGCAAGCGCCGCCGCTCACAAGGCCGAGGCCCAGGGGTATGAGGCCACCGTAATGGTCAATGCGCCGGACGAGGCCGCCCCGCCCGGCGAGGGGCGCGACGCGGCCTAGCCAGTCAACGGACGAAAAACCGTGGTAGCTGGGGGCGGGCTCGAACCGCCGACCTGTGGGTTATGAATCCACCGCTCTAACCAGCTGAGCTACCCAGCCACGGAGACGCGCCCGCGGGCGCGAGGAGCGGCTTATAGGGGCGAAGCCGCTCCGCTTCAAGCGCTTGGGCGAAGCGTCGCGAACCGCTAACGTCGCACCCGCGATGAGCGTCCTGCACCTCCTGGGAACGGCCGGCGAAGGCGGCGCGGAGACCTATTTCGTCGACCTCGTGGAGGCGCTCGGCCGGGCCGGCGTTCCCCAGGCCGCCGCGATCCGCCGCAACGCGGGCCGCGAGGCGCGGCTGAAGGCGGCCGGCGTGCCGTTCAAGACCTTCCCGTTCGGCGGCCCCCTGGACATCCTGACCCGACCGGCGACCGCGGGGTTCGCCGCCGTCCACCGCGCGCGGGTGTTGGTGGCGTGGATGAATCGCGCCGCCCGCCATTCCCCGCGCGGACCCTGGGCGCGGATCGGCCGCCTGGGCGGCTACTACAGCCTCAAGTACTATCGGGGCTTCGACCATCTGGTGGCCAACACCGAGGATATCGCCGAGTGGGTCGTAGGCCAGGGCTGGCCCGCCGGCCGCGTCACCTACATCCCCAACTTCGCCGAGGCGCCGACGCATGCTTCCCCCGTAGACCGGGCGAGCCTCGAAACGCCCCCGGACGCGCCGCTGCTGCTGGCCATGGGCCGGCTGCACGAGGCCAAGGCCCACGACGTGGCGCTGCAGGCCCTGACCCAGCTTCCCGACGCCTGGCTGTGGATCGCCGGCGCAGGGCCCCTCGAGGCCAAGCTCAAGGGCCTGGCCGCCGCCCTGGGCGTGACCGATCGCGTCCGTTTCCTCGGCTGGCGGACGGACGCCTCGGCGCTCTACCGCACCGCCGACGTCTGCGTCTTTCCCTCGCGCTACGAGCCCCTGGGCAATGTGGTGATCCAGGCCTGGGCCCACGGCCTGCCGGTCGTCGCCGCCGCCAGCCAGGGACCTAAAGCCCTCATCCGCGACGGAGCCGACGGCCTGCTGACGCCGATCGACGACTCCGACGCCCTGGCCTCCGGCATACGCCGCGTGCTCGATGATCCGGCGCTGCGCGGGCGCCTCGCCGCCGCCGGCGCCGTTCGGGTGAGGGCCGAGTTCTCCGAGGCTGCGGTCGTGGGCCAATGGAAGGCCCTGCTCGCCGACTACGGAGCCCTTTGATGTGCGGCATCGCCGGCCAGCTCGGCGGGGAGGACGCCCGCCCCGAGCCGATGATCCGCGCCCTCGCCCATCGCGGACCGGACGGCGTACGGATCGAGACCGCCGCCGGCGCGGCGCTGGCGCACGCCCGGCTCTCGATCATCGACCTCGAATGCGGCTGGCAGCCCCTACACGCGGCGGGCGCGACGATCGTCGGCAACGGCGAGATCTACAACTACGTCGAGCTGGCCCGTGACCACGGCCTGGAGGACACGCTCGCCACCGGCTCCGACTTCGAGCCGCTGCTGCATCTCTTCGCCCGCGAAGGGGAGCGGGCCTTCTCCCGCCTGCGAGGGATGTACGCACTGTGCCTCGTCGGGCCGGACGGCCGCGCCTGGCTGGCGCGCGATCCGTTCGGCATCAAGCCGCTCTATCTGATGGAGCACGCCGGCGGCCTGGCCTTCGCCTCCGAGCCCCGCGCCTTCTTCGCAGCCGGCCTGATGCAGAAGATGCTGGACGACAGCGCCGCGGGTGAGCTGCTCGAGCTGAACTACGTCCTCGGGGAACGGACGCCCTATCAAGGCCTACGCCGCCTCGCGCCGGGCGAAGTGGTCGAGGTGCGCGACGGCCGGATCGTGTCGGGACATCGCCGCGCGTTCCTCCCCCGCAGCGCGGGGGAGGTGGCGGCGGAGCCGACCGAGGGGGCGCTGCGGCATGCGCCGCGTGACGGCAGCGCCCCCTCCACCACGTCGTGGTCCCCCTCCC
>JBMOOD010000030.1:0-231748 GCA_049323595.1 Pseudomonadota bacterium
GCGCGGAGGCGCTCCGCGGCGCGCGGGGCCCTCCTGTGGACTCCGGGGATGAGCCGCCAACCAACACCACAGGGGGGTCAGTTTTACGTGTCGCCAGGGGGTCAGATCCGGATGTCGCTTGATAGCCAATCCTTGCGGCGGCCTTGAGCTCGGCTGCGCCAAGGGCCCAGGCCGCTCCTTCAGCTACCGTCTCGCCTTGGTTGCGGCCGATGTCGAAGTTTCGACGGACTTCGCCGGCCAGAGTGCGGGCCGCTGGCGTGGCGTTCGGATCGAGTTCCTGCCGCTTCTGGCGTGCGACTCGGATGAAGTCGTCCTGGATCGCACCCGGATCTTTGAACGCCTTCGCACCATAGTCGACCAGCGCCCCCAGGCCGCCAAAAAGCTCATCCCAGGCGGCTTCACCACGCGGTACGCGCCACGGCTCCGTTACGTCGACAAGGCGTGAAACGAAGACTGCGCCGTCCTTCATATCCTCTGCGGACTTCAACGTTCCGGTGACCAGGCCGGTCAGATTGCCCCCTTTTCGAGCCGCCTCGCCCGCGACGTGGCGGACCGGCCCACTCTCAACCACTCGCTCCACGGCAGGCCGAATCCTCGCCTTTGCCATGGCCTCCAGGCGGCGTGCGTTCTCGAGAATCTGCTGATCCCAGCTCGCCGGTGGACGAGCGTCGCGCTGCGCGCTGGTGGACTTAGCCCGCGCCTTCGCTGTCGGCTCGGTCCGCAGGGCGCGGGCCAGCGGCGTCTCAGCGAAAGCCTCCTGCGTGGCGTGCGTCGCGTCAGCGACGAACCGTCTGCCTGCATCTTCAAGTTCCGACTTCTTCCGCGCAATTTCGGACTCGCGGTCGCGCAGCCAGCCAACCATTGAACCGACGCCCGTACGCAGGCGCCCTTGCCGAGACGAAGTCATGATCCCCCCCTGAGTGTCGAGGAGAGTCGGTGCACACTCTCCAGCCAAAGAGCATATGCCAACAAGCTTCCGTGCGCAAGAACAAAACAAGAACATATAGCCTCGGCGTCTGAGGCGCGCCGTCCTTCGGCCTCTGGCGCAATCGGGTATGATCCAAGGATGACTCGAAGGCTCTTCCTGCTGGCGGCCCTCGCGCTGTCCGGGTGCGTGACGGCGCCGCCGACCGTTCTGGCGCCCGCCGGCTCGGCGCTGGCCGAGCTGGAGCCGCTCTACCGGGCCGAGGCCGGTCGTAGTGCGCTGACGATATCCGTCGCTTCCAACGGCTGCACCACCAAGGCCGACTTCGCCTTCTATCTGGAGCGGAGGGGCGAGGCCGTAACCTTGGCGTTCGGCCGGAAGCGGATCGACACCTGCCGATCCTTCGCCATGGGGCGCGCCGACCTGAGCTTCACCTGGGAAGAGCTCGGCGTGCCGCCCCGGACGCCCGTGTTCCTACTGAACCCGCTGCTCCCTTGGACGGGGCCCGGCCGCTGAGGCGCCGTCCGGATCCACCTGGGTGACGTCGATGCGGTCGCGGGGCAGGGCGTGGGGATAGGTCTCGTTCAGCCAGGCGATCATCTTCTCGCGGATGTCGCAGCGCAGGTCCCACGCGTCGCCCGAATTGCCGGCGCTGGCGAGGATACGGATCTCCATGGTGCGTTCCGTCGTGTTCGTCACCTGTACCCCAGAGACGTCGCCGTCCCATTTGTCCGAGACCTCCAGAATCGTCTTCAGCTTCTCGCGAATGGCGTCGACGGGCACGCCGTAGTCCAGGTGGAGGATGACCGGCCCCAGCAGCTTTGCGGATTCCCGCGTCCAGTTCTGGAAGGGTTTTTCCATGAAGTACTTGAGCGGGACGATGAGTCGGCGAAGGTCCCAGATGCGGATGACCACATAGGTGGAGGTGATCTCCTCGACCTTTCCCCATTCGCCTTCGACGATGACCGCGTCGTCGATGCGGATCGGCTGGGTCAGGGCGATCTGCACGCCGGCCAGGAGGTTCGACAGCACCGGCTGCAGGGCGAGGCCCACGATTATGCCCGCCGCGCCGCCGGCGGCGAGCAGGCTGACGCCCAGCTGGCGCACGCCTGGGATGGTCATAAGGGCGAAGGCGGCGGTCAGGAGGATGATGAGGGTGGCGGCCGCCCGCTTCAGGATGCGGATCTGGGTGTAGTGCTTGCGGGCGAGCAGGTTGTCGGCCGCCTCGACGTTGAACCGACGCAGGTAGAGCGCCGTGCCGATGCCGAGGGCGGTCATGAGGACCCATCCGACGAGGACGATGAAGGCGATCAGCAGCCCGTGCTGGACGAGACTGGTCTCCTGCGCGGAGAGCGGCGCGGCATGGATCGCCCAGCTGATGGCGCCGATGCAGAGCGCCATTCGGACAGGACCGCGCGTCCGCAGCAGCAGTGGCCGCCAGAACGAGTCCTCGGACTTCAGCCGCCTACGGATGACCCGGACCGCCAGCCCATAGAGCATCTGGCTGACGATGAGGGCGAGGGCGATCAGGATCAGGCTGAACACCCACGGAGGCGCCCATTGGAAGTATGCGGCAAGCGAACCGATGAGGTTGTCCAAGGTCATACGGCCGATGAGATGAAGCGGAGCCCCAAGGGGCAAACCGCCGAGGCCGCCGAAGGTTCACCGTGGCCTCAGGTGAACATCCGGGTGATCCACTCCGGCACACGCCTTGGCCGTCCGCTCGCCTGTTCGATGAGCACCCAGGTGGTCTGCACCTGGGCGCACATGGCGCCGTCGGGGCCGTCGATGCGGATAAAGCGGTCGAAGCGCGGGCCGTGGGCCTGTTCGGCCACCCAGGTGCGGCCATGGGCGACCTCGCCCGGGAGCAGCGCGCGGCGGTAGTCGATCTCGTGGCGCAGCGCGACCCAGGCCCAGGTCGCCTGGGCGTCGGGCGGGGCGAGGCTACGCCAGTGCGCGACGCCCATGTCCTGGGCCCAGCGCAGATAGACCACGTTGTTCACGTGGCCGTTCTCGTCGATGTCGGCGGAGGTGGGCTCGAACGTGAGACGGAAGACCTGCCGGCCCTCCGGCGGCTCGAGCAGCGTCGTCACGCGAGAGCCTCCCCGATCTGGGCAGGGCCCAAATCGGATGAGGAGGCTCGATTCCTTAGACTGAAGGCGCGTCGAGCGGCAAAACCGGCGGCCACTTTTGCCTACGCGCCTTCGATGAGGCCTTGCTGTTGCAGCATGGTCTTCAGCTCGCCCGACTGGAACATCTCGCGGACGATGTCGCAGCCGCCGACGAACTCGCCCTTCACGTAGAGCTGCGGGATGGTCGGCCAGTCGGAATAGGTCTTGATGCCTTCGCGCAGGGCGTCGCTCTGCAGGACGTCGACGCCCACGAACTCCACGCCGAGGTGATCGAGGACCTGGACCGTCACCGCCGAGAAGCCGCAGCGGGGCTGCTCCGGCTCGCCCTTCATGAAGAGCACCACGGGATGCTCAGCGACGGACTTGGCGATCCAGTCGTGGACGGGGTTGGCGGCGGCGGTGTCGGACATGGTGTTCGCCCCTTCGGCGAGGAAAGTCGTGGCTCAAGAGCTAGGGACGGGGGCGCCTGGGGTCAAGCGTGTCAGCTTGGCGCGGCGGTCTCCAGCGCCAGGGCATGCAGTTCGCCGCCCATCTTCCCCTTGAGCGCGGCGTAAACGAGCTGGTGCTGGCGCACGCGGGGCAGGCCCTTGAAGGCCTCGGACACGATCCGGGCCTTGTAGTGGTCGCCGTCGCCGGCGAGGTCCTGGATCTCGATCTCGGCGTCGGGGAAGCCTTCGCGCAGTGCAGCTTCCAGGTCGGCTTGGGACATCGGCATGGCGGGGACTTAGGCCTTTCGCCCGCCGGCCTCAAGCGGTGCGCGAGAAGGCCATGGTCCAGTTGGTCTCCCAGGTCGCGCCGCCGTCGTAGGAGAAAGCCTGGCTCCAGCGCGGCGCGGCCGAGCTGACGCCCTCCCAGCGGTAACGCACCTTCACCGGCCGTTCGCCGTCGAGGTCCTCGCCCTCGAAGACGCCGACGCCGCCCTGGAATCGGCCGTGGACCGGCGCCTGCAGGCGGCCGTCGGCGCTGCTCACCCACCAGATCGACCAGCGGCGGCGTTCGAGGTCGAAGGCGCGGAAGGCGACGCCTTGGGTCCCGCGGTCCGGGAAGTCGTTCTCCTCGACGTTGCAGAGCCCGTCCATCAGGCCCTGGGTGAAGCTGGTCCCGTCGAAGCTCTCCCAATCGTCGCAGCCGACGCCGCGCGCCGTCAGACGGCGGTGCTGGACGGCCCAGCGGCCGTACATCGGATGGAAGTCGCGCCGGCCGTCGTCGTAGGCGTCGTAAGCCATGTCCCGTCCCTGTCTGGTTCGGGAAACAACCTAGAGGGCGCCTGCTGACACCCGTCTGTCAGCAGGGCGACGGTCAGTCGATGATCGACGAGTAGATGATGCTCTTGAGTTGGCCGCGGAAGTTGAAGGTGCCGGACGGCATCAGCTGGGTCATGAAGACGACGCTGAGGTCCTCCTTCGGGTCGACCCAGAAGATCGTCGAGGCCGCGCCGCCCCAATAGTAGTCGCCGGCGCCCAGCGTGCCGGTCTCGACCTGGCCCAGGGTGGAGGCGAAGCCGAGGCCGAAGCCGACGCCCTCGTTGGCGGTCTCGGAGAAGGTGCCCAGCGCGACCTGGGTGAGGTCCTGGCCGCCGGGCAGGTGGTTCATGTGCATGAGCTCGATGGTCCGCGGGCCCAGGATCCGCTGGCCGTCCAGTTCGCCGCCCCGGCGCAGCATCTCGCAGAAGCGCAGGTAGTCGGCGCTCGTCCCCGTCAGGCCGCCGCCGCCGGACTTGAAGCCGGGCTCGCGGGTGAACTGGCTGGTCTGCGGATCGTCGATCAGCTTCAGCTTCTTGTCCGCGCCGCGCTGATAGTTGGCGGCGAAGCGGTCCAGCTTGTCGGGCGCAACCTGGAAGGCGGTGTCCTTCATGCCCAGCGGATCGAAGATCACCTCCTGCAGGTACTGGGCGAACGGCTTGCCCGAGATGATCTCGACCAGGGCGCCGCAGACGTCGGTGGCCAGCGAGTACATCCAGGCCGTGCCCGGCTGATAGCGCAGCGGCACCTGACCCAGCTTGTCCATGAACTGCTGCATGGTGTCGGGGGCGTCGAACGAGCGGATCTTCAGCTGGCGGTAGATCTTGTCGATGGGGTGCTGGATGCCCACGCCCGGGAGGCCCCCGCCGTAGGTCAGGCCGGCCGTGTGCGAGAGCACGTCGCGGAAGCTGATCGGCCGATGCGCTGGCTCGGTCTGGAGCACGTCGCCCTCGCCCCCCGTCCAGACCTGATGGTTGCGCCACGAGGGGACGAAGCGGTGCACCGGGTCGTTGAGCTGGAAATAGCCCTGTTCGTACAGGGTCATCAGCGCGACCGAGGTGATCGGCTTGGTCATGGAATAGATGCGGTAGATGGTGTCGTCGCGGGTCGGCTTGCCGCGCTCGCGGTCCATTTCACCGAACGACTTGAAGTAGGCGATGTGGCCGTGCCGGGCCACGCTGACCTGGCAGCCCGTGATCTTGCCGGGCCCGATGTAGTTGCGCTCCAGATGATCGGTGATGCGCTCGAGGCGGCCGGCGTCGAGACCGGTCCACTGCGACTGGGCGTCCATCAAATTCCTCCCGGCGGTATGGCTTTGCTCTTCAATGGCGGCATCATGGGCGCCGAACAGGTGTTTGGCCAAGAGGGCAGGGGACGCGGATGGACGAACTGGAGGCCCTGGCGGCCGAGATCGGCGAGGCGCTGAAGGCGCGCGGCGAGAAGATCGCGGTGGCGGAGAGCTCGTCGGGCGGGCTGATCTCGGCGGCCCTGCTGAGCGTGCCGGGGGCGAGCGCCTACTACCTCGGCGGGGCGGTGGTCTATACGCCCAAGGCGCGGGTGCTGCTGACGGACATCCCGAAGGAGGCGCTGGCCGGCATGCGCTCGGCGTCCGAGCCCTACGCCCTGCTGCTGGCGCGCAACCAGGTGGAGCGGTACGGCGCCGACTGGGGGATTTCCGAGACGGGCGCCGCGGGGCCGACCGGCAACGGCTATGGCGATGCGGCGGGCCATACCTGCGTGGCCATCTCCGGGCCGGTGGAGGCCGTGGTGACGATCGAGACGGGATCGGACGACCGTTCCGCCAACATGCGCGCCTTCGCGGCGGCGGCGCTGGACCTCTTGAAGCGGGCGGTGGTGGCCTAGAACCCCAGAATCCGCCGAAAACACGGAAGGAGGCCGGCGCGCGGGCGAACCGTCCGGGGTAGCTTCCGTGATTTCCGTGTCGTCCGTGATTTTGACGCTTCGCGTCGGGCTCAGCCTGAGCCGCGCCAGTCGAGGTCGACCGGCTCGGGCGGGCGCGGCGGGTCGGGAAGTTCGGCCCAGCGGGCGATGGCTTCGGGATCGAAGCCCAAGGCCAGGCCCACGCGGGCCACGTGGTCGGCGAGCGGCTCGGCGCCGAAGCCGTCCTTCAGGACTTCCTCGGTGATGACCGCCTCGATGTCCTCGGCCCGCCAGTCGTAGAGCTCTTCCTCGTCCTCGCCCTCGGTCTCGTTCCAGGCCAGGCGATGGGCGGCGGCGCGCAGGTCGCGGATGCGCTGGGCGATGGCCTGGCCGCCGACCTTCGGGGCCGGGGCCTTGGCGGCGGCATTGAGCGCGGCCTGGCGCTCGCGCTTCAGGCGGGCGGCGAGGCCGAGCGTCTGGCGCAGCGAGCGGGCCATGCGCTGATAGGTGCGGCCGGCTTCGGCCGCGTCAGGGCCATCCTCGGCCGCCATGTAGCGTTCGTGGGCGCGCTCCACCGCGGCCATGTCGAGCTCGGCCAGCCGCGCGAGCATCTGCTCGGCGCGGTCGGGGGCTTCGGCGCTGTCGGCGGGCGCGGACATGGGCGGGAGTGGAACACGGCGGTGCGTCAGTTCCGGACGCAGGAGGCGTCGGACCCCCTTCAGATTCTCGCACCGGAGGGGGGAATGCCGGCGGAGGGGCGCGACGCCAACGGGCGAGATCGACCCTCAGCGGACGCTAGTCGGAACCCAGCCAAGTGGGAGCTGGTGCCATGGCTGATCGGGAGATCGTTTCGCCATCTCCTCCTTGACGCGGCGCTCACGCCACATCGGACCACCCACATGCCACTCGGCCTCTTCAGGGCTGAAGTCCGCCGTGAGCCGGGCGGGGATGTGGTGCTGCGCATCCCAAACAGCCATCAGCTCTGCATCTTGGATGGCAGGATCATCGACGCGCGTGTCGAACTTCGCTTCGCCGCCAGACCACACCGTCACGGTCGATGCTCCCACCGGCCATTGCACGCTCAACTGTGGTTCGGCGACACCGTCGCCCAGAGGGTGCCGCCCGAGCTTCATCCACGAGCCAGCTCTCAGAGCCCGCGTGATTGAGGGATAAGCAACGGGGACAACACACATGACGGGCGTTGAAAGCACAGCTTGCGGGCCGTCCAGTTCTCGTCCTCGATGGCGGAAGAACGCGACGGCCTTCTCCGGCGTCACCTGACCGTAGTAGAGCCACCCGTCCTCTCCGGCGACCGCGTAAAGGGTCCCCGGCTTCATGTCCGCCTTGGCCTTCGGATCGGGTTCAAACATCACTGCAGCTTGTTGGCCGTCCGGCAGCGCGTCAACGACCGCTTTCCACCCCTCTCGGAAGCTCCGAACGTCTGCATCTCGGCCTGTCGCCGGCTGCGCCCTGGCCCCGCGGCGGACGGGGCGGTAGACCGGCGCTCATGGATATCCTGAAGCAGCATCGCGTCCATAGCGGGACGCTGAGCTATGCCCGGCATGAAAGCGCCGCGACCGGGACGCCGATGAAGCTGTCGGTGTTCGTTCCGCCCGGCGAAGGGCCGTTTCCGGTGCTCTACTGGCTGTCGGGACTGACCTGCACCGAGGACAATTTCACCACCAAGGCCGGGGCCTATGGCGCGGCGGCGGCGCATGGGCTGATCGTGGTGGCGCCCGACACCAGCCCGCGGGGCGAGGGTGTGGCCGACGATCCGGCCTATGACCTGGGGCAGGGGGCCGGATTCTATGTGGACGCGACCGAGGCGCCCTGGGCGCCGCACTTCCGGATGGAGAGCTATGTCACCGCCGACCTGATCGAGGCGGTGGAGGCGGCGTTCCCGGTCGCGGCCGGCCGGCGCGGGATTTTCGGCCATTCCATGGGCGGGCACGGGGCGCTGACCCTGGCGCTGCGCCATCCGGACCTGTTCCGGTCGGTGTCGGCGTTCTCGCCGATCGTCTCGCCGACGCGCTGCCCCTGGGGGCGGAAGGCGTTCGCCGCCTATCTGGGCGCGGACGAGGCGCGGTGGGCGGAGCATGACGCGAGCCTGCTGGTGGCGGCCGGCGCGGCGAGGGGGCGGTTCGACGACATCCTGATCGACCAGGGCGAGGCCGACGACTTCCTGGCCGAGCAGCTCAAGCCGGAGCTTTTCGCGCGGGCCTGCGAGGGCGCGGGGCAGAAGGTGACGATCCGCATGCAGCCCGGCTACGACCACTCGTACTTCTTCATCGCCAGCTTCGTGGCCGACCACATCGCCTGGCACGCCGCGCGGCTGTAGCGGCGGCCAAGATCAACCGTCATGGCCCGGCTTGTCCGGGCCACCCATACGCACGGGCGCTTCCGGTGGATGTGCGGCGTCGACGTCGGCGCCCGGCCTGCAAGCACGGTGTTCATGGGTCGCCCGAACAAGTCGGGCGATGACGAGATAGCGCCCTCTCGCCGTCCCCCACGTCAGCCCCTCTAGCGTCCCTCGGCCGCGGCGAGCGGACGACAGATGCGAGACGGGAGGGACTTCCACATGAGCGACATCCTCGACCTGGGCGGGCGCGTGGCGCTGGTGACCGGCGCGGGACAGGGCGTGGGGCGGCAGGTGGCCCTGCAGCTCGCCGACGCCAAGGGCAGCGGCGGGGTGGTGGTGAACGACTACGTGCTGGAGCGCGCCGAGGCGGTGGCCGAGGAGATCCGCGCGGCGGGCGGCAAGGCGATGGCGCTGCAATGCGACGTCTCGGACCACGCGGCGGTGAAGGAGATGGTGGCCAAGGCCGCCGCCGACCTGGGCGCAGTCGGCATCCTGGTGAACAACGCCGGCAACGCCGGCGCCAACCCGTCGGCCGAGCTGGGCAAGCCGTTCTGGGAGACGGGGCCCGAGGTGTGGAACAGCTTCATCGGCGTGAACCTGTACGGCGTGATGAACTGCACCGCCGCGGTGATCCCGGGGATGCTGCAGCGCCAGGCGCCGGGGCGGATCATCACCGTCATCTCGGACGCCAGCCGGTGGGGCGACGCGGGGCTCGAGATCTATGCCGGCGCCAAGGCGGGCGCGGCGGGCTTCATGCGCTCGGTGGCGCGCTCGCTGGGCCGCTACGGGATCACGGCCAATTCGGTGGCGATCGCGCTGACCGCCACGCCGGCCGTGACGCGGACCCTGGAAGGCGACCCCGAGCGGCTGAAGCGGACGCTGGAGAAGTACATCATCCGCCGGCCCGGCCAGCCCGAGGACATCGCCAACATGGTGCAGTTCCTGGCCTCGGACGCCTCCAGCTGGATCACGGGGCAGGTCTATCCGGTGAACGGCGGGTTCTCGTTCGCGCTCTGAGCTATTCCGTTGTCATGGCCCGGCTTGTCCGGGCCACCCATGAGCACCGTTCGAGGTGGCGATGCGCGGCGTCACCGCCGGGGATTCTCGGCGCCACGGAGTTCATGGGTCGCCCGGACAAGCCGGGCGATGACGGTCGGGGGAAGGTTCGAGCGATCGCTCTACCGCCCCGGCGCCTGGAGGAGTTCGATGATGTAGCCGTCCGGGTCTTCGGCCATGCCGATCAGGGTGGGGCCGAAGGCCGGGCTGGCCTCGGGCTCGCGCACGATCGGCAGACCCTCCGCGCGGATGCGCTCGATCAGCAGCCTGGCGTCGGGGACGTAGAAGACGATCTTCACCGGATTGCCGCGGTAATTGCGGGTCGAGCCGTCGGTCCAGTGCATCAGCACCACCGAGGTCCGGCCGGGATAGCCGACGATCACCTCGTCCATGTGGGGCAACTGGATGCGGCGCTGGACCTGCATGCCCAGGACGCGGACGTAGAAGTCCTGGGAGCGGGCGAGGTCGGCGACGCCGAGGCCCACGGCGACGAGGTTCTCGGCGGCCTTGGCCGGGCGCTCGGCGGCGACGCTCATGGCATACCCCTCTTTCGAATAGCAGCGACAGCATCGGCGTCGAGCGAGGCGAGATCAAGGGCTGGTGAGGCCGGGGCCGGCTCGCTACATGGCCGCTCATGGCCGAAGCCTTCAACGACCTGATCCTGCCCGCCGCCAAGGCCGAGCGTTACGCCGCGGTGGCCGAGGAGATCGCCGCGGTGCTGGACGGCGAGCCGAACCTGACCGCGCGGATGGCGACGGTGGCCTCCATGCTGGCGGCGACCTTCGACGACTATTTCTGGACCGGCTTCTACGTGGTCGATCCGGCGAAGGGCGACGAGCTGGTGGTCGGGCCCTACCAGGGGACGCTGGGCTGCCTGCGGATCGCCTTCGGCCGCGGGGTCTGCGGGACGGCGGCGGCCACGCGCGAGACGCAGGTGGTGGAGGACGTCCACGCCTTCCCCGGACACATCGCCTGCGACAGCCGCTCGGCCAGTGAGATCGTGGTCCCGGTGTTCGACGCGAGCGGCGCCCTGATCGCCGTGCTCGACGTGGATTCCGAGCGCCCGGCGGCGTTCGACACGGTGGACCGCGCGTGGCTGGAGCGAATCTTGGCGGCGACGTTTTCCGTCTGAAGCGCCTCCCCCTTCCCGCAGGCGGGAAGGGGATGACGGGGGCGTCACCTCCGCGTTGTCTTACGCAGCGGCGCCCGGATAGAGCGGTTTGCGAAGCGCCGGGAGCGGCGCGAACGACAGCGAACGGAGCAGTTTGATGGCCGAGGCCTATATCGTCGCCGCCACCCGCACCGCCGGCGGCCGCAAGGGCGGGCGCGTGCGCGGCTGGCACCCCTCCGACCTTGGAGGCGCGGTGCTGAACGAACTGATGGATCGGACGGGCGTGGACCCGGAAGCCGTCGAGGACGTGGTGATGGGCTGCGTGATGCAGGTGGGCGAGCAGTCGACCAACATCGCGCGCAACGCGGTGCTGTCCTCGCGCCTGCCGGAAAGCGTGCCGGCGACCTCGGTCGACCGTCAGTGCGGCTCCTCACAACAGGCCCTGCAGTTCGCTGCCCAGGCCGTGATGGCCGGCACCATGGACGTGGTGATCGCCGCGGGCGTCGAGAGCATGACCCGCGTGCCCATGGGCCTGTCGGTCAGCCTGCCGGCCAAGGAGGGCTTCGGCATTCCGAAGTCGCCCCGCCAGGAAGAACGCTACCCCAACATCCAGTTCAGCCAGTTCATGGGCGCCGAGATGATCGCCGAGAAGTACGGGCTGACGAAGGACCAGCTCGACGAGTTCGGCTACCACAGCCACCAGCGCGCCATCGCCGCCACCCAGGCCGGCGCCTTCAAGGACGAGATCCTGGCCATCGACGGCCTGGACGCCGAGGGCAATTCGGTGCGCCATGACGTCGACGAGGGCATCCGCTTCGACGTCAGCCTGGACGGCATGAAGGGCGTGAAGCTGCTGCGCGAGGGCGGCCGGATCACGGCGGCGACCTCCAGCCAGATCTGCGATGGCGCCTCGGGCGTGATGGTCGTGTCGGAAAAGGCGCTGAAGGAGCACAACCTGACGCCGATGGCGCGCATCCACCACCTGTCGATCCTGGGCCACGACCCGGTGATCATGCTGGAGGCCCCGATCCCGGCGACGGAGCGGGCGCTGAAGAAGACGGGCCTGTCGATCGACGACATCGACCTGTTCGAGGTGAATGAGGCCTTCGCGTCCGTGCCGGTGGCGTGGCTGCAGAAGACCGGCGCCGATCCGGAGCGCCTGAACGTCAACGGCGGCGCCATCGCGCTGGGCCACCCGCTGGGCGCCTCGGGCACCAAGCTGATGACCACGCTGCTCTATGCGCTGAAGGCCCGCGGCAAGAAGTACGGCCTGCAGACCATGTGCGAAGGCGGCGGCATGGCGAACGTCACGATCGTCGAGCGGCTCTAGCGTTTCCGCACGAAATCGGCTTTCGGAATGGCCGGGGGTGACCCCGGCCATTCTGCGTTTGGAGGGATCGAACCATGACGGGACGGGTCATCGCGATCACAGGCGCGTTCGGGGTACTGGGCCAGGCGGTGGCCAAGGCGGCGGCGGCCGAGGGGGCGCGGCTGGCGCTGATCGACTTCGCGAAGGCGCCGCCTGCGGGGTCGCCCTCCGGCGAGGACGTGCTCGTGCTGGGCGGCGTGGACCTGACCGACGCCGTCCAGGCCGGGGCGGCGATGGATGCGGCAGCCGACCGGTTCGGCGGGATCGACGCGCTGCTGAACATCGCCGGCGGCTTCACCTGGGAGACGCTGCAGGAAGGCTCGATCGGGAGCTGGCCGGCCATGTACCAGCTGAACGTGCAGACGGCGGCGATCGCCAGCCGGTGCGCCATCCCGCACCTGAAGCGCAGCGCGGCCGGCCGGATCGTCAACGTGGGCTCGGCGGCGGCCCTGAAGGCGTCCCTGGGCATGGGCGCCTATGCGGCGGCCAAGGCCGGCGTGCACGCCCTGACCCAGGCGCTGGCCGAGGAGCTGAAGGCGGACAACGTCACGGTGAACGCCGTCCTGCCTTCGATCATCGACACGCCGACCAACCGCAAGGACATGCCGGGCGCGGACCCCTCGGTCTGGGTGGCGCCGGACGACCTGGCGGCGGTGATGCTGTTCCTGGCGAGCGAGGCTGCGGTGGCGGTGACGGGCGCGCTGATTCCGGTGACGGGCCGGGTGTGACGCCCTGTTACGCGAAAGCCGCACCGGACTTTCGAAAATCCGCAAGATAGGTGAACGGCGATAGCCTGAGCGGGCGAACCGGGCGAAAGTGATCCCAGGGAGGGAACCCCGAAGATGGGTCCTTGGGTCATGATCGCCGCGGCGGCTGCGCCGCAGGCGTCCGAAGCGGCTGTCGTGCAGGCCCCCGCCCCGCCACCGGCGGGCGAGGCGGAGCGCGGCGTGATCGCCTATCCGCCGGCCTTCTTCGCGGAAATCCGGCCGGTGAGCGCCTACGACATGGTGATTCGCCTGCCGGGCTTCACCTTCGACAAGGGCTCGACCGTGCGCGGGCTGGAGGGGTCGGGGGGGAACGTCCTGATCGACGGCCATCCGCCGCTGGCCAAGAACGACACGCTCGAGGACATCCTGCGCCGAATTCCGGCCGGCTCGGTGGAGCGGGTGGAGGTGATCCGCGGCGGAGCGCCGGGGATCGACATGGAGGGCCGCAGCGTCGTGGCCAATGTGGTGCGCAAGCGGGAGGCGGGGTTCCGCGGCGCGGTGCAGCCCTATTTCGACGCCGTCTACGACGGGCGTTTCCTGCCTGGCGTACGGTTCGAGGGGCAATGGAACCTGGGCGGGGGCCGCTCGGCCGAGCTCAGCCAGGTGTTCAGCACCGGCCACTTCCCCAACGACGAATACGGCGACGGCAAGCGGGTGCGCTTCGCGGCGGACGGGACGCGCCTGATCGATTCCAAGGTCGACGCCGACTCCCACGGCCATCGGATCCAGACCACCGGCGCCTTCCTCACCCCGCTGCTGGGCGGGCAACTCAGCCTGACCGGCTCGCTCCAGTTCAACTACGGCGTCCTGGAGATCTACGACACCGACCGCCGAACGGGGGCCGTGGAGTGGGAGCGTTCGCCCAATCCGCGCGGGCAGCACGAGGCGGGCCTCAGATTCACGCGCCGGCTGACGCAGACTGTCGGCCTGGAGATGCTGCTCTACCAGCAGTTCTTCGACCAGGATCAGACCTCGCACTTCGAAAGCCCGGTGCTGACCCGGGATTTCGCCCTGGACCGGAAGTCGGCCGAGACCGTGGGGCGGGTGCAGTTCAACGTGACGCCCGTGGCGGGGCTGAAGATCGAAGCCGGAACCGAAGGCGCGTTCAACCGGCTGGACAGCCAGACCTCGCTCAGCGTCAACGGCCGCCCCGTCGACCTGCCTGCGGGGGATGTGAAGGTGGAGGAGCTGCGCGGCGAGATCGTGCTGCGCGGAACCTGGCGGGCGAGCGCGAAGCTGAGCCTGGAGGCCGGCGCGCGGCAGGAGTTCTCGAAGGTGACGTCCGAAGGCGACGTGGCGCTCGAGAAGTCGCTGCAGTTCCTGAAGCCCCGCGCGGCGCTGACCTGGTCGCCGAACGCGGAGACGCAGGTGCGAGCGCGGATCGAACGCGAGGTGGGCCAGCTCAACTTCGACGACTTCGTCGCGTCGCCGGCCGTGGCGTCCACGGGGGTGGTGGTGGCGGGCAACCCGGACCTCACTCCGCAGCAGGCGTGGGTCTACGAGGCGGCGGTCGAGCGCCGGTTCTGGAAGGACGGGGCGATCGTCCTGACCTATCGCCACTTCGACCTGTCCGATGTGGTCGATCGCATCCCGATCCGCAGCGCGACCGGCGCGATCCTGGCCGACGCGCCGGGCAACCTCGGGAGCGGCCGCAAGACCGAGGCCCAGGCCTCACTGACCGCGCCGCTGGGCGTCATTGGCCTGGAGGCCGGGCAGCTCAAAGCCCAGATCACCTGGCGCGACACCAAGGTGATCGATCCGCTGACGTCGTCGAACCGCGAGATCTCGTCGCTACATCCCGTGGACTGGGAGATCCACTTCAGCCATGCCGTGCCGGAATGGCGGCTGACCTGGGGAGTGGACCTGCTGGGCGGCATCCGGGAGCGGGTGTTCCGCCTGACGGAGATCGAGACCAAGAAGATCTCGCCCTACCTGGGGATCTACGCGGAGCACCGGCTGGCGCCGGACCTGACCCTGCGCGTGGAGGCGACGGGGATCAACTTCCGCGACGCCAAGCGCATCCGCGAGGTCTATGTCGGGCCGCGGAGCCTGGGCCAGCTCAACTACACGGACGTCCGCGTCCTGGAGTGGGGCGGCAACGTCTCGGTGCGCCTGAGGAAGACGTTCGGCGGCTAGGGCGGGGGCTATTTCGCCGGCGTCAGCTTCATCACCACCTCGGCCTCGGCCTCGACGGCGGCGCGGGTGAAGCGCAGCGGGAAGTAGGTCCCGGCCGCCCACATGGGGAAGA
The DNA here is from genome assembly GCA_049323595.1 of Pseudomonadota bacterium. Lineage (GTDB taxonomy): Bacteria > Pseudomonadota > Alphaproteobacteria > Caulobacterales > Caulobacteraceae > Phenylobacterium. The sequence goes on from JBMOOD010000030.1 coordinate 15,090, forward strand.
GGTCGCGGTAGTGGGGGCTCATCGGATCGCCCGACTGGCCGGGGCTGTTCATGGCGACCGAATTGTCCCAGGCGCCGACGTCGACGACCAAGCGCACGGTCGCGCCGCCCGTCTGTTGGTGGTCGGCGGCGCGCCAGGAGGCCGCCCGCGGCGTCGAGGCGGATCCGGGAACCTGGAGCGGGCCGACGGTCATCTGGGCGGCGAGCTCGGGATCGGCCAGCCTCGCGACCTCGGGGACGAAGAGGGCGCGGTGCAGGCGGCCCCAGGACCAGGTCGCCATGTCCGGGCCGAGCCGGGCCTCCAGCTCGTCCACCGCGGCCGCAAGACTGGCGAGCAGGACCGGATCGCGGCGCTCGCGCGGCAGACGCTCCAGGATGGTGAGGCTGGCGTCGGGCGAGGAGCCGCCGATCGCCGTACGCGCCGCCTCGGGCGCGAGGGCTGAGACTGTGGCCGGGCCGAGGTGCTTGACGGCCCAGGTCTCGTAGATCGCCGCCGCGGCGCTGTCGGTGGCGGCGTCGAAGTCCCACGCCTTCAGCAGGGTGAGCGCACGGGCGACCCCGGGGTCGGCGGAGGTGAGCGGCTGGAGAAGCGCGACGCCGCGGCGCGCCTGCGGACTGACGCTGTCGGTCTGGAGCGCCATGGAGTCGGCGAGCGTCGCCTTCGCGGTGGCGGCGAGAACCTCCTGGACGCGGATGGCGCGGCTCGGGTCGGCCCATTCGAAGCCGAGCTGCTCACGCAACGGATGGCCGGCAGGGATGTTCATCTCGTTCGCGGTGCCGAAGAAGCCCGCCTCCGGATTTCGGACCGTCGGCAGGGCGCCGTCCTTACGGAAACCGTCCCACTCGTAGCGGCCATCACCGGGGACGGGCATGAGGCCGTCCCAGTTCGGGCGCACCGGCGTGCGCGCGGCCACCGACCAGCCGATGTCGCCGGAGGTGTCGGCGTAGACGAGGTTGAGCGGCGGGGCGCCCCAGCGGTCGCGGGCCTTCTGGAAGTCTTCCCAGCCCTTGGCGCCCCAGAGGCGCGAGGAGCCGTAGTAGCCGGCCACGCCGGGCGCGTTCCAGACCGTGCGGACGGCGAACGCACGGCCCTTGGCGTCGTCCTGGCGAATGACGGGGCCGTGGCGGGTGAAGCGGAGCTCGACCTCGCGCGGCGCCTCGCCCTTGACCTCGATGGTCTCGCGGATCGTGCGCATGGGCTCCCAGCCGCCCTTGTAGCGATAGCGGTCGCCTCGGGTCTGGTAGACGTAGAGGTCCTCTTGATCGACGTAGAAGATCGTCAGCCCCCAGGCGATGGTCCCGTTGTGGCCGAGGGAGACACCGGGCAGGGCCGGCTCGCCCGCGCCGATGATGGAGAGGCCCGGCGCGTCCAGGTGGGCGATGTAGCGGAGGGAGGGGGCGCCTACGGCGCGGTGCGGGTCGTTGGCCAGGATCGGCCTGCCCGTGGCGGTGCGGGCGCCGGAGATCGTCCAATTGTTGGAGCCCTCTTCGGCGCGTTCGTCGATGACCTGGGCCAGCCGCTTTGGCGTGGCGGCCTGGGCGTTTTTCGCCAGCGCCTCGAAGCTGACGGGCTCGGTGGCGCGGACATAATCGCCGAGGACATCGGCCGGCACGTCGCAGGGATCGAGGCCCTTCGGGACCACGAAGTCGTGGTCCGGCTCAAGCTTGCGGCGGAAGGCGTCCGCCTCGACGCCGCCGGCGCAGACCACGCGGGCGCGGACGACCTCGGAGGTGACGTTGTTGACCAGGGCGTGGCTGCGGATGCGCAGGATGTCCTCGGGCTTCCACTCCTCGGGCTGGCTGTCGGTCAGCCGGAACTCAACGGGCAGCGGGCGCTGGCCGGCGCGGACCTCGGCGACATAGGCGTTCACTCCGGCGGCGAAGGCCTCGACGGCGGTGCGCCCCATCGGATCGTAGGCGGCCCACTCGGCCTCCATGTCCCCCCGATAGAGGAAGAGGCGCGCAGCGCGGTCCTGGGCCACATAGGCCGGGCCGAAGCTGGCGGAGAGGCGGCCGAGACCCCGCTTGCGCCACAGGTCGATCTGCCAGAGGCGGTCTCTGGCGGCGTTGTAGCCCTGGAGGAAAAAGGCGTCCCGCGGGCTGGCGGCGAAGATGTGCGGGACGCCCCAGTGGTCGACGATCAGTTCGGCGGGCCGGGCCAGGCCCGCGACCTGGCGCGTCTCCTGGCGGACGGCCGTGGAGACCTCCGCCTGTGCGGCGCCCGCCGCCATCGCCAACACGAAACCCGCCAGACCCCGACCCATGCCGCCCTCCGTCACTGTAGGGATACTGGACTGCAAGACAGCCCGGCGTCACGCGCCGCTTGCGCTTCCGCGCAGGTCATCGTCTAGGACTGGCTCATCAAGGAAGGGGACTCCCACAATGATCGGCTACGCCACCATCGGCACCAACGACCTCGAGGCCGCCACCAAGTTCTACGACGCCGTGCTGGCGACGCTGGGCGGCAAGCGCACCTTCGCCAACGGCGACCGGATGCAGTTCTACGGCGGCGGCGCCGCGCCCGGCATGCTGGCGATCAGCAAGCCCTACGACGAAAAGCCTGCATCCGCCGGCAACGGCTCGATGTTCGGCATTCCCGCCGCCAGCAAGGAGCAGGTGGACGCGGCTCACGCGGCGGCCCTGGCGGCCGGCGGCACGTGCGACGGCCCTCCCGGCCAGCGCATGCCCACCTTCTACGGCGCCTATTTCCGCGACCTGGACGGCAACAAGATCTGCGTCTTCAAGATGGGCTAGCGGGTCGCGCCGGGCCACGCGCACACGGCGCGTGGCCCTTGGCTGTGCGTGTCAGGCGTGAAGTGGGGCGCGGCGCCGGCGGAGCGCCGCCCCGGCGGTTCCGAATCCGAGGATGAGCAGCGTCCAGGTCGAGGGTTCCGGGATGCCGCCTGTAGGCGGTGACGCGAGTTCCGCGACGCCGGCGAGGCTGTCGACGCGCAGCGCCGTCGGCGGACCGGCGTCGTTGACTCGAAAATCGAGGGTGTTCAGGCCGAGCACAAATCCGCTGGAAATGGTGAAGCTGTGCAGCAGACCGAACGAATTCGCCCCGTTCGGCAAGGTGACGCCCGTGGTTGACCCGTTGAGGAATATCTCCGCGTTGTTGTCGACGGCCCAGAGGCCGCTGATCTGTGCGCTGGACGGGTCGAGCCCGCTCAGGTCGAAGGTCGTCCGGTAAACCGTGGTGTTGAAGCCTGAACTTCCGTTGGCGGCCAACGAGATCCAGCGGGAGTCCGCGTCTTCCGCGGCGTAGGCGGAGTTGAAGTAGGTCACCGCCTGCCCGCCGGCGAACCCGGGCGTCGTGGACGAGAAGATGCTGTAGTGCGGGTCCGCGACCCCATTGCCCCCGACAAGGGCGAGGTTCGTGGCGTCGGTTCCGGTGTTGAACAGGCCGTTTATCGTAGCGGCCTGGGTTTGGCCGGCGGCGAGCGTCAGCGCCGCCAGGCCGATCAGGCCCGCGCATGTGCGGGAATTGGCCAGTCGCATCTCGAACTCCTGTGCAGGGACGGGAGACACTGCGCCGACATGAGGCCCGCCCGCGTCATCGGTTCTGGTGAGGCTGGTCCCCGTTGGCGCGGTTTGTGCTAGGCTCCAGACGACGGTTGGGGGAACTCCCATGGACCGGGCGGCAGGCCTGCTGGCCGCGATCAAGGCCGTGCATGCGGCGGGGCTCGATCCCGACCTGTGGCCCCAGGCGTTGGCCCGCATCATGGACCTGACCGGCTCCCGGGCGGCGGTCCTGGAGGTCTACGACCGCCCGTCCCTCCACCAGCGAGCCATCCACAGCTGGAACATGCGTCAAGCCACACGGGCCGAGTACCTCGCCTGGGGCGGCCCGCCCAACTCGCGCACCGAGTACGGTCTGCAGCTTGGCGCCGGCGAGGTGTTCTACGACAGCTGCATGTTCGATGAGGCGGGCATCGACCGCGACCCGTTCTACGCCGAATTCCTGGTCCACCACGAGGTCCGCTACTTCATGAGCGGCGTCGTGGAGCGCGGTCACGGCACGCAGACGATGATGACGCTGGCCCGTACGCCGCGACAGGGGCACGTCGGCGCAGAGGAGATCGCGCTCATGCCGATCCTCATGCCGCACGTGCGGCTGGCGCTGGAGGTCGGCGACAGGCTCGCGGCGGCGGCAGGCCGCGCTAGCGCCTTCGGAGAGACGCTCGACTGGCTGGGGGACGGCGCGGCGGTTCTGGCCTCCGACGGACGCGTGCTGCACGCCAATGCGGCGCTTTCGTCCATGGCGCAGGCGGATGACGGCGTGCGGCTGCGGAGCGGCCGGGTGAGCCTGGCCGGTCCAGCGGCGGACGCCCTCGCGCGCGCGGTCGGCTCCGCCGCCCGACTGTCGCAGGCAGAAACCATGGCCGCGCCCACCAGCTTCATGGTCCCGCGGCCGTCCGGGGCCGCCGCCTATGTGGCGTCGCTGCGGCCGCTGTTCCGGCGCGAGTGGGAGGGTGGTGACGCGGCTGTCGCCGTGCTGTTCCTGCGCGATCCGGAGCGGGCGGTGACGGCGCCGCCGCCGCCAGGCCTCACGCCGGCCGAAGCAGCCCTGGCGTCGGCCCTCCGCGCGGGAGTCTCGCCGGTGGATCACGCGCGGGAGCGGGGCGTAAGCGTCAATACCGTCTACACTCACCTTCGGCGGCTCAAGGAGAAGACCGGCGCCCGGCGGATTCCGGACCTGCTGCGGCGATTGCACGAGTCCGGCGGCGGCACGCCCTAGCGGTCATCCTCGTCATTGTGCATCGAACTGACCGGGGCGGCCGCTAAACTCGGGGCGCCGAGCCCATTCGTCCCCGGCTGAATCGATTCAAGCCAAGCGGGCGGCCCGCCGACGCCAGCGGCCATGTGATCGGACACGATGATCTCGCTATACGATCGCCGCAAAGCGCAGTTCGTAGCCGTCGGGATCAAGGACCGTGAAGTCGCGCAGGCCGTAGCCGCGGTCGGCGATGGGGTGGCGAACAGTCCAGCCCCTGGAGGTCGCATGGTCGAACAAGGCATCGACGTCGCCGACGATGACGCGGATATTGGCCGCGGTTTCGCTCACGGCCACACCGGCGCGCTCGGTCAGGAACAGGTACCGGTCGCCCCAGCAGAGGGCCGCAAAGCTGGGTGTGGCGCGGACGAGCTTGAAGCCGGCGGCCCTGTAGAAGCTGATCGACTCAGCCAGGCTCCGGACCGGCAACTCGGTCACGAGCTGGGCCGATAGCTCTTCAAAGGTTCCGATGGTGGAACTGGAGACCATGGTCAGCTCCCTAGCGGCGCCACGCGCCAGACGATGCCGCCAACGTCGTCGGCGACCAGGAGGCCGCCGCGGCTGTCGACCACCACGCCGACCGGCCGGCCCTGGATCTGGTCCTCGGCGTTCAGGAATCCGGTGAGGAAGGCCTGGGGCGGCATCTGGGGCCGTCCGTTCGCAAAGGGCACGAAGACGACCCGGTAGCCGTTGAGGGGCTTGCGGTTCCACGAGCCGTGCTGGCCGATGAAGGCGCCGCCGCGGTAGGCGGCCGGGAAGGAGTCGGCCTCGTAGAAGGTCAGGCCCAGCGAGGCCGTGTGGGGGCCGAGGCCGTAGTCCGGCTTCAGCGCCTGGCTGGCCAGATCGGGGTTTGCGGGCTTCACCCGCTTATCGACGATCCCCCAGTAGGCGTAGGGCCAGCCGTAGAAGCCGCCGTCCTTGACGCTGGTCATGTAGTCGGGCGGCAGGTCGCTGCCGATCTCGTCGCGCTCGTTGACCACGGTCCACATGGCCCCGGTGACGGGCTCGAAGTCGATGCCGTTGGGATTGCGCAGGCCCGTGGCGTAGAGGCGCGCCTTGCCGGAGGCGACGTCGTACTCCCAGATCGCCGCGCGTCCCTCCTCCTCGTCCATGCCGTTCTCGCCGATGTTCGAGTTGGAGCCGACGGTGGCGTAGAGCTTCGAGCCGTCGGGACTGGCGACGACATTCTTGGTCCAGTGGTGGTTCCGTGGTCCGCCGGGCAGGGGGAACACCTCGCGGCCGACGCCTGCGACCTGCATCTGGCCGGGGGCGTAGGGGAAGCTGATCACGCCGTCGGCGTTGGCGATGTAGAGCGTCTCCCCCACCAGCGTCATGCCGAACGGCGACTTCAGACCCGAGGCGAAGACGGTCTTCGTCTCGGCGACGCCGTCGCCGTCGGCGTCCCGGAGCAGGCTGATCCGGTTCGGGCTCTCCACCGCGGCGCCGGCGCGGCTCATCAGCATCTTGGCGGCCCATTCTCGGAATCCGCCCTCAGCCGCCTCGCCGGTCTTGGGCGGGGCGGCGGACTCGGCGACGAGCGTGTCGCCGTTTGGCAGGACGTAGAGCCAGCGGGGATGGTCCAGGCCCTGGGCGTAGCGGGTCACCACGAAGCCGGAGGGCGCCGTCGGCGCGGCCCCGTCGGGCCACCCGACCACCTCGGGCACCGAGATGACCGGGATCAGGGACTTCTGCGGCGGGGGCAGCTTGGGATCGGGGCCGAAGCCGACGAACGGATCGTCGGATCCGGGGGAGGAGCAGGCCGCAAGCGCCAGGGCGGCGGCCAGGGGGGCGACAAGGCGCGGGGCGAAGCAGGGGGACATGGGCGGCTCCTATCGGCTGGCAGGGAGATTCGCGCGCGCCGCCGCATGGCGCCAGTACATTGTTCTGTCACCCAGTTCGTGCAACTTTCGGCTGTGAGCTTGGGGCGGCGCATCTAGGGCGGAGAACACCCCGCAGAAGCGGCGTCGCCGGGATGGGGCCGGGGCATGCGACTGTCGCGCGAACTGATCGGCGATCTGCTGCTGAGGGGCCGGGCGGGCCCGCGCTTCCTGTATGACAGCGCCATCCAGATCGATGTGTGGGCTGCGTACGGCGCCTCGGACACGGCGATCGTGGACCTGCTGCTGACGCCGATGGAGCACCTGCCGGCCGCCAGGCTGGCCAGCCTCGTCGCCCGGCGGATCGCGGACGGCGCCGTCACGCCAAGGGCCTCGCCGCAGATCTTCCCGCTGGAGGGTTTCGTCGCGATCCGCGCCGACAAGCCGGTCTTCCTCCACTATCTGGTCCCGATGACGGCGCTGGACCTGCACGCCGGGTTCTCGCAGCTCCACAACCTCGTCGAGGCCTGGGCGAACGACCCGGCGCGCCATGATGGGAGGCCGCCGCCCGCCGCGTCGGGGGTCATGACGGTGGGACGGCTGCTGGCGTTCGCCGCGGCCAACCGCTCGCTGCTGTCGCCCGAACTGCGCCTGACTCTGCTGCACGTCCTGCTGGCGGCGCCGGACCCCGATGGGGAGGCCGACACCTTCGCCGTCCGCAGCCTGGCCGAACTCGCCGACGTGCTGGCCGCGGACGAGACGCGGGCGCCGGCCCCGGACGCCATCGACTGCCGCGACCGCCTCATCTGGCAGATCGCCCGCAACCGGCCGGTGGACCTGACGGGATCGTCGATCGAGACCGTGAAGGCCGACGCCGTGCGCCGGCTGTTCCAGACCTCGGCCGACCATCTGGTGTGGGCGGTGATCGATTCCGGGATCGACGGCTCGCACCCGGCCTTCCGGGACCACAAGGCGGGCGGCTTCCGGACCCGCATCGTCAAGGCGTACGACTTCTCCCGCCTGCGGGCGCTCGCCTCCTACGACGCCCTCTCGGGCGATCCCGACCCGGACCTGGTCGAGCGGCTGAAGCAGGGCGGGATCGAGGCGGCCAAGATTCCCGCTTGGCTGGACGACCTGCGGGAAGACGCGCGACGCGGGCGGCCGTTCGACTGGGCGGTGCTGGAGAAACTGCTGGAGACGAAGAGCGATCGGCTGGAGCCGGTGGGCGCGGATGGCAAGCCGGTGGGCCACGGCACGCACGTGGCCGGCGTGCTGGCCGGCGACTGGCGGGAGAACGACGTCCTCGTATACCAGGGCGTCGTGCCGGATCTGCGGCTCTACGACCTGCGGATCCTGGGCAGCGAGCCGGCCGACACCGAGTTCGCCGTGATCGCCGCCCTGGAGTTCGTGCGCTGGCTCAACGCGCGCAACCGCTACATGACCGTCCATGGGGTGAACATGTCGCTGGGCCTGGTCCATGACGTGCTCAACTTCGCCTGCGGGCAGACCCCCGTATGCCGGGCCGCCGACGCCACGGTGCGCGCCGGCGTTGTGGTCGTGGTCGCGGCGGGCAACTGGGGCCACCAGGAGTTCCTGACCGCTCTGGGCTCGTACAAGGGCTACGCGCCGGCCTCGATCGCAGACCCCGGCAACGCCGATTGCGTGATCACGGTGGGCGCGACGCATCGGGATCGGCCGCACGAGTACGGCGTCAGCTTCTTCTCGTCCCGGGGGCCCACCGGCGACGGGCGGCGCAAGCCGGATCTCGTCGCGCCAGGCGAGAAGATCGAGGGCCCGCTGCCGAACTTGGGGCTGGGGACGCTGGACGGCACCAGCATGGCCGCGCCGCACGTCTCGGGGGTCGCCGCGCTGCTGATGGCGCGCCACCCGGAGCTGGTCGGCCAGCCTGACACCGTCAAGCAGGTCCTGTGCGAGACCGCCACCGACCTCGGCCGAGAGCGCGACTTCCAGGGCGCCGGCCTCGTCGACGCCCTGCGCGCGCTGCAGGCCAGATAGGGGACGACCATGCCCTTCACCTTCGAGGCGCTCCCGGCGCGGTACGGCGACAGCCTGTTCCTCACCTTCGAGGACGGCGGGCAGGTGCGCCGGATGCTGATCGATGCCGGGCCGGCGACGGTCTACGAGAATGAGGTCCGCAAGCGCCTGACAGCGGCGAAGGCCGAGGCCGGCGGCGAGCTGACGCTGGATGCGATCATGGTGAGCCACGTGGACGAGGACCACATCCTGGGCCTTCTCGACCTGTTCGCCGAGCTGCAGGACGCCGAGCAGCGGCGCCAGCCGTGGCCGTGGGACGTGAAGTGGCTGCTGCACAACAGTTTCGACGCCCTGATGGACGAGGGCGAAGGCGGCATGGCCCGCGCGCTGGGCGGGGAGACGCTGCTGGCGAGCCTGGGCGGGACGGCGGCGCTGTCGGACGCCTTGGGCGACGGCCGCGAGTTCGGCCACGCCGCGGAGTTGGTCCTGGCGAGCTACGCCCAGGGCAGCAAGCTCTCGACCCTGGCGGCGGCGCTCCGGATCACCCGCAATCCGCCGGACGGATCGCCCATCCTGTCGGCGGACGCGCCGCGCGTGCTGAAGCTGGGCGCGGCGAGCTTCATCGTCGTCGGCCCCCGCCAGCGCGAGCTCGAGAAGCTGCGCAAGGCCTGGGACAAGTGGCGCGAGACGGTGAAGGCGAAGAAGAAGCCCACGGCGGAGCTGGCCGCCTCCCTCGACACCAGCGTGCCGAACCTGTCCAGCATCGTCGCCCTTCTGGAGCACGGCGGCGCGAAGGTGCTGCTCACCGGGGACGCCCGCTCGGACTATATCCACGAGGGCCTCAGGGCGGCGGGCCTGACGGACGCGGCGGGCAAGCTGCACCTGGACATCCTGAAGATGCCCCACCACGGCTCGATCCGGAACGTCACCTCAGGCTTCCTGAAGAAGGTCACGGCCGACCACTATGTGGCCTCGGGCGACGGGACCTACGGTAACCCCGACCGGGCGACGCTGGAGCTGATCGAGCAGACGCGGCCCCAGGGCGGCTACACGGTCCATCTCACCTACGACGCGGAGACCTGCGACGGGACGCATGACGCCTGGCGCCGCGCGCGGGGCAAGGGGCCGCTCGACGTGCAGGCCGAGGGGATCGCGCCGGTGGTCGAACGGTGGAAGCAGCCTGGCAGCGGGATCACGGTCCGCGAGGGGCCTGTCGCGATCGCGTTCGCTTGACGCCACGGCGCCGTTGCGCCGACGCCGGAAACCCGCTGGACTTCCCGAAACGAGACTTCGGGAAGGACGCCCATGGACCTGACGCTGACGCCGGAGCTGGCGGCCTTCCGCGAGGAGGTGCGGGCGTTCCTGGAGGCGCACCACGGCGAGCACGAGGCGGGCGCGCCGAAGGATCCGAAGGCGTGGCAGAAGCTGCTCATCGCCAACGGCTATGCGGCGCGGACGATCCCCAGGGAATACGGAGGGTTCGGGGCCGAGCCTGATCTCCTGAAGTCGCGGATCATCGCCGAGGAGTTCATCGCGGCCGGCGCGCCGCGGGGCATGGCCGGGCAGGGAATCTCGATGCTGGTGCCAACCCTGCTGGAGGTGGGGTCCGAGGAGCAGAAGCGCAGGTGGATCCCGCCGACCCTGTCGGGCGACATCATATGGTGCCAGGGCTATTCCGAGCCGGGCGCGGGGTCGGACCTGGCGAACCTGCAGACCAAGGCGGTGGAGGATGGTGAGGATTTCCTCATAAGCGGCTCGAAAATCTGGACGAGTACGGCCGCCCAGGCGCAGATGATGTTCTGCCTGGTGCGCACCGAGCCGGACAAGCCGAAGCACGAGGGCATCAGCTACATCCTCTTCCCGATGGACACGCCGGGGATCGAGGTGCGGCCGCTGAAGACCATGACCGGCCATGCCGAGTTCAACGAGGTGTTCTTCACCGACGTGCGCGTGCCGCAGGCCAATGTGGTGGGCGGGCGCGGGCGCGGCTGGTTCGTGGCCAACACCACGCTGAAACACGAGCGCGGGATGCTGGGCGACCCGAACGCGACCGAGGCGCGGCTGAAGGCCCTCATCGAGCTGATGAAGACCGAGACGGTGGATGGCCAGCGGATCATCGACAATCCGCTGTTCCGCGACCGGCTGATGCAGCTGCAGGCCCGGGTGTTCTCTATGAAGTTCAACGGCCTCAGGGTCATGACCGACGAGACGGCGGCCCTGGCGCGGCTGGTCGTGAAGCTGCAGGGATGCGAGCTGAACCACCAGGTGGCGGCCCTGGCGATCGACGCCCTGGGCGAACTGGGGATCCTCTACCACGACGGGCCGCACCTGCGCGCCAAGGGCAACTGGCAGCGCAACTACATGTTCGACCTCGGCCTGATCATCGGCGGCGGCACGGCGCAGATCCAGAAGAACATCATCTCGGAGCGTGGGCTGGGCATGCCGCGCGAACCCAAGGTCGTGGGGGCTTAAGGCGATGCGGTTCGCACTCTCCGAAGACCAGGTGATGCTGCAGGACAGCCTGAACCGGACGCTGGCGGACCTTGCGCCGCTGGACCGCGTGCGGCGGTTCGCGGACGGCGACGAGGCGGCGGCGCCGGACATCTGGGCCGGTCTGGCCGAGCTGGGCGCGCCCGGCATCCTCGTGCCGGAGGAACACGGCGGCCTGGGCCTCGGATTGCTGGAGGCGGCGCTGGCGGCCGAGGCGCTGGGCCGGGTCGTGGCGCCGACCCCGTTTCTGGGCTCGGCCGTGTTGGCCCCGCTGGCGCTGCGGCTGGGCGGGAGCGACGCCCAGCGGAACGAATGGCTACCCAAGCTGGCGTCGGGCGAGGTGACCGCGGCGGTGGCGATCTCCGAGCCGATCGCCGGGGCCCGCGACGGCGCCGGCGTGACTGCGAAGGACGGCCGCCTGAGCGGCAAGGCCCTGTTCGCGATCGACGCACCGGGCGCGGACCTGCTGGTGGTCGCCGACCGCACGGGCGGGCTGCACCTGGCGGGGTCGGCCGAGCATGTCGAACCGATGGCGAGCATCGACGCTACGCGGCGGCTGTCGGAGGTCTCGTTCAAGGACACGCCCGCCGAGTCGCTTTCCTCGAACCAGGCGCTGGAGCGGCTGCGGGACGCGGCCTGGGTGATGCTCGCGGCCGACACACTGGGTGCGGCCCAGGCGATGCTGGACAAGGCGGTGGCCTATGCCGGCGAGCGCAAGCAGTTCGGCCGGGTGATCGGCTCGTTCCAGGCGGTGAAGCACCTGTGCGCCGAGATGGCGGCCGAGCTGGAGCCGGCGCGCGCGCTGGTCTGGTACGCCGCCTACGCCTTCGACCACGCGCCGGATGAGGCGCCGCTGATGGCGGCCCACGCCAAGGCGCACCTGTCGGAGATCGGCCGGTTCGTGGCCCGGACGGCGACCGAGGTGCACGGCGGGATCGGCATGACCGACGTGCTGGGGCTGCACTACTGGTTCAAGCGGATCGGCCAGAACCGGCAGCTGCTGGGCGGGCCCGAGCGGGTGCGCGAGGCGGCGGCGCGTATGCAGGGGTTGATCCCCGCCTGACGGGAAGGAACGAGATCATGGCCGACGGATCGGCGCAGGGCGTCACCCACGACCGCTTCGCAGGCGTGCGCGCGGTGTTCGAGGACAACCTGCGGAGCGGGGCGGACCTGGGCGCCTCGTTCTGCGCGACGGTGGAGGGCGAGACGGTCGTTGACCTGTGGGGCGGCTACGCCGATCCGGCTAGGAGCCGGCCGTGGACCCGCGACACCATCGTCAACGTCTATTCGACCACCAAGACCATGACGGCGCTGACCGCGCTGCTGATCGCCGACCGGGGCGAGCTCGACTTCGACGCGCCGGTCGCCCGCTACTGGCCCGAGTTCGCGGCGAACGGGAAGGCGCAGGTGAAGGTCCGCCACCTGATGAGCCATTCCGCCGGCCTGTCGGGCTGGAAGGAGACGATCTCCACCGAGGACCTCTACGACTGGGAGAAGGCGACGGCGCTCCTGGCTGCGCAGGCGCCCTACTGGGAGCCGGGGACGGCGCCCGGCTACCACGCCCTGACCCAGGGCTATCTGGTGGGCGAGGTGGTGCGTCGGATCACAAGCAAGTCGCTGGGGACCGTGTTCCGCGAGGAGATCGCCGAGCCGCTGGGCGCCGACTTCTGGATCGGCCTGCCGGCGTCGGAAGACGACCGCGTCGCCGAGCTCGTCCCGCCGCCGCCCGGGGCGGCCGTGGGCGAGGCCACCGGCCAGACCGACCTCCAGCGCAACATGTCCGACAATCCCGGCATCGACGTCTCGGCGACGAAGACGCGGGGCTGGCGCGGCGCCGAGATCCCCGCGGCCGGCGGGACGGGCCATGCCCGCTCGGTGGCCGAGATCCACGCGATCCTGGCGAACGGCGGCGTCGCCAGGGGCCGGCGCTTCCTGTCGGAGGCGGGCTGCCGCAAGGCGCTGGAGCTTCAGATCGAAGGGGAAGACCTGATCCTCGGCACGCCGGCGCGGTACGGCCTGGGCTTCGGCCTGGCCGGCGGCGTGGTTCCCCTGCCGAACCCGAACACGATCTACTGGGGCGGCTATGGCGGATCGCTGGTCATCATCGACATGGATGCCAGGACGACCTTCGGCTACGCCATGAACAGGATGGCGGGCACGACCCAGGGCGACACCCGCGCATTCGGCCTGGCCATGGCCATGTGGCAGGCGATGGGCGCGATCTAGGATGCGCGCGCTCAGGCGTGGACGGGCGGCTTGCGATGAGCCCAGGGCCGCGCGGACTCGAGCTGGTAGGCCAACTGAAGCAACAGCGACTCCTGTCCCACGCGGGCGGCGATCTGGGTCCCGACCGGCAGTCCGGCGTCGGTCCAGGTCAGCGGCACGCTCATGGCCGGGGCGCCGGCCACGTTGTGCAGGGTCGTGTAGCCCACGTATTCGGTTAGGCGCTCGACCAGCGTGTCAAAGGCGACGGCGGGACCCACGAAGCCGAGCTCAGGCGGCGGGGCCGACAGCACCGGGGAGACGATCACGTCGAAGCGGTTCTGCGTGAACCACGCGTCGTAGGCGTCGGCGGCCTGCTGCAGCCGGGCCATGGCCTGGGGCAGGGCGTCCGCCGGCGCCGTGCGGGCCATCTGCACGAGGCCGAGACTGAAGGGCTCCAGCACCGTCTCGTCCGGCTGGCGGCCGGACAACTGAGCGATCGCGTCGGCCATGCCGGCGGCGCCGGAGGCCCAGAGGAGCAGGAAGTCGTCGATGAATTCGCGCCCCATCGGCCAGCGGGTCGGCTCCACGCGATGGCCGAGGCTTTCCAGCAGCCTTGCGGCGCTTTCGGTGGCCGCGCGCACCTCCGGCGAAGGCGCATGGCCGGCGCCGCCCTCGATGACGAGGCCGACGCGAAGGCGGCGCTTGAGCGGGGAGGTGACGAGGCCGACGGGCGCGTACTGCGCGCCCGCGCCGGAGTCTTCCGTGGCGGCGAGCATGGCGGCGGAGTCGCGCACCGTGCGCGTGAGCACGTGCTGCACCGAAAGGTCCGAGATCTTCGTATCGCCGCGGGAGCCGGTCATCCGGCCGCGCGAGGGCTTGAGGCCGAAGACGCCGCAGCAGGATGAGGGAATCCGGATCGAGCCGCCGCCGTCGCTGGCGTGCGCGATTGGGATCACGCCCGCGGCGACCGCCACGGCCGCGCCGCCCGAAGAGCCTCCCGACGAGCGGGTCGGGTCCCAGGGATTGCGGGTGGCCCCGAACGCCCACGGCTCCGTCGTCGGCAGGAAGCCCGCTTCGGGCGTCGCCGACTTGCCGATGACGTTCACTCCGGCGGACAGGTAGGCCTCTACCAGGGGGTCGTTGCGGCTAGCCGGCGGCGCGGCGAGGAAGGCGCGGGTTCCATGCCGCGTCGGAAGCCCGGCAAAGTCGTCGAGGTCCTTTACCAGGAACGGCAGGCCGCCGAAGGGCCCCGTGAGGCCGCCGGCTCGCGCCCGGTCGAGCGCACGGTCGAAGTCGGAGGCTACGACGAAGTTCAACTTCGGCTGGAGCTTCAGGGTCCGCTCGATCGCCTCTTGAGCCGCCTCGAGCGCCGAGAGCTTCCCGGCCCGGATCGCAGCGACGGTTTCGGTCCCATCGGGCCAGACGGACCGGACCGCCGGCGCCCTGGCGTGCGCCTGGGTTGCGGCCGCAGCGAAGCTGAGGGCGCCGAGCGCCCGGCGAGTGATATGAGCCATGTCCTTCCCCCGCCCGAGACTTTGCGCGCTCGGGTACGGGGGTCAGCTTGGCCGGGCGAGGAAGTTGGGGCAACCCCTCAGTGCTTGTGTTCGGGCTTGCCCTTGCGGTTCGTGGACGCCATCTTCTCCAGCTCCTTCTCGCTCATGGACTCGACCATCGACTTCGAGGGGCCCTTGAGATCGCTCTTGGGCGTATCACCGCGTTTGGCCGACAGGGCGGCGCCGGCGGCTTTCTGCTGGGCGGCGGACTTGGCGGGCATGGTCGTTCTCCCTTAGGTGTTCGCGCAAGATTGCGCTGCCGGCTGGAGAACCCGCACATTGGCGGTCGGTTCACCGGTCCGCGGGAGGGGCAACGTGACGGAAGGCGCCGCACGCGATCCGGAGAAGCGGGACTGGGTCCCGCGGATGCGCGTTCGCCTGCGCGAGCTCTACCACGGCAAGTCGCCGCGGGCGGTGCGTTTCCGGCTCTGGGTGCTGGCGGTCGATATCCTGCTGATCGGCTTCTTCATCGCCACGCCGTTCCTGCGCGACTATCCCGCCTATCTCTTCATCGACTACACGATCGCCTTCGTCCTGGCGCTGGACCTGATCGCCCGGGCGCTGGCCAACGCGCGCATCAAGGACTGGCTCAAGCGCCCCAGTTCGTGGGTCGATCTGTTCGTCCTGGCCACGCTTTTGTTTCCGCTGTGGCTGTTCAACCTGGCCTTCCTGCGGGTTCTGCGCCTGTGGTCGCTGGTGCACAGCGACCTCTTCTGGGAGACGATCGGGCGCCGCTACGACGAGACCCGCTGGGAGGAGGTCGGCAAGACGCTGGCCACCCTGGTCACCTACGTCTTCGTGGTGACGGGCTTCGTGTACGCCAGCTTCGCGCGCGAGCATCCCGGCATCCAGGGCTACGTCGACGCCCTCTACTTCACCGTCACCGCGATAACGACCACGGGGTTCGGGGACATCATCCTGCCCGGCACCTGGGGCAAGCTGCTGACGATCGTCATCATGATTAGCGGCATCACCCTGTTCGTGCGCCTGGCCCAGACCCTGATCCGACCCTTCAAGGTGCGGTTCGAATGCCCGACCTGCGGGCTGATGCGGCACGATCCGGATGCGGTGCACTGCAAGGCCTGCGGCACCCTGCTGAACATTCCCAACGAGGAGTAGGGCCGGGGGCAGGTCTTTGCGCCCGCTGCGCTTCGCGACGGAAGCGTGACCGTTCCTTGTCAAAGCTTTTAGGATTTGGCGCCCCTATCACAACCGGGGCGCGCATGGGGGCGCGCCGCAGGGGACGCTCGTGTCGGGGCAAGACGCGCAACCACCTGTGTTGACGGGGACCGTCGACCTGACGGCCGTCCTGGACGCATGGCCCGAATGTGCGCGCGTGCTCACCCTTTCCGGCGAGATCGTGCACGTGAACCCCGCCGGCCTGGCGCTCGTGGAGATGGAGCTGGATCGCCTGCGGGGGCGGTCCTGGCCGTTGCTGTGGCCGCCCGAGAGCCGCGGGCCGATGCAGGACGCGATCGGCGCCGCCGCCGCGGGGCAGGTGGACGCGTTCCGCGGCGTGTGCCTGACCCACGGCGGCCGGCGCATCTGGCTCGAGACGGTCGTGTCGCCTGTTCGCGACACGACGGGTCAGGTTGTGCTCCTGCTGGCGGTGTCCCGCGATGTCTCGGCGACTCTGGAGTCCGAGACCTTCCTCGAAACCCTGGTGCGGCTGCTGCCCAACCCGATCCTGGCGAAGAGCGCCCGCGACGGCCGGTATGTGCTGCTGAACGAGGCTGCGGAGGCCGCCTTCGGCCTCTCCAGCGCCGAGACCATCGGCAGGTCCGCCTTCGAACTCTTTCCCGAGAAGGAAGCCCGCGGGTTCGCCGAGGAAGACGCGCAGGTGATCGCCGCGCGCGAGACCCGCGTCTCCGAGGAGGAGCCGATCACCACGCGCGACGGCGTGCGCTATTTCACGACCAAGAAGTTCGCCACCTACGACGGCGACCAGCCGCTGCATCTGGTGACGCTGGGCGAAGACGTCACCGAGCGGCGGGAGGCGGCGATCGCGCTCAAGCGCGCCCTGGCCGAGGCGGAACAGGCGAACCGGGCGAAGAGCGAGTTCCTGGCCAATATGAGCCACGAGATTCGCACGCCGCTGAACGGCATCGTCGCCGGCGCCGACATGCTGGCGCGCTGCCGGCTGGAGCCGCGGGCGCAGGAATTGGTGGACATCATCGCCGCGTCCGGCGCGACCCTCGAGCGCCTGCTGTCCGACATCCTGGACCTGGCCCGTATCGAAGCCGGCCGCATCGCCATCGAGACGACGACCTTCCACCTCGGCGACCTGGTGCGATCGGCCGCCGCGCTCGCCCGGCTGCAGGCGGACGAGAAGGGCTTGGCCTTGCTGGTCGAGGTCGACGCGGCGGCGAACGGCGTCTTCGAGGGCGATCCGTACCGGATCCGCCAGGTGCTCGTGAACCTCCTGTCGAACGCCGTGAAGTTCACCGAGCGCGGACAGGTGGCGGTGAGCGCCGAGGCGGCGCGCGCCGGGGTCCGGGTGACCGTCCGCGACACGGGTATCGGCTTCAAGCCCGAGGTGAAGGAGCAGCTCTTCGGGCGCTTCCACCAGGCCGACGGCTCGATCACGCGCCGGTTCGGCGGCACGGGCCTCGGAATGACCATCTCGCGCCAGCTCATAGAGCTGATGGGCGGCGCCCTGGACGCCGAGGGGCGCGAGGGCGAGGGCGCCGCCTTCTGGTTCGACCTGCCGCTGTCGCCGGCCGGCGCCGCGGCCCAGAGCGAACCGGCGCCGGCGCCCGTGCCGCCCGGGCCGCTGCGGGTGCTGCTGGCGGACGACCACCCCACCAATCGCAAGGTGGTCGAGCTGATGCTGGAGGGGCTGGCCGAGGTGGTGAGCGTCGAGAACGGCGCCGAGGCCCTGATGGCGCTCGGGACCGACGTGTTCGACGTCGTGCTCATGGACATGCAGATGCCGGTGATGGACGGCCTCGAGGCGACCCGTCGTATCCGCGAGACCGAGACGGCGGCCGGCCGCGCGCAGACGCCCCTGATCATGCTGACCGCAAACGCCCTGCCCGAGCACGTGGCCGCCAGCCTCGCCGCCGGGGCAGACCGTCACCTGGAGAAGCCGGTGACCCTCGACGGCTTGCTGCAGGCGTTGAACGCGGTTCTGGAGGCCGAGCCGGAAGGTTCGGCGGCGGCGGCCGGCTGAACTCCCGCTACGTCATGCTCGCGCTTGCGACCGGCTTCTGGACGCGACATCGGCGCGTGAACCCGCTACCCAACCCTTGGGGCCGGTCTGCAATTCCGAGCGAAGGGGACGACAGATGAAGACGCGCATCACCGAGCTGTTCGGCATCGAGCATCCGATCATCCAGGGCGGCATGCACATGGTGGGCTACGCCGAGATGGCGGCGGCCGTGTCCAACGCCGGCGGCCTGGGCATCATCACCGGCCTGACCCAGGGCACGCCCGAGAACCTGACCAAGGAAATCGCCCGCTGCCGGGAAATGACCGACAAGCCGTTCGGGGTGAACCTGACCTTCCTGCCGGCGGTGACGCCGCCCGACTATCCGGGCTTCGTGAAGGCGATCATCGACAGTGGAGTGAAGGCGGTCGAGACCGCCGGCAACAACCCCCAGAAGTGGCTGCCGGCGCTTAAGGACGCCGGCATCAAGGTGATCCACAAGTGCACCTCGGTCCGCCACTCGCTGAAGGCCGAGGCGATCGGCTGCGATGCGGTGAGCGTCGACGGCTTCGAGTGCGGCGGCCATCCGGGCGAGGACGACGTCGGCAACTGGGTGCTGCTGCCCCGGGCCGCCGAGGAGCTGAAGATCCCGTTCGTGGCGTCGGGCGGCTGCGCAACCGGCAGCCAGCTGGTCGCGGCCCTGGCGCTGGGCGCCGAGGGCATGAACATGGGCACCCGCTTCATGGCCACGAAGGAAGCGCCGGTGCATGCGAACGTGAAGCAGGCGATCCTCGACGCCAATGAGCTGGACACCCGGCTGATCATGCGCCCGCTGCGCAACACCGAGCGCGTGCTGGTGAACGCCGGCGTGGAGCGCCTGCTCGAGAAGGAGCGGACGCTGGGCGACAAGATCACTTTCGCGGACATCGCGCCGGAGGTGGCGGGCGTCTATCCGGCCATCATGAAGGAAGGGAAGATGGATGCCGGCGGCTGGAGCTGCGGGATGGTCGTGGGGCTGATCCACGACGTCCCGACCGTGAAGGAGCTCATCGACCGCATCATGTCGGAGGCCGAGGATATCATCCGCGGCCGACTGGCGCGTTTCGTCTAGCGTCGGGGGCGGGGTCGTGGTCGGGGCCGTCTGGCGCATCTTCGGCTCGGAGATGTCGCCCTATTCCCTGAAGGTGCGCTCGTACTTCCGGTTCAAGGGGATCCCGCACCAGTGGGTTCCCCGGACCGCGGACAACGAGGCCGAGTACAAGCGCTTCGCCAAGCTGCCGATCGTGCCGACGGTGGCGAGCCCGGACGACGAGGGGCTGCAGGACTCCACGCCCATCCTGGAGGCTCTGGAGGCAAGGTTTCCGGAGCGGGCCATCCATCCGCAGGACCCGGACCTGGCGTTCCTCTCGGCGCTGGTCGAGGAGTTCGGCGACGAGTGGGGCAACAAGCTGATGTTCCACCATCGCTGGTGGGCGCCGGTCGACCAGGAGGCCTCGGCGCTGACCCTGGCGCGGCTGTCGGCGCCCCATGGGGATACCGAAACCATCGCGGCGCGGACAAAGATGATCCGCGAGCGGATGACCGGGCGCGGGCATTTCGTGGGCTCGTCCGAGGCCACCGCGGATCTCATCCGCGGCTACTGGTTCGAGCTTCTCGACCTCCTGGAGCCGCACCTGGCGCGGCGGAAGTACCTGTTCGGGGCGCGGCCGGCGTTCGGCGATTTCGGCCTGTCGGCCCAGCTCTACGAGGCCTCGGTCGATCCGACCTGCGGGGCGGACATCCGGGCGCGGGGGTCGGCGGTGCTGGACTGGTGCCACCGGATGCTGGAGCCGCGGGACGACGGCCCGTTCGAGACCTGGGAGAGTCTCGAACCGACCCTGGCGCCGGTGCTGGCCTATGTGGGGCGCTACTTCCTGCCGTGGTCGCAGGCCAACGCCCAGGCGCTGGCGGCCGGCGCCGGCGAGTTCACGGTGAAGCTGGCGGGCCGGGACTATGTGCAGCCGCCGCAGAAGTACCACGCCAAGTCGCTGGCGGCGCTGAAGGCGCGATACGCGGACGCCCGCTCGCCCCGGCTCGACGGCATCCTCGAGGCGGCGGGCTGCCGGGCGTACCTGGCGGGATAGGGCCCTACGCCACCAGGGATTCGCAGCCCGTTCCGGCAAGGACGGTGTCGACGGTCGCCTTCGCGCCAGCGGGGAGGGCGGCGTACTCCTCCCGCAGCCATTTCAGACACTTGGCCTGATAGGCGAAGGGCTGCTGGGTCCAGGGGCGGCCGCCTATCTCGGTCGTGACCTCGTTGGCGCCGGCCTGCACGGCCTTGGCGTTGGCCAGCAGGAGCGGAACGTAGACGCGGCCGATCTCGGCGAGGAGCGCCTTCAGCGTCTCCGGGGGGGCCGCAGGATCGATCCAATCGGCGTCATCCGGTTCGAGGCCGGACAGGTCCTCGGCGGCGCTCACCCAGGCGAAGACCCGCGGCGCGCGCTCCAGCGTCAGCGCCATGGGCGTGGGATCAAACTGGGCGAGCTGGGTGAGTTGGCCGAAGCAGGCGAAGTCGCAGGCGGCGGGCCGGCCGCCCAGCAGGAAGGGATGCGTGCGCAGGTGGGCCTCGAAGAGGTCGAGGAAGCGGGCGTAGCTCTTCTCGATCGTCGAGGCGGTGGCCGGGCTGGAGCCCACATAGCGCAGGCGGGGGATCTGGCGGCCGGCGAACACCTCGCCGGCGGCCTTGAGCTGGGCGTCGGGAACCTGGGCGCCGCGCCAGGCTGGCAGGATCGCCGAGGCCCTGGCGATGTCGGCCGGATAGGCCCAGCGATAGTGGAACATGGCCTTGGTCAGCCACTCGTCGGCATAGTCCTCGATGAGGGCGTCGAGGAAGGCGAGCGCCGGATCGTCGGGCCGGATGGAGCGCCCGGCGTGTTCGCGCTCCAGCCGCCGGATGATCGGCGTGGAATCGGTGACGGCCTGCAGCGCCCCGCTCTCGTCCGGCAGGTAGAAGGTGGGCAACAGCGGCACCTTCGGCTGGGGAAGGCCCTGGACGCCGGCATGAGAGCCCAGGAGGAACCGGTAGGGCAGCCGGCGGTAGCGGAGCACAGCCAGCATCTTGCGGGTGTAGGGCGAACCTGGCGCGCCGGAGAGCGCAATGCGGTCTGTGGCCTGTGTCATCTCGGCTCTCCGATAGGGCGCAGGTATGCGAACCGAAGTTCGCATTCGGGTCAAGGCTGCATCGGCACCCGTCCGATGCGGTAGAGGTTTGAATCCGCCGGCAGGGTGTAGAGGCTGCCGTCCTCGGCCATGTCCCAGTCGCCGCGGCGGGCGCCGTCGAGCCCGCGGGTGAAGATGCGGCGCAGCAGGACGTTATCCGGTGTCGGGATGAGGTGGTAGAGCACGAGCAGCTTCACGCCGGCCTTGTTGGCGACGTCGGCCGCCTCGGTGGGCGAGATGTGATAGCTCTGGATGTCGGCCATGATGTGGGCGACGCGGTCGCGGCCCAGCGCCCGGGCGTTGGCCTCCAGCGTGCGCACCATCTCCCGGTTCATGGCCTCGGAGATCAGGATGTCCGCGCCGCGGGCGGCGGCGGTAAGGCGCGGATCGGCGGTGGTGTCGCCCGTCACCACCACGGACCGTCCCTTGTAGTCGAAGCGGTAGGCGTAGGCCGGCGAGACCGGGGCGTGGTTGGTCTCGATGGCGGTGATCTTCATCTGGCCGTCATCCAGGACCACCGCGGTGCGCGGACCCTCGGCGGGCATCGAGACGGTGCGGGCGACCATCCGGGCCGTGGCCGGCGACAGCACGGCCGGCGTGTGGTGCGCGATGCGGTAGACGTCGTCCTGGGCGTAGGCGGTGTTGAAGCCTGCCACCACCTGGTCGACTCCGGGGCCGCCGTAGACGGCGAGCGGGGCCGGGCGTCCGCCGACCCAGGTCTGCAGGTTAAGCTCGCCCAGGTCGCCGATGTGGTCGGAGTGGTAGTGGGTGAGGAAGACGCCGGCCACCTGGCCCAGCGGCAGGCCCCACATCATCAGGTTCTTGGTCGACTCCGGGCCCGAGTCGACGATGTACATCTTGCCGCCCGCCATGACGGCGACGCAGGCCTTGGCGCGGTTCGGGCTGGGCAGCGGGGCGGAGGTGCCGCAGAGCGCCACGCGGAGGGCGTCGTCGCCCAGCAGCGCGGTGTTGTCGCGCCCGACGTTGGCCTTCACCGCGGTCTGGAACAGCCGGTCCTGGACGGCCGGCGTATGGGCGGCGATCGACGCCGCGCCGCCGACCAGCAGGGCCAGGCCTCCGACGATCGCCAGGTTGCGGACGAGCTTGGGGGCCGGCGCCGCGTCGTCGGCCCACGCCTTCATGCCGCGGATGTGCAATCCCAGGATGACCACCCCGACGATCTCGACGCCCAGCATGGCCTTGAGGCCGGTCAGCTCGCCGCTGACCGCCCAGCCGATCAACCGGCCGACGACCACCACCGTCAGCATCAGAGCCGCGGCGACCAGAAGCGAGCGGCGCCGCGCCCAGAGCCCCGTCAGGCAGAGGGCGGCGAGCGTGAAGAAGAACCCGCCCAGGTCGGCGCGGATCGTGGAGAGGCCCGGGATCCCCAGCGCCTCGATGTTAAAGCGCGCGGCGAGCAGCTCAGGCGCGGTCCAGAAGCCGACGCCGAGGATGGCGAACAGGAGGCCGTAGAGCGTGATCAGGACGCGGGTGGCAGCCATGGGCAGGTTTCCTGAATGGACGTCAGTCGAGAAGGGAGGGGCCATCGAAGATGGCGGCGGCGGCCTCGTCGGCGACTGCGCGGGCGGAGGTCGTCTCGAGGCCGAGGCCGCGCAGCAGGCCGAACACGAGATCGCCGGCGAGCGCCTCGGCCCGCCGAGGATCGGCGTGTTCGAGGCTGCGGGCGGTGGCGATCTGGGCCACGCCCACCGCCAGGAGGACGGCGCTCTCCAGCGCCAGCCCGGAGAAGCGGCCGGCGGCAAGGCCAGCCTGCACGTCCGCGCGGACACCGCGGTTCATCGCATGGTCCGGAATTCCGGCGCCGTGGAACAGGCGCAGCATCGCGCCGGCGCCCACGGGGTTTTCCGCCGCCTGGCGCGCGAACGCGCAGATCGCCCGCGCCACGCGCTCGGCCGGATCGTCCACGCCGCGGGTGACGTGCGCCACCACCGCCTCGACCGAAGTTCGGGCGAGATCCGCCAGCTCGCGGGCCAGCGCGTCCTTGTCGGGGAAGTGGTTGTAGAAGCTGCCTTTCGCGACATCGGCGGCGGCGACGATGTCGTCGATGCTGACCCCTTCCACCGACCGCTCGGCGAACAGCGCCTGCCCGGCGCGCAGCAGGGCGGCGCGAGTGCGCGCGCGGCGGCGATCTGGGCGGGGGCTGGCGGCGCTATTAGTGACCATTTCGTCCAATAATGAACTATACGGTCATAAAATCAAGATCGGTGTTCGCCGTCGCCGCCGGCGCGACCCTCTGTCTCGCGACACGGACGGTCGCCAGAGCGCCGCCGCCGCCCTAGATAGAGGCCTGAACCGGAGCCCAACTCCGCCTGAGACGTCCTAGGATGACGCCGCACCCCGCCCACAGATTCTCCGTGGCGCCGATGATGGACTGGACGGACCGGCATTGCCGTGTCCTGCACCGGATGCTGTCGCGGCGGGCGCTGCTCTATACGGAGATGCTGACCACGGGCGCGGTGCTGCACGGCGACCGGGCGCGGCTGCTGGCGTTCAGCCCCGTCGAGCATCCGGTGGCGCTGCAACTGGGCGGTTCGGAGCCGGCGGACCTGGCTGAGGCGGCGCGGATCGGTGAGGCCGAGGGCTACGACGAGGTCAACCTGAACGTCGGCTGCCCGTCGGACCGGGTCCAGTCGGGCCGGTTCGGCGCCTGTCTGATGCGCGAGCCGGAGCTGGTGGCGGACTGCATGGCGGCGATGGCCGCGGCGGTGAAGGTTCGCGTCACGGTGAAGTGCCGCATCGGCGTCGATGATCAGGATCCCGAGGAGAGCCTGTTCCGGTTGGTGGACCTTTGCGCAGCCGCCGGTGTCACGCACTTCACGGTCCACGCGCGGAAGGCCTGGCTGAAGGGGCTGTCGCCGAAGGAGAACCGCGATGTCCCGCCGCTGGACTATCCGCTGGTGTGGCGGCTGAAGCGGGAGCGGCCGGACCTGACCATCGTCATCAACGGCGGGATCGGATCGCTGGACGAGGCTGAGGCCCACCTGGCCCATGTCGACGGGGTGATGCTGGGCCGCGCCGCCTATCACACGCCGGGCCTCCTGGGCGAAGCCGACGCCCGGATCTTCGGCGACGGAGCGCCGGTCGATCCCTTCGCCGCGGTCAGAGCCTATCGCGACTACGTGGCCGCGGAGCTGGCGCGCGGGACGCACCTGGCGGCCATGACGCGGCACATGCTGGGCCTGTTCCACGGGCGGCCGGGCGCGCGGTCGTGGCGGCGGATTCTGACCGTCGAGGGCGTCAAGCCGGGCGCCGGCCTGGAGGTGATCGACCGCGCGCTGGAGGCCGTGTCAGGGCTGCAGGCGCAGCGTGTTGCGCGTGGCCTCGAAGCGGGTGAGGCGGCCTAGGTAGCTCATCCCCAGCAGCGACACGTCGAGGCCGTCGGCGACGACCAGGGCCTGGACGTTCTCGACCCGGGCGCCGTTGATCGACACGGACTCGAGCGTCACGGCGGCGGCCCTTGCGGAGCCCCCGGCGGTGGTGACGCTGTAGCCATATTTCAGGTCTCTGGGCGTGATCCCCAGCCGCTCGGCGTCGGCGGGCGTGAGCGCCACCGCCGTGGCGCCGGTGTCCACGAGGAACCGTACGATCTCGACCTCCTCGTCGGAGGCGCGCACCTGGGCGTCCGCCCAGAAGTGGCCGTCAGCCGCCTTGGCCACCGCACCCGAGCCAGGCGCGGGCGATCCCTCCGCGAAACCCGCCGCCTCCAGCCGCGCGATCCGCAGCGGCTGGGGGGAGACGGCCGACACGGCGCCGGCGCTCGCGGCCGCCGACACGCCCGCCACCAGGGCGAGTTTGACGAGGGAAGACACCCCATTCCACCTGACGAGACGGCCGTTCCGGCCTGTTGTTGGACTCAGCCTAGGCGTGTCGGGGTTGTTTTGGCGTGAACCGCTATGGTTGCGGAATTCAGAACAGGGCCAGCTTCTCGGGCCGGATCAAGGCGCGGCGGTCGGGGAGTTCGGCCAGGATCGCCTCGCGCTCGGCGTCGGTGAAGCGGCTCCAGGCCGCGACCTCGTTGAGCTTTCTATAGCAGCCCAGGCACAGGCCGCTCTCGCCGTCGACGACGCAGACCTTGATGCAGGGGGTCTTGATCGGGGCCGGGGGGCCGCTGGGCGCGGGGGCGTTCATCCGGGCAGAGCGTAGGTGACGTTGGCCTGCGCCGCCAGCCGGTCGGGGCCCTCGGTCCAGATGCGGACGTCGCACACCGCCAGACGCCGGCCGAGGCGCAGCATTTCGGCCTCGGCGTGGATGTCGCCGGGCCGGGCGCCGCGCAGGAAGCTCATATTGAGCTGCGAGGTCACCGCCATGAGCTGGTCTCCCACGTGCGCCAGGACCAGGGCGTATGCGGCGCTGTCGGCGAGCGACATGAGCGTCGGGCCAGAGATTACGCCGCCCGGACGCAGGATGCCTTCGCGATAGGGCGCGGTCATGGCGAGCCGCCCCGGCGATACGGCCGTCACAGTCATCGTCTGGGCCTGATCTAGGCCCGGGAAGGCGCGTCTCAGGAGGGCGTTCACGCCGTCGGCGTCGAGTATCGGCTGGAGCTTGGCCATGCCGCCTTCTGACGTGTGTGACCGCTTCATTACAAGTGATTTATCTTTCGGCGTAACAACGGTGTATCATGAATGAATATTAATCCGATACTGCACTTCATTGCAGCTTGTTCATTTGAGTTGAAGGAGGCGGATTGGCAGCATCTCCTCAGAGTTCAGGGAGATAGCCTCATGAAAATCGCCGCCGCCGCACTTGTCGTCGCCGCCCTCGCCGCCGGTTCGGTCTCCGCCGCCGAAGTCACCGATGTGGATTACCTGAAGGCCAACCGCTGCAAGGGCCTGGCCACCAGCATCGAAGGCGTGGTGGACGTCGCCGCGCTGAACAGCTTCATCAAGGCCGAGCGCGGCGCGCGGGCCGGCTACATCATCGACCGCGCCGACGACGAGTTCAAACGCGCCCGGAAGGAAGCCAGGAGCCAGGATCGCCGCGAGCGGCTCACCGCCGAGCTGACCGGTCCCTGCCAGGCCTACCTGGGCGGCCCCACCAGCGTCGCCAAGCAATAGTCCCCAGCCCAACTTCAGGCCCCCCGCCAGCGCGTCGGTCCCGTACCGACGCGCTCTTTTTTTCGCCGGGATGTTTGCCCGGAACCGAAGCGGGGCCGTAGGACTTGAAGCTGCGCGGTGAGGGAAGCGTATGGGTCTGCTGATTCCGGGTGAGACGTGCTGGCGGATGGAGCCCGCCGATCGCGTCGCGTTCCTGGTCGACACCGAGGCCTATTTCACCGCCGTATTCGAGGCGCTGCACAAGGCGCGGCGTTCGATCCTGCTGCTGGGCTGGGGCTTTGATCCGCGCACCCGACTGTTCCCGGACGGACGCGACGGCCCGGCCGATCCGGACGAGGTCGGACGGATCCTCCTGCGCCTGTCGGAGCAGCGGCCCGACCTCGACATCCGCCTCCTCATCTGGAAGTCGGCCCTGCCGATCAGCGCGAGCCAGGAGTTCTTTCCCCACAAGGCGCGCAAGTGGTTCGAGGGTACGCGGATCAAGTTCCACCTGGACGCCCAGGTCCCGTTCGGTGCGTGCCATCACCAGAAGGCGCTGGTGATCGACGACCGCCTGGCCTTCTGCGGCGGCGGCGACATCTCGGTCGACCGCTGGGACACGCCCGGCCACCGAGACCACGATCCGCGCCGGATCATGCCGAGCCAGGCGCATCACCCGCCGCGGCACGAGGTGATGATGATGGTCGACGGCGCGGCGGCGAGGGCCCTGGGCGACCTCTTCCGCGAAAGGTGGCGGGCGGCGGAGGCCGAAGTGATCCACCCGCCGCCCGACGCGGGCGGCGATCCCTGGCCGGACCACGTGCCGCCGCACCTGATCTCGGAGACGGTGGCCATCTCGCGCACGCTGCCGGCCTGGCGTCGGCGGCCGAAGACGGACGAGATCCTGCAGCTGACCCTCCGGTCCATCGCCCGGGCCGAGCGGACCATCTACCTGGAGAACCAGTACTTCACCTCGCCGCTCGTGGCTGAGGCGCTGGCGGCGCGGCTGGCCGAGCCCGACGGACCGGAGGTGGTGCTGATCACCACGGGCCGGGCGCCGAGCTGGTTCGACCAGATGACCATGGACCGCGCGCGGACGGCGATGGTGTGGCGCCTGCGCGCCGCCGACGTCTTCGGCCGTTTCCGGGCCTTCTACGCCACCACCGAGGGGGGGCGGATCATCATCGTCCACTCGAAGGTAAGCATCTTCGACGACCGGGTGGTGCGGGTCGGGTCGGCCAATCTCAACAACCGCTCGTTCGGCTTCGACACCGAGTGCGAACTGGCGATCGAGACGGACGAGGACGATGCGCGCCGCAACGTCGCCGCCCTGCGCGACCGCCTGGTGGGCCATTTCCTGGGCGTGACCGGCGACGCCGTCGCCAAGGCGCAGGCGGAGTGCGGCGGGCTGTGCGGCGCCATCGATGTGCTGAACCGGGACGGCCGGCTGAGGCAGGTCGACCTGCGCCGGCGCTCGCTCATCGAGGAGTTCATCTCGGCCTTCCACATCGGCGATCCGACCGGCGTGGACGACGCCTGGCGGCTGGGCCGGCGGCGCCAGCGTCTGTTCCGGCAGGCCCGCGAGCTGGCGGCTCAGGCCAACTCGAAGTCCATCACCAGCGGCAGGTGATCCGAGGCCACGCGGGTCAGCGGGTCGTAGGGCGCTGAGATCTCCTCGACCTCGATGCCGGGGCTGACGAACACGTGGTCGATCCGCAGCACCGGCAGGGGCGAGGGGAAGGTGGCGTTGGGCAGCTTGCGCCTGGCGATGCGGCGGGCCGGCTTCAGTTCGCGCGTCAGGGTCCGGTAGACGACCGAGCTGGCGGTGGCGTTGAAGTCGCCGAGCAGGATGAGGGGATAGCGGCAGTCGTCGTGGCCCAGCCAGGCGGGGCCGGCCAGGTGCGCGGCCTGGATCTGCTGCTCGCGGGGGACGAGGCCCAGGTGGGTGTTGATGACCTGCACCGGCCGGCCGTCGATCTCGACCTCGACCCAAAGGGCGCCGCGGGGCTCCAGCGCCGGCATGCGGGGATGGCCGGGGAGGGGGCCGCGCTTGACCAGCCGCTCGGGCAGGGCGGTGAGGATGGCGTCGCCGTACAGCTCCTCCTCGACGCGGAACGCCGGGTGGAAATGGCACGCCATCTCCAGGAGTTCGGCGATCTCGTGGGCCTGGTCGACGTGGTTGGTGCGCCGGCGGCCGACGTCCAGCTCCTGCAGCGCCACGATGTCGGGATTGAGCTCGGCCAGCACCGCCGCGATCCGGCTCACGTCGAGGCGGCGGTCGTTCCCGACGCAGCGGTGGACGTTGTAGGTGACGATGCGCGGCATGGGGGCGGGGCTCTAGTGGCCGGGTTGTGAGGCGAAGGCAAGGCGGAGTTGGCGCTGGCGCCGGTCTTGCTTTAACGGTTTCCTAACCAAGAGGGGGAAGCCGAAATGCTGCATCTGATCGCCCTGGCCGCTGCGGCCGTGTCCACCGCCGGGTCGATCCAGGCGGCCGCGCCGCCGCCGCTCACCAGCGTCGAGTGGGTGGCCACCCCCACGGGCCAGGACATCGCCAACGTCTATCCGCCGACCGCCGTCGAGGCCGGCAAGAGCGGCGCGGTGCTGCTGGAATGCCAGGTGGCGGCCAAGGGCTCGCTGGAGGCCTGCCAGGTGCAGATCGAGGACCCGGTGGGCCTGGAGTTCGGCCTGGCGGCGCTGGAGCTGGCCCCGCTGTTCCGCATGACCGAGGTGGCCCCCGACGGCACCGCCGTAGCGGGGCGGATGATCCGCATCCCGATCATGTTCTCGATCGTCGCGGGGGACTGAGGGCGGGCGCCGTCGGCGCGTCAGCGCTGGCGGGGCCACCGACCGCTCTCTCATGAAGGCGATTCATTTGAGTCCCGCGTCAAGGTGCGGTCCCCTGTCGGCGTGGTCTTGAAAAGATTCTGCGCCGTCATCGCGTTCGCGCTTGCGCCCTTGGCCGCGAGCGCTGCGCAGGACAATCCCGCTCCGGAGCCGCCCCGCGCCGAGGACGGCTATTTCGCCGAGGTCCGCCATTTGGCGCCCGGGGTCTGGATCTTCATGCAGCCCCGATTTCAGATCCAGCCCGCTGGCAACGTGACGGTGGTGGAGCAGGCGGACGGGCTGGTCCTGGTGGACACCGGCGGCTCGCCCGGCGCCGCGCGCCGCATCATCCGCGAGATCCGCAAGATCAGCGACAAGCCCGTGAAGGCGGTGGTCATCACCCACTGGCATGGAGACCATCCCCAGGGACTCTCCGAGGTCATCGCGGCCTGGCCGCAGGCCCGCACCATCGCGACGCGCGCCACCCAAGCGCACCTGCGCGATCCGAAGACCATGAACACGCCCGCCGTCCTGGACCCGGCCGCCGATGCCGCCTTTCAGGCGCGCGGGCGCGACTTCGCCGCCTATGCCCGCCGCCGGGCGGAGCACGCGGTCACGCCGCAGGAAATGGCGGGCTGGGCCCGCGCCGAGCGCCTCTTCGGACAGTATGCGCGCGACATGGCCGGCGCCGTAACGCTTTCCACGCGGGAAGCCTTCGACGATGCGCTCGACCTGCCGGATGAGGACGCGCCAGCCGAGGTGCGCTTCCTCGGTCGGGCGAATACGGACGGCGACGCCATCGTCTGGCTGCCCCGCCAGAAGGTGCTGATCACCGGCGACGTGGTGGTCGCCCCCTTCCCCTTCGGCTTCGGGAGCTACCCTGGCGAGTGGATCTCCGCCCTGGACCGGGTCCGGGCCTACGACTTCCACGTCCTGGCGCCGGGGCACGGCGCGCCGCAGACCGACCGCGCCTATCTGGATCGGCTCGCGAGCGCCCTGGCCGATGTCCGCGCCCAGGTGACGCCGTTGGCTGCGCAGGGCCTGAGCCTGGAGGAGGTGCGCCGGCGAACCGACTTCTCTGGCCAGCTCGAGGACTTCGGAGGTGAAGATCCCTGGCTCCGACGATGGGTCGCCGAGTACTGGATCACCCCCATCGTCGCCTCCGCGTACAAGGAAGCCACGGGACGCCCGATCATCCAGAGCTTGCGCGGCGAGTAGGTCGCCACCGGGGTCATTCTCTCGCAACCTCGTCGGCGACTTCGGACCCAGGGACAGGATGTCCTGCCCCAGCAGCCATCCCGCGCCAGGCTCGCATTCAGCCATGGGATCGAAGGACGCACCCTGCCGCTGACGGGCAGCGGGGCAGGATATCCCGTCCCCAATCTCGCCGAGGCGTTGATATGCCTCAAGGAACAGGCAGGTGGAGCGGATAGGTCTTCGGACAATGACTCCGCACTCTCATTTTCGGGAACTGCTCAAGGCGGCGTCCACCCAGCCGCAGCCCCAACGCCTCCTTTTCGTGTTCGCCCGGGCGGACCTGCCTGACAAGCCGACCGCCCAACAACGTGAGCGTTTCATGGCCGGCCAGGGTGGAACCCTGACGCCCCTGATGTGTGTCGACAAGGCGCCCGCCGAAGTCATGGATTTCGAAGCCCTGCTGGCGGAATCGCGCCTGGCCGGTCCGCCGTGGCAGGTGGTTTTTGCGGCCGGCCTTTCCGGCGCCGAAGTAAGCCCGCCGACGCCGGATCAGATCGGGCTAGCGCTGGAGAAGATGGTCAACGCCGTCTGGACCGGGAGCATCGGCCCGTTCGCGGCCTATGACCCGGCTGGCCATCCAATTACGTTCTCCTGAGCTTGAAGGCGCTTCTCGCCAGGCAAGGGCGCGGGGCCGACCGGCAGCCGCCTACGTGTCGCCGCTGCGCTTGAACCCGCTTGTGCTGCCGTCGTCGCGCAGCAGGTCGATCGCCGCGGCCTGACCGCCTTCCCGCCGGATCCGCAGGCGCGTGCCGGGATCGCTTTCGAAGACAAACAGGTCGCGCGCAAGCGGCAGCAGCTTCACGGGGGGACGTCCGTCACGCTGGTAGAGGATCGCGCCGTCGGCGACGCGGATCGTCCGGTCGCCGAAACGGCCGACGTAGGCCTGCGGCTTGTCCGCGAGCTCGGCCGGCTGGATGTGCGCCTTCAGCGATTCCGCGAGCCAGGCATACCGGCGCTGGTCCGGACCGGGCTGGGTCGCGATCCGCTCGGCCGCGACCGCGTGGGCGACCGGGAGCGCATCGCCCACCGGAGCGGGGATCGTCGGGGAGATGCCGGCGCCTTCCCAGTTGCCTCCGGTCGCGGGGTGGATGGGCCGGCCCTCCGAGATCGAGGCGACGAAGCCCTGGCCGATGGGAAAAAGCCCGTTGTTGTGCGCGCCGCCGGCTGTCGTTCCGCCGACCACCTCGCCCAGCTTGAAATAGGCGACGTGGGCGACGAACTCCTCGGCCGCGGAGGCGGCGCCGGGGCCCGACAGGACATAGAGCGGCTTGCCGATCATGCGACCGGCGGGCAGTGCGCCGCCCGCGGCGATGGAGCTTTCCACGCCCGAGCGGTCGTGGAAGTCGATCAGATGCTTGCCCGGTTCGACGAAGTGGCTGGTGAGGTAGTTGACCGCCTCGGGCGAGCCGCCGCCGTTGAACCGCATGTCGATGATCGACGCGGAGCCCCCGCTCAGGAAGCGCATGGCCGTATCGATCGCCGCCCGGGTCGGCGCGCCGCGCCAATGGAAGGCGTCATAGCGCAGGTAGCGGATGTTCCCTGGCAGCACCCGCATCTCGGTGATGCCGTCGTTGCTGCGCGCCGCCAGCTGGGCGAAGTAGCGGTCCGCCTCGCCGCCCTCCGCGGCGGGGGCCGCCCGCGATGCGGCTTCCTCGGGATTGTACCGCAGGTACATGTGGCCGTCGTTCGAGACCGCAGCCAGGTCGGCGGTGATGAGCTCGGCGATGACCTGGGGGTCCTCGGATCGCGAGTAGCGCCCCGCACGGAGCGCAGCTTCCAGCCGCGCGGCGATCGGCCCCCGCTTCTCCGGCACGACATAGATGTCCCGCACCTTGCGGGCGAGCTCGGTCACGAGGGCGCGCTCGTCGATCGCCGGCGCGGAAGTCTCGGCCGGCGCCGGCGTGGCGAGGGCCGCGGCGAGGGCCGCGAACGCAAGGGCTTTCATGGGGTCTCCGTTCCGAGAGCGGCGGCCGCCAGGCGGGCTCGCACGCGTGATGGCAGGGGTTCGGCGCCGAGCGCCGCTTCGATGCTGTCCAGCTCCTGAAGAAGCGCCGGCGCCGCGGTGGCGAGAAGCTCGCTCGTGACCTCGGCGAGGGCGCTCCACAACGGCTCCAGGCGCGCGACCGTGGCTTCTCCACGGGCTGTCAGCTCCAGCCGGCGGCGTCGCAGGTCCGCCGCGTCCTCGACGGAGCGGACCAGGCCCTCGGCGATGAGCGCCGAGCGGACCTGACTGATGGCCGCATGCGTGACGCCGATGCGCGCCGCCAGGTCGCCGACCGTCGCCGGGCCTTCCCTGAGCGCCGTGACCACGGCGAACCAGCGCGGCTCGAAACGCTCGTCGGCGGCGCGATAGATCTCCTGCACCTCGCGATCGAGGCGCTCCGAGAGGCGGCGGAGGCGGGTCCCGAAGGCGCGCGCCGCTTGTCCACGAACGAAGTCCATTGGAGGTGCGTAAGCGCTTACGGATATCGGCGCACGTGAATTCTTGGCAACATCCCACTGATGACCGCCACGCGCCGCTGGCCGACGCCCGCCGGCGGGCCCTCCCGACCTTCCGTTGACGTTAGCGTCATCTTTTCTCGGGGGCGGCCCGCGCGTATAGGCTGGCCTCCGACCGATACGGCGTAAGCCAAGCGCGACTGGAGGCCCCCCCGATGAACCTTGACTTCACCCCCGAAGAGAACGCCTTCCGCGAAGAGGTCCGGGCCTTCATCCGCGACAACTATCCGGCCGAGCTGCGCGCCGCGCAGGACGAGGGCCGGGCGCTGACCAAGGACGAGTACCTGCTTTGGCACAAGGTGCTGGCCAAGAAGGGCTGGGTGGCGCCGGGCTGGCCGAAGGAACTGGGCGGCACGGGCTGGACGCCCACCCAGAAGTACATCTGGTCGGAGGAGACCGCGAAGGCCGACTGCCTGCCGATCCTGCCGTTCGGCATGTCGATGCTGGCGCCGGTGATCTACACCTTCGGCACCGACGAGCAGAAGAAGCGCTTCCTGCCTGGCATCTACAACGGCGAGGTC
The DNA here is from genome assembly GCA_049323595.1 of Pseudomonadota bacterium. Lineage (GTDB taxonomy): Bacteria > Pseudomonadota > Alphaproteobacteria > Caulobacterales > Caulobacteraceae > Phenylobacterium. Next base: position 48,426 of record JBMOOD010000030.1, read on the forward strand.
TGGTGGTGCCAGGGCTACTCCGAGCCGGGCGCCGGTTCGGACCTGGCGAGCCTTAAGACCCGCGCCGAACGGATCACCGCCGACGACGGCAAGGAGTACTACATCGTCAACGGCCAGAAGACGTGGACGACCCTGGGCCAGTACGCCGACTGGGGCTTCTTCCTGGTGCGGACCGACCCCGACGCCAAGCCGCAGTCGGGCATCTCGTTCCTGCTGATCGACATGAAGACGCCCGGCATCACCGTGCGCCCGATCATCACCCTGGAGGGCGGCCACGAGGTCAACGACGTCTTCCTCGACAATGTGAAGGTGCCGGTCGAGAACCGGATCTTCCACGAGAACCAGGGCTGGACCTGCGCCAAGGCGCTGCTAGCGCACGAGCGGACGGGCATCGCCGGGGTGGCGCGCTCGAAGCGGAACCTGGAGAAGCTGCGCGAGATCTCGGGGACGGAGCGGAGCGACACCGGATCGTCGCTGATCTCGGACGCCTTCTTCCGCCGCAAGGTGGCCGAGCTGGAGATCGACCTGACGGCGCTGGAGTTCACCGAGCTGCGGACCCTGGCGGGCGAGTCCAGCGGAAAGGGGCCGGGGCCGGAGAGCTCGATCCTGAAGATCAAGGGCACCGAGATCCAGCAGCGCCTGCAGGAGCTGGCGCTGGAGGCGGTGGGCCACTACGGGGCGCCGTTCCTGCGCGACATGGCCAAGTCGAACCTGCCCATCGGGCCGGACTACGCCGAGGGCGCGGCTGGCGAGATGTTCAACGGCCGCAAGACCTCGATCTACGGCGGCTCGAACGAGATCCAGCGCAACATCATCGCCAAGATGGTGCTGGGGCTCTGATCGCCCGAAAGCCTAGCTGACAGCCTGCCCCGGCCGGGTTATCGGTCGGGGCGACAAACAAACGTTTGAGATAACGCCGCCCCCGAGCGGCGAACCATAGCGGAGCCGCCGAGGATGGATTTCAGCTTCACCGAAGAACAGTCGATGCTCCGTGACACGGTCGCGGCGTACCTCGCGGACCACTACGACTTCGACAAGCGTCGGGCGGTGGTGAGCAAGGAGCCGGGCTGGCGGCCGGAGGTGTGGAAGGCCTTCGCCGAGGAGCTGGGCATCCTGGGCGCGCCGTTCTCGGAGGAACTGGGCGGCCTGGGCGGCGGCCCGATCGAGAACATGATCGTGATGGAGGAGTTCGGGAAGGCGCTGGTCGTCGAGCCCTACCTCGGCACGGTGGTGATCGGCGGCGGCTTCCTGAAGCATTCGGGTCATGCGGCGGCGGCCGACCTGATCGGCGGGATCATCGGCGGCCAGAACATCTTCGCGTTCGCCTGGGCCGAGCCCAAGGGCCGCTACAACCTGGCGGCGCTGGAGACCACGGCGAAGAAGGACGGCGCGGGCTGGATCCTGAACGGCCACAAGGCCGTGGTGATCGGCGCCCCGTTCGCCACGCACCTGATCGTCACCGCCCGCACCTCCGGCGGCGAGCGCGATGCGAAGGGCGTGTCGGTGTTCCTGGTCGAGAAGGGCGCCAAGGGCGTTACCACGCGGGACTATCCGACGGTCGACGGCAACCGGGCCTCGGAGGTCTATTTCGAGAACGTGTCGCTGGGCGCCGACGCCCTGATCGGGACCGCCGACAACGGCCTGCCGCTGGTGGAGAAGGTGGTGGACGAGGCGATCGCCGCGACCTGCGCCGAGGCCTGCGGCGTGCTGCGCAAGCTGCAGGAAGGCACGGTGGAATACACCAAGCAGCGCAAGCAGTTCGGCCAGCCGATCAGCTCGTTCCAGGTGCTGCAGCACCGGATGGTCGACATGTTCATCAACGTCGAGCAGTCGATCTCGATGACCTACATGGCCAACATCAAGGTCGGCGACGACGCCGAGCGGGCGAAGGCCGCCAGCGCCGCCAAGGTGCAGATCGGCAAGGCCTGCCGCTTCGTCGGCCAGAACGCCATCCAGCTGCACGGCGGCATGGGCATGACCGACGAGATGGCCATCGGCCACTACTTCAAGCGCGCGACCATGATCGAGAGCGCCTTCGGGACCGTGGATCACCACCTGGCGCGGTACGAGGGGCTGAGCCTGGGGAAGGCGGCGTAAGGGCGCCCCTCTTCCACCCGGTGGATTCCGCGAGGGCCCTTGCTTCGGTCGCGCAGGTGTTCAAACCTGGGCCAGGAGCGAGGGCTCATGACCAGCAACGATGCCGGCGGCAACATCGCGGCCTTTCCGCTCGCCAGCTCGGACGACAAGGTCCGCAGCCTGATCGCGATCATAAGGCGGCTCGCGACGGCTCGCTCCACGACCGAGATCATGGAGACGGTCACGCACGCCGCCCGGGCGCTGTTGAACGCCGACGGGATCACCTTCGTGCTGAGAGAGCACGACCTCTGCCATTATGCGGACGAGTACGCGATTGCGCCGCTGTGGAAGGGCCTGCGCTTCCCGATGTCGGCGTGCATTTCCGGCTGGTGCATGACGCACGACCAGGCCGTTCGCGTGCCGGACATATCCGAAGATCCGCGAATTCCCCAGGATGCCTATCGACCCACTTTCGTCCGTAGTCTGGCGATGGTGCCGGTTCGCCACCAGGAGCCTATCGCAGCCATAGGCGCCTACTGGTCCATGGAGCACTACGCCAGCGACGATGAACTGGCGCTGCTGCAGACCATCGCGAACGCCAGTGGACTGGCGATCTCGGCCGCGCGTCGGACATCCGAGGCGGAGGCGGCCACGGCCCAGTACCAGGCTGTGTTCAACCAGGCCGCGGTGGGGGTCGCGCGCGTATCGCCGGATGGCCGCTTTCTCGAGGTGAACGACCGGTTCTGCCTGATCGCCGGCCGGGATCGCGCCGAACTCCTTCGCACCGACTTCCAGGCGATCACCCACCCCGAGGACCTGTCCGCCGATGTGGATCAGGCTGCGGCGCTACTGGCGGGCGACCTCGATACCTATTCGATGGAGAAGCGCTACGTTCGTCGCAACGGCGATCCGGTCTGGGTGAATCTCACCTGTTCCCTCGTCCGCTCGGCCGGCGGCGAGCCGAACTACTTCATCGCTGTCATCGAGGACATTTCGCAACGCAAGGCGAGCGAACTCGAGCAGTCCAGATTGCTGGGCCTGATCGAGCGCAGCGCCGACATCGTTTCCCTGGCCGATACGAATTGCAGGCTCCTGTACATGAACCGCGCCGGGCGCGAGATGCTGGGCCTGGAGGACGTGGCCATCGGGACCGTGAGCTTTGCGGACTACGTCACGCCCGATTGCTTGGACGTCCTCATCAGCCAAGCCATGCCGACCGCCGAGAGGTCCGGTGTCTGGCGAGGCGAGATGCAGCTGACGAACCGGAAGACAGGCCATGTGGTGGACGTCAGCCGCTCCATCTTCGCCGTTCGCGACGACGCCGGAACGCTGACCGGCTTCGGCTCCATCGCCAAGGACATTACGGGCTTGAAAGCGGCGGCTGCGGCCGAGCGAGCTCGCGCGGACGAGTTCCACGCCCTCGTGGACAACATCCCCGCCCTCTGCTGGACGGCCGATGCGGACGGACGCGACTACTGGTTCAACTTGCGCTGGTGCGAATACACGGGCCTTGAGCCTGAGGATCCCGCCGGCTGGGAGCGTTCGCACCATCCCGACGTGGCGTCAGCGGTGCGAGACCACTGGAGGGCCTGTCTTCAAACGGGCGAGCCCTTCGAGATGACATTTCCGCTGCGGGCGCGGGACGGCAGCTACCGCGCCTTCCTAACACGGATCGTGCCGATCCGAGAGGAGGGTGGACGCATCGTGCGCTGGTTCGGATCCAGCACCGACGTCGCCGACCAGCAGAGGCACGAGGAGCATCTGAAGCTACTGGTGAACGAGCTGAACCATCGGGTGAAGAACACGCTCGTGACCGTGCAGTCGATGGCGGCCCAGACCCTCCGCCATTCCGGCGAGCCGCAGGAGGCCTTTGCGAAGTTCGAAGGCCGGCTGCTCAGCCTCTCGGCCGCCCACAACGTGTTGACCGAACGGAACTGGGAGGGGGCGAACGTCCGAGAGGTGGCTGAGAGAGCCCTCCGACCCTTTGTGGCCACAGCTACTGAACGGGTTCGGCTGCAAGGGCCTGACGTCTGGCTTCCGCCGCAGGTGGCCGTGGCGTTGTCACTCGCCTTCCACGAGTTGGCGACGAACGCTGTGAAATACGGGGCCCTTAGCAACGCCGAAGGACGGGTGGAGCTCGAGTGGACGCTATCCGGCGCGCCGTCGGTGCTCGATGTCACCTGGACCGAGCGGAACGGGCCCCCGGTTGTGCCGCCGAGCCGCAGAGGATTCGGCTCGAGGCTGATCGAACGCAATCTCGGCCGCGAATGGGAAGGGGAGGCGTCTTTGTCCTTCGAGCCGTCGGGGATCGTCTGCCGGATCCGGCTTCAACTTGGCGCGCGCGACCCGCTCGGATGGCCCGGGCGGCCCCACTGATCGAGAGCGCCCCCGCTTTTCAGGCCCGCTCCACGAAGCTGTCGATGACCTTCTTTTCGCCGGCCTTGTCGAAGGCGACGGTGAGTTTGTTGCCGTCGACGCTGCGGACGGCGCCGTAGCCGAACTTCAGGTGGAAGACGCGGTCGCCGCGCTTGTAGTCGCTGGCGGCGGAGGCGGCCGAGACCGCGACCAGGCGGCCGTCGCCCTCGATGACCTGTTGGCGGCCCGGATGGCTGCCGCGGTACTGGTTGGCCTGGGCCCGGCGCCAGCCAGGGGAGGAATAGCCGCCGCCAAAGCTGGGGTCCTCGTCCCAGCGGCTGCCGTGCTGCTGCATTCCCGGGCCGCCGCCGTAGTAGCCGGTCTCGGAGGAGGCCTCGACATTGGCAGGGGGCAATTCGTCGACGAAGCGGCTGGGGAGCTGGCTGGTCCAGCGGCCGTAGACTTGGCGGTTGGCGGCGAAGGAGATGCGGGCCTCCTCGCGGGCGCGGGTGATGCCGACGTAGGCGAGGCGGCGTTCCTCCTCCAGCCCCTTCTCGCCCTTCTCGTCCATGCTGCGCTGGGAGGGGAAGACACCTTCCTCCCAGCCGGGCAGGAAGACCAGCGGGAACTCCAGCCCCTTGGCCTGGTGCAGGGTCATGATCTGGACGCTGTCGGCCTGGGGGCCGCGCTCCAGGTCCATGACCAGCGAGACGTGCTCCAGGTAGGCCTGAAGGTCGTCGTAGCCGCCCATGGACTGGACGAGCTCCTTGAGGTTCTCGAGGCGCCCTTGCGCCTGGGGCGACTTGTCGAGCTTGAGGGCGTCGGTGTAGCCGCTCTCTTCCAGCACCGCTTCCATGAGGCGCGCGTGGTGCATGTGGGCGGCTTCGCCCCGCCAGCGGTCGAGGTCGCGCAGGAAGTTGGCGAGCGAGGTGCGGGTGCGGGCGGCGAGTTCGTCGGTCAGCACGATATGCCGGGCGGCCTGGACGGCCGGTACGCCGTTCAGCCGGGCCACCTGCAAAAGCTTCTGGACCGTGGTGTCGCCGATGCCGCGCTTGGGGACGTTGACGATCCGCTCGAAGGCCAGGTCGTCGTCCGGCGACTGGATCAGGCGCAGGTAGGCGATGGCGTCGCGGATCTCGGCGCGCTCGAAGAAGCGCGGGCCGCCGATCACGACGTAGGGGATCTGGAGCAGGACGAACCGCTCTTCGAACGCCCGCATCTGGAACGAGGCGCGGACCAGGATGGCGATGTCGCGATAGCTGCGGCCGGCCCGTTTCGCCTTCTCGATCTCGTCGGCGATCAGGCGGGATTCGGCCTCGCCGTCCCAGATGCCGCGGACGACGACCTTTTCGCCGCCCGGCGCCTCGGTCCACAGCGTCTTGCCGAGCCGGCTCTTGTTGGCCGCGATCAGGCCGGACGCGGCGGCCAGGATGTGGCTGGTGGAGCGGTAGTTGCGCTCCAGGCGCACAACCTTGGCGCCGGGGAAGTCGCGCTCGAAGCGCAGGATGTTGTCCACCTCGGCGCCGCGCCAGCCGTAGATCGACTGGTCGTCGTCGCCCACGCAGCAGAGGTTCTGGCTCTTCTGGGCCAGCAGGCGCAGCCACAGGTACTGGGCGACGTTGGTGTCCTGGTACTCGTCGACCAGCAGGTACTTGAAGCGGTTGTGGTACTCAGCCAGCACATCCGGCTGGCCGGTGAAGATGGTCAGGTTGTGCAGCAGCAGGTCGCCGAAGTCGCAGGCGTTCAGGATGCGCAGGCGCTCCTGGTAGAGGCGGTAGAGCGCCTGGCCCTTGCCGTTGGCGAACTGCTGGGACTCCGCCGCGGGGAGTTGGTCGGGCCGCCAGCCGCGGTTCTTCCAGTGGTCGATGAGGCCGGCCAGCGCCTTGGGCGTCCAGCGCTTGGCGTCGATGTTCTCGGCCTCCAGCACCTGCTTGATCAGCCGCTCCTGATCGTCGGTGTCGAGGATCGTGTAGTTCGACTTCAGCCCCACCAGCTCGGCATGGCGGCGCAGGATCTGGGCGGCGATGGAGTGGAAGGTGCCTAGCCAGCGAAGCCCCTCGGCCGAAGGGCCGATGATGTGGGTGATCCGCTCGCGCATCTCGCGGGCGGCCTTGTTGGTGAAGGTGACGGCCAGCAACTCCCAAGGCCGGGCGCGGCCGGTGGCCAGGATGTGGGCGAGGCGGGTGGTCAGCACGCGGGTCTTGCCGGTGCCGGCGCCGGCGAGCACCAGGACCGGGCCGTCGACCGCCTCGACCGCCTCGCGCTGCTCGGGATTCAGGCCATCGAGATAATCGGCCGGCCGAGGGTCGACCCGCGCGAGGTCGGAGATGCGCGGCGCGGGCAGGGGGGTCTCGGATTCGAAAGACATCGGGAACATATGTAGCACAACGGCCTGGGGACTTAAGGGGGCGCGGCGAAGACGCCCGGATCAGCCGCCCTGGGCGTGCCGGAGCGCCGCCACGCGACAGGCGGAGGCGAGGGGACGGTCGCCGCGTCCGCGGTCGATGGAGACGATGAGCGCCGCGAGGCTCGAGCCTCGCTGGGCGGCCATGTCGTCCAGCACCGCCCAGAACTCGGGCTCCAGCGCGATGGAGGTCGCGTGGCCGGACAGCAGGACGGAGCGTTTTCTGAGCGTCGCCATTGGCGCCCTGTTTACGAGGGCGCGGGTAGATGCGGAAACCCCCTTGCAAAAAGGTGACGGGGTCGTCATTTTTATCTGAACACTGCTTAGTCCGACGAGCGAGCCTTCTCCCCATGGCCATGACCGCCGACGCCTCCGATTTCCGCCCCGAGCCCAAAGCCGTCTCGATGAAGATGGACTGGGGCCACGCCTGGCGCTCTCTTCAGCGCCTGCTGGCCGACAAGGAGGACACCCGCCAGGTGTTCGAGATTATGCGGGCGCTGAACGGCGCCTCGACGGCGAGGGGCTACCATCGCCTGCTGGCGACGCCGGAGGGGGGGCGCATCGCCTATGAGCGCCAGGAGTTCGCCCAGCGGCTGATGGACGACGCCTGGCTGGACAGCCTGCCGGCCGGCAGCGTCGGCGCCGCGTACCGCGATTTCATCCGCTCGGAGCACCTGTCGGCCGAGGGCCTGGCGATGGTCAGCCGGGAGGGGATCGAGGAGGTCGACGCGCCGCATCCCTACACCTGGTTCGGCCGTCGCACCCGCGACGTCCATGACATCTGGCACATCCTGTCGGGCTATCACCGCGACGCCCTGGGCGAGGCCTGCCTCGTGGCCTTCTCCTACGCCCAGACGGGCGGCCTGGGCTGGGCCCTGATCGCGTTCGGCGCCGCCTCCCGGATGCGCAAGGCCAAGCGCTACCCCTATGTGAAGGCGATCTGGCAGGGCTATCGGCGGGGCAAGGCCGCCCAGTGGCTGCTGGGTGAGGACTACGAGCGCCTGATGGCCGAGCCGCTGGAAGCCGCGCGCAAGCGACTGGGGATCACGCCGGCGACGATCTACGACTCCATTCCGGCGGAGGCCCGCGACGCCCTGCCGTCGGCTTGACTCTTCGGGCCGAAGCCCCACTTTCCGCGCGGATCAGACGGCCGGGCGGTCGCGGCCCTTTCGGGGGTCGAGGAAAGTCCGGGCTCCACGACGACATGGCGGTGGGTAACGCCCACCGGGGGTGACCCCAGGGATAGCGCCACAGAGAGCAGACCGCCTTCTCTTCGGAGGAGGTAAGGGTGAAAGGGTGCGGTAAGAGCGCACCGGGCCGCTGGTGACAGGGGCCGCATGGCAAGCCCCGCCAGGAGCAAGACCGAATAGGGATCCCGCGCCGGCCAAGTCCGCAAGGAAACTGGCGGGTAGGAGCGTCGCCGCTCCGAGGGATCCGGGTAGGTCGCGAGAACCGGCCGGCAACGGTCGGTCCAGAGGAATGGCCGCCGCGTCTCCGCAAGGAGGCGGCACAGAACCCGGCTTACAGGCCGTCTGATCCCTTCGTTTCCACCGCGCCCTTCCCTTCCCGCGAGGCGGGTGAAGGAGGCCACCCGCTCTTCGGCGGGCGGTCTCCCGCCCATGCACGCATGGGGCCAGGAAGTGGTTCCCAGTATGTTCTGTGGATAACCTGTGTTGGGTCAGTCACTGCGCCGCGACATCTTGGTTTCGGCCAGAAATAGTCATTAGGTGTCATTGAAACCCATTTGGTCCCATGTTAACCCAATCATAATTCGTCAAACGGAGCGGCGGGTCGGGGCGCGGGCTCGGGCGTTTGGCGAGGCAGGGGGCCAGTCGGGCGGAGATGTTTCTCTCGACCTTCGAGAAACAACTGGACGCCAAGCGGCGCATCGTCGTGCCGCAGGAATTCCGCGCCGCCGTCTCCGGGCCCTTTGACGGGGTCTTCTGCTTCCCCTCCATCGAAGCGGACTGCATCGAGGGCGGCGGCAAGGCCCTGTTCGACCGCTACAACGGCGTGATCGAGGAACTGGACTTCGGCGACCCGCTGCGCACGGCGCTGGAGACCTCGATACTGGGCGGGATGGCCAAGCTGTCGTTCGACACCGCCGGCCGCATCACCTTGCCCGAGACCCTCTGCGAAATGTTCGGGATCAGCGACTGGGTGACGGTGGTGGGCCTGGGCGACCGGTTCCAGATCTGGGAGCGGGGCGCCTTTCACGCCTACCGGGCGGCCCAGCGCGACGCCGCCCGCCAGGGCCTGGCGCAGCTGCGGGCCCAGCAGCGGGCCGCGAAGCTGGGGAGCGCCGCGTGATGGCCGCCCAGAATCAGCCCCATACTTCCGTTCTGCTCGACGAGGTGGTCGACGCCCTGGCCTGCGGGCCCGGCGACCTCATCGTCGACGGCACCTTCGGCGCGGGCGGCTACTCCCGCGCCTTCCTCGCGACGGGCGCGAAGGTCGTGGCGTTTGACCGCGACCCTACGGTCCGCCGCTTCGCCGCGGGATTTCCGGACGAGCGCTTCCGCTTGGTGGAAGCGCGATTCTCGGAGATGGACGCGGTCCTCGGCGAGGGCCATGCCGACGGCGTGGCCCTCGACCTCGGGGTTTCCTCCATGCAGCTCGACGAGGCGGAGCGGGGGTTCTCGTTCATGGCCGACGGGCCGCTGGACATGCGCATGGGAAGCGAGGGGCCGACGGCGGCCGACCTGGTGAACACCGCCGAGCAGGACGAACTGGCGCGGATCCTCTTCGTCTATGGAGAGGAGCGCGAGAGCCGCCGCGTGGCGCGCGCCATCGTGCGTCGCCGCGAGGCGCAGCCGTTCGAACGCACCCTGGACCTGGCCGAGGTGGTCGAAAAGGCGCTGGGCGGGCGGCGGGGGGCGAAGATCCATCCGGCCACGCGCACCTTCCAGGGCCTGCGGATCGCCGTGAACGAGGAGCTTTCGGAGCTGGAAGCGGGCCTTTCGGCGGCTGAGCGGGTGCTGAAGGCCGGCGGGCGGCTCGCGGTGGTCACTTTCCACTCGCTGGAAGACCGGATCGTGAAGGCCTTCCTGGGCGAGCGAGCCGGGCGGACGCCGGCCGGATCGCGGCACGCGCCGCCGGTGGAGGCCGGCGCCCCGCCCAGCTTCCGGCTGCTGTTCAACGGCGCCAAGGGCCCGTCCGAGGCGGAGATCAAGGCGAACCCTCGCGCCCGCTCGGCGAAGCTGCGGGCGGCGGTGCGGACCGACGCTCCCGCCTGGAGGGCCGCTGCATGAGCCTGCTGTCGCGCAAGGTGCGGGGCTTCCGGCTGATCGACCTGGTTGGCGTGGGCCTGCTGGTGGCGCTGATCCTCGGCGTCTACCTGGCGAAGACCATGGCCGGCAATCAGCGGGCCGAAATCGCCAAGGTGGAGCGGCAGATCAAGGCCGAGACGGCGCGCATCCGCCTCCTGAAGGCCGAGGTCGCCCATCTGGAGCAGCCCGGCCGCATCGAGCGCCTCGCGGTGACCTACCTGAAGATGGCGCCGGTCCACGCCGGGGCGGAGGCGACGCCCGAGCAGCTCATCGACGTGGCGCAGGCGGGGCCGCCGCCCAAGGCCAAGCCGATCTCCCCCGTGGCCGCGATGGTGGATGGCGAGGGGATCACGCCGGGCGTGCCGCCGCCGCCGCCGCCGGGGACCGGGCCGATGCGCGTGGCCGAGGTGGCGCCGTGAGCCTGGGCCACCAGGCGCTGGGGCGCGCGGGCCTGCCGCGCTGGCTGATCGAACGCGTCTGGGGCCTGGAGCATGCGTTCGAGCGGGCGCGAGCCTCGGGCAAGGCCGAGGACGACACCCGCCTCAGGATCTTCTTCGTGCTCGTGCTGTTCGCCCTCGGGTTCCTGACCCTGGCCATCGGCGCGACGCGAGCGGCCCTGTTTTCGGACGCTCACCGCGGCGGCCGGTACGCGGCGTTGGGCGCCTCGCGCGCCGATCTCACGGACCGGAATGGCCGGCTGCTGGCGGCGGACCTGCTGCACTACGGGCTGTACGTCGATCCCCGGGAGATCTGGGACACCGCCGAGACCCGGCGAGGCCTGGTGAAGGCGCTGCCGAACCTGGACGCGGGCCGGCTGGAGCGGGCGCTGCGCGGCGATCGGCGCATCTTCGTCATGGGGGCTCTGACCCCGGCGGAGCGGAACCGCGTGCACGCGCTGGGCCTGCCGGGCGTGACCTTCGAGCCGGAGCAGCGGCGGGTCTACCCGCTGGGGCCGTCGGCGGCGCACGTCGTGGGCTTTTCCGATTCCGGCGGCGAGGGGCTGTCGGGCGCCGAGGCGGCCTTCAACACCCAGATCCGCAACGCCGCCGGCGGTGGCGATCCGGTGGCCCTGTCCATCGACCTGAGGGTCCAGGGCGCCCTCGAGGACGAGCTCTGGAAGGCGGTGGCCGAGTTCAAGCCGGTCGGCGCCGTGGGCCTGGTGACCGACATCCAGACCGGCGAGATCCTCGGCATGGCGAGCTGGCCGGCGTTCGACCCGAACGATCCGGGTGCGGGCGGGGTCTATGCTCAGACCAACCGCGCGGCGGCCTCCGTCTTCGAGATGGGCTCGACCTTCAAGGCCTTCACCGTGGCCATCGGCCTGGACGCGGGGGTGGCGACGCCCGAGAGCACCTTCGACGCGCGCGAACCCTACAAGCTGGGATACCGCACGATCAGCGATTACCACGCAGCGCGGAAGGTGCTGACCCTGGTGGAGGTGTTCCAGCACTCGTCCAACATCGGCACAGCCAAGCTGGGCCAGGCGGTCGGGGCGCAGCGCATGGGCAGCTACTTCGAAGCGCTGGGCCTGACGAAGCCCGCCAAGGTAGAGCTGATCGAGAGCGCGCGGCCGCTGACGCCGAAGGTGTGGAACGAGGACGCGGTGGCCTCCACCTCGTTCGGACATGGCATAAACGTGAGCCCGCTGGCGCTGGCGCGCGCGATGGGCGCGATCCACAACGGCGGCAAGCTGATCCCGCTCACGGTCCGGAAGCTGGAGTCGGGCGCGAAGGTGGACGGTCCCAGGGTCATGTCCGAGAAGACGTCGCTGCAGATGCTGTCGATCATGCGCGCCAACGTGACCGGCGGCAGCGGCGCCTCGGCCAATATCCCGGGGCTGTCGGTGGGCGGCAAGACGGGGACCGGCGAGAAGTACGATCCGGCGATCCGGGGCTACAGCCGCGCCAAGCAGGTTTCCTCGTTCGCCGCCGTGTTCCCGACCTATGGGGGGCTGGAGACCAAGCGATATTTCGTTCTGATCCTTCTGGACGAGCCCAAGGCGTCGGCCAACAGCGCGGGCTATTCCACGGGCGGCTGGGTCGCCGCGCCGGCGGTGGGCCGGGTGATCGAGCGGATCGCCCCGTTCGTGGGCGTGCCGCGCCGACACGACGGGATCCAGGCGATCCCGGTGCTCGAGCCGGAAGCCGAAGAGATGGGCGAGGGCCGATGAGCGCGCGCCTCTCCAAGCTCGTGAAGCGAACCCTGGGCGTCGATCCCGAGATCACCGGCGTCACGGCCGACAGCCGCAAGGTGAAGCCGGGGTTCCTGTTCGCGGCCCTGCCCGGCTCGAAGGCCGACGGCACGGCGTTCGCAGCCAAGGCGGTGGAGGCCGGCGCGGCGGCGGTGATCGCCGACCAGGACCTGAACCTCTCGGTCCCTACGGTGATCTGCAAGGACCCGCGGCGCGGCTACGCCCTGGCCGCCGCCAACTTCTGGGGCCGCCAGCCACAGACCTGCGTGGCGGTGACGGGGACCAACGGCAAGACCTCGGTGGCCAACTTCTGCCGCCAGATGTTCGCCCGCGCCGGCCACGTTTCGGCCAGCATGGGGACCCTGGGCGTGACGGTCTCGGGGCCCGGCGACAAGCACCAGCAGATCACCCCGCCGGGGCTGACGACGCCGGACGCCGGTGACGTGGCCGAGCTCTTGATGCGGATCGCGCAACTGGGCGTGACGCACTTCGCCATGGAGGCCAGCTCTCACGGGATCGACCAGCGGCGGCTGGACGGGGTGCGCCTCGATGCGGCCGGGTTCCTGAACCTTTCCCAGGACCACCTAGACTACCACCGGACGATGGACGCCTACATGAAGGCGAAGCTGCGGCTGTTCGAACAGCTCATGCCGCGCGGCGCCACGGCGGTGCTGAACGCCGACTCCGACGCCTTCCCATTCTTCGCGGCCGCCTCGGTGGTGTCGGGCCAGCGGGTGATGAGCGTCGGCGAGACGGGCCAGGCGCTGAAGCTCGTGGAGCGCAGCCTGCTGCCGGACGGCCAACGGCTGTCCATCCGCGCGGAGGGCCGCATGTGGGACGTGCGCCTGCCGCTGGCGGGCGGGTTCCAGGCCTCGAACGCGCTCGTGGCGGCGGGCCTGTGCCGGGCCGCGGGCCTGAGCTGGGAAGAGACCTTCGGCGGCCTCGAACACCTGACCGGCGCGCCGGGAAGGCTGCAGCGGGTGGGCGCGGGGCCGCGCGGCGGTGAGGCCTATGTCGACTACGCCCACACCCCGGACGGGCTGGAGACGGTGCTGACGGCGCTGCGGCCGCACGTGCGGGGCCGGCTGATCGTGGTGTTCGGCGCGGGCGGCGACCGCGACAAGGCCAAGCGCCCGCTAATGGGCCGGGCGGCGGCCGCCCTGGCGGACGTGGCGATCGTCACCGACGACAATCCGCGCTCGGAGGTTCCGGCGACTATCCGCGCCCAGGTGCTGGCGGGGGCGAAAGGCGCCAAGGAGATCGGAGACCGGCGCGAGGCGATCCGGGCGGCGACGGCCATGCTGCGCGACGGCGACATCCTGGTGGTGGCCGGCAAGGGCCATGAGCAGGGCCAGATCATGGGTGACGTGGTCCACCCGTTCGACGACGTCGAGGAGACCGCCCAGGCGCTGGAGCTGGTCCATGGCTGACCCGCTCTGGACCTCGGAGGCGATTGCGAGGGCGACGGGCGGGGCGGCGAGCGGCGGTTTCGCCGCCAGCGGCGTGTCGATCGACACGCGCACGATCGAGCCAGGCGACCTGTTCGTGGCGCTCGCGGGCGTCCGCGACGGCCACGAGTTCGTGGCGCAGGCGCTCGAGAAAGGCGCGGCGGGGGCCCTGGTTTCGCGGGAGGTGGCCGGGCCGCAAGTGAGGGTCGCCGACACGCTGCGGGCCCTGGAGAAGCTCGGCGTGGCGGCGCGCGAGCGGGCGACCAAGGCGCGGCGGGCGGCGGTGACCGGATCCGTCGGCAAGACCAGCGTCACCCAGGCCATCATGGCGGGCCTGAAGCTGGCCGGCCCGGCGCATTCGTCGGTGAAGAGCTACAACAACCATATCGGCGTGCCGCTGACCCTGGCGCGGATGCCGGCGCAGACCGAGCGGGCGGTGTTCGAGATCGGCATGAACCACGCGGACGAGATCCGGCCGCTGACCCGGTTCGTGCGTCCGCATGTGGCGTTGGTCACGACGGTGGGGCCGGTGCACACCGAGAATTTCCCGGACGGGGAGGCGGGCGTCGCCAAGGCCAAGGCCGAGATCTTTGAGGGGCTGAAGCCCGGCGGCGTGGCGGTGCTGAACGCCGACAACCGCTGGTTCGACCTGCTGAAGGCTGCCGCCGATGCCGCCGGCGCCCAGGTGCGGACCTTCGGGACCGGGGAGGCCTGTGACGCGCGGCTGATCGACTTCCAGGTCGGTCAAGGACGCCACGGGGAGGCCCATGCCGTTGTCCAGGCCCGACTGCATGGCAAGGCCATGGACTTTCCCATCCTGCAGACCGCCCTGCACTGGGGTCTGAACAGCATGGCCGTGCTGCTGATGCACGAGGCGATGGACGTGGATCTCGACGCCAGCCTGGCGGCGCTGGGATCGTTCGAGCCGCTGGCGGGACGGGGCGCCGAGACGGAGGTGGCGGCGCCGTCCGGGGCCTTCACCCTGATCGACGAGAGTTACAACGCCAATCCGATCTCCATGGCCTCGGCCATCGCCACCCTGGGCGCGCGCAGGGTCTCCGGGCGGCGCATCGTGGCCCTGACCGACATGCTGGAACTGGGGCCAGAGGCGCAGGCTTTCCACGCCGGGCTGGCCGAACCCGTCGCGGCTGCACGGGTCGACCTCGTCTTCTGCGCCGGTCCACTGATGAAATCGCTCTGGGACGCCCTTCCGCCGACTCGTCGGGGCGGCTACGCCGAGACGGCGGCGGCGCTCGCGCCGCAGCTCGCACAGGCCGTAGAGGCCGGCGACGTGGTGATGGTGAAGGGGTCGAACGGATCGAAGGCCGGGCAGGTCGCCCAGGCTCTCCTCGCGCTCGGCGCCCAGGAAGGGGCCCCTGGGGGAGCCGGCTGATGTTCTACTGGCTGTACGTGACCTTCGCCTCGACCGGCTATGTGCCGGTCCTCAACCTGCTCAAGTACCAGACCACGCGGACAGGACTGGCGATCTTCACGGCCCAGCTGGTGGTGGTGCTGCTGGGCTCGCGGTTCATCGGCTGGATGCGCGCCAAGCAGGGCAAGGGCCAGCCGATCCGCGCCGAGGGGATCGAGCGGCACATCGTCGAGAAGGCCGGCACGCCGACCATGGGCGGGGTGATGATCCTGGCGGGGCTGTTCGCCGGGACGCTGCTCTGGTCGGACCTGACGAATGTCTACGTCTGGGCGGTGCTGATCGTGACCGCCGGCTATGGCCTGCTGGGCTTCATGGACGACTACGCCAAGGTCACCCGGCAGACGACCGCCGGGATCTCGGGACGTGTGCGCCTGCTGCTCGAGGCCGGGATCGCCATGGCGGCGATCACCCTGATCATCCTGCTCGCGCCCAAGCCGCCCGAGGCGCCGGAGCTGCTGACCTCGGTCACCTTCCCGATCTTCAAGCAGTACTTCCTCGACCTCTCGTGGGGCTACCTGCTGTTCGGCGCCTTCATCATCGTGGGCGCGGCCAACGCCGTGAACTTCACTGACGGCCTGGACGGCCTCGCCACCGTGCCGGTAATGATCGCCACGGCGGCCTACGCCCTGATCGCCTACCTGGTCGGCAACTACGTCTTCTCGAACTACCTGCAGCTCCATTTCGTGCCGGGGGTCGGGGAGCTGGCGGTGTTCTGCGGGGCGCTGATCGGCGCCGGGCTGGGCTTCCTCTGGTACAACGCTCCGCCGGCCAAGATCTTCATGGGCGATACGGGCTCGCTGGCCCTGGGCGGCGCGGTGGGCGCCATCGCAGTCTCCACCCGCCACGAGATCGTGCTGGCGATCATCGGCGGCCTGTTCGTGGCCGAAACCCTTTCGGTGATGATCCAGGTGGCGTCGTTCAAGCTGACCGGCAAGCGGGTGTTCCGCATGGCGCCGGTGCACCACCATTTCGAGAAGCTGGGCTGGTCCGAAAGCACCGTCGTGATCCGCTTCTGGATCGTGGCCGTTATGCTGGCGATGGTCGGCCTCGCCACCCTGAAGCTGCGCTAGGGGAGGCGGCCGCACGCCATGATCCCGGTCGCCGGATTCGAGGGCAAGACGGTCGCGGTGTTCGGCCTGGCCCGCACGGGCCTGGCGGCGGCGCGCGCTCTCCAGGCCGGCGGGGCCAAGACAGCGCTGTGGGACGACAAGGCCGCGGCGCGGGCGGCGGCCGAGGCCGATGGGTTCGAACTGACCGACCTCTCGCGGGCCGACTGGTCCGGTTTCGCCGCGGTGATGCTGTCGCCCGGCGTGCCCCTGACCCATCCCAAGCCGCACTGGACGGTGGAGAAGGCGAACGCGGCGGGCGTCGAGATCCTGGGCGATGTGGAGCTCTTCGCGCGCACCGTGAACGCGGCGGCCGAGCACCGGCGGCCGAAGATCGTCGCCATCACGGGCACCAACGGCAAGTCCACCACCACGGCGCTGATCGGCCACATCTGCGCCGAGGCCGGCCGCGACGTGAGGATCGGCGGCAATATCGGCTATGGCGTCCTGGGCCTGGACGACATGCACGGCGGCGCAGTCTATGTGCTGGAGCTGTCGTCCTACCAGCTCGACCTGACCTCGAGCCTGAGGCCCGACGTCGCCATCATCCTGAACATCTCGCCCGACCATCTGGAGCGGCACGGCGACATGGACGGCTACGTCGCCGCCAAGCGCCGGATCCTGATGAACCAGGGCACGGGCGACACGGCGGTGATTGGCGTGGACGACGCCTGGGGTCAGCGGATCTGCACCGAGATCACGGCCGCGAACCGGCGCACCATCGTTCCGATCTCCGCCAGCAAGGCGATGAGCCGTGGCGTCTACGCGCTGGACGGCCTGCTCTACGACGCCTCGGGCGAGCGGGCGGCCGAGGTGACGGACCTGAAGCGGGCGCGCTCGCTGCCCGGGCGGCACAACTGGCAGAATGCGGCGGCGGCCTATGCGGCGGCCAAGGGCCTGGGGATCGACCCGGCGGTGGCGGCGCGGGCGCTGCAGAGCTTCCCCGGCCTCGCCCACCGCATGGAGACCGTGGCGACCATCGGCAAGGTGCGGTTCGTCAACGACTCCAAGGCGACCAATGCGGACGCCGCGCGCCAGGCCATGTCGAGCTATCCCCGCTTCTACTGGATCGCCGGCGGCCAGCCGAAGACCGGCGGGATCGACGACCTCGCCGACCTCTTCCCGCGGATCATCAAGGCGTATCTCGTGGGCGAGGCGGCGCCGGCCTTCGCCAGGACTCTGAAGGGCAAGGCCGAGGCCGTGGAGGTCGGAACCATCGCCGCGGCGGCGGAGGCCGCATTCCGCGACGCGGCGGCCAGCGGCAAGGACGCCATCGTGCTGCTCTCGCCGGCCTGCGCCTCGTTCGACCAGTTCCCCGATTTCGAGGCCCGCGGCGAGGCCTTCCGCGCCGCGGTCCTATCGCTGGCCGCAGGCCGCAAGACGCAGGGGGCCGCATGACGCCCGTAAGCCAGGCCCACGCCTTTCCGCGCTCCGACCGCTCGCCGCTGGGCGTGTGGTGGTGGACGGTGGACCGCTGGATGCTGGGCGTCGTCGCTCTGCTGATCGGGGTCGGCGTCCTGATGTCGTTCGCCGCCAGCCCGGCGGCGGCGGCGCGGATGAACATCGGCGATCCGTTCCATTTCGCCGTCCGTCAGTGCGTGTTCGCTGGCGCGGCGGCGACGATCCTGCTCGCAGTGTCCATGCTGGACGTGAAGGGCGTGCGGCGCGCCGCCTTCGTGATCGGCCTGATCATGCTGGCGCTGCTGATAGCCCTGCCGTTCGTGGGCCACAGCGCCAAGGGCGCGACACGCTGGTTCCAGGTGGCCGGCTTCGGCCTTCAGCCGTCGGAGTTCATGAAGCCCGCGCTGATCATCCTGGTCGCATGGATGTTCGCAGAGGCGCAGAAGGGCCAGGGGGTGCCCGGCGTCTCCATCGCCTTCGGCATCTACGCCTGTTTCGTGGGGCTCCTGCTGTTGCAGCCGGACGTCGGCCAGACCGTGCTGATCACGGTGGCCTTCGGCGCCGTCTTCTGGATGGCCGGGGTGCCGATGTCGTGGGTGATGCTGCTGGGGGCGACCGCCCTCGTCGGCCTGTCGTCGACCTATTTCCTGTTCCCGCACGTGGCCAGCCGCGTGGACCGGTTCCTGAAACCCGAGACCGCCGACACGCACCAGGTCGATCGGGCGGCCGAGGCGATCGCGGCGGGCGGCCTGCTGGGCCGCGGCCCGGGCGAGGGGGTGATGAAGCGGCACGTCCCCGACCTGCACACCGACTTCATCTATTCCGTGGGGGCGGAGGAGTACGGCCTGTTCTTCAGTCTGCTGCTGATCGCTCTTTTCGCCTTCGTCGTGGTGCGCGGCCTCTATCGCGCCATGAAGCTGAGCGATCCCTTCGAGCAGGTGGCCGCGGCGGGCCTCTTCGTGCTCGTGGGCCAGCAGGCGATCATCAACATCGCGGTGAACCTGAACCTCATCCCGACCAAGGGCATGACCCTGCCCTTCATCTCGTACGGCGGCTCGTCCATGCTGGCCATGGGCCTGACCATGGGCCTGGCGCTGGCGCTCACCCGGCGCAGGCCGGGCGCCTATGCCCCCAACGAAGGCCTGTCGAAGGCCGGCGCGTACGCGTGACCGGCGGGGGAAAAATGCGGAAGGTCGCCGTCGTCGCCGCCGGGGGAACCGGCGGGCACCTCTTCCCCGCCCAGGCGCTGGCCGAGACCCTGATCGCGCGGGGCTGGTCGGTGGTGCTGGCCTCGGACGAGCGGGTGGCGGGCCTGGCCCAGGATTTCCCGGCGGAGCGGCGCATCGGGCTATCGGCGGCCACCTTCAAGCGCGGCGACCCTATCGGCATGCTGCGGGCCGGCTTCGCCGTGGCGCGCGGCGTGCTGCAGGCGCGCGCGGTGTTCCGCGAGATCAACCCGGCGGTCGTGGTCGGCTTCGGCGGCTATCCCTCGGCGCCGGCCCTGGTGGCGGCCATCCTCGACCGCCGCCCGACGGTGATCCACGAACAGAACGCAGTGATGGGCCGCGCCAACCGCATGCTGGCGAGCCATGTGAGCACCGTCGCCTGCGCCTTTCCCACCCTCCTGAAAGCGCCGGGCAAGGTGGCCGAACGGGCCAAGGTGGTCGGCAACCCGGTGCGGCCGCCGATCCGGGCCCTGGCCGAGGTCCCCTACGTCCCGCCCGAGCCGAACGGGCCGGTGCGCCTGCTCGTCACCGGCGGCAGCCAGGGCGCGCGGCTCCTGTCCGAACTGGTGCCCGAGGCGGTGAAGGCCCTCGACGAGGATTTGCGCAAGCGGCTGGTGGTCCAGCAGCAGACCCGGGCGGAGAGCATGAACACCGCGAGGCGCGCCTATCGCGACGCCCTCGTGGACGCCGAGATCGCACCCTTCTTCCGTGACATCGCCGGGCGGCTGCGCGACGCGCATCTGGTGATCGGCCGTTCGGGCGCCGGCTCGGTTTGCGAGTTCGCCGTGGCGGGCAAGCCGGCGATCCTGGTGCCCCTGGCCATCGCGCTCGACGACGACCAGGGCCAGAACGCCAAGCTCCTGGCCGACGCCGGCGGGGCCGAGGTGGCCCGCGAGCACCAGCTCACCGTGGAGTCGCTGGCCGGGGCGCTCACCAAGCTGCTCAACAACCCGGCGCGGCTGGCCCGGATGGCCGCCGCCTCGCGCTCAGTGGCCATCCCCGATGCGGCAGAACGGCTCGCCGACGTGGTGGAAGCGACGGCTGCCCCCGGAAGCTGATCTCCTCCGAGGCGAAGACTCAACCCAGAAGGGAATTTCGGGGCAAGAGAACCCTCTCCGGCGCCGCATTTTGAAACGTGATTGCGGAAGAGCCAGTCTCTCGGGATCAATCCGCTTGCGAAAGATTACGGTTTGGTAAAGCCTCAACTAGCGGTGGAGGGCAGATGTGGGGCCTGCGTCCTTCCCGCTTTTGGAGGGTTTGACACATGGGGTTCAAGCGTACGGTGCGCGCCGCGCTGCTGGCGACGGCGTTGGGGACGAGTGCGGGCGCGGCCAACGCCGCCCAGATCGTGCTCAACAACATAGGCGGCGTCGAGGAAGGGACGTGGGCCTACAAGGGCTTCAACGCGGCGGCCAACTTCTGGGCCAGCCGGATCACCAATGACGTCACGATCCGGCTCGACGTCGGGTTCGGCGGGCTTCCGCCGAATGTCCTGGGTTCGACCGGCAGCAACATCGACGTTTTCCTGACCCAGGACATCTACGGCGCCCTGGCGGCCAATGCGACGTCGGCCATCGACACGGCCGCGGTGTCCGGCCTGCAGTCCCTGAGCGCCAGTCAGTTCGCCGGGGTTGGCGGGATTTCGATGGTCACGCCGGGCTACACCGGGGAGGACGGGGGCGTCGGCGTCGGAATCGACAACTCGACGCAGATCTTCGACGACGATGGCAGCATCAACAACGTGGTCCTGGGCTCGACGACGGCGAACCTGAAGGCGCTCGGCCTCATCACCGACATGTCGGTGGTCGACGGCGAGGTCACCTTCAGCTCGGACTTCAACTGGGACTTCAACACGGCCGACGGGATCAGCGCGGGGACGATCGATTTCGTGGGGGTGGCGATCCACGAGATCGGGCACGCCCTGGGCTTCGTCAGCGGCGTCGACGACTACGACGTCCTCGGCTACCCGAACGGCCCGTTCGCCGACTTCGACTGCGGCGGCTTCGCCTGCGGCGACTATCCGGTAAACGAAGACTACTGGGGCTACACCGGCGACCTGTTCCGCTACGGCGACGTGGGCAGCGGCGCACAGCTCGTCTGGGCCCCCGGAGTGGACACCTACTTCTCGCTCGACGGCGGCGCGACGGCCCTGGCCGGCTTCGAGACCGGCGATTACCACGGCGACGGCTGGCAGGCGTCGCACTGGAAGGCGCCGACCTCGCCGCCGTTCTGCTCGGATCTCATCGGCATCCTGAACCCCTACGCCTGCAGCGGGACGATCGACGAGGTCACGGCGATGGATTTCGCGTTCTTCGACGCCATCGGCTACAACTTCAACTTCGACTTCTCGGCCGGCGACGGGGTGCTCTTCACCTCTGCCGACGCCTACAACGCCGTTCCGGAGCCCGCGACCTGGGCCCTGATGATCGGCGGCTTCGGGATCGCCGGCGCCACGCTGCGCCGTCGCCGTCTGGCCGCCGCCTGACCGGACGCGGAACCGAACCACGCAGCGCCGCCGGGGCCCGCCTCGGCGGCGTTGTCGTATTCCGCGTGTGGCCGGAATGGGCTAGCACGCTGGCATGAACCGCCGCCCCGTCCCCTTCGAAATCGGCCCCGTGCACTTCATCGGCATCGGCGGCATCGGCATGAGCGGCATCGCCGAGATCATGATGCGCACCGGCTATACGGTGCAGGGCTCGGACGCCAAGGCCAGCGCCAACACCGAGCGGCTGGAGAAGCTGGGCGCGAAGATCTTCATCGGCCACGACGCGGCCCACGTGGAGGGCGCCTACGCCGTCGTCTATTCAACCGCGGTGAAGGCCGACAATCCCGAGATGGTCGCCGCGCGCGAGAAGCACCTGCCGCTGGTGCGCCGGGCCGAGATGCTGGCCGAGCTGATGCGGCTCCAGTTCTCAGTCGCCGTGGGCGGCACGCACGGCAAGACCACCACCACCTCGATGATCGCCTCGTTGCTGGACGCCGGCGGGCTGGATCCGACAGTCGTCAACGGCGGCATCATCAACGCCTACGGCACCAACGCGAAGGTCGGCGCCGGCGACTGGATCATAGTCGAGGCCGACGAGAGCGACGGCACCTTCCTGAAGCTGAAGTCCACCTGCGCGGTGGTCACCAACATCGACCCCGAGCACCTGGACCACTACGGCGACTTCGAGGCGGTGAAGAAGGCTTTCCGCGACTTCGTGGAGAACATCCCGTTCTACGGCTTCGCGGCGGTGTGCATCGACCACGCCGAGGTGCAGGCCATGGCGGCGCGGGTGGAGAACCGCCGGCTGGTGACCTACGGCGTCAACCCGCAGGCCGAGGTGCGGGCCGAGAACATCTCCATGGGGCCCGACGGCGCCCGGTTCGACGTGGTGATCCGGCCGCGCGGGAACGGCGCCATCCGCTTCGCCGACCTCCACCTGCCCATGGCGGGGCACCACAACGTCCTGAACGCCCTGGCCGCCGTGGCGGTGGCCCGCGAGTTGGGCCTGGACGAGGCGGCGATCCGCAAGGGCCTCAAGGCGTTCAGCGGCGTGCGGCGGCGGTTCACGACCACGGGCGTGGCGAACGGCGTGCGCGTTGTGGACGACTACGGCCACCATCCGGTGGAGATCGCCTCGGTCCTGAGGGCGGCCCGGGCGGTGACGGGCGGCAAGGTGATCGCCGTGGTCCAGCCCCACCGCTACACGCGCCTGCGCGACCTGTTCGACGACTTCTGCGCCTGCTTCAACGATGCGGACACGGTGGTGGTGGCCGACGTCTACGCCGCCGGCGAGGCCCCGATCGAAGGGGTCAGCAAGGACGACCTCGTGGCGGGCCTGCGCCGCTACGGCCATCGGCGCGTCCTGCCGCTGGAGAGCCCCAACGCGCTGGCGGAGCTCGTGCGGGCCGAGGCCAGCGACGGCGACCTGGTGGTGCTGCTGGGCGCCGGCGACATCACGAACTGGGCCTACGCCCTGCCGGGCGAACTCGAAGCCCTGGGCAAGGCGGCGGAATGAGCGGCGCAGACTGGCGCGACGCCCTGCCGGGGGTGCGGGGCAAGCTGCTGCGGGACGAGCCTTTGGGGCCGTTCACCTGGTTCCGGGTCGGCGGAGCGGCGGAGCTTCTGTTCCTGCCGGCCGACGCCGACGACCTGGCGGCGTTCCTGAGGGCGCTGCCGGCCGAGGTTCCGGTGACGGTGCTGGGCGTCGGATCGAACGTCATCGTCCGCGACGGCGGCGTGCCGGGGGCCGTGATCCGGCTGGCGGGCCGCGCGTTCGCCGGCGTCGCGGTGGAGGACCAGGCGATCACGGCCGGCGCGGCGGCGCTTGACGCGGCGGTGGCGCGGGCGGCCGCCAAGGCGGGCGTCGCGGGCCTGGAATTCTACGCCGGCATCCCCGGCACGATCGGCGGGGCGCTGACCATGAACGCCGGATGCTACGGTTCCGAAACCAAGGATGTGCTGGTCTCGGCGTGGGGCTACGATCGCTCCGGAACGCGCCGGGAGTTCAAGCTGGCGGACTTCGGCTACACCTATCGGCACTCGGAGGCGCCGGCCGACATCGTCTGGGTCGAGGCGACCTTCCGCGGTCGGCCGGACGACCCGACCGCCGTGCAAGCCCGGATCGACGAAATCACCGCGCGGCGGGAGCAGACCCAGCCGATCCGCGAGAAGACCGGGGGCTCCACCTTCAAGAACCCGCCGGGGCATTCCTCGTGGAAGCTGGTGGATGAGGCGGGGTGGCGCGGAAAGCTGTACGGTGGAGCCATGTTCTCGCCGCTGCATTCCAACTTCATGATCAACACCGGAACCGCCACCGCCGCCGACCTGGAAGGCCTGGGCGAGGCCGTGCGGGCGGACGTGAAGGCCAAGACCGGCGTCGATCTCCAGTGGGAGATCAAGCGGATCGGAGTTCCCTGACATGGCCGACGCGGCCCTGATCCTCGTGCGCCACGGCCGGCCGGCGATCGATCCGGACCAGCCGTCTACGACCTGGCCTCTGTGCCCCGAGGGCCGCGACGCCGTGGAGGCGCTGGCCGAGAAGATCCGGCCCTATGCGCCGGCGGCGATCGTGGCCAGTCCGGAGCCGAAAGCCCGCGAGACCGCCGAACTGATCGCCGCCCGGCTGGGGCTCTCCGTCGAGGTCGATCCCGAGCTGCACGAACACAAGCGCCGGCATCTGTCCTTCGGCACCGAAGAGGACTTCCGCGCCAAGATCGAACGCATCTTCGCCTCCCCCAGCGAGCCGGTGGGCGGGATCGAGACGGCGCACGAAGCCTGCGAGCGCGTGGCCGCGGCGCTCGCCCAGCACAAGGGCCGGCCGCTGGTGGCGGTGACCCACGGTACGGTGATGAGCATGTACCTGGGCGAGCGCCTGGGCTGCGACGCCCACGATTTGTGGCGCAGCCTCCACATGCCCGACGCCTTCGTGCTGGACGCGCAAGACGGTCTGATCGAGCGGATCAGCTAAGTGACCCGAGACAAGCTCGTCGCATTGCTTTCCTTCGGGGTCGATGCTGAGCCGGAGCTTATCGAGGGCGGTGTCCGGATTTGCCACACGCCGTTCGTCGCCCCGCTTGCATACCTGCACCGCATCTACCCACCGCTAAGCCGAGGCGACATCATCGATCTGAAGCAGAGTCTCGCGGTGCCGAACCTCGGAGGGTACGGGGAATTCCTGGCGGTCGTCGGCAATGGGGCCCGCATCTTCAATCTCAGCCTCGGCGGCTTCGTACGTCAACTGAACCGCTCGCTGCACGGCTTGGGTCAGCCGATCAGTCTCGACTACGGGAACGTTGTTGAGCGGCCCTCCGGGCTCGAGGATAATGCTCTTGTCATCGGTGGCGTCACCGGCTGGTCGTCGCGCGGCGTATTCGTGCAGCTCGCCTCGGGCGAAATACTACTGACGCACGCTAAGGACGGGTGCGACGTCGCGGCCCGATGGCCATCCCTCGACGCCTTGCTCGCGGACGAAATCCTGCGCCTGTCCAAGCTCCATGACCGGATGGGGCGAAGTCTGGTCGGATCGACGGAACTGATGCACCCCGGCGGACGACGCTGGGAAACTGAGCCCGAGCCGCCGCCTAAGCCGCCAGCGCCTTGTCCGCCGGCACCAGGCGCGCGCTGGCGCGGGCTCTGGCGACGATGGTTCCGGCAAGGTCCATGAGCTGGCCTTCGAGGAAAGCGATGGACTTGCCCGCCTGCACCACGCGGCCCTCGCCGTAGAGCGGGCCGGGACGCGCGGGCGACAGGAAGCTCACGTGCATCTCGATGGTGGGGGTGAAGACCCGGCCCTCGGAATAGACGAACATCGCCGGGCCCATGGTGTCGTCCAGCATGGCGGCCAGGAACCCGCCCTGGATGAAGCCGGCCGGGTTGCGGAATTCCGGGCGCCCTTCGAACCGGATCCGGATCCAGCCTTCCGAGGGGCGGGCGTCCACCACTTCCCAGCCCAGGAGTTCGGCGCAGGGCGGGCGGGGCAGGCCGTCGAGAGCGGTCGGAATGGGCATGATCGTCTCCTTCTTACCTAGGAGCCTGGCGCCATCCTGCTGACACCATGCTGGCAGGAGCGGCGCCTTGACGGGACTCGCGCCGGATGGGACCGGCAGGCCATGCGCATCCTCCCCATGCTCCTCACCGCCGCGGTCGCGATGGCCGCCGTTCCCGCCCAGGCCCAGGACCTCGCCGCCGGCGCGGCCGCCGTCCGGGACAAGGCCCTGGCCGACCCGACCGCCTGGGACATCGCCGAGTCCCTCACCAGCGAGGTGGGCTCGCGGATGGTGGGTTCGCCCGGGATGGAACGCGCCCGCGACTGGGCCGTGGCCAAGCTGAAGGCGCTGGGTTTCCAGAACATCCAGGTGGAATCGTTCACCACGCCGGCCTGGTCGCGCGGCGCGGAGTCCGCCGAGGTGGTGGGGCCCTGGCCGCACAGGCTGCACATCCTGGGGATCGGCGGGTCGTCGCCGACTCCGGCCGAGGGTCTGACCGCGCCCATCGCGCTCTTCACCAGCTACCAGGCGATGCTCGACCAGCCCGGGGGCGCGCTGAAGGGCAAGATCGCCGTCGTGACGCAGAGGATGGGCCGCACCCAGGACGGCTCGAGCTACGGCGCAGTCGGCGTCCAGCGGTTCGCCGGCGCGACGGAGGCCGCGAAGCGGGGGGCCGTGGGCTATCTGATCCGCTCGATCTCGACGGACGATACGCGCCTGCCGCACACAGGCGCCGGAGCGGCGGCGGGCATTCCGGCTGCGGCGCTGTCGACGCCGGACGCCGACCTGCTGGAGAACCTCGTGGGGCGCGGCCAGCCGGTGGTCCTGCGCCTCGCGATGGCCTCCAGCGTCAACCCGGCGGCCCCGGCCTGGAACATTTCGGGCGAGATCAAGGGGTCGGCCAGGCCGGAGGAGGTGATCGTCGTCGGCGGCCATCTGGACAGCTGGGATCCGGGCACGGGGGCCGTGGACGACGCCGCGGGGATCGCGATCACCACGGCGGCCGCGAAGCTGGTCGGCGATGCGGGCCGGCCGAAGCGGACGATCCGCGTGGTGATGTGGGGCTCGGAGGAGCAGGGCGGCTCGTCCGCCGCCTACGCCGCTGCGCACAAGGACGAGGCGCCGCGCATCGTCGTCGCCGGCGAGAGCGACAGCGGCGCGGGCCGGATCTGGAGCGTGAACCTTCCCGTGAGCGGCAAGGATCACGAGGCGATGAAGGCGTTCCGCGCGTCCCTGCCGCCGCTGAAGGTGGCGGTGAGCCGGGAGCCGCCGGCGTTCGGCGGCGCCGACATCCGCGGGCTGATCGACCGGGGCGTTCCGTTCGTGGACTTCGCCCAGGACGCCAGCCGCTACTTCGACCTGCACCACTCGGCCGACGACACCCTCGACAAGATCGACCCGGCGGAGCTGGCCCAGAACGTCGCGGTGTGGGCGGGCTTCCTCTATGTGACGGCCAATTCGGACGTGAGCTTCCGGGCGGCGCCGGCGGAGTAGCGTCGCGCACGGTCGCGGCAGGCGCCGGCGGCTTTGCCATGCGGCGAGCCGCCGCCCTGGCTTTGCAGCGGATCAAGGTTAAATTTACAGCGACCCTGTAAACATGGCGCCCTGATGCCCGACGGAACCGCGAGCTCGCATCTGTACCAGCCCAAGCTCGCGGCCACATTGGCCGAGGGCTACCGGCTCCGCGACCTGCGCAGCGACGCCATGGCGGGGCTGACGGTGGCGATCCTGGCCCTGCCGTTGTCGATGGCCATCGCCGTCGCCTCCGGCGTGGGGCCCGAGCGGGGACTCTACACCGCGATCATCGGCGGCTTCCTGGTCTCGGCGCTGGGCGGCAGCCGGTACCAGATCGGCGGGCCGGCCGGCGCCTTCATCGTGCTCGTCTCGGCCACCGTGGCCGCACATGGGATCGACGGGCTGATCCTGACCGTGCTGCTCTCGGGCCTGATGCTGGCCCTGGTCGGCGCGCTGCGGCTGGGCGGCCTGATCCGGCACATTCCGCACGCCGTGACGGTGGGCTTCACCGCCGGCATCGCCGTCACGATCCTGGCCAGCCAGATCAAGGACCTCGCGGGCCTGCGGCTCGTGGGCCCGGAGCCCGGGGAGGTGATCCCCAAGCTCGTGGCGCTCGCCGGCGCCCTGCAAACCCTCAACCCTGCGGCCCTGGCGCTCGGCGTCGGCGTCGCCGCGGTGATCCTGGTGATGCGTGCGTTGCGGCCGACCTGGCCGGGGATGCTGGTGGCCGTGGCGGCGGCGACCGTGGTGGCGAGCCTGCTTCACCTGCCTGTGGAGACCATCGGAACCCGGTTCGGCGGGATCCCCAGCGGGCTGCCGGCGCCGCATCTTCCGACCGCCTCGCTGGACATGCTGATCGCCGTCTTCCCGGCGGCCCTGTCGTTCACTCTGCTGGGCGGCCTGGAGAGCCTGCTTTCGGCCAAGGTCGCCGACAGCATGACCGGCCGCGTCCACCGCTCGAACATGGAACTGGTCGCCCAGGGCCTGGCGAACGTCGCCTCGGCGCTGTTCGGCGGCATCGCAGTCACCGGCACGATCGCGCGCACGGCCACCAACATCCGCGCAGGCGCGCGCAGCCCGTTCGCCGGCATCCTGCACGCACTCTTCCTGCTGGCGTTCATGATCGTGGCGGCCCCGCTGGCCAGCTACATCCCGCTGTCGGCGCTGGCCGGGCTGCTGGTGGTGGTGGCCTGGAACATGGCCGAGAAGAAGGAGTTCGCGGACCTGCTCAGGAACTGGCGCGCCGCCGTGGTCCTGTTGGGCACCTTCGGCCTCACGCTCCTCCACGACCTGACGGCCGGCATCCTCGCAGGCTGCGGCCTGGCGGTGATGTTCTGGGCTGCGTCGAAGCTGCATCGAAAGCTGACTTGACCCCGGGCGGCCCGTCCGCCACCCGGCGGGGGTCAACTCCGCAGCAGCTCTGAGTCGCCATGGCCGCCCCCCTTTCCGGACACCACGTCGCCGTCCTCATGGGCGGGCTCTCCTCCGAGCGGGAGGTGAGCCTGGTCTCGGGCCGCGAATGCGCCGCCGCCCTGGAGCGGCTGGGCGCGAAGGTGAGCCGGGTCGACGCGGGGCGAGACGTGGCCGAGGTGCTCACGCGCCTGAAGCCCGATGTCTGCTTCAACGCCCTGCACGGGGAGTGGGGCGAGGACGGCTGCGTCCAGGGCGTGCTGGAGACGCTCGGCATCCCCTACACCCACTCGGGCGTGCTGGCCTCGGCGCTCGCCATGGACAAGGCCAAGGCCAAGGCGGTGCTGGCGGCGGCGGGGGTGGCCGTCCCCGGCGGCGGGCTGTTCAACCGCTTCGAGGTGGCGCGCGATCACGTGATCCCGCCGCCCTATGTGGTGAAGCCGAACGCCGAGGGCTCCTCGGTCGGCGTGTTCCTGGTCTTCGACGGCGCGAACCGCCCGCCGCAGGAGGTCGTGGCCGCGTCCTGGACCTTCGGCGAGGAGGTGATGGTCGAACCCTATATCGCCGGCAAGGAGCTGGCCGTGGGCGTCATGGACGGCAAGGCCATGACCGTCACCGAGATCGTCCCCCGGACCGGCTTCTACGACTACGAGGCCAAGTACGGGGAGGGCGGTTCCGAGCACATCGTGCCGGCGAAGATCCCGATGCATGTGACGGAAAAGGCGATGAAACTCTCCGAGATGGCGCATGCGGCTCTAGGTTGCCGAGGCGTTACCCGATCGGACCTTCGTTATGACGATGTTAACGACGTTTTGGTCCTACTGGAGGTCAACACCCAGCCGGGGATGACGCCCACCTCTCTGGTTCCGGAGCAGGCCGCGGCGGGCGGGGTGGATTTCGACCGACTGGTGCAGTGGATCACGGAGGACGCTTATGCCCGCGGTGGGGCGGGGGGGATCGAAGGCCGCGGCGCGGGCCAAGGCGCCGGCTAGCCCGGCCAGGCCGAAGAAGGCGCCCGCAGCGAGCGGCCGTCGGCTCTCCCCCAAGCATATCCTCCTGATCGCCTCGGGCGTGCTCACCGCCGCCCTGGGGGTGACGCTCGCCACCGGCGGGCGCGGTCAGCACATCGTCCAGGCGGTCGGCGCCGGCGTCGACCAGAGGCTCGGCCAGGTCGGCTTCCGTCTCAAGGACATCCACGTGCAGGGCGCCTCTGACCTGGCGAAGGCCGACATCGAGGCGGCCGCCGGCGTGGCGCGGGGCGCGCCGCTGCTGGGCCTCGACCTCGAAGCGCTTCGCGAGCGCGTGGAACGCGTCGGCTGGGTCGAGGAGGCCCGGATCGTGCGCCTCCTGCCCGACACCCTGGTCATCGCGGTGAAAGAACGCCGCCAGCTCGCGGTGTGGCAGCACAACGGCCGCACCTTCGTGATCGACGAAACCGGCCGGATCATCCCGGAGGCCGATCCGTCGCGCTTCACCCGGCTGCCCCTGGTCGTGGGCGCGGGCGGGGCGCTGCACGCCGGCGAGATCCTGCCGACCCTTGTGCAACGGCCGAAGCTGATGGTCCGGATGGAGGCCCTGGTGCGCGTCGACGACCGCCGCTGGGACCTCCGGCTCAAGGACGGCTCGCTCATCCAGCTTCCGGCCGCCGGCGAGGAGCAGGCGCTGATGCAGCTCGAGCAGCTCGACTTGCGCTCGCGCATACTCGACCTCGGCTTCGAGCGTATCGACCTGCGCAACCCCGAGGTCGTCGCCGTCCGTCCGCGTCCGCCCGCCACCGTCGCCGCGGCCGCGCCGCTGGCCGACGGCGTCTAGCCGAGATCTCCGAGAAGTCCGCAACGTCCATGATCAAGACCGCCGCCCGTCCCGAGACCAAGGCCCCCGCGAAGAAGGAGGGTCGCGAAGGGCTGAAGGCCGCCCTCGCGCCGCCGAAGCTGGTGGCGGCGGTGGACCTGGGCGCCTCGAAGGTGGCCTGCTTCATCATGAAGCCCGACGGCGTGCGCCGCGGCGACCGCACCCTGACCACCTGCGGCGTCGGCTATGTGCAATCGCGCGGCGTCCGTGGCGGGGCGATCGTCAACATCGACGAGGCGTCGGAAGCCATCGCCCAGGCGGTGGAGCGGGCCGAGAACGTGGCCGGCGTGAACGTCCAGGGCGTGACGGTGGCCACGGCCGGCGGCCAGCTCAGCTCCAGCCGGGTGGCGGGGCGCGTCTCCATCGGCGCCAAGCCGATCGCCGACCAGGACCTCGTGCGCGCCATCCAGAACGCCCTGGCTCAGATCAAGCTACCGGGTCGGCGCGCCATCCATATCCTGCCGATCGCCTGGTCGGTGGACGGCCAGGGCGGGGTGCGCGACCCGCGCGCCATGTTCGGCAAGACCCTGGGCGTGGAACTGCTGGTCGTCTCGGTGGCCGAGACGGTCTTCAATACCCTGGGCGCCTGCGTTGAGCGGGCGCACCTGCAGCTCGACGGTGTGGTCGCCGCGCCCTTCGTTTCGGCCCTGGCGGCGCTGGAAGAGGACGAGCTGGACCTCGGCAGCGTCTGCATCGACATGGGCGGCGGCTCGACGTCGGCCTCGGTGTTCCGGGGCGGCAGCCTGGCGCACGTCGAGACGGTGCCGGTCGGCGGCCATCACGTGACCCAGGACATCGCCCGGGGCCTTTCCACCTCCATCGCCGGCGCCGAGCGGATCAAGACCCTGCACGGCTCGGCCATCGCCTCGGCCAACGAGGACCGCGAGATGATCGAGGCGCCGCCGCGCGGCGACGATCCGGGGGCGGGGCCGGTCGTGGCGCCGCGCAGCCTGCTGAAGGGCATCATCGCCCCGCGCGTCGAGGAGACGCTGGAGCTTCTGCGCGACCGGCTGAAGGCGGCCGGCGCGCCGATCGAGCCCGGCGCGGGTCTGGTGCTGACCGGCGGGGCGAGCCAGCTCGCCGGCGTGCGCGAGGTGGCCGTGCGGGTGTTCGATCGCCCGGTGCGCCTGGGAAGGCCGCGGCGGGTGCCGCACCTGGCCGACGCCGCCTCGGGCCCGGCCTTCACGGCCGCGGCGGGCATCCTGCACCGCGCCGCCTTCGGCCCGCGCGAGGCGGTCTCGTCGAAGGCCCTGGCCTCGGCTAAGCTTCGCCGCGAGCCCCTGGACGCAGGCGCGAACCCGGTGGCGCGGGCGGCGCAGTGGCTGAGAGAGAACCTCTAGTCACTCCACCTCGATGAACACCGGGTTGGCGTAGAACCAGAGGTCGGACCACGGGTCCTCGCCCGGCGGGTCGGGTTGCGGCTCGAGCTCGCCCCCGTTCGTGCCGCGGACGCGGACGTAGGTGGGCTCGCTGACGTCCTTCAGCGTATGGATCATCGCGATGTGCTCGCCGTCGCGGGCCCAGTCGCGCGGGCCGAACCGGCGCTCGACGCGGGCTTTCGGGTTTGCGTCCGTCGTGCGGTCGGCGGCGGGGCCGGTGATCTCGCTGCGGATCAGGTCGACGCGGGCCACCTCGGGCGTGCGGCCGCCGAAGTTCTGACCCGCCGGATCGCACAGGCGGATCACGATCGTGACGTCCGAGCCCTTCGGAACCTTCACGGTCCCGCCGATCTCGGCGCGGCGGGCGCCGTCGGGTGTCTGGACCACGACCTCCACCTCGGAGACGAGGTCGCCCAGGGTGACGAAGACGCGGCCGTTGCGCAGGCCGTCCAGCACGTCGTCGTAGGTGCGCGCCGCCTTCACATAGGTCTTGGAGTATTCGCCAGGCCAGAAGTCCACGCCACCCTCGGTGTAGTGGCGGTGGGAGTCCGAGGTCGAGGTCACCCACCAGCGTCGGCCCTCGGCCAGCATGGAGTCCCAGAAGCCGCCGAGGCGCGCGGTCATCTGGTCGAAGCCGCCGAGAGTGGGCGAGGCGTGATAGTGGCCGCGGCGGCCCTCGGGGTTGATGGCGGCGTCGGGTGTGAGGCCGCCCGCCTGGTGGCCCGGGGCGCCCTCCATGCCGACAGCGACGTCCGGCGCCGTGTCGTTCCAGTTGCGCAGCTCGCCCGGCGTGAGGAGCCCATACTCGCCGACTCCCTTGGCGGTGCGCGAGGGGTGGTTGGCGATGACCACCGGAGGGGCGGGCAGCGCCTTCATGTGCTTCAGCGCCTCGAGCATCCGCGCCTCGGTGTTCCAGGCCGGGTCGGCGGGCCAGGGCTCGCGACGGTTGAAGCCGCTCTCGATTCCGAAGAGAGCGTCGCGTTCGGCCGGCGTCTTGGGAATGATGATGCTGGAGTGCTCAGCGCCCGGCGTATCCAGCTCCATGCCCCAGAACTGGATCAGGTCGGCGGTTTCCTTCCGCGAGCGAAGGAGTTCCGGATAGGCGCGATCGCGATTGACCTTCGAGTGGTTCGGGCCGCCGTGGTCGGTGGCGACCATCCAGGACAGGCCGTGCTTCTTCGCCATCCTGGCGTTGGTCGGAATGGTGTTGCTGGAATCGCCGCCCAGGACAGGCTCCGGCGGCGACTTGCCGTCGGCGGCCTCCTTCCAGTCGACGCTGAACCAGCTGTGGACATGGTGGTCTCCCGCCAGCCAGCGGCGCTTTGCCGGATCGGCCTGGCTGGCCGGAGCGCCGGTCACGGGCGCGAGGTGGGGTGCGCGCCCGTGCCGGCCTTCGTGCGCCGAGGCGCCGGCCGCCGCCGCCAGCCCAAAGGCCAGCCCGAGACAGAGGACCTTACGCATCGGCATCGAAGCTCTCCGTCCGGTCAGAAGGTCGCCCGGAGGCCCAGCTTGCCGGTCCACGAGTACTCTTCGTACTGCAGGAGCCGCTTGCGGCCGGGGCCGCGCTGATAGGCCGTGTAGGGTTCGTCCCCGATATTGATGAGTTCTCCGAACACCTGGACCCGCTCGTTCACGCGGTAGCGGGCGGTGATGTCCCACTGCAAGTGGTCCTCGACATAGCGGTCTTCGTCGGCCGAGCCGCCCAGTTCGTCCAGGTACTTGTCGCGATACGAGGCCGCGACCCGAAGGCTGACCGGCCCCTTCTCGTAGCCCACCATCGCGTTGAGCGTATGCTTGGACGAGGCGGGGAGGTCGATAGACCGCCCCAGGGCGTCGCCCTCGGCGTCCGTGTAGGTGAAATTCAGGCCGAAGAGCAGGCCGTCGAACGGCGTCGGCAGGTCGACCAGCGCCTGCTGGTAGTTGAGCTCGAAACCCTTGATGGTGGCCTTGTCGCCGTTGATCGGGATGAGAGCCTCATCGTAGGCGACGCCATTGAATACGCCGTCCTCGAACTCGGCGTCGACGATGAAGTTGTTGACCTTCTTGTAGAACACGCCGGCCGAAAGCACCGAGGCGCGTGCAAAGTACCATTCCGCCGAAAGGTCGAGGTTCCAGGCCTCGTAGGGTTTCAGATCGGGGTTGCCGAATTCGCCCTCGCGCTCGTTGTCGTCGTTCTCCTCAACGATGAAGCGCGGGGCGATCTGGCCGGGACGGGGGCGCACGATCGAGCGGAAGACGCCGGCGCGGACCAGCACGTCCGGCGCCGCCTCATAGCGCAGGGTCGCGCTAGGCAGCCAGTCGGTGTAGTCGCGCTTGAAGCCTGTGGGGGTCACGAAGATCGTGTCCTCGTCGAGTTCGACGCCGTCGCGGATTGCGCCCTCCTCGACGAGTTCGACCAGATTGCCGCCCACATCCTGGCGGGTGTGCTCGACACGGACGCCGCCGACGAGCCGCAGCGGACCGACTTCGTACCGGCCCATGGCGTAGCCGGCGTAGATGTCCTCCTCGACATCGTAGTCCTCGACGGCGCCCTCAAAGGCGGTGTCGAGGGGGTTCAGTTCGAAGCCCGACAGGTTGTTGTTGAAGAAGCTGCGAACCGCCGGCCGGCCGGCGACGGGGTCGATGCTGGCGATGCCATAGGTCTGGGGCGCCACGACGTCGGCCAGGGTGAAGTCGCCGTCGAAGCCGTCGAAGACATCGAGCTGCAGGTCGTAGGTCTTGTCGCGCATGCGCGCCTTGCCGCCGGTCTGGAAGGTGAAGGTCCCTTCGGCGAGGCCGAACTCGCGCTTCACGTCGAAGCGGACCGTGACCTCCTCGTCCTCCGACAGGCTGAGCGTCGTGCGCTCGACCTTGTCGAACTCAAAGCTGGAGGCGTCGAGGAACCCGGCCTGGCCCCGGGTGATCAGGTACTGGGGTTTGCCGAGACTGGTGTAGTCGAAGGTTACGGCCAGGTCGCCGGGATCCTCGAAATCGCGGCGGAAGTTCACAGGGTCGAGAGAGCCCGCCTCCTTCTCTTCGGCCTTCGCCCAGGCGGCGGAATACTCGAAGGTCCAGGGTCCCGCGCGTGAGACGCCGCCGGCGGACAGGGAAGTGATCGTCTGTCGTTCGAATCGGTCCTTGATGTCGCGCTCGACGCGGATCTGGCCGTCGTCGGAGGTGAAGGACGCCGTGTTCGCGTCGCCGCCGGCCGGCTCCTCGTCCATCTCGAAAGTCAGGCGGCGGCGGTCTTCCTGATCGTCGAACCGGCTGTAGAGGCCGCGAACGTACAGATCGGTGGACTCGTCGACGCGGAAGTCGATCGAGAGGGCGCCGCCCAGGCGCTCGCGCTGGACGTCATAGTCGCGGTACTCGAGCGTATCGGCATAGGCGATCCCGCCATCGGTGACGTCCCAGCCGTCCGCTTCCACATTGTCCGTGGCGAACTTGCGCTTGTAGTAGGAGAGGCCGCCGGCGACGCCCAGGTTCTCCCCGAAGGTGCGCGAGAAGTCGATCGCCGCCTTCGGCGACCACTTATCGGTGGCGTCGTTGTACGAACCCTCGATCGAGATCACGGTCAGCGGCTTCGGGCGCTTGAAGGCGCTGGTGGTGTTGATCTCGATCGATGCGCCGATCGTGTCGGCGTCCATATCGGGTGTCAGCGACTTCTTGATCTCGATCGATTCGATCAGCTCGGCGGGGATGACGTCCAGCGCCACCGAGCGCACGTCGGACTCGGGCGCCGGCACGCGCACGCCGTTGATCGAAGCGGCGTTTAGGCCCGGATCGAGGCCACGGACGGCGACGAAGCGGCCTTCGCCCTGATCGTTCAGCACATTGACGCCCGGCGCCCGGCGCACGGCCTCGGCGACGTTCTGGTCGGGGAATTGTCCGACGTCGTCGCGGGTGAGCACGCTGGAAACGCCATCGGCCTGGCGTTGCGCGGCGACGGAACTGGCGATGCTTCCGCGCTGTCCCAGAACCAGAAGCTCCTCGACCTCGGCTGCCGCCGAAGACTGTCCCCACGCCGGAGCCGCAGCCAGCAGCGGCGCAACGGCCGCCACGGCGAAGTATGCCGCTTTTCTCATCTCAGTTATCCCCGATTGGGCCGATTGACGAAAGAAGTCGGCCACGCCTATTCGGGGAGAGGCCATAATTTCGCGGCCG
Source organism: Pseudomonadota bacterium (assembly GCA_049323595.1). Classification (GTDB taxonomy): domain Bacteria; phylum Pseudomonadota; class Alphaproteobacteria; order Caulobacterales; family Caulobacteraceae; genus Phenylobacterium. The sequence goes on from JBMOOD010000030.1 coordinate 84,103, forward strand.
AACAGGAGCCAGTGATGTTTCAGCGGCAGTTGCGCGACAGTTTCATGTCGACCCTGACGGTCGCTTTACTTCTGAGTTCCTGTGCTTCCTTTGAAGCGACGTCCGATTCTCCAGTGATGAGCGTCGGAGCAGGGAGCCCTGTGCCCGCCGCGGCGGAGACCCCCGCCGTTGGAGCCTCGGGGGAGGACGCCGCCGACGACCCGGCCATCTGGGTCGATCCGGCGGATCGGAGCCGCGGCGTGATCATCGGCACCGACAAGAAGGCGGGGCTCTACGTCTACGATCTGGCGGGCCGTCAGCTGCAGTTCGTGCCGGGCGGCCTGCCGAACAACGTGGACGTCCGCGAGGGCTTCGCCACGCCGGCTGGCGAAAAGGTCCTGGTGGCGGCGTCTGACCGCGGCCGGCCTGGGGCGGGCGCCGCCCTGTTCCTGCTCGACCCCAAGTCGCTGCAGCTCGAATTCTGGGCGGCCGTTCCGGTCGACCTTCGGGAACCCTACGGACTCTGCCTGGCGCGGCGCGGCGAGACCTTCCTGATGATCGTGAACGGCACCGACGGGGAGGTCAGGCAGATGCGGGTGGCGGCGGGGCCGGACGGCAAGCCGCAGGTCGCGGAAGAGCGCCGCTTCTCCGTGCCGACCCAGCCCGAGGGCTGCGTCGCCGACGAGGCGCGGAACCGGCTCTATCTGGGCGAGGAGGGCGCGGGCGTTTGGCGCTTCGACCTTGGGCCGGGGCCGGCGAAGGGCGAGCTGTTCGCCAAGGCGCCCTCGGAAATGCTGAAGCCCGATGTCGAGGGCCTGGCCCTGATCGAGGATGCGGGCGGCGCCTGGCTGATCGCCTCCAGCCAGGGCGATTCCGCCTTTGCCGTCTGGAAGGTCGACAGCGCCGAGCCGGATTACCGCGGGCGTTTCAGTGTGGTCGAGACGGGCGCCATCGATGCGGTCACCGGCACCGACGGCGTGGCGGCGCTCGGCGGCGTCGTGGGCGGCTTCCCCGAGGGGCTCGTGGTCATGCAGGACGACGTGGACGGCGGCTCGGCCGGCCAGCGCCAGAACTTCAAACTGGTGGGCTGGCGGGAGGTCCGGAAGGCGCTGGGCCTTTAGCGGGCGCGGCCGCCGACGCCGGCTGGGCGCTGTCGTCGACCGACGGCGGGGCGGGCTGGATCGCCGTCACCTCAGGGGTGTCGTCGCCACCGAGGATGCCCTTCACGAGCTTCTTGCCGATGAAGCCGCCCGCGAACTTGCCGACAGGGCCCGCGACGGCGGCGCCGGCCGCACCGCCCGCGACCCCGCCGACGACCGAGCCGAGCTTGTCGCCGAGCCCGTCGTCCTCGTCCTTGGCGATGAGCACCGGAGCCGGCCTGGGCGTGGTTTCGGGGACGGGAGGCTCAACCGAGTCCCGGACCGGGGCCGGCGCAGGCGAGGCCGTCTCGGGTTCCGGCGCAGGCTCACTGACGTCTACCGCTGGTAGGGGCTGGAACACCGGCGGCGCCGGCGCGTAGGGTAGCTGAAGGGACTGCGCCTGCGCTGCGGCGGGCAGGGCGACCGCGCCGAGCAAGGCCAGGTGGGTGAGTACGCGCATCATCAACGCTCCACGAGGGACGTCCCTCAAGTCGAGCGTTCTCAACGCCGTCCACCGCCGACGGTTCAGTCGGCGTGAGGCGGACCCACCCTCGGCGGGTCCGCCGCCGGGATCAGCCGGTGACCTTCAGGTTGGTCGCGGAGGTCTTGCCGCTGCGACGATCCTGTTCGAGGTCGAAGTTGACGGTCTGGCCCTCGTTCAGGCCGCTGAGGCCCGCCTGCTCGACCGCCGAGATGTGGACGAAGATGTCCTGTCCGCCGCCCTCGGGCTTGATGAAGCCGAAGCCCTTGGTGGGGTTGAACCACTTTACCGTGCCCGAACCCGAGCCCGCGACCTCGCCCCGCGGACGACCGCCGCCGCCGCCGCCGCCGAAGCCGCCGCCGCCGCCGAAGCCGCGGTCACGACCACCGCCGTAGCCGCCGCCGCCGCCGAAGCCACCGCGATCGCCGCGGTCGAAGCCGCCGCCGCCGCCCGCACGGCGCGGTTGGGGCGCGCCCTTTTCGGTGACGACGATCTGCGTCGCCGCCAGCTTGCCGGAGCGTCGATCCTGCTCGAGCTCGTAGTCGACCTTGTCGCCTTCATCGAGGCTGTCCATGCCAGCCTGGTTGAGGGCGGAGATGTGAACGAAGACGTCAGATCCGCCGTCGTCCGGTTGAATGAAGCCAAATCCCTTAGCGGTATTGAACCACTTGACCGTGCCGCTCGCCATTCGTCGCAACCTACCGAGATAGAAGTCCCCGCCGCGCACAAGGCGGCGCCCGGCCAATCGTCGTGACGAGCCGTGTGCGAGTTGTAGCTGTGGAAAAGCGCCAAGACCAGCGGTCGTGACACGGCTCCGTATTCGGACTATTGCAGCGGCCCTTTCGCCACAGCCCGCGGGCCCCGCGCCGTGAAAAGCCTCTGCGTCTTCTGCGGCTCCTCGCCCGGAGCCGATCCCCGATTCCTGGAGGCCGCCGTCCGCTGCGGGACCGAGATCGCGCAGGCGGGCCTGCAGCTGGTCTATGGGGGCGGCAAGGTCGGCCTGATGGGGGCGGTAGCCGACGCGGCGCTCGCCGCGGGGGGCAAGGTCACTGGGGTGATGCCGCAGGACCTGGTGGACCAGGAGATTGCGCACGGGGGCCTCACCGAGCTGCTGGTCGTCCGCAACATGCACGAGCGCAAGCTCGCCATGTCGGAACTGTCGGACGGCTTCCTCTGCCTGCCCGGCGGGCCGGGGACGTTCGAGGAGATCTTCGAGCAGTGGACCTGGGCGCTGCTGGGTATCCACGCCAAGCCCTGCGGCTTCGTGAACGTCGCTGGCTACTACGACCCAATGCGCGCCACGATCCAGCACATGGCCGACAGCGGCTTCATCGCCCAGCCGTACGTGGACATGCTGGTCTATGCGGACAGCGTGGCCGAAGCGCTAGGGGCCTTCCGGGACTATGTCGCCCCGGCGCCGAAGTGGACGACCAACAAGCCTTAGATCTCTAGCCGGTAGACGCGCTTCGCCGTCCCGGAGAACAGGGCGGCCTTCTCCTGCGCCGACGCGCCGCCCGCCAGCCGCTTGAAGGCGTTCCAGAGGGTGGCGTAGTCGCAGCTGCCCATGTCGACCGGGAAGTTGGATTCGAACATGCAGCGGTCGGCGCCGAACGCCTCGATGCAGGTCTCGACATATGGCCGCCACTGGTCGGCCAGCTCCTGCGACTCCGCCCGGGGATCCTTCAGGAACGAGGGGAAGTTGCAGAAGGCCATGGCCAGGCCGCCCAGCTTCACCACGACGTTCTGCGACTTCGCCAGCTCGCGGATGTTGTCGCGCCAGCCCGGGAAGCGTTCCTCGCGCGTCCCCTCATAGCTGCCCCGGCCCAGGGGCGTGCCGACGTGATCGAGGACGATGGTCGTGTCGGGAAAGGCGCGGGCGAGGTCGATCAGGTCGGGAAGCTGCGGCTCCAGCATCCAGGCGTCGAAGGACAGGCCCATGGCGCCGAGATGCCTGAACCCCGCCCGGAAGTCGTCGCGCAGGTAGAGACCCTCCTCGACGCGATTGAGCGGGCCCAGCACCTCCTTGTCGGCGTTCCAGGAGGCGCTGTTGCGGATGCCGCGGAACCGGCCGCCGCCGGCGCGGACATGGGCCTCGAGCACCGCCTTGACGCCGTCGCCCAGCAGCAGATCCGCCCGGCCCACGATCCCGGCGCAGGCGCGGGTGGGGCCGTACAGGCCGCTGGCGCTCATGGCGGCGACGCCGTTGACGAATTCGGTCTCGCCGACCGGGCGCAGGGCCTCGGGGCCGTCGGCCTTGTAGAAGGCGCCGCATTCGACGAACACGGTGGCCACGATGTTGTGGCCGCTGCCGGTGTCGGCCAGCAGCTCGTCGAGCAGGTAGCGCTGGGCTGGCCGGATGGCCGTCATGAACGGGTGCTCGGGACCGTCGGGCGTGACATAGGCGCGCCGGTCCCAGAGGTGATGGTGCGGATCGACGATCGGCAGCTCGGGTTCGAGGATCTCTTCGGCCATGGCGTCGCTCCCGTCCTTGTTGGTTGGGCGGCACGCTAGCGGCCTGACGTGACGGCCTTCAACCGCCGAACGTCTTTCGGACGCGGATGAAGTAGTTGCGTCCGAAGTAGGTCTCACGCTCGGTGAGGGTCGGGACGAGGCCGGCGTCCCGCGGTCCGGGGTGGGTGAGGGTGATGCGGCGGTACCCGCGGTTCGTGAGGTTTCCCACCTCGGCGCGGACGGAGATATCGGGCTTCGGCCGCCACTCGCCGAACACCATCACGAACGGGTCGAGCTTCTGTTCGTCCACCGCGTTGAAGCGGTAGTAGTAGACCTGCCACCCGCCATAGCCGCTGACGCCCCAGGTCAGGTTCCGGAGCGGCAGGTCCTGTGTGAAGTGGGCTTCCCACTCCATGTGCCGGAGACCCGAGATCTGCCGCCGCTCGCCCGTGGTCGGATCCTCGACGCGCGACCATCGCTTGACCACGAAGCCCTTGAGCTGGGCGCCCTTCAGGCCCGCCTTATCCAGCGGAAACGTCAGGTCGAGGCGAAGGATGTGCTTGCGTCCGTCCCCGATATTGGTCGGGCGGTCGAAGGCGCCGCTCGAGGTGAAGACAGGGCCGCGGTCGACCACGCCGGACACCTCGTACCGGCGGGCGGTCAGGATCACCGATCCCCGATCCCAGAACCGGCGCTCGAAGGCGGCCTCCAACACCCAGGCCCGCTCGGGCGCGAGGTCGACGTTTCCGGCGGTGACCCCCGTGTCGGTGTTCAGGCTGGCCTGCGCCACGAAGTCGTTGAAGTCGAGCTGCCCCACCTCCCGCTCGACCCGAACCCGCAGTTGGCGGGCCGGGTCGGGCGACCAGGTCGCCACCAGCCGGGGCTTCAGATAGGCGAGCGATCTTGCGAGGCGCGCGTCCCCGTCGGAGGTCACATTCGAGCGCTCGTAGCGCGCGGAGCCGTCCAGGCTGAGGCGCGGCGACGCGCGCCAGCCGAACTTGCCGAACACCTCCGCGCGATCCTCGGCCACGTTCACGTTCGCGCCCGGCAGGGCCACGGGCGCGCCGTTCACGGAAAAGGCGGTCCGGCTATCCAAGGTGTTGTGGGCCGCCTCGGCGCCGGCTTCCAGGGACAGAGCTGGGCTCCAGGCGTACTTCAAGACGCCCCGGCCGATCGTCTCCCGCGTGTCTTGCCCGAGGGCGAAGCGCTGGTCGGCGCCCGCCAGCGTCTGGGTGGACGCCACCCGGTAGTCGCTGCCCTGGTCCAGGGTCACCAGTTCCACCGTCGCCCGGGCGGTTAGCCGCCGCGTATAGCGCAGGCCGGCCTCGTAGTCGTCGGCCAGGGAGATCTGGTCGGTGCTGCGGACCGTGTCCGAGGAAAGGTCGCGGGAGTCTTCCTCGAACTTCAGGTTCTGACCGTAGTAGCGGCCGTTCAGCCGCAGGCTGCCGCCAGCGACCGGCAGCTCGTAGGCGCCCGTCGCGATGTGGATCCAGCCGTCGTCCTCGGCGGTGATGCCGAAGCGGCGGACGCCGCCCGGCGCCCGGGTCTCCCCCGTCGCTGGTCCGGCGAGGCCGCTGTAGCCGCGGCCGAAGACGCCGGAGACCTCCCACTTGCGCTCGCCCGCGCCGCCCGAAGCCTGGCCCTTGAGGCCGCCGAACGTGCGTCCGTCCGGAACATGGCTGGACTCGGCCTCCACATGTCCGCGGATGGTCGCGTCCTTCTTCAGCACGATGTTGGCGACAACCGTGCGGCCCTGCATGTCGATCCCGGGCGCGCCGCCGCGGATCACCTCGACGCGGGTCACCTTCGAAGCGGGGATGCGGCCCAGAATGTCGTAGAGGCTGTCGGACTTGCCGGCGGGCCGCTGGCCGTCGATCAAGACATTCCCGGCCGTGCCCTCGAAACCTCGCGCCGTGGTTCCGGTTTCGAGCCGGAAGCCCGGCAGGCGCTCGACCATGTCCCGCGCCGTTCCGGGCTGTTGGGCCGAGAAGAACGCCGGCGGATAGGCGGTGACGCCCCCCGCCGGCGCCGCGGCAGTGACGACGGCCTGGGCGAGGACCAGGCCGATCATTCGCCGCTCCAGGTCCCGGCCAGCGCAAGGACGCCGAAGGGGCCAACGGGCAAGGCCTGGTCTTCGATGCGCGGGCCGGTGGGGCGCCGGGGAACGGCGGGCGGGGCCGTTCGGGCGAGCGGGAGCGCAGGCGCGAGCCATCGCGCCCGGACGAGCGTGGTCATCGGATGGCTCTCGGAAAGAGGGTTAGGGCTGGGCGGAGGTGCGCGGCGGCCAGCTGATCAGCATCACCGAGACCGTGGAGCCCCGCTGCTGTTCCATGGCGAAGATTATCGGCGGCGGGTGTTTCTCGCCCGGCGGCTGGGCGTTCCAGGCGCTCAGAGCGACGGTCACAAGCCCGACTCCGAGCAGCAGATGGCCGACCAGGCCGTCATGCCAGGCCGGAGTCTTGAGCAGGCCGACCCGGACCTCCAGCGGGTGCGGGCCGCGGGCCGGCCAGTGGCAGCCGAACGGCAGGGCCTGGGTCGCGAGCTGGGTCTTCAGCAGCGTCTTCGCATAGAGGGCGCGGTCGCGGGGCCGACGGGCCAGGACGGCGGCGTCGCAGGCCAACTCCTGGTCCAGGCGCATGGCGTGGGCGGCGACGTGGACGAGGGGATTGAACCAGCACAGCGCCTGGAAAGCGGCCGCCAGGGCGCCGGCGCGCGGGTCGCCGCGCTCGATGTGCTGGCGCTCGTGGGCGCGGATCAGATCGCGCTCCTCGGGCGTGTAGCGCCCGTCATCGGCGGGCATGACAATGCGCGGCGCGATGAACCCGACGACGGAGGGGCCCGCGCGCCCCGCCCGCGCCGCGGCGACGAAACGCCACTGCGCCCAGGCCAGGAAGGCGATGGTCGCGGCGAAGCCCGCGCCCCAGGCGGCGAAGGTCGGCAGGGAGTGATCGGCCAGCGCGACGGCGAGGGGATTCACCGCCGGCTCGTCCTGGAGCACCGGCGGCGGCATCAGGGTCGCAACGAACGCGACCGGAGGGAGGGACCAGAGGCCGTAGGCGACCTGCGGGCCGAACGCCCGACGCATTGGCGAGCGCAACGCGAGGACCGCCAGAATGGCCAGGCCGCCCACGATGTTGGCGCGCAGGAACGCCCCCAGGACCTCAGTCATCATCGGCTTCCAACTCCGCGATGAGCTTCTTCAGGCGCGCGACCTCCTCGGCGGACAGGTCGCGATGACGGGCATAGTGGGCGACCAGGGGGGCCAGCTGGCCGCCGAACAGGCGGTCGAGGAGACCCTGGCTCTCGCCCGTGACGTACTCCTCCCGGGTTACCAGGGGACGGTAGAGGGCGCGGCCGCCCGTCCGTTCGGACGCGATGGCCTTCTTCTTGAGCAGGCGGTTGATCAGGGTTTTGACCGTGGCCTCACCCCAATCCTGTGCGGGCCCGACGCTCTGGACGATCTCGTCGGCCGTCAGCGCCCCCTTTGTCCAGAGGGCTTCCATGATGTGGCTTTCGGCGCCTGAGATCCGAGACATCTTACACCTGTAGGTCGATCCGGAGGTTACGCGCGTAATTTGAACTGTCAAGCGCCGGCTGGGCTGTCCATAGTCGCCTGAGTCCGGGGGGCGATTTTATGGCGGAGGTTTCGGCGGCTGCGCAGGGGGCGGCGCATCACGGCAAGGTGGGCCTGGCCGGCGCCGCGGCGCTGGTCGCGGGCTCGATGGTGGGCTCGGGCGTCTATCTGCTGCCGGCGGCGTTCGGAGCGGTGGGGTCGATCTCGATCCTGGGGTGGGCGGCGGCGGGCCTCGCCGCTCTCGCCATCGCGGGGGTGTTCGCCTGGCTGGCGGGCGCCGCGCCGGAGGAGGCCGGACTGCCGGGCTATGTGCAGGCGGGCCTCGGCCGGTTCTTCGGCGTCCAGACGACCATCGCCTTCTGGACGCTCTGCTGGATCGGCAACGTGCCCGTGGCCCTGGCGGTGGTCGGGGCGGCGGCCTTCCTTGTCCCGGCGTTGGCCGAGCCAGGACCGCGCCTGGTCGCAACCCTGGGGGTTCTGTGGTTCGCCGTCGGCCTCAGCTGGATCGGGCCTCGGATGGTGGCCCGGTTCGAGGGGCTAACGCTTGGGCTCGGCCTCCTGCCGGTCCTCCTGGCGGCGGTGGTAGGCTGGTTCTGGTTCGATCCCCAGGTCTTCCTGGCGTCCTGGAATCCGCAGGGTCTGACCCTGGCGCAAGCGACGGGACGCTCGGCCCTGACGGCGTTCTGGGCCTTCCTCGGCCTGGAGTGCGCCGCGGCGGCGGCCGGGGTGGTGCGCAATCCGGCCCGCAACGTGCCGCGCGCGACCCTGGCCGGCGTGACCGGCGTGGCGATCCTCTATGTTGCGGCGACCTCGGTGGTGATGGGCCTCCTGCCCGCCGCAGAGCTCGCCAAGTCGAACGCACCGTTCGCCGACGCGGGGCGGGTGGCGCTGGGCGTCGGGATGGGCTCGGCGATCGCGGTCTTCGCCCTGCTGCGCGCTTCCGGATGCGTGGCGGCCTGGACGCTGGTCGCCTCTGAGACCACCCGCACCGGGGCGGACGTCGGCGCGTTTCCCGCGCTGTTCCGGACGCGGCCGGGCGAACGGGCCTCGGCCGTCAACCTCATCACCCTGGGCGTCCTGATGAGCGCGGTGACGGTCACGACCGTCACGCCGACGCTGGCGGAACAGTTCGGGACCTTGGTCAACATGGCCGTGCTGCTGGCGCTCTACTGCTACGTCCTGGCCGCGGGCTCGCTGGTCCGGCTGGCGCGCGGCATGTCGCCCGGCCGGCGGCTGGCGGCCACGCTGACGGCGGCGGCGGCGATCGCCAGTTCGCTGGCCCTGATCGCCCAGGCGAAGCCCGTCGAACTGGGCCTGGCCCTGATCCCCCTGGCGGCCGCCGCGCTTCTGTATCTTCGGCTCCGGGATCGTTAGTCTCGGGCGAGACCATGTCGGGAGGCGCCATGCTGGCGGTCGATCTCTATCGGGGCGAAGAGGCGCTGCGAAACGACCGCACGGCGGTGCTGCGCAGGAGCTGGCAGTTCGTCGGCCACCAGGCGCAGGTCGCGGCCGCCGGCGACTATCTGGCCGACGTGGTCGCCGGCGCGCCGGTGGTCGTGGTGCGCAAGGACGGCGGCGAGCTGGCGGCCTTCCACAATGTCTGCCGCCATCGGGCCGGGGCGCTGGTGGCCGATGGGACCGGTAACTGCGGCGAGGCCTTCACCTGTCGCTACCACGGCTGGCGCTACGCCCTGGACGGGCGATTGCGGAGCGCGGTCGACTTCGGCAAGGCGCCGGGGTTCGATCCCCGCGACTACGGGCTGTTCCCGATCCGGGTGGAGACCTGGCGCGGCCTCGTCTTCGTGAACCTCGATCTGGCGGCCGCGCCGCTGGCCGAGCTGATCGGGCCGCTCGCCGAGCGCTGGACGGAGGACCAGTCGGCCCTGCCGCTGGTGGAGCGGCGCACCCACCACATCGCCTGCAACTGGAAGACCTACGTCGAGAACTATCTCGAGGGCTATCACCTGCACATGGTCCACCCGGAGTTCGATTCCGACGTGGTCGTGGCGGACTACAGAACCGAGGTGGTGGGCGACACCGTATTCGCCTCGGCCCCGGCCCGCGACGCCTCGGTCTATGGCGGGGTCTGGGGCTGGCTGTGGCCGAACCTCGGCGTCAACGTCTACCGACACGGCTACATGATGGAGCGGATGACGGCGCTGGGACCCGCGCAGACGCGCCTGGACTATTTCTACTTCTTCGATCCCGCGCGCACCGGCGAGCTCGCGGAGATGTTCAAGTTCTCGGACCTGGTGACGGCCCAGGACCTGCAAGTCTGCGAGGAGGTGCAGCGCAACCTCGAGGCCGGGATCTACCAGGGCGGCGTGCTGTCGCCGAAGCACGAGACGGGCGTCGCCTGGTTCCAGGAGCGGATCGCCCGGGCGCTTGACCTGCCGACGCCGCCGCGGCTGACGGCCGTCGCATGAGCGGGGACCTCGCCGAGCGGCGCATCCGGACCGTGCGCGACCACATGGCGCTGGAAGTCACCCACGACTGGGACGCGGTGATCGCCACCTTCGCGCATCCCCGCTACGAGCTCTATGGATCCGGGGCGGTGTTCGACGGGGAAGAGGCCGTGCGCCGCTACTTCGCCGCCTCCCGCGTCCCGTTCCCGGACCAGGGCAACGAGATCATCGCTATCGCGCATGCGGACGACACCGTCCTCGTCGAATTCTGGCTGACCGGCACGCACCTGGGGCCGCTCAAGGTGGGCGGGCGGACGGTGCAGCCCACGGGCAAGGCCTTCCGCGTCCGCATGACGGCGAGCTTCGAGTTCGCGCCGGGCTCGGACAAGATCGTATGCGAGCGGCCCTACTTCGATCAGGGGGCGGTGATCCGCGCGCTCGGCTTGGTGTGATCCCCGCGGCGCTTTGCGTGTTATGCTTCAGCCATAGCAACGGAGCCCGCCCATGAAGCTCTCCGACGAGGATCGTGATCGTCTGGCGCTGCACACCGCCTTCGCCGTGCATCAGATCGCCCGCTGGATCGCCACCCGCGACGACGTTCCCAAGGATATCCGCGACCGGCTGCGCGGCCACATCAGCGCCCTCGAGGGCGTCCTGGTGACCACGGGCCACGACTGGATCCGGGACGAGATGGAAGCGACCGAGGCGGCCCTGCACGCCTGAGGCGGCCTCCTTTTTGGGGCTTGCTTGCCGCCCCGTCCGGGGCCCACGGTGCCGACCAACATTCAAACAGATGTTGGGAGGACGCCCGCATGGCCATCGACTTCGAGATTCCGGAAGACGCGAAGAAGGTCCGCGAGCGGGTGCGCCAGTGGGTGCAGGACGAATGCATCCCGGCCGAGAAGAAGATCAAGGACGAGGCCTCGTTCCGCTCGGTTCTGGCCGACCTGCGGTCGAAGGCGCGCTCGCAAGGCCTGTGGCTGCCCTTCGTGCCGAAGGAATACGGCGGCATGGGCCTGGGCCCGCTGGCCAACGCCCTGGTGCAGATGGAGCTGGGCCAGAGCCACCTGGGCGCGCTCAGCATGAACAGCCAGGGGCCGGACGACGCGACGATCCTGACGCTGCTGGCGCACGGCACGGACTACCAGAAGGAAAAGTTCCTCAAGCCGTTGCTGAACGGCGAGAAGCGCGTCTGCTACTCGATGACCGAGAAGGCGGCCGGCGCCGACGCCACCGGCATGCGCACCACCGCGGTCAAGGACGGCAACGAGAACTACATCCTGAACGGGGAGAAGTGGTTCTCCTCGGCCGCCAGCGCTGCGGACCTGGCCGTCGTGATGGCGCGGACCGACCCGGACGCGCCCCGGCACCAGCAGTTCTCGACCTTCATCGTCGAGCTGCCGAACCCCGGCTACATCATCAAGCGCGACATCCAGACCATGGCCGCCGAGGGTCCGCTGTCGCACATCATGGGCGGCGGCCACTCCGAGATTGAGATCAAGGACCTGAAGGTCCCGGCCGAGAACCTGCTGGGCGGGGAGGGCCAGGGCTTCAACATGGGCCAGCACCGCCTGGCCTACGGCCGCCTGCGCCACGGGATGCACAACATCGCCATGGCCCAGCGCGCGCTGGACATGGCGGCGGCCCACATCACCCAGCGCGAGACGTTCGGGCGCAAGCTGGACGAGCGCCAGGCGGTCCAGTTCATGATGGCCGAGTGCGCGAGCCAGCTCTACATCGCCCGGCTCATGCTGCTGCACATCGCCTACAAGGCCGAGCACGGCCTCGACATGCGGCAGGAGAACTCGATCGCCAAGGTCTACCTGGCGCACATGGTGCACCACGTGGTGGACACCGCGATCCAGCTCCACGGCGCCCTGGGCTACAGCCGCGATACGCCGCTGGCGGCCTGGTACACCCACATCCGCTCGCAGCGGCTGGTGGACGGGCCGGACGAGGTGCACCGCTGGACCGTCGGCCGCAACGTCATCAAGGCGTTCAAGGCCACGGGCACCACCGCGGGCGCCTGCGGCGGCGACCTGCTGTAGCGTTCAGCCGGCGAGGGCGGCGGCGACCGCCGCCCGAAGCGCCGAGGCTGGACAGGTCGCGCAAACTGCGCCATCACGCCGCAGGCAAGCGGCAAGACGTGCACGACACGTTGTCGCAGCGCAGCAAACTGTCCCCAAAATTCAAGAATCTGTCCCGCAGGATCAAGCTGCGCTGTCGTTAACCCTATAGGCCGCGGGTTAGCGAATCAGCCCGAGGGGGGTGTCTGAGACGGCGGAGGGGGCCTCCGCCGAACGGCCGTCTTCGCCCTGCTTCGCCCGATCGAAACGAGGGCAGCAGCCGTTCATGTCATCACCTGATGCGCACAGATGGTCCGGGAGGGAGGACCAGGGGGCCGACGGCCCCGCGCATGAGCTGAAGAACCTGCTCGCCGTGATCCTGGGCGTGTGCGAATCCCTGGCGGAAGGCGGCGCGGGCGAGCAAGCGGAACTGGCCAAGGTCGCCGCGCTGGCCGCGGAAAGGGCCGGCGCTCTGGTGACCCGGCTCGAAGGCCGGCGGACGCCCGAGTCCCAGCCCTGCGCGCGGACCCCGGCGGTTCCGGTCTTCGGCGATGGCCGCACCATCCTGGTGGTCGAGGACGATCCCAACCTGCTGAAGCTGATGACCGGCGCCTTCGAGCGCGCGGGGTTCAAGACCTTCTCGGCGCGCAATGGGCGCGTGGGCGTGTAACTCGTCCGCGCGCTGAAGCCCGACCTGATGGTCACCGACATCGTGATGCCCGAGAAGGAAGGCATCGCGACGATCATCGAGGCCAAGGCGGCCGCCCCCGATACGGCGGTGATCGCCATTTCCGGCGGCGGGGCCTACGGCCGTAGCGACAACTTCCTGCAGTGGGCCGAGGAACTCGGCGCCGACCGGGTGATGGCCAAGCCGTTTCCGATGTCCCAGCTGCTGCAGGCGGCGCATTCGATCCTGGACCGGGGAGGCGCGCCGCAGGGCGTGCGGACGGCCACGGGATAGCAGCGAGTTCAGCACCCGAGGGGCGGGCGCGTCCCCCGGGGTCACCAGCAACGCCAGGAGGCCCGCTGCGGCGGGGAGGAGGACGGATGCGTGTGCTTTTGATCGAGGACGACCGGATGATGGCCCGGAGCATCGAGTTGATGCTCGCCGCCGGGGGCTTCATCGTCGAGAAAACCGACAGTGGTGAGGACGGCGTAGACCTCAGCGAGGTCTACGACTACGACCTTATCGTCCTGGACCTGAGCCTGCCGGACATGTCGGGGCTGGACGTCCTGCGGACCCTGCGGCGCGGCAGGAACGGCACGCCGATCCTCGTGCTTTCGGCGACATCCGAGATCGACGCCAAGGTCAAGGCGCTGTCGCTGGGCGCCGACGACTACATGACCAAGCCCTTCCACAAGGATGAGCTGATCGCCCGCCTTCGGGCCGTCATCCGGCGTTCGCAGGGCCACGCCCAGTCGGTGATCACCATCGGCGACATGGTGATCGACCTCGATTCCAAGATGGTCCACGTCAACGGCCAGCGGATCCACCTGACGGGTCGCGAGTATCAGACGCTGGAGCTGCTCGCGCTGCGGAAGGGCAAGACGCTCACCAAGGACGTGTTCCTCTCCGGCCTCTACGGCGGCGTGGACGAGCCCGGCTCGAAGATCGTCGACGTATTCATCTGCAAGCTGCGCAAGAAGCTGGCCCCGACGACCGACGGACGCCACATCATCGAGACCGTCTGGGGCGGCGGCTACTGTCTGCGCGAGACAGCGGAGACCGCCGGTCGGACCGCGGCCTGACGCCGTGGTCCTAGAAGCCGGCGGAGAGGGGCTCGGTCGTCGGCGTCGCCCGGACGCCGCCCTTCGCCGCGCGGTACGTGGTGGCCGACTGGTCGAAGCTGCGCCGGAACCAGTGGGCGAAGGCGCTGAGACTGGAGAACCCCAGCAGGTCCGCGACGCTCTGCATCGGCCGGTCACTGCCGGTCAGCAGGGAAATGGCCATCTCGCGTCGCGTCTGGTCGAGCAGGTCGGAATAGGTGGCGCCTTCGGCCGCCAGCCGGCGATGCAGGGTGCGCCGATCCATCCCGAGGTGCTGGGCGACCCGCTCCACGCTGCATCCGCTGTCCGGAAGAAGCGCGATCACGAGTTCCCGGACGCGGTCGCTGACCAGGACGCGGCGGCCCTCCGTCATCCGCTCCAGGTGGCGGGCGATCTGCCGGATAATCGCCGGGTCGGCGGACGGGATCTCGGTGTCCAGGTCGGCCCGCGTCACCAGTATGGCGTCGCAGTCCTGTCCGAACAGAGGGGTCACGCCGAGCACGCGGCGATGGGTCTCGACACGCCGCGGGGCGGGATGGGCGAACCACACCTCCTGCGGCCGCCATCCGTCTCCCAGCACGGCCTTAAGCACCCGGACGGTGGTCGCGACCACCAGCTCCATAGCCTGGCGCCGTCGCCGGGCGGGGCCGTCGATCCGGAGGAGGCCCTGGTCGTCGAATTCCCGAAGCGCGAGCGCATAGGCCTCGTTCTGCAGCCACTGGTATCGCGCATAGGTCTCGATGGCCTTGCGTACGGTGGGCTGCTCGCGGATCACGAGGCCGATGGAGCCGAGGTTGGACAGGCGGCGCGTCTCGGCCACCTGCAGGGCGAAGTCGTCCACGTCGGCCTGCTCGGCCGCCAGTTCGTACATCCGGCCCATGGCTTCGACCGACACCTGCAGGTCGGGATCGGTCAGCGCCTCCGGCGGCAGGCCGACCGACTGGGCGAGCCGGCAGGCGTCGAGGCCCACCTGCCGGGCGAGATCCAGAAAGCCGGTCAGGCCGGCCGAACGACCGAGCTGGCTCATCCCACCACCCCATCGGAGGGAACCATGAGGACCCCAATGTCCCGGAAGATCAAGCGTAACCTTCCGCGGGCCGTTCAGGAGGTCCGCGTATGACCCCCGCTCCGCAGCGCGCCAGCCGCGACGCATCGCGGTTGGCGATGGGCGGCGGCTCGCCGGCTCAGGACCTCGCCCAGGCGGCGCCCGCGACGGACGAACTGACCCAGGCCCACGAACAGTTGCGCGCCGCCATCGAGGCCAGCCAGACGATCTTCGACTTCTCGCACGATGTGATCTGCGTCTTTGGTCCGGACGGCCGGTTCGAGCAGGTCAATCGTCACGTCGAACGGATGTGGGGCCACCTCCCCGAGGAGGTGCTGGGCCGCTGCTATCTGGCCTTCATCCATCCCGAGGATGTGGAGATGACCCGGGACGTGGCGCGCCGCATCATGGAGGGATCCCCCACCACCTCCTTCACCAATCGTTATCTCCACAAGGACGGCTCGGTCGTCCCCGTGATGTGGTCCGGCGCCTGGTCCGAGACGCACCAGCGGATCTTCGCCATCGGGCGGGACATGCGCCAGCACCACGCCGCCGAGGAGAGGCTCCGCCAGGCCCAGAAGATGGAGACCATCGGCCGGCTGACCGGCGGGGTCGCGCACGACTTCAACAACCTCCTGACCGTGGTGATCGGGGCTGCCGAGATGCTTTCGGAGGCGCTCGCAGACCGGCCGGATCTCGCGGCCGTTGCGAAGGTCGCGCTCGAGGCCGCCGAGCGTGGCGCGGACCTCGTGGGCCAGCTCATGACCGTCTCCCGGACGCAGTCGCTCGCCCCGCAGTCCATCGACTGCCGGGCGTTCCTGAACGGGTTGATCCCGATGCTGAGCCGCACGCTGCCCTGCGACATCGAGGTGACCCTGGACGTGGCGCCCGGCGAACTGTGCTGTCGCGCCGACCCGACCCAGCTCACCTCCGCGCTCCTCAACCTGTGCATCAACGCCCGTGACGCCATGCCCGGAGGCGGGCGGCTGACGTTGGGCGCCCGGCGCGCGGCCGGTCCTTGCGGCGGCGAGATGGTGGTGCTGTCCGTCGAGGACACGGGCGAGGGGATGTCGGCGCAGACCCGCACGCAGGCCCTCGAGCCCTTCTTCACCACCAAGCCCGCGGGCAAGGGGTCGGGGCTGGGTCTCAGCATGGTCTATGGTTTCGCCGCCCAGTCCGGCGGACGCATGGAGATCGAGAGCGAGGAGGGCGAGGGCGCCCGCGTCTCGATCTGGCTGCCGCGGGCCGCGCGTTGCCCGCAGGTTCAGGACGCCCGAACGTCGGCCGAGCCGCTGCCACTCGGCCTCAAGGTTCTGCTGGTGGAGGACGACGACCTAGTGCGCGCACAGGCGCAGCGCCAACTCGAGGGCCTGGGCTGCCGTGTCCGGGCCTGCGCCGACGGCCACGACGCGCTGGACGTCATGGCCATGGGCGAGCGGGTCGACCTGATCGTCACCGACATCAACATGCCCGGCGGCCTGAACGGACGCCAGCTGGCGGACCACGCGCGCCTGCTCGATCCCACGCTGCGGATACTCTTCACCTCGGGCCATACGCAGGATCCAATCCTGCGCTCGGTGGGCCTGGATCCGCGCTCGCGCTTCCTGGCCAAACCCTATCGTCGCGCCACGCTGGCGGAGAAGCTCGCCGAGTTGGTCCGCGGCTAGCGGCCGCCTCAGGAGGCGGCGCGTGCGCGATCGGGCGGCGGCGCCATCGCCGCGGCCATGGCTTCGAACAGTTCGCTGACGTTGAGCGGCTTTCCGACCACGTCGTCCATGCCTGCGGCGCGGTAGCTGGCGATCTGGTGCGCCATGGTGTTGGCCGTCACCGCCAGGATCGGCGTGCGCGGACGCCCCATCACCGCCTCCCGCGCCCGGATGGTCATGGTGGCGGTGGGACCGTCCATGACCGGCATCTGCACGTCCATCAGCACGACGTCCCAGTGGGCCGATTCCCAGGCGCGCACGGCCTCCGCACCGTTCTCGACGATGGTGGGCTCGATCTCCAGCTGGTTCAGCAGCGCTTTCAGCACCATCCGATTGACGGGATTGTCCTCCGCCGCGAGCACTCGCGTGCCGCCGCAGAAGCGCGCCGCCGGCGCCCCGGATTCGGTCTCCTGGGCGAGGCGGACCAGGGGGAGTTCGACCGCAAAGGCGCTTCCTTCGCCCGGCGTGCTCTCGACAGTGATGAAGCCCCCCATCGCCCGGCAGAGCTCCTGGCAGATGGCCAGTCCCAGGCCGGTGCCGCCGTAAGCCCGCGTGGCGGTCTCGTCGGCCTGTACGAACTTCTCGAAGAGGCGGGAGATGCGATCCGGCGCGATGCCGATGCCCGTGTCCGCCACCTCGAACCGGATGCCGCCCTCGCTCGGCCCCAGGCTCAGCGTCACGCCGCCCCGCGCGGTGAACTTCACGGCGTTGGACACGAGGTTCGACAGGATCTGGCCGACGCGGGCGGGGTCTCCGCGCCATTGGCCCTCGACGGTCGGATCGATGCGGAGTGCGAAGTCGAGACCCTTCGCCGCCGCTTCGGCCGCGAAGGCGGCGCGCGCGCCTTCCGCCACCGACCGCAGGTCGAAGCTCCGATCCTCCAGCTCCAGGCGACCCGCCTCGAGCCGCGAGAGGTCCAAGAGGTCGCCGAGCAGGGCCATGAGGGCCGAGCCGCTCTCGCGGATCACGCGAAGCCGGTCCCGCTGTTGCGGGGGCAGCGGCTCGCTGTACATCGCCTGGGCCATGCCCAGGACGCCGTTCAGCGGCGTGCGGATCTCGTGGCTCATCAGGGCCAGGAAGTCGCTCTTCGCCCGGTTGGCCTCTTCGGCGGCCTTGAGCGCCTCCTCCTGGGCGGCGAGGATGCCGTGGATCTCGGTCATGTCCACGTAGGTGGCGAGGCACAGGCTCCATGGTGCGCCGAGGCCCGAGGTCATGCGATAGTGCACCTGGACCTGCATGGTCCGGCCGCCCTCGAGCTGCAGGGTGGCCTCGACGGGGGGCAGGGCGCCCTCGTCGTCGATCTCGTTTAATGCGGCGCAGAAGGCTTCCACGAAGTCCTGGCTGAGGTGCGCGCGCGCCACGTTGGCGCCGAAAAGGGCCAGGCCGGCGCGGTTCGACTCGACCAAGGTAAAGTGGCGCAGCAGGCCCCGCGCGTCGCCGCATTCGGCCAGCGCGACATCGCCAAGGCGCGTGCGACCCGCCGCCCGCGCCTGAAGGAATTCGTAGAGCGGCGTGGCGTTGAACGAGAGCCGGACCACGGGACTGTGCTCAAAGATCATCGCCCACCGGCGGTTCGCCGCCGCGGCCTCGCGGCCGATGCGGTCGAGCGCCTCGCGCTCCCGGTTGGAGATGGCGGTCAGGCGCAGGACGAAGAGGATGAAGGCGGTTCCGCTGACGGCGATGACCGCCGCGTCGGCGAGCGTGATCCCCAGGCCGGCGTAGCCGACCCAGAGCGGACCGGCCACCAGCCCCACGGCCGGCGGCCCAACCAGCGATAGGCGGGCCAGCCGCGACGGCGCAGCCTGCATCGCCGCGCCCAGCGTGGCGGCGCAGAGGAACAGCACCGACCCGGCGAGGAGCAGGGTGCTGGGGTTCCGAAGCAGGACGGCCACGATCGCGACGAAGCTGCCGACGCTCAGCGCCTGGGTGGCGGCGATCCAGCCGTCGCCAAGTCCCTTGGCGCGCCGCCGGCCGGCCCAGGACTCGAGCTCGCCGAACGCCAGCGTGACCGGGAGCCAGACGAAAGTCAGCACGTCGCCGGTGCTGATCCAGGCGAGCGCCGCAATCAGCAAGGCCTGGGCGGGCCGCAGCCGTCGCACACCGTTTCTGCGCCGGAACGCGCGGCCGAAGCCGGTCTCGTCGTCCGGAACGGGGCGTGCGGGCGTCGTGTCGGTCATGCGCCGTCGCCGCAGGACGGCCCGCTACGACGGCGCCTCGAAAGCGGCGCGCCGGCCGCCGACGTTTCGGCTGGTCTCTGGACCCTGGGCCCGAAACGCATCTGGATCTCCCGACAGATCACCAAGAGGGAAATCTGCCGACCGCCTGCTAATGCCGAGTTAAAAGTGGGAATTCGGCACAACTCTGGGTGGGGATGCGAGCCGCCACGTAAACATCGCTTTGGCCGGCCCCAGTCGCCGAAAATATTCGGCGGAAACGGTCAAAAGCTAAGGCGATCGATGCGTCGTCTCTTATGCGACTGCGACCAATCATCGCAGAATTCCCCAAGCGCGGCAGACGACATAGGCTTCCGCGAAACATTAACTACCGTCTCGATATGGCTAGAGGGCGAGCCCCCTCCGCTCCAGTTCCGAGGAAACGCCCTTGAATCAGAACAAGGCTCAAGCCGACGACGAGGTCCGCAGGATGCTCCATGCGCTCAGCGACGAGGTGCAGGCCTCGCTGGCGCTCAGCCGCGCGGCCGTTGCGGCGGCGTCATCGACACGAGACGGTGGCGTCGAGGAGGTCCTGAAGGTGGAACTCGATCGTGCGCGGCGGCTCGCGGCCTCGCAGCGCACCGCCGGCATCCTGGAGCAGGTGCAACGCCGGCTTCGGCAGTTGCCCAACGACCGTGAGCGGGCCGACGCGCTAGCCTGGGCCCTGATCGCCGCAGCCGACGCGCTTCCGGACGCGGCCGCGCGCGGCTGAGACCCGCCAGACGGCGGCTTCCCCTCGACCCAGTGACGATGGAACCGCCTCGGCCTCAGCTCGGCGGTAGGACGCGCGCACGCACGCGGCGCAGGCCATCGAGGATGGATTCCGCGCCGGCGGCTCCGGCCTTCTCGCCCAGGTTGGCGAGCAGGCGAACGCCGTCCACGTGCACGTCGACGGCCGGCCAGTTCGGCTCGTCGCCGCTGCGGTAGCTGTCGGCCAGGTCGCAAAGGCTGAACGCGGCCTCGGCCAGGGCCTTGAGATTGAAGGAGCCGGCCAGGCCGTAGATGGCGTTGCTCAGGTCGTAGATGCGGCCGAACACTTCGGGTTCGGCGGAGCCGCGGCCTTCCGCCGCCTGGGCGGCCATCTGCTCGGCCTTCTCGATCAGCGCGGCCAACGTCACATCCCGCTGCGCCTCGACGCGCGTCTCCGCAGCCTTGATGGCCTGGTCGACCGTCCTGCCGCCCGGCTCGCGCAGGAGCTCTGCGAGCTTGTTCTCGACGGCGAAGACACGAACGTTACTCATTGGGCGATCGCTTTCGGATTGAGCAGGGCGTCGATTTCGGCCTGGTCGAGGTTGGGTGTTGTCGCGGCGCCCACGTTGGCCGAGAGGTCGTCGTGGCGACGACCCTTAGTCCCCACAGGGGGGCCCAGGGCCTTCACGCGGCGATCCGGCCCACAATAGCCGGGTGATGTTACGAATTTGCGCGCGTCGTTCAGCAACCACAGGATGCGTTGCATCATGACCGTGGGCGCAACCGGTTTGCGCACCACGAAGCTCGCGCCCGCGTCCCGGCCGCGGAAGATCTGCGACGGCCGGGTGTGGCCGGTGATGAGGATCACGGGCGCATAGCAGTTTGGCGCGATGTCGGACCGGCGCAGCCAGTGGATGAAGTCGTAGCCCTCGGCGTCGGAGAGCGCGCTGTCGACGACCATGAGGTTCAGGATGCGCTCCTGGACGGAGGTCTTGGCTTCGGCCATCGAGAGGCAACGGCGAGGGGTATGCACGCCGAACCCGGCGAACATCTCGCTCATGATGTTCAGCCCCTCGGGATCGCCGCAGGCCAGCAGGACCTCGGCCTGAGAGAGGTTCACGCGTTCCGACTTGTTGACGGGTGCGCTCACTGGATTTCAGTCCCAGAACGTCAGTTCGCTCGCGACCTCGCCGGCGGCCACCGGGGGCGGAGCCGCGCCCGCCAGCCGGCGTGCCTGTTCGGCGAGGGTGAGGGCCCGGACGGCGCGCTCGATATCGGCGTAGTCCTCGCTGCGTTCGGCGTCGGCCAGGGCGCGGACGAAGCCCGTCAACCCCTGCAGGCGCTGAGTGAGCAGATCGGCGGCCTGGGCGTCCACCAGGGTGCCGAGGTCCGGCGGGGCCGCGCGCGCCATGCGGGCGATGACGGACTGAACATGCTCCGCCAGGACGACCAGCTCGGCCATCTCCTCGCCCACGAGGTCGAGGGATTCCGGGAGCGGTCGAAATGGCGTCGCGGCGTTCATCAGAAGAGCTCCAGCGCGCCGGAGTCTTCGGTCTTGACCACCGGCTGGCGGCGCTCGGTGGCGAACACCTTGGATTCGGTGGGGGCGAGCAGGATCTGACGGGCGCGGCCGCTGGCCGGCCAGAACTGGATCCGGCGGGCGCGATCGCCGCGCAGCGAGCCGCCCACGTAGTTGAGTCCCTCGTCGCGCACGAAGCGCTCGGCGAAGGCGGAGTTCTGGCCGCCGACGTCGGAGAGGCCGTCGAACAGATGGGCCCCGCCGAACAGCTTCACCTCCAGACGATCGCGCCGGGCGCCCTTGCGCAGCAGGGCGTTGACTAGCAGTTCCATGGACTGGACGCCGTAGCGCAGGCCCTCGTCGCCGGTGGCGCCGGGCAGCAGGAAGTGGTTCATGCCGCCCACGCGCGCCACCGGGTCGCGAATGCATGCGGCCACGCAGGATCCGAGGATCGTGGTCAGCACCACGTCGTCACCGTCGGCGACGTGGAACTGGCCCTGGATCACATGGATCTTGCGACCCTCGACGGGGTCGGACCGATCATACTGGGCGGGGCTTGGATTCACGTGAGAACGCCGAAGATCGCTTCGATCTTCTCCTTGAGCGTTCCGACGGTGAAGGGCTTCACGAGGTAGTTGTTGACCCCGAACTGCACCGCGCGCTGCACCAGCTCCTTGTCGGCTCGGCCGGTGAGCATGATGAAGGCCGTCTTCTGGATCGGCGGGTGCGAGCGGATGGCGCGCAACAGGCCCAGGCCGTCCAGCTTGGGCATGTTGTAGTCCGAGATCACCAACTGGACCGGCCGCGACAGCATGATGCGCAGGCCGTCCTCGCCGTCGGCCGCCTCATGGATCGTGCGGAAGCCGAGCTGTTGAAGACCAGTTCTGACGAGCGACCGCATTGTCTGCTGGTCGTCGACGATCAGGCAGGGGATGGAGGAGGTCGCCGGCATCAGCGTTCCGTTTCTGTGTTCGTTAGGTTGCGGATGGCGGGGCCGAGCCGTTCCAGCGGGAGCTGGCGTTCGACCGCGCCGAGTTCATAGGCGGCCCGGGGCATGCCGTAGACGACGCAAGTCGACTCGTCCTGGCCCAGGGTCCGGCCGCCGGCCTGCCGCATGGCGAGCAGGCCGCGCGCGCCGTCCCGCCCCATCCCGGTCAGGATCACGCCGACAGAACGGTCCTTCGCGGTTCGGGCTACGGAGTTGAACAGCACGTCCACGGAGGGGCAGTGGCCGCTGACAGGTTCTCCGTGGGTGACCTTGCAGCGGAAGTGCTTCGTGCCCTCGATCTCGAGGTGATAGTCCCCACCGGGCGCCACATAGACATGGCCGGGGATCAGCGGATCGCCGCTCCTGGCCTCGGTGACGTGGGCGGCGCAAGCCCGGTCGAGACGTTCGGCGAAGCTGCGGGTGAAGCTAGCCGGCATGTGCTGGGTGATGACCGTGGGCGCGCAGTTGGCCGGCAGCCGCTCGACGATGGACAGCAGGGCCTCGACGCCGCCGGTCGAGGAGCCGATCGCCACGATCTTGTCGTTGGGCGTGAAGCTCTCGGTCGTGATGGGGGCCTTGCGCTCGACGCGCTGGCGAACCTTGGCCCGCGCCGCCATCTTCACCTTCTCGGCGATCTGACGGAACCCGGCGGCGTCCGAGCCGCGCGGCTTCTCGATGCAGTCGACGGCGCCGAGTTCGAGCGCCGCCAGGGTGGCCTCGGTGCCCCGCGCGGTCAGGGTCGAGACCATCACCACCGGCATGGGCCGCAGCCGCATCAGCCGCTCGAGGAACTCGATGCCGTTCATGTTCGGCATCTCGACGTCCAGGGTGATGACGTCGGGGTTCAGCGCCTTGATCGCCTCACGCGCCTGCAGCGGGTCGCAGGCCTCGCCCACGACCTCGAGTTCCGGGTCGGCGGAGAGCGCCGCGCCGATAAGCTGGCGCATGACGGTGGAGTCGTCGACGACGAGCACGCGGGTCATCGGCCACCCTCCGCGACGCGGCGGTAGGTCGTGACGCCGTCGGGCCGGTAGGCGGCGACAGCCGGGCCCTGGATCCGCTCGGAGTGGCCGATGTAGAGCGCGCCGCCGATGCTGTTCAGCGGGGCGAACCGGCTCCACAACCGCGCCTGGGTGTCGTCCTCGAAATAGATCGCGACGTTGCGGCAGAAGATGGCGTCGAACTTGCCCTTCATCGGCCATTCGCCGATCAGGTTCAGCTCGTTGAAGGTGATCAGCGCGCGCAGATCGTCGGACATCTTCACGGCGCCCGAGGCGGTCGGCGAGGTCCACTTCTTGCGGTAGTCCGCCGGCACGCCTTCGAGCAGATGCGGCGCATAGAGGCCGGAACGGCCCTCGGCGATCATGTTCGGATCGATGTCGGTGGCCAGAATCCTGACGTCCTTGTCGGGCGCCTCGGGCATGAGGGAAAGCACGGTCATGGCGATGGAGAACGGTTCCTGCCCGCTGGAGCAGGCGGCCGACCAGATGCGCACCCGGCCGCCGCGTCGGGCGGCGTCGAGGAGAGGCGGCAGGACCTTCTCCTTCAGGTGGTCGAAGTGGTGCGGCTCGCGGAAGAAGCGGGTGACGTTGGTGGTGAGCGCGGCCAGCATCTTCTGGCGCTCGTCGAGGCCGTCGGCGCCGGCGACGAGGGCGCAGTAATCCTTGAAGCTGCCGAGGCCGAGCGCGCGCAGGCGCTTGGCCAGCCGCGAATAGACGAGGGTGGCCTTGGCCTCGGGCAGATGGATGCCCGCGTCGCCATGCACCATCGCCGAGATCTTGCGGAAATCGGCTTCGGTGAAGGCGAACTCGCCTTCGACCATATTGGCGCCCGGTCGCGCAGATGTCGGCGCGTTGACGCTCATCAGGCGGCTTCCAGCTCCAAGTCGGGGAGCACGCGCTCAAGACCGATCAGGCTGATCATCCGGCCGTCCATGGCGATGAGGCCGCGGACGAAGGTCTTCGCCGTCTCGGAGGCCACGTCAGGCGTGGGCTGGATGACGTCGTCGGTGACGGTGAGGATGTCGCTCACTGCGTCCACGAGCAGGCCGACCACCTGGCCGCCGATGTCGGCGACGATGATCACGTTACGGTCGCTGGCCTCGGTGCTCTCGAAGCCCAGCCGGGCGGCCAAGTCCACGATCGGCAGCACGGCGCCGCGCAGGTTGATCACCCCCTTCACGAAGGAGGGGGACTGCGGCAGGGCCGTAGCCGCCGTCCAGCCGCGGATCTCGCGGATGGCCATGATGTCGACGCAGAACTCCTGCGCCCCGATGCGGAAGGAAATGAGTTCTTTCATGCCACTGGCGTTGTTCTGAATCTGGGTCATGTTCAGCCTGCCTTGCGCATCTCGCCGCGGGAGACGGCGACGATGGTGTCGATGTCGAGAATGAGGGCCACGCGGCCGTCGCCTAGGATGGTGGCGGCGGCGACGCCGGGCACCTGGCGGTAGTTGGCCTCGAGGGACTTGATGACGACCTGGCGCTGGCCCTGGATGGCGTCCACCAGGAGCGCCGCGCGGGCGCCGCCTTCGCCTTCGATGAGCAGGGCCACGCCCTGCGTCGCCGGGAGCGGGTCGCGCCGGTAGCCGAGCGCCATGCCCACGTCGATCAGCGGCACGAAGCCGCCGCGGATGGAGATCACCCGGGCGTGACCGCCCAGGCTGTGCACCTCTTCCGCCTTGGGCTGCAGCGTCTCGACGATGGCCGTGATCGGCGCCACCAGGGTCTGGCCGTGGGCCGAGACCACCATGCCGTCCAGGACGGCGAGGGTCAGCGGCAGGCTCATCGTGAAGGTCGAGCCCTTGCCGGGCGTCGAGGCGATGGTGATGCGGCCGCCCAGCGCCTGGATGGAGCGCCGGACCACGTCCATGCCCACGCCGCGACCGGAGATGTCCGAGATCTCCGAGGCGGTCGAGAAGCCTGGCATGAAGATCAGGTTGTCGATCTCCTCGTCCGAAAGCTGGGCTTCCGGCGAGATGAGGCCCTTCTCCACCGCGATGCCCTTAACGCGCTCGCGATTGATGCCGCCGCCGTCGTCGGAAACCTCGATGACGATCCGGCCGGACCGGTGGAACGCGGCCAGCTTGACCACGCCCTCGGCCGGCTTGCCGGCGGCCGCGCGCTTCTCGGGGCTTTCCAGCCCGTGGTCGATGGCGTTGCGGATCATGTGGGTGAGGGGATCGGTCAGGCGCTCGATGACCGTCTTGTCGACCTCGGTGCCTTCACCTTCGGTGACCAGCCTCACGGGCTTTCCGACCTGTGCGCCGACCTCGCGGACGAGGCGCGGCATGCGCTGGAAGACGGACTTCACAGGCTGGGCCCGGATGGCCATGACGCTGTCCTGGATCTCGCGGGTGAGCTGCTCCAGCTCGTCCAGGCCCATGGCGACGGCCGAGGCGCGGGCGAGGCCCGCCTCCATCACCCGCTGCGCCAGCACGGCCTGGTTGATCACCAGCTCGCCCACGAGGTCGATCAGGCGATCGACGCGGTCGAGGTCGACGCGGATGGTGGCGCCGGCCTCGCTCTTGCGGACCTGGTTGGCGGCCTGGGGCTCGGCCGGCGGCTCCGCCGCGCGGGCGAGGGGGACTACCGGCGCGGGGGCGGCGGGCGGGGCAGCCGGCGCCTCGGCGGGTGCGGCCTCGATGGCCTCCACCTCGGTCGGCGCGGCGTCGGCGGACCCGGCGGACAGCGCCGCGATGAGATCCTCGGGCGTCACGTCGGGGGCGCCTTGCGGCGAAGCGTCCGCGCCGGCGTCGTCCTGGACGCGCGCCAGAAGGGCGCCCACGTCGAAAGCGTCCGCGCCATCCGCCGTCTCCTCGCCGGCCAGCGGCGTGATCTCGAGTTCGCAGTCGCCGTCGACGAATTCGAAGACCTCCCGCACGGTCGTCTCGTCGACGTCGCCGCGCATGGTGATGGTCCAGGACAGATAGGCCGCCTCGGGGTCCAGTTCGTTCAACGGCGGCACGTCATGCGCATCGAGCTCGACCTCGGCCGCGCCGAGGCGGGTCAGCTCGCGCAGCAGCAGGGCCGCTTCGTTGGCCTTGGCGTACAGGTCCGCCCGCGGCTTGAAGCGGACGACGAACCCGGTCGGCCCCGCGGGCGACGCGGGCTCGTCCATGGCCACGGCCATCGGCTTGAACTCGAAGTCGCCCCAATCCTCTTCGCTCTCTTCCTCGCCGGCGTCGGCGGCGCCGCTCAGCGCCTTGAGCTCGTCGCGAAGGGCCGCCGCGTTCGGATGTTCGCTTTCGTCGCCGGCGTGCGCCGCGCGCACCAGGTCGGCCAGGACGTCCGCGGCGCGGAGCATGGTCTTCACGAGGTCGTTGGTCGCCGCCAGGCGACCGGAACGCACCTCATCGAGCGCCGTCTCGAAGACGTGCGCGAAGCGGATCAGCTCTTCAAGCTGGAACGCCCCGGCGCCGCCCTTGATCGAGTGGACGGCTCGGAAGACGGCGTTGATCGTCTCGGGGTCCTGGTCCCCGCCCTCCATGGCGAGCAGGCCGGACTCGAGCTCGGCGAGCTGTTCTTCGCATTCCTGGAAGAACGTATCCCGGATGGCGGCTAGAGGATCCACAGGCGCTTCTCTCGCGATCTACTTGAAGGGTCAGGCGGCGACGCGGCGGATGGCGTCGACCAACTTGTCGGGATTGAAGGGCTTCACGATCCAGCCGGTGGCGCCGGCCATGCGCGCGCGGTTCTTCTTCTCCGCATCGCTCTCGGTGGTCAGCACGAGGATCGGGATCGCCCGATGGCGCGGGTCGCCGCGGACCTCCTCGATGAAGCCGAAGCCGTCCATGCGGGGCATGTTGATGTCGGTGACGATCACCTGCGGATGCTCGGCCTGCAGCACCTCCAGGCCATGGATGCCGTCTTCGGCCTGCACCACGCGGAAGCCCGCGTCGGCGAGGGCCAGACGCAGCATCTCGCGCATTGTGCGGGAGTCATCGACGGTAAGGACGGTCATGCTCATGGGGATCAGTCCTGAACGAGGGTTGGGGCGCCCGGATCGGGCTGACACAGGTCGGCGGCGCCCATCAGGGCGAGGCCATCGGTGAACTCGACTGAGGGCTCGGTGATCTGGAAGTCGGCGCCGTCCGCCGCCCAGGTCGACTGGGCCGACAGCAGCACCTGCAGGCACTGACCGCCGATGCGGCGCACCTGCGAGGCGTCCAGAGTCACGGGCTGCCCGCGCCGCTCGAGCAGCGACTTGGCCAGCGGTCCCGCGGCGTTCATGTCCAGGCTTTCGCCCAGGGTGATCGGTTGCGCGTTCATCCTCAGAACTCGTCCCAGGCGTCTTCTTCAGGCTCGGCGAACTTGGCGGCGGCGCCGCCGCGGCCGGTGGTCTTCATGGCGGCGACCGTGCGCTGCGGCGCGGGCCTTGCCGGAGCCGGTGCGGCCGACGTCCCGCCAAGTTCGAAGCGCGCGATCAGGCGCGCCAGGGCCTCGCTCTCGCCGGCGAGGGCGTGGCTGGCGGCGGTAGCTTCCTCCACCATGGCCGCGTTCTGCTGGGTCACCTGGTCCATCTGGTTGATGGCCGTGTTCACCTGCTGCAGACCGGTGGCCTGCTCCTGGGCCGAGGCGGCGATCTCGGTCACGGCGCCGTTGATCGAGGTCACCTGATCCAGGATGCGCTCCAGCACCTTGCCGGTCTCTCCCACCAGGCCCACGCCGCGCTCCACCTGCTGCGACGAGGCCGAGATGAGGGCCTTGATCTCCTTGGCGGCTTCCGCCGAGCGCTGGGCGAGCGCGCGCACTTCCGAGGCCACGACCGCGAAGCCCTTGCCCGCATCGCCGGCCCGGGCAGCCTCGACGCCCGCGTTCAGGGCCAGGAGGTTGGTCTGGAAGGCGATCTCGTCGATCACCCCGATGATCTGGCTGATCTGCTGGGCCGAGCTTTCGATCTCGCTCATGGCGGCCACCGCGTCGCGGACCACCACGCCCGACCGCTCGGCGTCCGACTTGGCGGCGCCCACGGCCTCGCGGGACTGAGCCGCGCCCTCGGCGGTCTTGCGGACCGTGGCCGTGATCTCGTCCAGCGCGGCGGCGGTTTCCTCCAGGCTCGCGGCCTGCTGTTCGGTGCGGCGCGACAGATCGTCCGTCGCCTGGGTGATCTCGCCGGCGCCGGAACGCACCGCGGTGGCGTTGACGGCCACTTCGCGCAGGGCGGCCTGCATCTGCTCCATCGCGCGGTTGAAGTCGGCGCGGAGCTGCTCGTAGTGCGACGGGAACGGCTCGTTCAGGCGGAAGGTCAGGACGCCCGCGGCGAGGCGCTCCAGGCCCTGAGCCAACCCCTCGACCACCTTGTTCTGCTCGGCAGCGGCGGCGGCGCGCTCGGCGTCCGTGGCGTTGCGCTCGGCTTCCCGCTGGGCGCGCTCCTCGGCGCGTTCGGCCGACTGGCGGGCCTTGTCGATCGCCTGTTCCTTGAAGTGCTGCACGGCGGCGGCCATACGGCCGACCTCGTCCTTGCGGCCCTGGGCCGGGACGTCGACGTCGTTGTCGCCAGCGGCCAGGCGGCCCATGGCGGCGGTCATCAGACTCACGGGGCGGGCGATGGCATTCGAGAGGACCCAGCCCATCAGCACCGACAGGGCCACCGCCAGCAGGCTGCCTGCCGCCAGCAGGGTGACGGCGAAGGTCTGGCTCGCCGCCTGTGCAGCGGCGCGCTCCTTCAGAAGTTCGTTCTCGGCCTTGATGCGCGCGTTGAGGACCTTGCGCAGTTCGCCCAGGCGGCCCTTCGACCCCAGCATCATCATCGCCTCGGCCTGACGGGTCAGGTCCTGGCCGGCGGAAATCAGCTCGGCTTCCTCCGCCTCGATCGTTGCGACGGCCGCCTTGACCTTGGCGATGTCGGCGGCGTCCTCGGGCGCGATGCGGCTCCATTCCTTGAGCGCGTCGCCGTAGTCCTTCTGGGCTCTGTTGATGGTCTCGATGAAGGCGGGATCGCCGCTCGCCACCAGGCCGCGGATGGCGTTCTGGCGCTCCACCCGCGCGGCGAGCAGTTCCTCGGCGACTTTCACCTGCGCGACGCTGAGATCGTTCAGCTCGACGGCCTTGCGCAGGCTCAGCAGGCTGCCGAACACGGCCGCGCACATCACGGCGACGACGGTCACCACGACGGCGAAACCGACGGTGAGCTTCTTAGAGATGTTCAGGTTGTTCAGGAAGGTCATCGGGGCTTTCAGCAGCTGTCGGAACGTTGCCGTTGGGACTTTGCGAGGCCGGTCCGGCCCCACGGGAGACGACAATCCCAGCGCCGGTTTGATTATTGGTAAATTGTGGGAATTCTTCGCGGAGGGCAGGAAAGGCCGTCACGGCCCCGGCGCGAAAACGCGCGATTCCCTTACGTTGCTTGGGATTCCGGCGGGCTTACGCGCCGAACGCGATCTCGCCGCTGGCCACCAGCACGACCCTGGCGGGCGGGCGCGGCGTAGTGAGCGCATAGCCGGCGGAGGCGTCGAAGTAGACGGCGTCGCCCTGTGACATTTCGAGCGGCGCGTAGAGGTGGCTGTGGAACTCGACCTCGCCGGCGATCACGAGGAGGTAGGCCTCGCCCGGATGGCCGGTGAGCGGACCATGGGCGGCAAGGTCATGCGCGGTCACATCAATGAGGATCGGCGACAAGCCCTTCGACACCAGGTCGGCGGCCGCGCGGCGCCCCGTATTCCCGCCTACGCGCGTAGGCGGGCCCTCGCCCGCGCGCACGATGGAGCGGCGGCCTGAGGCGGCGGGTCCCGTCTCGGCCTCGCGGGTCACGAGGCCCTCGAGGTCGATCTCGAAGGCCCGGCACAGGCGCATCAGCTTCTCGTAGTTGAGGGCGTTCTGGCCGAGCTCGACGCGGGAGAGGGTCGAGATCGGCACGCCAGTATGCTCGCTCAGCGCCGCCAGGCTCCAGCCCCGCGAGAGCCGCAGCTTGCGGATGGCCGCCCCGGTCCTATCCGACAGCCGCGGGCGCATGCGTCAGAATTCCCCCTTGTGTTCAACGTGAGACTGTAGGGTGATTCGCATAACGCCGACGTTGAACGCGTTCATCGGGTCGCCCAAAATGAGTAGGCGAAGTTCGGCCCCGAAAGGCGCCCCGCTGCGCCCATGGCGTCCGGGGCCATTTCGGTCACATCGCGGCGCCGGCCGCTACTCCCACCAGTAGGGCGCGCGCTTGCGCTCGCCGGTGACCATCTCGTTCAGCGTCAAGGGATCGTAGAGACGGCCGCCCAGCATCACCCGGTGGACCTTTTCGCTGTTGCGGATGTCGGCGGTGGGGTCGGCGTCCAGCACCACGAGGTCGGCGAGCTTTCCGGCCTCCAGGGAGCCGATGTCGGCGTCCATCCCGAGCGAGCGGGCCGGAACGATGGTGCCGGCGGCCAGGGCCTCGATGGGCGTCATGCCGCCGCGGACGAAGGACCACAGCTCCCAGTGCGGGCCGATGCCGGCCTGCTGGCCGTGGGCGCCGATGGAGACCAGCACGCCGCGCTTGGCCAGCTTGTGGGCCTCGCGGGCGTTGTCGTCGTCGACGTAGTCGGCCTCGGGCGCCTTGGGTCGTCGCACGGTCTCGGCCGCGAGCAGGGCGGGCGGGGCGTGCGCCTTGACGATGGGCTGGTCGAAGACGTCGGTCGCCTGGCGCCAATAGGGATCGCCCGCGAGGCCGCCGAAGGTGACCACCAGGGTCGGGGTGTAGTTGGTCTTGCTCTGGCTGAAGAAGCTCAGCACGTCCTCGTAGAGCACGGTCTGGGGGATGTTGTGCTCGACGGTGGAGTTGCCGTCGGCGATGTGGGTCATGTCCAGGCCGAACAGGGCGCCGCCCTCGGCCACCACCTGCATCCCCTCGCGCCGCGCGGCCTCCACGAGCTGCTGACGCTGGTCGCGGCGCGGCTGGTTGTAGTTCTTCACGCTGCCCGCGCCCTGCGCCTTCAGCCGACGGACGTGGGCGAGCGCGTCCTCGAAGCTGTCGATCACGGCGTAGCTGCGGGCCTGCTTGGCGCCGTAGACGATCTCGCCGGTCGAGAAGATCCGTGGGCCCAGGATCATGCCGGCCCGCTGCATCTCGGCGGCGGCGAAGATCTCTGACGCGCGGCTGGACGGGTCGTGGATCGTCGTCGTCCCAAGCGCCAGGTTGGACATCAGCGACCAGTTCTGCTGCGGAACCAGTTCGTCGACCCCCTGCGGCCCATGCGCGTGGGCGTCGACCAGGCCGGGGATCACCGTCTTGCCGGCCAGGTCCACCGTGCGGGCGCCGTCGGGAATGGCGACCTCGCCCCGGCGGCCGACGGCGGCGATCCGGTCGCCGCGGACCACGACCACGCCGTCCTCGATGACGCCGCCGTCCGCCCCCGCCATGGTGACGAGCCGCGCGCCGGTCAGCGCCACGACGCCGTCCGGCTTGGCCGCCGCCACCTCGCGGGCGAGCGAAACGCCCGTGGTCGGCGGCTCGAACTTTGCCGCGTCCTCGCCCGCCGGGGTGGATCGGAAGGCCTCGGCCGTGGACACCGAATAGACGGTGGGGCCCGCGCTCCAGTGCAGCTTGGCGCCGCCGTCCGACCAGTGGACCCAGTTCGCCCCGCCGCGCGAGACGCGGGTCACCGGCATCGGCCCGCCCTTCTGGTCGGTGGAGACCGCCTGGCCGCCGGGCATCAGCGGCATGAGGTGCGCCTCGTAGTTCTGGCGGAACGCGAACATCGTCCCGTCGGGGGAGACGAAGTAGTCGGCGACCAGATCGCCCTCGGCGTGCACGCGCCGGGCCTCGCCGTCCAGGTCGGCGCTGACCAGCTGCTGCTTGCCGTCCTTGGCCGTGGTCATGAACAGCCGCTCGTTCGCCGCGCCGAACTGCGGCGAGGACATGCCGCGGGCTACTAGCTCGGCTGCGCCGCCGGCCGCGGGAATGCGATAGACCCCGGGGTTCTCGGCCCAGTCGCGGGAGGTAAGATAGCCGCCCTCCCGTTTTTCGAAGGCGATGGTGCGTCCGTCGGGCGAGAAGACCGGGACGGCGTAGTGACCGGGCTCGCGGGTCACGTCGCGGGGCGCGCCGCCGGTCGCGGCGACCGTGCGGATGCGGCCGAGGCCGGCGTCGGTCCAGGCGACGTAGGCGATCGTCCTGCCGTCGCGGGACCAGGACGGCCACAGCTCGAAGCCGTCGTCGCCCCGGGTGAGCCGCCGGGGATCGCCGCCCGCCATCGGCTTGATCCAGAGCTTGCCGAGGCTTTCGAACACCACCTGACGCCCGTCGGGCGAGACGGCCGCGAACCGAGTCATCTTCGTCGTGAACCGGTCTGGCGCGACCGCCGTCTTCGGGTGTGGGCCGTCGACCACGCCGCGCGTGTCGGACACCCGGAACGGGATGACCGCGGCGTTGGACCCGTCGGCGTCGACGCGGCGGATCTTGCCCCCGGCCCAGAAGACGATGGCCTTCGAATCCGGCGTCCAGTCCAGGTTCGGATAGAGCCCGGTGACCGCCCAGGTCTCCTGCACGTCCTGGTCCAGGTCGTCGTAGACCTTGCGCTCAACTCCGGACGTGAGGTTCTTCACATAGAGCTTCGAGCGCGCCCGCTCGCGGCGGACGAACGCGATCAGCTTTCCGTCGGGCGAGGGCGCCGGCCGCACCGATCCGCCGGGCCCCGAGGCCACCGTCGTGGTCTCGCCGGTGGCGAGGTCGTAGCGCTCGATGTTGAAGAGGTCGGTGTTGGAGTCCTGGGCGTACTCGAAGATCGGCCCGGGGGTGACGTTGCGGGTGAAGTAGACCGACTTGCCGTCGGGCGCGAAGGTCGGCTCGCCCAGCTCCTTCTGGTGGCGCTCGCTCGGCCGCTTGATCAGCGGCACGCCGCCGCCGCCGGACACGTGGTACAGCCAAACTTCGCCCGTACCCAGCGAGCGGCCGGTGGTGAAGTGCTTCTTGGCGGCGATAAACCGGCCATCGGCGCTCCAGGTCGGCTGGTTCAGGAGCCGGAAGTCCTCCTTGGTGACGGCGCGCTTGTCAGAACCGTCGGCGTTCATGATCCAGATGTTGTCGCCGCCGCCGCGGTCCGACGTGAAGGCGATGCGCCGGCCGTCGGGCGAGAAGCGCGGCTGCACCTCCCAGGCCAGCCCCTGGGCGATCCGGGTCGGCGTCCCGCCGCCTATGGGCATGACGTAGATGTCGCCCAGCAGGGCGAAGGCGATCGTCTTGCCGTCGGGACTGACGTCCAGGTCCATCCAGGTGCCTTCGTCCACGTTGATCGGGACCTGGCGGATGGTCGCGCCGGGCGGGGCGCTGACGTCCCACTTCGGCGGCTTGGCGGGCGCAGGCGCCTGGGCGAACGCGGGCGACAGGCCGATCGTGGCGGCGACGGCGACGGCGAGCTGGAACTTCATGGACGGCCCCGGAATGCGAAGCCGTCATGAGTAGCGGACCGCACGCGGAGCACAACGCCCGTCAGGATTGCATCCCGGCTTGACGGCGGCCACCCGCGGCCTGAGTCACGGTGACGCCGCGTTACTGTTGATTCGGTCGCGCTTCACTTGGGGACAAGCCGGAAAATCACGTTCCGCGAGCGTCGACCGGCCTCCGACTCAGAGTATGCGGTTAACACTCGATTAAGGGTGTCGGCGCGTACTTAACGCATCGTTACCCGCGTCGCGTCGGACAGGGGGTGTCCCGGCGCGGCGGACCGCACAGACACTGGAAGGACAGGACGTCCACATGGCTATTTCGCTTTCC
This sequence comes from Pseudomonadota bacterium, assembly GCA_049323595.1. Classification (GTDB taxonomy): domain Bacteria; phylum Pseudomonadota; class Alphaproteobacteria; order Caulobacterales; family Caulobacteraceae; genus Phenylobacterium. The sequence continues at coordinate 117,807 of JBMOOD010000030.1, forward strand.
GCGCCGCGCGCCACCGAGCTGAAGCCGCGGATCGTCGTGTTCGGCATCGGCGGAGCGGGCGGCAATGCCGTCAACAACATGATCGAGGCCGGTCTCGAAGGCGTCGAGTTCGTTGTCGGCAACACCGACGCCCAGCAGCTCCAGTTCGCGAAGACCGATCGCCGGATCCAGCTCGGCGTGCAGGTCACGCAAGGCCTTGGCGCGGGCGCCCACCCCGAGGTCGGCATGAGCGCGGCCGAGGAGAGCATCCCCGAGATCGGCGAGCACCTCGACGGCGCCCACATGGTCTTCATCACGGCAGGCATGGGCGGGGGCACCGGCACCGGCGCGGCGCCGATCATCGCCAAGTGCGCCCGCGAGCGGGGCATCCTGACAGTGGGCGTGGTGACCAAGCCGTTCCACTTTGAGGGCCGCCACCGGATGCGTCTGGCCGACGCCGGCATCACCGAGTTGCAGCGCTACGTCGACACCCTGATCGTCATCCCCAATCAGAACCTGTTCCGGGTGGCGAACGAGCGGACGACCTTCGCCGAGGCGTTCGGCATGGCCGACCAGGTCCTGCACTCGGGTGTGCGCTCGATCACCGACCTGATGGTGCTGCCGGGCCTGATCAACCTCGACTTCGCCGACGTGCGTACGGTGATGACCGAGATGGGAAAGGCGATGATGGGCACCGGCGAGGCCGCCGGCGAGGACCGCGCCCTGATGGCCGCCCAGAACGCCATCCAGAACCCCCTACTGGACGAAGTCTCCCTGAAGGGCGCGAAGGCCGTGCTGGTCAACGTCACCGGTGGCCTGGACATGACCCTGCTGGAGGTCGACGAGGCCGCCAACGCCATCTCGGAACAGGTCGATCCGGAAGCCAACATCATCTTTGGCGCCGCCTTCGACCCGGCGCTCGAGGGCATGATCCGGGTGAGCGTCGTGGCCACCGGCATGGACGGCGCCTCGATCGCCGCCATCGAGCCCAAGGTGGAACGTCGCATCACCGCGCCGCCGCGCGCCGCCCCTCCGGTCGAGGCCGCTCCCGCGCCGGTGGAAGCCCTTGAACCCGTGGCCGCCGTGGCGGCCGACCCGCTGGCCGACGTCGTCCACGAGGAGCAGCAACCCGACATTTTCGGCGCTCCGGTGACCGCAGCGGACGCCCAGGCTGCGCCGCCAGCGGCCGCTGAAGAGGTCCGGCCTATGGCGCGCATCGTGGATCCGGAAGCAGCGGAAGCGGGGGACGAGGAGGACGAGCCCCTGTTCGCCGAGCCGGCCTATGAGCCGCGCAAGCCGCGGGGCGGGTTCCTGAGCATCTTCGGCGGCCGGCCGCGCTTCGATGCGCCGGCGTCCGCGCCGGCCGCACAGCCGCGACAGACCGCGGCGGCTGCGCCGAGCCGGGGCGGGGCCCAGCCCGCCGAGGCCGTTCAGCCCGAGGTGGACGCCGATGCGGGCGAGGACCTCGAGATCCCCTCGTTCCTGCGTCGTCTCGCCAACTAGAAATCTCCACGAAAACGTCACGCCCCGTTAGGGCGGCGGAATGCTAAGAGACCTCCCGGAGGCGAACTTCGGGAGGTCTTCTCATGAACACCAACCGCATCATTTGGGTGTCGCCGTTGGCCGACGGCTGGGCGGTCATCTGCGCCGGCATCGAACCCATTGTCTTCCGCTCGGGCGGTAAGGCCGAAGCCCAGGCCAAGCGGCTGGCGGCCTGCCTGGCAAAGCTGGGCCGGGCGGTGCAGGTCCGGATTCTCGACCGCTCGCGGACACTCGTGGGCTCTCAGCTCTATCCCGCCGGCTAGAGGTCTGCGCGGGCGAAAAGGCCTTTGGAGTCAGGCCTTCCGCAGGGAGAGGCGTTAACCAGACCTGAAGCGAAACATTGCGAAACACGAAGTGCTTTGCTGCGGTGCATCAATCACTTTAGCCAGCACGTTGGGGCAAAGGTTCGGTCAATCGCACCGCGTTTCGCTGCAGGAAGGTCCGCCTTGGCGCCATCGTATCAGCACACCGTCAGGTCTCCGGCGTTGTTCGCCGGCGTGGGCGTCCACACCGGCGCCTACACGCGCGTCTCGGTGCGCCCGGCGCCGGCGAACCACGGCGTCGTGTTCGCGCGGACCGACGTGAGGGACCGCGACAATCTCGTGCCCGCCACCGGCGAGGCGGTCTGCAAGACCCAGCTCGGCACCGTGATCGGTAACGCCGATGGCGTGACGGTCTCCACTATCGAGCATCTGATGGCGGCCTTCGCCATGCTGGGCGTCGACAACGCCGTCGTCGAGGTCGACGGGCCCGAGATGCCGATCATGGACGGCTCGGCCGCGCCGTTCGTGCGCCTGCTGGACCGCGCCGGCCTGCGCCCGCAGGAGGCGCCGCGCGGCTACATCGAGATTCTGGAGACGGTCGAGGTCGTCGACGGCGACAAGCGGGCCGCGCTGAAGCCGGCCGACGGCTTCGAGGTGGCCTTCGAGATCGCCTTCGCCAGCGCCGCCATCGGCCGCCAGGCGATCGACCTTTCCATGGACGAGCAGGCGTTCCGCGAGGAGCTGGCCGACTGCCGCACCTTCGGCTTCCTGAGTGATGTTGAGGCCCTGCGCGCCATGGGCCTGGCCCGCGGCGGCTCGATGGAGAACGCCGTGGTCATCGACGGCGACCGCATCCTCAATCCGGAAGGCCTGCGCCGGCCCGACGAGTTCGTGCGGCACAAGGCGCTGGACGCCATCGGCGACCTCTACGTCCTGGGCGGCCCGCTGCTGGGCCGGTTCGAGGGCGTTCTGGCGGGCCACGGCCTCAACAACGCTCTGGTCCGCGCCTTGCTGGCCCGGCCGGACGCCTGGCGCGTCACCACCTTCGCGGCGGAGCTGCGCGAGGCGGTCTGAGCCTTCCGCTCCTGCAGGCGGTACGGGTAAGGTTGCGAGTCGTTCTCAGGAGTGCTGGAATGGCGGCAGGAGGCCTGCCATGCCCGACGACGCCAAGGCCCACCTCGACGCTCTCTACAAGCCGCCCCATCCGCTGACGGTGGCCAAGGACATCGGCTTCGTCGATCCGCACGGCCGCCGATTCATCGAGCTGTCGCCCTTCGTGGCCCTGGCCTCGGTGGGGCCGGGCGGCGGGGTGGACGTCTCGCCCCGCGGCGGCGGCCCGGGCTTCGTCCGCGTCGCCAAGGACGGCAAGAGCCTGCTGATGCCCGATCGGCCGGGCAACAACCGCCTGGATTCGCTGCGCAACATCACCGAGGGCTCGGGCGAGGTCGGCCTGATGTTCATGATTCCGGGGATTGACGACATCTACCGCGTGAACGGCAAGGCGGCCCTGGTGGTCGATGACGCCCTGGCCGAGACCTTCGCCGAATTCGCCAAGACGCCGAAGACCCTGCTCAAGGTCGAGGTGCGCGAGGCCTATCTGCACTGTCCCAAGGCGCTGATGCGCGCCGATCTCTGGGGCGACAGCCACCGGGTCGACCGCGCCAGCCTGCCGTCGCTGTCGGACATGATCAGCGACCAACTCAAGGTGGACCGCCCCAGGATCACCCACGAGGCCCAGGTCGAGAGCCTGAAGCAAACGCTGTAGCGTCTCCCTTCCTGCAGGCGGGAAGGGGGCTGCGGCCGCGCCGCCGTTTGCTCGCCACAGTCGGTGGTGTAGAAGCGACTCTCCGCGTGGGGGCGCGCGCGCTGGTCTTGAGGTGATGGTGTCTCTGGTTCGAACTTCCGCTCGCGTGGCGCTGCTCGCCGCGATCTCAGCCGTCGCCCTGACCGCCTGCGCCGGGAACAACCGCGACAAGCCGCGTCTGGCCTACGAGGAGCGGCCCGTCGAGCTGCTCTACGCCACCGGCGCCGACCGGCTGGACCGCCGCCAGTGGAGCCAGGCGGTGAACTACTTCCAGGAAGTGGAGCGTCAGCACCCCTATTCGGAATGGTCGCGCCGGGCGATCCTGATGCAGGCCTACGCCCACTACCAGGGCAACGACTATGCCGAGGCGATCGGCGACGCCGAGCGGTTCATCCAGCTGTATCCCGGCAATCCGACGGCGGCCTACGCCCACTACATCAAGGCCATCTGTTACTTCGAGCAGATCGTCGACGTGAACCGTGACCAGGCGGCCACCGGCCAGGCTCTCGCGGCGCTGCGCGACGTGGTCCAGCGCTATCCGCGCACGGAGTACGCCGCGGACGCCCGGCTGAAGATCGACATGGTCAACGACCAGCTGGCCGGCAAGGAAATGACCATCGGCCGCTGGTACCTGCGCCAGGGCGACACCCTGGCCGCCATCAACCGCTTCAAGACCGTGGTTGACCGTTACCAGACCACCAGCCACACGCCCGAGGCGCTGTACCGGCTGGTCGAGGGTTACCTGACGCTCGGCCTCATGGAGGAGGCGAACCGGAACGGCGCGGTCCTGGGCCACAACTATCCGGGCGATCAGTGGTACGCCGACGCCTACAAGCTGCTCACGTCGCGCGGCCTGCGCCCCGCGACCGAGCCGAAGTCCGACGGCGCCCGCGGCATCTTCCGCCTGCCGTTCACCCGCGACAAGGAACGGACCATCCAGCCGCCGAAGGCCGAGGATCCCGACAAGGTCGCGGCTGCGCCCGAAGGCGGCGTCTGAGGGGCCTAGAGCACGTCGGGGCTGACTTGGATCAAGCCAGCCGGGATGAACGTGCTCGCCATCTTGAGTTCAGAGGCCATCTTGTCCGGTCATGATGATCCATCAGCACCGGGATGGCCTCTGGAACAAACCCCGTCCGCGCCTCTTCAACCGCGGCTGATTCCAGGCGATCCTCCGCCGCGATGCTGATCGGTTTGCAGATCCGCGACGTGGTGCTGATCGAGGCGCTGGACCTGTCCATCGGCTCGGGCCTGACCGCGCTCACCGGCGAGACCGGCGCGGGCAAGTCGATCATCCTCGATGCGCTGGGCCTGGCGACCGGCGCGCGCGGCGACACGGGCCTTGTCCGCCGCGGCGCGGCCCAGGCGGTGACCAGCGCGGTCTTCGCGCCCGCGCCCGACCATCCCGTCTGGGACCTGCTGGAGGACAAGGGCCTGGCCTACGCCCGCGACGAGGACCTGGTCCTGCGCCGCACCTTGTCCGCCGACGGTCGCAGCCGCGCCTTCGTCAACGATCAGGCCACCGGCGTGGGCGTGCTGAAGGAACTGGGCGAGGCGCTGCTGGAGGTGCACGGCCAGCACGAGACGGTGGGCCTTCTCGACGCCCGCACCCACCGCCCGCTCCTCGACGCCTATGGGGCGCTGGAGGGGCAGGGGTCCGAGGTCGCCGCCGCCTGGAAAGCCTGGCGCGAGGCGCGGGAGCGCGCCGAGACCCTGCGCGCCGAGGTCGCCCGCTCGGCCGCCGAGGTCGAGGAGCTGACCTTCCGCCTCTCCGAGCTCGATCGGCTCGACGCCCGAGAGGGGGAGGAAGCGGCCCTCGCGGAGGAGCGCGCCGTCCTGGGGGCGGCCGAGAAGGCGCTGGCCGACATCGCTTCGGCCCGCGACACCTTCGACGGTCTGGGCGGCAAGGTGGCCGGCGCCATCCGGGCTCTGGAGCGCGCGCGGGAACGCGCGGTGACGGCGGGCGCCGCGCCGGACGGATCGGCCGTCACGCGCCTCGCCGCCGCCGCCGAGGCGCTGGACCGGGTGCTCGTTGAGGCTGGCGAGGCCGAAGCCGCGATCGACGCGGCCGCCGAGGCCTTCGACTTCGAACCCGACCGCCTGGAGAAGGCCGAGGAACGGTTGTTCGACCTGCGCGGCCTGGCCCGCAAGCTGAACGTGGCGGTGGACGACCTGCCCGCGCTGCGGGTGCGCTTCGCCGAGCGCCTGCGGGCGGTGGAGTCGTCGGAGGAGGGGCTGAAGGCCGCGGAGGGGGTGCAGGCCGAGGCCCGGCGGAGCTATCTGGCGGCCGCTGCGGCCCTCGCCGAAGCCCGGAAGGCGGCCGGCGAGCGCCTGGCCGACGCCGTCATGGCCGAGCTGGCGCCGTTGAAGCTCGACAAGGCGCGGTTCCGCGTCGCCGTGGAGCCGATGGCCGAGGAGAAGGCGGGACCGGCCGGCCTCGACCGGGTCGCCTTCGAGATCTCCACCAATCCCGGCGCGCCGTTCGGCGACCTGGGCGCCATCGCCTCGGGCGGCGAACTGGCCCGCTTCGCGCTGGCGCTGAAGGCCGCGCTCGCCGGGCGGGGCTCCGGACCCCAGCCGCTGATGATCTTCGACGAGGTGGACCAAGGCGTCGGCGGCGCCGTGGCCGACGCCGTGGGGCTGCGGCTCAAGCGTCTGGCCTCGGCCGCCCAGGTGCTGGTCGTCACCCACAGCCCGCAGGTCGCCGCCCGCGCCGAGGCCCACTGGCGGATCGTGAAGGCCGGCGGCGCGGACCATGTGCGAACGGCCGTCGAGGTGCTGTCGCCCTCCGACCGCGAGGAGGAGATCGCCCGGATGCTGGCGGGCGCCCAGATCACCGACGCCGCGCGCGCTGCGGCGCGGGCGCTGATGGACGCCTGATCGGACGCCTCAAGGCGTGGCCCAGTTGATCCGTTGGGCGACCTCGGTCTCGCGGGCGCGGTCCCAGGCCAGGATCCGGCCTTGCGAACCCTTTGTCGCCTCGACCCGCAAGCCGCGATAGGCGCCGCCCGTCCAGTCCGACGGCCGCGCGCTGAGGCGCAGCTGCGCCAGTTCCTCGTGAGACAATTCCAGCACTCTGGGTTCGCCAAGCCGGTGCGCGGTCAGGATCGCGAGATTGACCGCCTGGCGGACGGTCTCGTTGGTCATGCCTTCCTCCACCTTGGCCGCTTGCGACGGCCCTTCTTGGGCTAAAGCCTACACTTGGGGGGCGCCTGTTGCGAGTGGGTGGACGGCCTCTTCCGCGGAGGGCGCTGGGCGGGTTACAGCAGGCGCATGGTCGCTCAGGTCCGCCCCGTCGCCGAACTCAACGAAGCCGAAGCGGTCGAGGAGCTGACCCGGCTCGCCGACGAACTCGCCGCCCACGACATCCGCTACTTCCAGGAGGATGCGCCGGTCGTCTCGGATGCGGACTACGACGCCATGAAGCGCCGCAACGCCGAGATCGAGGCGCGCTTCCCCCATCTGGTCCGCGACAACTCCCCCAGCCTTCGGATCGGCGCGGCGCGGTCTGAACAGTTTGCGCCGGTGGAGCATGGCGTGCCCATGCTGTCCCTCGACAATGCCTTCTCCGACGAAGAGGCGCTGGAGTTCGACGCCCGCGTGCGCCGCTTCCTGCGTCTGGAGGAGGAGGTCAGCTATACGGCCGAGCCCAAGATCGATGGCCTGTCCTGCTCCATCCGCTACGAGAACGGCGCCCTGGTCCGGGCGGCCACGCGGGGGGACGGTCGGGTCGGCGAGGATGTGACCGCCAACATCCGCACCGTGAAGGAGATCCCTCAGCGCCTCTCGGGTGACGGCTATCCGGACGTCGTGGAGATCCGCGGCGAGGTCTATCTCGGTCACGCCGAGTTCGCCGCCCTGAACGAGGCCGCCGCGGCCGCGGGCCAGAAGACCTATGCCAACCCGCGCAACGCCGCGGCCGGCTCGCTGCGCCAGATCGATCCGAAGATCACCGCCCAGCGACCCTTGCGCTTCTTTGCCTACGCCTGGGGCTACATCAGCGCGCCCTTCGCCGAGACCCAGTGGGGCGCGCTGCACAAGCTGAAGGCGTGGGGTTTCCCCGTCACGCCGCAGTCCGAGTGCGTGAAGGGGCCGGAGGGCCTGTTGGCCGCCTATCGCCGGCTGGAAGCCGAGCGGCCCAAGCTGGGCTTCGACATCGACGGGGTCGTCTACAAGGTCGACCGGCTGGACTGGCAGCAGAGGCTGGGCTTCGTCTCCCGCGCCCCCCGCTGGGGCATCGCGCGCAAGTTCCCCGCCGAGCAGGCGCGCACGGTGCTGGAGGCGATCGACATCCAGGTGGGCCGCACGGGCGCGCTCACGCCCGTGGCGCGCCTCACGCCTGTCACTGTGGGCGGCGTCGTGGTGACCAACGCCACCTTGCACAACGCCGACGAGATCGCCCGCCTGGACGTGCGCGTGGGCGACACCGTGATCCTGCAGCGCGCGGGCGACGTGATCCCCCAAATCCTGGGCGTCGTGCCCGAGGAGCGGCCCAAGGACGCAGAGCCCTACGAGTTCCCGCACGTCTGCCCCTGCGACCTCAGGACCGAGGTGATGCGCGAGACGACGGCCTCGGGGGCGGAGACGGTGGTGCGCCGCTGCTCTGGCGAGTTCGCATGTCCGTTCCAGAAGCTCGCCCATCTGCGCCATTTCGTCAGCCGACGCGCCTTCGACATCGAGGGCCTGGGGGAGAAGCAGCTCACGGCCTTCGTCGAGCGGGGCTGGATCGCCTCGCCCGCCGACATCTTCCGCCTGCACGAGCGGCGCGAGGAGCTGCTGTCCATGGAGCGCATGGGCGAGACCAGCGTCGGCAATCTCATCGAGAACATCGAGGCGAGGCGGAAGATCGCCCTCGACCGCTTCATCTACGGCCTTGGGATCCGCCACATCGGCGAGACGACGGCGACGGTCATGGCCCGCGGCTACGGGACGGTCGAGGCCTTCCTGGAGGCGATGGCCAAGGTCGCCGCCCGGGATGCCGAGGCGGTCGAGGACCTCGACGCGATGGATCAGATCGGGGCCGCGGTGATCGAGGCGGCCGCCGCCTTCTTCGCCGAGGACCACAACCGGGCCATGGTCCTGGACTTGAAGGGCCAGCTCGACGTCCAGCCGGCGGAACAGCCCAAGACCGACACCGCCGTGGCCGGCAAGACGGTGGTCTTCACCGGCGCCCTGGAGCGGATGACCCGCGACGAGGCCAAGGCCCAGGCCGAGCGCCTGGGGGCCAAGGTGTCGGGGTCGGTGTCGAAGAAGACCGACCTCGTCGTGGCCGGTCCGGGGGCGGGATCCAAGCTCAAGTCCGCCGCGGAACTAGGGATCCAGGTCCTGACGGAGGACGAATGGCTGGCGCTCGTTCAGGGCTAGAGCCGCGATAGTTTGGGCAGATTCGCGGCCGCCGACTCGCAGTTTGTCGGGACCGCGACGCTCCGTCGCGGGTTATCCACAGACGAGCGGGTGTTAACCTTAACGGTGAGGACTGGCCCGGGCTGTCGGCAGGGCCGCTGAGGGAGGCCTCGCATGCGTGTGCTCTACGTCGACGACAATGCCGTCAATCGCCTCGTGGTCAGCGAGATGCTCAGGGCGGCGGGGATTGCGATGGACGAGGCCGAGGACGGCGAGACGGGGCTGCGCATGGTCGACGAGGGCGCTTACCACCTGGTGCTCATGGATCTGCGGATGCCGGGCATGGACGGCGCCGCCGCTATCCGCCGGCTGCGCGCCCGCGGCGACGCCAAGGCGAGGACACCGATCATCGTCGTGACGGGCGACGCCAGCCCCACCGTGGCGGCGGAATGCCGAGCGGCGGGGGCCGACGACCTGATCATGAAGCCGGTGGCGCTCGCCGAACTCTACGGCGCGATCGAGCGGATCATGGCGCCAGCGGCGCGGCGGCGCGCCCTGCGCGCCTGAGGCCCGGCCGCCGTCAGGGCGCCCGCGCGGTGACGATCCAGGTCGCCGAGTCCAGCTTCACCCCGTCGGGTCCCTCGTGGGCCGCCAGCGCCTGGCGCACCGCGTCGATGACCACCTCGCGCCTGTCCGGATGTTCGCGCAGGAGGCCACCCAGCGGGCCCACCTTCAGCGCTACCGCGAGTGTCGTGTCCAGGCTCCCGCTGCCGATCTTCTGATCGTGCGGCGTGAGGGCGATGTCGGCGAACCCGGCGGCGTCCAGTATGCCTCGCACCCGGTCCGGATCGGCGAAGGCGAAGGGGCCCGGCGCGCCCGGCTCGGGCGGCGGGGGCGGGGCCACGATCGTCGAAGCCGCCTGCATGGGCAGCATCATGAAGGGGTTCTCTGTCGGCGCACGCCAGCAGATGAACGCCAGCCGGCCGCCCGGCCTCAACGCCCGCCGCAGGTTGGCGAAGGCGGCCGGCGGATCGCCGAAGAACATCACGCCGAAGCGGGAGAAGACTGCGTCGAAGCCGCCTTCCGGGAATGGATGAGCCTGGGCGTCCCCCTCGGCGAAGCGGACGCCGGGCACGCCCTCCGATCGTCGCCGCGCGACCTCCAGCAGGGGCCGGGAGATGTCCACGCCCAGCGCTTCGCCGCCTGGCGCGACCGCTGCGGCGAGATCGAGCGTGGTCGCCCCCGCGCCGCAGCCGACGTCCAGGACCCGTTCGCCGGACCGGAGCGCAAGGGCGGCCATGGCCTTGCGGCCCAGGGGCTCGAGCTGACGGTCCAGCGGCGCCTGCTGCTCGGCCCAGGTGGGGCCCGCCTGCTGGTTCCAGTATTCCGCCTGGGCGGCGTTGGGCGCTTCGGACATCAGAGGGGCGCCGTCACGTCGGCGAGCCAGGCGCGAACCTCGGGCTCGAGCTGAGGCCCGATCACGTGGCGCACCCGCGCGTGGTAGGCGTCGAGCTGGGCCCGCTCCTCGGGGGTGAGCAGGTCGCGGACGATCAGCCGGCGGTCGATCGGCGCGAGCGTCAGGGTCTCGAACCCGTGCATCGGCCGCTCGCCTCCCGGAACAGGTTCCGCCTCGGTGACGAACTGCAGGTTCTCGATCCGGATGCCGTAGCCGCCGGTCTTGTAGTAGCCGGGCTCGTTCGAGACGATCATGCCCGGCTTGAGGGCGACGCTGTTCGGCGCCTTGGAGATCCGCTGCGGCCCCTCGTGGACGCCGAGATAGCTGCCGACGCCGTGGCCGGTGCCGTGGTCGTAATCCAGGCCGCGCATCCAGAGAGCCGCGCGGGCCAGAACGTCGATCTGGGAGCCCGTGGTGCCCGCGGGAAAGCGGATCGCAGCCAGCGCCAGATGGCCCTTCAGCACCAGGGTGAAGCGCTCGCGCATCTCGGCCGACGGCTCACCGATCGCCACGGTGCGGGTCACGTCGGTGGTGCCGTCCAGGTATTGCGCCCCGGAATCCACCAATAGCAGGGAGCCCTGTTCCGCCCGCTTGTTCAGCCGCTCTGTCGGCCGGTAGTGGACGATGGCGCCGTTGGAGGCCGCGCCGGCGATGGTGTCGAAGGACAGGTCCTTCAGCGCCCCCGTCGCTTCGCGGAAGGCCTCAAGCTTGCTGACCGCCGTGATCTCGTCCGGCGGATTCTCCTGACCCGCGGTGGCCAGCCAGTGCAGGAAGCGGGTCAGCGCCGCGCCGTCGCGGGCGTGTGCCCGGCGCGCGCCTTCGATCTCCACGGCGTTCTTGCACGCCCGGGGCAGGGCGCAGGGATCGTCCGCGCGGATCACCGTCGCGCCGGCCGACTTCAGGGTGTCGAAGTACCAGGCCGACGACTGGCCGGGATCGACCACCACGCTCCGCCCTTTCAGCTCGGCCAGCGCGGCGGGCAGGTCGTCGGGCGTCTCCAGCTGCACCTGGTTGCCGAGCCAGGCCGGCAGTTCGGACGTCACCTTGCGCGGGTCGAGGAATAGGCGCGCCGTACCGTCCTTGTTCAGGATCGCCTGGCCCAGCGGCAGGGGCGAGCGGATGACGTCCCCGCCGCGGATGTTGAACAGCCAGGCGATCGACGCGGGGGCGGTCACCACGGCAGAGTCGGCCCCGCGCCCGCCGATAGCCTGGCCCACGCGGGCGCGCTTGGCCGAGGATTCTTCGCCTGAGAACTCCAGCGGATGGGGGACCACCGGGGCCACCGGCTGTGGCGGCCGCGCCTGGCCCCAGGCCCGGTCGAGCGGGTTGTCGTTCACCGGCGTGAGTTCGGCGCCCGCCTTGGCCGCGGCGTCCTTGAGGCGAGCGAGGGCGTCAGGGCTGTGCAGGCGCGGGTCGTAGCCGATCCGCTGGCCGCGGGCCGTAGCGCTCTCGAGATAGGCCGGAACGCCGCCCTCCACGAGATCGCGGATCTCGAACAGGCCCTCGTCCACCTGGTCGCGGACCTGCAGGGTGTAGCGGCCGTCCACGAAGACCGCGGCCTTGTCCTTCAGGATCACGGCGGCGCCCGCCGAGCCGGTGAATCCGGTCGCCCAGGCCAGACGGTCGTTGGCCGCCGGCAGGTATTCGTTCTGGTGCTCGTCCTCGTGGGGAACGAGGAAGCCGTCCAGGCCCTGGTCGGCCATGGCCTTGCGGATCAGCGGCACGTGGCGGGGGCCGAAGGACCGGTCGGTGGTCTCGTCGAAAGTCTGGCGCATGGCGGGGATGTAAGCTCTTCCCGGCCGCCCGGCAAAGGGTCCGCGCAGCCGATATTATATCCGGGTGAAATTGACAGGCGGGGCCGGTGCGCCTAAGGCGAGGCGATGGACCGGACCCTTCGCCGTCAAGCCGTGCGCGACTTCAAGGAGCGCAAGACCGCCGCCGGCGTCTACGCCGTGCGCTGCGGGGCCAGCGGCGAGGTGTGGGTAGCCGGCAGCCGCAACATCGATTCCCAGCAGAACAGCTTGTGGTTCGGCCTGCGCAGCGGCGGGCACCCGAACAAGGCGATGCAGGCGTCGTGGGCCGCCCACGGCGCCGAGGCCTTCGCCTTCGAGGTCCTGGAGCGGATCGAGGCCGAGGACCTGACCCCGCTTGGGTTGGCCGACCGGGTGAAGGCGCGCGAGGCGCACTGGCGGACGGCGCTGGGCGCGGCGAAGGCCGTGGGCTGAGCCTATCGGCGCTGGAGGACGAGCGTCGCCCACGCATCGCGGTGCAGGCGGCGCACCAGCCGGAAGCCCTTGGACAGATAGGCCGCCAGCACCCGCCGCTCCTGGGTCCGCAAGAGGCCCGAGAGGATGGCGAGGCCGCCGGGCTTCAAAGCCAGCTTGATGTCGTGCGACAGCGCCACCAGTGGCGGCGCCAGGATGTTGGCGAAGACGAGGTCGTAGGGGCCGTCGCGCCGCACCTCGGCGTGGTTCAGGCCCGACGCATGGACAAAGCGCGCGCCCGCCCTGTTGAGGGCGGCGTTCTCGTTGGCGATCCGGACCGAGGGGGCGTCGATGTCGGTGCCGACGGCGACGGGAGAGCCAGTTCGCGCCGCGGCGATGGCGAGCACCCCGGTCCCGCAACCCACGTCGAGCACGCGGCCAAACCGGCGACGCTTCAGGAGCTCGTCAAAGGCGAGCAGGCAGCCGACCGTCGTGCCATGGTGCCCGGTCCCGAAGGCCGCGCCGGCCTCGATGCGCAGGTTGATCGTGCTGGGCGGAGCAAGGCCGCGGTCATGCGCGCCGTAGACGAAGAAGCGGCCGGCCCGCACCGGCGGCAGGCCCGATAACGCCATCGCCAGCCAGTCCGCGTCCGCCAGCACCTCTGTCGCGACCAGCAGGGCGGGGAAACCCGCCAGCACCTGGCCAATCGCGTCCCGTTCGGCGGGTTCCGTCGGGAAGGCGTCGATCCGCCAGATGTCGCGGTCCTCGTCCTCCTCCAGGATCGAGAAGGTCAGCGCCTCGGTGGCGGGATCGGCCTCCAACGCCGCCGCGGCGGCTTCGGCGTCGGCCCGGGGGCCTCGGGCTATGATCTGGACGGCCTCTTCGCTCATGGGCGGGAGGCTCTAACGGGCGCGGGCCGGAAAGGCGAGGGGCGATCAGGCCGCGGCCGGATCCCACTCGGCGTCGGCCGGCAGCGGTGGCGGCTCGGGCAGGTCCGAGGCGTAATGGGTGTTGCCCTGCCGGGAGGGATAGAGGGGCGGAGGCGCCTCCTCCTCCCGCCACCCGCGCCGGGCGGTCTCCGGGCGGGGTTCGGTGTCCGCCTCGTAGATCAGGATGGGGGCTTCGTAGGCGTCCTCCTCGGCGGGCTCGACGATCGCGCGATCGTCATAGGCCAGGACGGCCTCTTCGACGGGCGGCGGGCGGGTGTAATCGGTGCCGATCACGTACTCCGGAGGGCGTTCTCCATAGGCCGCGACACCGGGATCGTAAGCGGCGAGTTCGATGCGGTCGCCGGCGTGCGGCAGCTCGAGGTGCGGGGCCCGGAAGCCCTCGTGGTCGAGGTCCGGCTGCATGGCCGCGCCCATCAGGAGGCCGGCTGCGGCGGCGAGCGCCCCGCCCTTGGCGAGGTTCAGAAGATCACGCTGTCCGATCAAGTCGCGCATGGCCTCCAAGCGCATATCCGGGAGATTGGTTTCCTGTACGGAGCGCCAGCCGCTCCGGACGCTCGTCTCTGCGCGGAAATAGTCGTGCAATGCCGGCTCCGTATTTGTAAAATCGGTATGCCGCGCCGCAGGCGGGCGAGAAATCTTGGGGAGTAGACCGTGCAACGGGCCGTCATCGCAGCGCTTGGAACCCTTCTGCTGGCGGGCGTGGCCGCGGCCCCGCTCACGGCCGCCGCCGAGCCGGCCAAGGCGGCGAAGGCCTACAAGGTCCCGAAGAACGCCTTCGGCCAGCCGGATATCAGCGGCTACTGGACCAACGCCACCCTGACGCCGCTCACGCGCCGTCCGCAGTTCAAGGACCGCCTCGTCTACACGCCCGAAGAGGTGAAGGAGATGGAGGAGCGGGCCGAGCTGGAGGTCGAGGAGGGCAACCAGCCCACTGATCCCAACGCCCCGGCCGACTACAAGCCGCAAAGCACGACCACCCGGCCCGAGTTCGCCGCGGCCGGCGGCGACGTGGGCGGCTACAACCGCGGCTGGCTGGATCCCGGCAGCCACGTGATGCGCGTCAACGGCGAGCCGCGCACCTCGCTGATCACCACGCCGAACGGCCTGCCGCCGCCCCGCAAGCCGGGCGCGCCGCCGGCCCCGAGCTTCCGGGGCGCGGCCAACGCCTTCGACAGCTACGAGACCCGCTCGCTGGGCGAGCGCTGCATCCTCTCGTTCGGCCGCAATTCGGGCCCGCCCATGTTCCCGAACGGCTTCTACAACAACAACTACCAGTTCGTTCAGACCAAGGACGCGGTGCTGATCGAGGTCGAGATGATCCACGACCTGCGGATCGTGCGCCTGAACGACAAGCACCGGACCGACGGCGTGCGGCCCTGGATGGGCGACTCCATCGGCTGGTACGAGGGCGACACCCTGGTGGTCGAGACCACCAACATTCCGGAGGCCCAGCACTTCATGGGCGCCTGGAAGGACCTGAAGATCACGGAGAAATTCACCCGCGTCGCAAAGGACCGGGTCCACTACGCCTTCACCATCGAGGATCCGGGCGTGTGGGAGAAGCCGTGGGGCGGGGAGTACGAGTTCGCGCCTATGGACGGGGTGATCTACGAGTACGCGTGTCACGAGGGCAACTATGCGCTGCCCGGCATCCTCGCCGGCGCGCGGGCGGAGGAGGCCGAGAAGGCCGAGGCCGCCAAGGCGGGCGCCTCCACCGGCTCGGCGCCCTAAGCCGCGCGCGGCAATTCCCGCCCGTCGGGTCCCTGCGACGGAAAATCTCTGGACTCACGCCCTGAAAACCGCCGCCATGGTCCGGGGACAGGCGGGCGAGCGCGAGGCGGGACATGGCGTGGCAGGCGGCGAACGACGACAGGGCGCGTGCGGGCGCGCTCGCCATCTCGGATGACGATCTGGACGCCTATGTGGGCGGCGGGCTTGAAGCGGCGCGCCGGACGCAAGTGGAGGGCTTCCTCGCGTGCAATCCGGACATCGCCGCCCGTGTCATGACCGAACTTCATCGGCGCGGCCGCGCCGCGCCGGCCCGGCCGCGGGGCAAGCCCTGGCGCAGGCTCTCGGCGGCCGTCGTCGCCTGCGTCGCCTCGGGCGCCGTCGGCTGGAACGCGGCGAGGGCCACGGTGGCCGACAGCTGGCTGGGCGACCTGATGAGCGGCGCTCCGGCGTATGTCGAGGAAGCGCTGGAGTCTCGGCAGGCGACCCTCGTGCGCTCGGCGATGATCAGCCAGGCCGAAACCCCGACGCTGGATCGCGCCGAGGTCCAGCGGGCGCTTAAGGTGCGCGCGCCGGAGTTGCCCGCCGGCTGGCGGCTCATCGACGCGCAGGTGTTCCCGTCGGACGACGGGCCGGGCCTCAATATCCTGCTTGAGTCTCCCGCGGGTCGGCGGCTCAGCCTGTTCGCCGTGCAGGCCGACACCTGGGTGTCCTCGCGCCCGGTGCTGACGCGGCGTGGCGGCGACGCGGTGGCCTACTGGGAGGACGGGGCCTCGGCCTTCGTCCTCATCGGTGGCGCGTCCGGCGGCCGGCTCCTCGACGAGGCCCGTGCGCTGGCGCAGGCTGGCTGACACCCCCAATCGGGTCTTGCCGTGCGCGCGGTCGAGCCTAGCATTGACCGATGCATCTCGATCTGAACCAGGCTGAGTCGGAGGCCGCCCTCGTCACGGACGTGTGCGTGGTGGGCTGTGGCGTGGCGGGCATCACCACCGCCCGCCGGCTGCTGGAGCTGGGCCGCTCGGTCACGCTCCTGGAGAGCGGCGGGCTGGACTACGAGCCGGCGACCGCGGCGCTGAACGCCGGGGAGAACATCGGCGCCGACTACTACGACCTCGAGGACGCCCGCCTGCGCTTCTTCGGTGGCACAACCGCCATCTGGGGCGGGCGGGTCGCCGAGCTGGACCCCATCGACCTGCAGGCCCGCGACTGGGTGCCCCATTCCGGCTGGCCCATCGGCTGGGACGAGCTTGCCGCCCACTATGGACCGGCGCGGCGGCGGTTCGGGATCCCGGAGACGGCCGCGGAAGCTGCGGACCTGGCGGCGGCCGGCGCGGCGCCGCCGGCCTTCGACCCCGACCTCCTTTCGATCGGCGTGTGGAGTTTCGACCGCAAATTCAACCGCTTCGTCTTCGGGGAATGCAAGGACCTGGTCGCTCATCCGCGCTGCCGCATCGTCACCCACGCGACGGTCACCGAGATCGTCCTGGATCCCCAGGGGCGGCGGGTCGAGCGGCTGATGGCGCGTTCCCTGGCCGGCCGCCGTCTCGAGATCACCGCCCAGGCCTTCGTGCTGGCGGCGGGCGGGCTCGAGAACCCGCGGCTGCTGCTCGCCTCGCGCTCGGTGCAGCCCATGGGCGTCGGCAATGCCCATGACCAGGTCGGCCGCTACTTCATGGAGCATCCCCATGCCCGCGGCGGCCGGGTGATCGGCGGCGGCGCCTGGTCGCTGCTCAAGGCCTTCGGCCGTTCGCACCTGCTGGGCGAACAGGAACTCGCGGGCCTGATCAAGCCGAGCGCCGCGCTCCAGGCGCGGGCCCAGGTGCTCAACACCTCGCTGACCATCGCGGCCCGGCAGCCGGCGCACGCGGCCGAGGCCTGGGGCATGGCCGCCTACAACCGCATCAAGCACAACGTCGCGCCCACGCGCGGCGGCCGCACTCTGTGGATGGCGACCAAGACCGCGGCGAAATGGGTGCAGCGGCGCACTGATCCCGCCCGGCCCTGGCTGCTGCACAAGCTCGGCCTGCGCGACGTGGCGCTATTGGTCCGCGCCGAGCAGGCGCCGAATCCGGAGAGCCGCGTCGTCCTGACCGACCGCACCGATCCACTCGGGCTCCCGCGGCTGGCGCTGGACTGGCGGATGACGGAACTGGATGTGCGCAGCGTGGCGGCGCTCGTGAAGGCCCTGGATGCCGAGCTTCGCCGCCTGGGCCTCGGACGGGTCGAAATCGCGCCTTGGCTTTCCGATCCGGCGGGAGGCTGGCGCACCGACCCGCTGATCAGCGCCCATCCCATCGGCGGCTACCATCACATGGGGACCACCCGGATGTCGGACGATCCGCGTTCCGGCGTCACGGATGCATTCGGCCGCGTGCATGGCGTCGCCAACCTGCATATCGTGGGCAGCTCGGTCTTCCCGACCTCCAGCTGGGCCAATCCGACCTTGACCATCGCCGCCCTGGCCCTGCGCACGGCGCAGCGTGTCGCGGCGGACACCAGCGCTGCACGCGCGGCCTGACGGCGGCCCTTGCGGCGAACGGCCGCAGAGCCCCCGCCAGCGAGAGGCGCGGCGTTCACCACCCTGAAAGTGACCCGGCGCTTACCTGCCCACGGTGGCCAACTGCGCCAAGGGGACGTTTTCATTGGTCAAAAACCTGCAGCCGGACGCCGAGGGCGCATTCGCCTTCCTGGCGGCGCACACGAGCGACGTGATCGTCCGCGCCACCCCTGAGGGCGAGCTCACCTATGTCTCGCCGACCATTCGCCGATACGGGTACGAGCCCGAACAGCTGATCCGCGCCGGCGGGGCGGTCGTGCATCCTGACGACGCCGAACATTTCGCCGCGGCCAATGCCGCGCTTTTCCGGGGGGAACTGGACCGCTCCGCGACCCGCGAGCATCGCTTCCGCGCCGCGGACGGCTCCTGGGTCTGGATGGAAGGCAATCCCCATCTCGTCTTCGACGAGGACGGGCGCGTCATCGAGATCGTCAACATCTTCCGGGACGTCACGCGGCGACGCGCCCTGGAAGTGGCTGCGCAGACCGAGGCGGAGCAGTTCGAGGCCGCCTTCAAGTGCGCCGCCATCGGCATGGCCCTGGTCGGCCTCGACGGCTCGTTCCTGCGGGTGAACGAAGCCTTCTGTCGCATCACGGGCTACCCCTGTGACCAGATGCTCGGGCTCGATTTCCAGTCGATCACTCATCCGGACGACCTCGACGCCGATCTCGATCTCCTTCGCCGCCTGACGGAGGGAGAGATCGACAACTACGGCCTGGACAAGCGCTACCTGCGCAGCGACGGGGCCGAGGTGCTGGTCAACCTTGCCGTCTCCCTGGTCCGGAACGGTGACGGGTCGCCCCGCCACTACCTGGCCCAGGTGCAGGACCTCAGCGGCCGGCTGGCGGCCGAAGCGGCGCTGCGCGAGAGCGAGGCCCGCTTCCGGCTGATCGCCGAGAACACGACGGACATGATCGTGATGTCCGATCTAGACGGCCGGGCGCTCTACGCCAGTCCCAACCTGCGGCGGATGGGACGCGAGGCCGAAGACATGCTCGGCCGGTCCTTCACGGAGTACACCCACCCTGATGATGCGCCGAAGCTCGCGAAGGCTTTCCAGGCCCTCATCAAGGACGAGGGCCGGACCACCCAGATCCGCTGGCGCGCGCGACATGCACGGACGGGCGCCTGTGTCTGGCTGGAGTCGAACCCCAGCCTCGTGAGGGACGAGGCGACGGGACGGATCACCGGCTTCCTTGACGTGATCCGGGACGTCGACGCCCAGGTCGAGCAGGAAGCAGCCTTGGCCACGGCGCGGGCCGAGGCCGAGGCCGCCGCGTCCGCCAAGTCCCAGTTCCTGGCCAACATGAGCCACGAGATCCGCACGCCGCTGACGGCGGTGCTCGGCTTCACCAACCTGCTGCGCGAACTGGAGCTGCCGGAGGCGGCCGCCGGCTACGTGCGCCGCATCGCCGGGGCGGGCAATGCGTTGCTGGCCATCGTCAACGATATCCTGGACTTCTCAAAGCTCGAGGCGGGGAAGTTCGAGATCCGGCCCCGTCCCGCCCGCATCGCCGAGGTCTGCGAGGAGACGCTGCAGCTGTTCTCGAACCAGGCCGAGACGAAGGGGCTCGACCTGACCTTCGACGTCGCGCCAGGGCTGCCGCAGGCCGTCCTGCTGGACGCCGACCGGCTGCGGCAGATGCTGGTCAACCTCGTCGGCAACGCCATCAAGTTCACCGAGGTGGGCCGCGTGGGGCTGTCGGTCGAACCCACGCCGGGCGGCCTGGCGATCGAGGTCGCCGACACCGGACCCGGCCTCGATGACGAGGCCCAGGCCGTGCTGTTCCAGCGGTTCACGCAGATCGATGGGTCGATGACCCGCCGGCATGGCGGCGCCGGGCTGGGCCTGGCCATCAGCCGCGGCATCGCCGAGGCCATGGGCGGAACGATCGCCGTGCGCAGCTCGCCTGGGGCGGGGGCGGTCTTCAGGGTGGAGTTGCCGGCGCCCGCCGTCGCCGCGCCCCGGGAGGCCGACGAGGCGTCGCCGGCCTCCATCGAGGGCCTGCGGGTGTGCGTGATCGATGACAACGCGGTCAACCGCGAGCTGAGCCGCCGCATTTTGGAGGCGGCCGGAGCCGAAGTTCGCGAGGCGTCCGACGGCGTCCAGGGTTTACGGCTCCTCGCCGTCGCCCCCGTCGACGTGGTGCTGCTGGACCTGCGGATGCCCGAGCTCGATGGCCGATCCGCCTTGCGGCGCCTCCGGTCCGAGTCGGGCCCCAACCGCGACGTGCCGGTCCTGGCGTTCACCGCCGACGCCGACGTGGCGGCCGAGGGCGATCTCGAGGGCTTCGACGGCCTGGTGCGCAAGCCTATCGCCCCGCTCGAGATGTACGCGGCCATCGCCGCGGCGGTGGATTGGGCCGAGGATGAAGGCGCGGCGTATGCCGCCGGCTGAACCACGCCGCCGCCGGGTGCTGGTAGTGGACGATGAGCCGTACCTGCTCGAACTGATCGTGACCCGGCTGGAATTGGCGGGGTTCGAGACGCACTCGGCTCGCAACGGCGAAGAGGCCCTACGGCGCCTGTCGGAGGTGCGGCCCGAAGCCATGGTGCTCGACATCAACATGCCGGTCATGGACGGCTTCGACGTGCTGGCGCAGATGAGGGCGCAGGGCCTCACCGACCGGGTCGCCACGATGGTGCTGACAGCCCGCAACAACGCAGGCGACGTCGCCCGGGCGATCGAGCTCGGGGCCCGGGACTACCTCTCCAAGCCTTTCGAGGACGCCAAGCTGATCGCGCGCGTGCGCCGCCTGCTGGCCCGCCCCCGAGCGTCGGCCTGACCGGCACGGGGCGGTGCGACGGCGCGGCGTGGTGACGCAAGCGCTGTCGTGTGGCTTGATCGCGGCGCCCCGCCCATCGGCCCGGAAGAAGCTTGAACATACGCAATCCCCTAGGGCGGTCGGACGCCCGCCTGGCGGCCGTCCTCGAGGGGGTCAGCCAAGCGTATTACCTCGTCGATCGCGACTGGCGGATCGTGCTGTTCAATCACGCCGCCGAGGCCTTCTTCGGCCGCCCACGTGACGAGATCGTCGGGCAGGGCCTCTGGGAGGTGTCGCGCCGGGGCCGTGACAGCGACTTTGGCCGGATGATGTGCGCGGCCATGGACAAGGGCGAGCCCGGGCGCATGACCGTCCCGTCCATCGTCCACCCGGGGCGCATCGCCGAGATCCGGGTGGCCCCGCTCGGCGCCTATGGCGTCGGGGTCGCCGCCGAGGACATCACCGAGCGTCACGTTTCGGCGCGCGCGGTGCAGGAAAGCCAGGAACGCCTGGACCTCGCGGTCGGCGCGCATCAGATCGGCATCTTCGATTGGGACGTGCCAAGCGGCGCCGCGGTCTGGACCGCCGAGATGGAGGAGATCTTCGGCGTCCCGCGCGGGGGATTTGAAGGCCATACGGAGCACTTCCGCCGCCGCGTCCTGCCGGAGGATCTTGTGCGCATCGAGGCCGAGACCGCCGAGGCGCTGGCCGCCGGCAAGGACTTGGTGAACTACGAGTTCCGGATCGTGCGGCCCGATGGCGAGATCCGCTGGATCGAGGGGGCGGCGCGCTTCGTGCTTGGCGAGGACGGCCAGCCTCGGCGCATGGTCGGCACCAACATCGACATCACCGAGCGCAAGGGCGCCGAACGCCGCCAGCAGCTCCTGATCAACGAGCTGAACCACCGTGTGAAGAACACCCTGGCCATCGTCCAGGCGATCGCCTGGCAGTCCTTCCGCTCCGGCGGGATGGCGCGGCAGGCGCGGGAGGATTTCGAAGGCCGCCTGGCGGCGCTCGCCGCGGCGCACGACGTCCTGACAGGGCAGAACTGGGAGGCCGCCTCGATGGTCCGCATCGTGTGCGGGGCGCTGGCCCCGCACGATCCGGCCGATGGGCGCATCACCATCGCCGGTCCGTCCATCGACCTCGAGCCCAAGACCGCCGTCTCGATGGCCCTGGCCATGCACGAGCTGGCGACCAATGCGGTGAAGTATGGCGCGCTCTCCGAGCCGGCAGGCCGCGTGGAGATCCGCTGGACGCTGGAGGAGGGTGCGCTGCGGCTCACCTGGCGCGAGTCTGGCGGCCCCGCCGTCTCGGCGCCGGCCCAGCGCGGCTTCGGCGCGCGGCTTCTCGAGCAGGGGCTGGCCGAGGAGCTGCGCGGGACCGTCCGCCTCCAGTTCCGCCCGGAGGGCCTCGTCTGCGAGATGGAAGCGCCGCTCGCCGGCTGAGGCCGCCGCGGCTCAGGCCGCCATATCGTTGCTCGACCCGTCGGCGCCCAAGCTGAGTTCGAAGTCCTGGAGCACGTCCATCAACTGCAGGATGTTGGCCGCCAGCGGCCGCCCGCGCGGGAACTGGTAGCGCCAGTAGGTCGCGATATGGCTGACCAGGCCGCAGCCCTCGCCCAGCGACAGGAACATGTCGGGCGACTTCAGCAGGAAGTCGCGGAAGGCCAGCGCGTTGCCCTCGACGGTGAGCTGCTGGAACACCTCGTCGTAGACGCCGAGCTGGTTCATCACCGACTTCACCTGCCGCTCCATCTTCTGCCGCAGGCGTTGCTTCAGGGCCTCAAGCTCGGAGGCGGTCTCCGAATCGACCGGCCCGATCACCCGGACGCGGCCCAGTTCGCTGAACACGTCGCGGATGTTGGCCCAGAGCGTATTCAGCACCCACTTGTAGTAGAGGAAGCCCTTCCAGGCGAAGATGCCCTCCTTGTAGTTCTCGCGCTCAAGCCGGAGCGTCAGGCGCAGGGGCTCCAGTCGTTCGTCCGTCCGCGAGGACAGCAGCGCCTCCACCAGGCGGGTGATGTTGCTCTCCTGGCCGTCCGCGTCGCGATAGGCCAGCTCGATCAGCTTGGCGATCTCCGAGCCCACGAAGCGCTGCATCTTGGCGAGGTCCGGCGCCGAGATCTCGAAGTGGGTGGGGCTCATGTCGAACCCGCGCCGGCGCATGTGCTCGCGCAGCAGGAAGGGGTCGAGCGACGGCAGCTCGTCGATCGCCTCGAGAACGGCGACGTCGCGCGCGAAGTCGGGGAAGTCGCCGCGCAGCTCCTCGAAGGTGTCCAGCCAGCCACGTTCGCCGACGAACAGCGAACGGCCGCCCAGGCCCAGGTCCGACCGCTCGAACGGGATGATCAGCTTCGTGGCGGTAAACCGGATCTGGTCGAACGCCTCCCGCTCCTGATCGCGCAGGCGATGCCGGACGATCACTGAGCCGTTCAGCGTTCCGGCAGCAAAGAAAGGGTTCTGCGCGTGCTCGGGATTGCCGGCGTTGCGCTGGGCGAGCGCCGCAAGGTTGAGGACACGGCTCGTCGACGCGGTCCGCTCCAGGCCGCGCAGGCTCCGATACGTGCGGTCAGAACTCTTTCCCAATCGGGAGCCCCCGATGCGAAGCGCCGAGGGGGAGGGCGTCTCGCAAGCTTGTCACTGGACAGTGCCCGCCATTTGATAACCATGACCTTAGGAATCGACCGTCTGTTTGGGTTGTAACAGCGGGAAAAGCGCGTTTGCCTACCCATTTTGGGGGCTCGGTTCGCCTGGATCGTCCGTCGCGCGCGGCGGGAGGCGGCGCGTGCCGCGCCCGACGGGGCGCTTGCCTCGTCGGGGCTTCCCGAACAGGTTGCCCACAGGCGTGATTCGGGGATGTGCGGCATGGGCATCAGGAGCGTTCTGGCGGTGGTCGCGGCAAGTTGGGCCGCCGCTGGCGGCGGGGCGTGGGGCCAGAACGCACCGGCGTTTCCCGCCGCCTTCGACCGCGACACGTTGCTCCTCTGGCTCCAGCGCGAGACCGACATCGTTCCGGACCGGGTGGTGGCCGTGACGCCCCAGGCCGTCACCTCGGTGGTCTCGACCTTCCCGGGCGGCGGCGGACAGCCCCCGCGCGTGGTGATCCGGGCCGAGGCGCTGAGCGCCGAGACGTACGCCCAGGCCGGGGCGCTCTCGTGGCATGTGTCGGTCAGCGCCGACTGTGCGGGTCGCCGCATACGCCTTGGCGAGACCACCGGCTATCCGCAGCGGAACCTCCTGGGGGAGCGCCGGACCCTGCGGCCCGCGGAGAGCGACTGGCGCCCGATCCAGGCCGGGACCGCGCTGGAACTGGCCTGGCGCGCCGCCTGCGAACCAGCGTTCCGCGGCCCGTTCCATGGGGAGAGCCTGCGGATGGCCCGCGCCGATGCGGCGGCGGACGCCGCGCCAGCCCCACCGCAGGCGGCTTCGCCGCAGCCGGCCGAACCTTCACCAAGTTACGCTCCCGAGGCGGCCGCCCCGGCGACCTCCGTGCCTGCGCCCGCGGCTGCGAAAGCGGGCTCCGGGCCTGTGGTGCAGGTCGGAGCGGCGCCCACCGAGGCCGAGGCGCGCCGGCTCCTCGAGACCCTGCCGGGCGGCCTTGCGGGCCATGAGGGGCGGGTCGAGACCGCCACGGTGAGCGGTCGCGTGTGGCGACGCGCCGTGGTCGGCGGCTTCGCGGACCGGGCCGCCGCCGTCCAGTTCTGCGATGCCCTCAAGCGCGCCCGACGCGACTGTTTCGTCCGGAATTGACCGGCCTCGGCGGCGTCGGCGCCAGTCGGCCGAAGCGTTCAGGCCCAGGCGCCTCGCTGTCCTAGCGGCCGCGACCGTCGAGTCACCGCCGTCGCCGAACTTACGGCCCTCCTGGGCGCTGCCCAAGTCTGGGCGGGCCGGGGTCCGGCGGCGGTCCGACCCTCGGTATCGTGATCGCCTGATCCCTTGGGACGCGAAGAGCCTATCCGCCCCGGCGGCTGAAGGCGCGGATGGCCAGCACGATCAGGCACCCCACGAACAGCACCCCGGCGATCACGCGCGCGGCGTCCACGAGAAAACCTAGGATTGCAAGGCCGATCATCGCGGCCAACAGTATGAGCGCCCATTTCGTCATGGCTTAACAATGGTCGTTAGCTCTCGGTTGTTCCAGAGGCCGCGAAATGGCCACAGCGGCGCCGTTCATATGCGCGCCGTCGCGGCGCGCTGAGGACGGAGCATGCTGGCTGGAGTGAAACAGTTGCTGATGAGCCCGGTGACGGGGCCGATTGCGACGGCCGCGGCCGTAGTCCTGGCCGTGGCCCTGGGTGTCTCGTCCAGCCTGTGGCGCGCCGAGCGGGAGAGCCTGGAGGCGCGCATCGTGGAGCTGCGCCGGGACGCCGAACGCGCCGAGGCGGGCCTGCGCACCGAGCTGGCCGCCTGCCGGGCGGCCGAGGGCGCGCGGGAGCTGGACGCGGCCGAGGTGGCGTCGCGGTCGGCGCCGCCGCGCGGGGCGCGCCAGCTGCTGGAACAGGCGCCGGAGGGCATCGACGCCTGCGCCCGCATGGAAAGCGCCGATCGCGCCGTGCTGTCGAACCTGGAGAAATGATGCGGGGCGGCCGATCTATCCTCGTGGTCTCGATTGCGGTCGCCGGCCTGGCCCTGGGCGGCTGCGAGACGCTGCGGCGCAAGAAGCCGGCGGATCCCGTGGCGGCGCCCGTGGTGACCCCGGCTCCGCCGCCAGAGCCTCTGCCTCCGACCCCGCCGCCGCCGCTTCCGTCGCCGCCGAAGAGCTGCGTGCCCCGGAACCTGCCGGCGCCGCCGCGCTATCCCGACACGGATTCGGCCCTGCGGGCCGCGGGGGGCGCGGCCGATCGCTACCAGCTGATGGCCGCGGGCCGGCTGCTGCGCCAGAAGCGGTTGGACGAGCTCGAGCGCGTGGTGGCGGGCTGCCGCTGACGCCGGCGGCCGACGTCATGCCCCGAACAGCAAAACGCCCCGGCGTGGCCGGGGCGTTCGCAAGTACCTGTAACGGGCCGGATCAGAAGCGGCGCTGCAACTCCACTCCATAGGTCCGCGGCGCGATATACGACACGGTCTGGTTCACCAGGCCGGTGTTCGGCCCGGTGTTCACGCGGGAGGAGCTCACCCCCGCCGATCCGCGGGAGTCGAACACGTTCTTGACGTAGGCGATGAACGTCCAGCGGTCGTCGCGGTCGTTGAACAGGAGCCGCGCGTCGGTCTGATCGTAGGACTTCACGCGGTTATAGTAGCGGTTGAAGATCGAGTAGTAGGTCGCATCCCGCCACACGTAGGTGAGCGAGGCGGTCAGGTCGCCGGGCTCCAGGTTCCAGGTGTAGTTGGCGTTGACCGTCACCCGGTGCGGGGTGGACGAGGGCAGCTTCTGGCCCTTGAGGTCCTGGTTGAGGGCCGCCGTCGGGTTAGCCAGCTGGGCCGGAGTGTTGCCCGCCAGCACGGCCTCGGGCTGGAGGCCGCGCGGATCTTCCGAATCCTGGAAGCAGCAGGCCTCGCGGATCTCGGCGTTCAGGTAGGAATAGTTCGCCAGCAGCTGCAGATTCTCGATCGGCTGCCAGGTGGTCTCCACCTCGAAGCCCAGCACCCTGGCCTTCGGCAGGTTGAAGAACGAGGCCACATTGGTGTTCGTGACCGGGTTCAGGCCCGAGATCGGGATCTGGATGTCCTGGTAATCGTACCAGAAGGCCGAGGCGTTGGCCTGGAAGCGGCCGCCGAAGGTCTTCTTCAGGCCGACCTCGTAGGCGTCGATGGTCTCCTTGTCGGTGCTGACGTTGGCCTGCAGCGTCACGGTGCCGGAGTTGAAGCCCCCGGCCTTATAGCCGCGCGTGTACTTGGCGTAGACCAGGGTGTCCGGATCCGGCTGCCAGTCGGCGCCCAGGGTGCCGCTGATCGCGTCCCAGCTTTCCCTGAGGCCGCGATGGCGCAGGCCGGTCGTGGTGTCCGTGTAGGCGGGCAGGTAGACCGCCGGATCGGTGCTGGTGCCCGGGGAGGCGATCGCCGTGACGTCCACGGCGCGTCCCGTGAGACGCGAAACGGGGCAGACGGCCGTGTACAGACAGAACAGCCGCGCGCTCTCGAACGAACGTTTCTTGTCGTAGGTGTAGCGCAGGCCGGCCGTGACCTTGACCGTTTCCATCGCCTGCCAGTCGACCTGGCCGAAGACGGCGTACGAGTTGCTGACGTTCTCCGACGAGCCGTAGGCGTAGCGCCGTTCGGGATTGGGCGCGGCCGGGATCAGCTGGGTCGCGGGGTTGAACGAGAACAGTGTCGGGTTCTCGAAGCCGGCGTTGTCCGGGTAGCGCGCGTCAGAGAGCGTGTAGTTCGAACCTTCGCGGAACTGGTAGAGGCCCAGCAGCCACTGCACCGGACCGTCGTGGGTGGAGGTGAAGTTCAGCTCGTTCGAGTACCACCAGACCTCCTCCTGGTACTGGTTGTGCCGCCGCGGGAAGTAGGGCCGCGCCACCCCGGGCAGGAAGAAGGGCGCCTGGCGGGAGGTTCCGTCCAGGTCCGTCTGCAGCCGGTAGTCATAATAGGTCATGCCGCCGATGTACTTCACATCGAAGTTGTCGAAGTGGACCACCGTCTCGAAGATGTAGTTGTTGTTCTCGAGGTTGATGTAGTTGCCGTCGTCCGTGTTGAAGCAGAACTGGCAGGTGTTGCCGGGCAGGGCGGCGCTCGTGAATCCGAACGCGGCGGCGTTCGGGGTCAGCGACGCCTGGAAGGGCGAGGTCACGTCGCGGACGCCATAGGCCGCCGTGGTCCGGCCGCCGGGACCGCGGCCCAGCGTGTGCCACTCGGCGGTCGAGGTCTTGAACCACCATTCCAGCTTGCCGTCGGCGAGTTCGCCCTCGAGCTGGGCCTCGGCGCTCCAGTAGGTGCCGCGGTTGCCCTCGTCCTCCCCATCGGGATTGAGGTTCTCGAACACGCCCTTGCCGATGTGGCTGTACGAGCCGCCGATCCGGCCCTTGATGTTGCCGAAGAGGGGGCCCGAGATCATGCCCTCGACGACTTTGGCGTCATAGTTGCCGTAGCTGGCCCGAACCTCGCCCGTCAGGTCGTCCGTGGGGCGCTTCGAGATGATGTTCAGGGCGCCGCCGATGGCGTTGCGCCCGTACAGCGTGCCCTGGGGCCCGCGCAGCACCTCGGTCCGCTCGATGAACAGGCTCGACTGCGCGAACGAGGTCACCGACGAGGTGTAGAAGCCGTCGTTGTACATGGCCACGCCGCCCTCGGAGGAGCGGTTGTTCGTGAAGCGGCCGATGCCCCGCATGTTGATGCGGTCGTTGTTGGTGGAATACGCCAGGCCAGGCGTGAAGTTGGTCAGGTCGGCGACCGAGTTGATGCCCACCAGTTCTCGGCGCTCGTCCGAGAACGCCGACACCGCCACGGGCACGTCCTGCAGGGACTGCTCGCGCTTTTCGGCGGTGACCACCAGTTCCTCGATGGTGATGGCGCCTTGCGCATGCGCGACGCCGCTCGCCGCCATTGCGAAGACGCAAGACAGCAGGATGCTCTTTGTGGATTGCATTTAGTTTCCCCCAAGCCCGTTTTGATAGCGCTTTTTGTGGCGCTTGGATTCGAATGTCCGGCATGGCGGGGGATGCGTCAACAAGCCTTTCCCTCCAGGGAAGGCGAATTCGCTCAGGTGCGTGTCTGAAGCCACGGTCTGCAAAATACACGCTGTAAATGTTGCGGGCCGGCAATGCGGAGCGCCCGGGGCCTCTAGGCGCCGGCCGCGCCTGCGGCCAAGCTGGCTGGCGCGAAGAGGACTCCATGGCGAGCTACCGAAGACGGCTCGAGCAAGACCTGGACGGCTGGATCGGCCGAGGGCTCGTGCCTGCCGAGAACCGGGCGGCGATCCTGGATTCGGTGGCCGAGGGCCGGCGTCTCGACGCGGCCGCCGCGCTCGCCATCATCGGCGCTCTGCTGGCCGGCGTGGCTGTGATCGCCTTCGTGGCGGCGAATTGGTCGGCGATTCCGCGACTTGGGCGCTTCGCCATGATCCTCGCCGCCTTCCTGGGCGCCTCGGGCGGGGCGGCCTGGGCCAGCGCCAGAGGCCGGCCGATCACATCCCACGTCCTGCTCAGCGTGGCGGCCCTGGTCTTCGCCGCCGCCATAGGACTCACGGGTCAGATCTTCGACATCGCCGGCGATCCCCAGGCGGCGCTGCGCGGAGCGGGTCTGGCCGCGGTGCTGCTGGCGCTCGCAGGGCGCTCGCCATGGCCCGCCGTCGTGGCGGTGGCCCTGATCGGGCTTGGGGATTTCAGCGGACGGTCGGTCTTTGGCGCGGGTCAGGACTGGCCGGGCTGGCTCGTGGCTGCGGCGCCTCTGGCCGCGGTCGGCGCGTGGCTCTGGCGCTCCCAGGCTCTGGCCCATGCGGCGGGGCTTGCGGCCGTCCTTGCGGTCATGACCTTCGAGGGAATCGTCCGCGAGCGGGCCGACACGCTGTTCCTGTCCGCCGCCATGCTGCTGGCTGGCGCGGCCATGGCGGCGCGGGTCGTCCGCCAGCGGGCCGACGGTCCGGCCTCAGTGCTCTATGGCTGGTACGCGTGGGGCGCGCTCATCTGGTTCGGCGCCTCGGGCTTCGACGGCGCGCTCAAGGGCGTGCCCCATTCGATCCTCTGGCTCGCCGTCTCGGCCGGCGCCGTGGCGCTCGGGCGGCATGATCGCCACGCGGGGGTCACCGCAGCGGGCGTCGTCGGCCTCTTCGCCGCCGGCGCGAGCCTCCTGTTCAATCTGGGCGTCGGCCTGATGACCTCGGCGGCGGTGTTCGGCGCAGCGGCGCTCGTGGCCCTGGCCGTCGCGTTCGCCATGCGCGGGAGGCGGTCGGCATGAAGGCTCCCGGCGTTCCCGTTCGTATCATGGCCGCCGCCTGCCTTCTCGCCCTGGGCCTCGTCGGCCTCGTCGTGCGTGAGGGGATGGCGCGAGCCCAGGGCCGGGAGGTCTGGCTCGAGATCGCGGGCTATGATCCGCGCAGCCTGCTCAGCGGCCACTACGTGCAGTTCCAGCTCAGGTCGGAACAGCCGTCGGGGACGCCGTGCCCGCCGGGCAGCAACGACTTCGCCAGCGCGCGCCAGTGGGTCGCGCTCCGGCGGGTGGGCGACCGCCACGTCCCATCGGGCGCCGCGGCCAGCCGCGAAGAGGCCGCCAGGCTGGGCGACGTGGCGGCCCGCGGCCGCCTGGCGTGCGATGGCCCCGAAGCCCCCGGCGGGGATCGTCCCGCGGTCGTTCCTACTCCCGTCCCGCCGCGTGAGCCGACCGAGACCGTGATCACCGCCGAGCTGGGCGTCGACCGCGCCCATTTCGACCAGCGTCAGGCCGAGGCGCTCGAACAGATCCTTCGCGCCGGCGCCGGGACCCCGCCGCCGGCCTTCGCCGTGGTCTCTGTCGGCCGCGACGGCAAGGCGCGCCTGAAAGGCCTCGTCATCGGCGGCCAGCGCATGGACCTGTCCTGGTTCTGACTACTCCGACAACTCCACCGCGTCGGGCGTTCGGCCCTCGGCCTCGGCCCGCCGCGCGCCCGCCAGGATACCGGGCAGGGAGTAGTTCCCCTCGTGGCAGGCGTATTCGTAGACGGGCCCCTTGGCGGCGTTCAGCGGCATCTGGGCCTTCCAGACTTGAGTGTAGACCTTGGGGTCGTCCACGGCGAACTCGTAGAGGATCTGGTCCTCGGCGATCCGGGTGAACCGTTCGGTCACCTTGGCCTCCGGCGACAGGTAGAGGCTCGCACCGAAATAGGGCCGCAGCGACTCGCCGGGATGGAAGCCCACCGTCTCGACCACCAGGGTCTCGCCCTCCCACCAGCCGATGGAATCGCCCATCCAGGTGCGCACGTGCGCCGGCGGACGGGTCCTGTCGGCCAACCGGATGATGCGGGCGTCGTGGTTCATCTCCACCACGATCACCACGTGGTCCTTCGCCTGCTGGACCTGGTAGTGGTTATTGTAGAGCACGTTCAGCATCGGCGGCCCGGCGGTCGAGCCGAAGCCCAGCAGGCAGCGCTCGCCCAGCGGCCGCGCTTCGGGCCCGTCGAACGTCGTGCGGGCCTTCTGCAATGTGTCCTCGTAGAGCTTCCGTCCCTCGGGCCGGTAGGGCAGCTTGCCGTCCGCCGGATCCACCAGCCAGGACGTCCGCACCTCCCCGCCGATGCGGCCCATGCGCGTGCCGGGGTCCACCCAGAAGGCGTTGTAGCCGCCGGGGTCGCTCCCCGCCGTTGGCGCGGGGGCGTCGGGATCGGTCGGCCGACTCTGGGCCTCCATCATCCTGGCGCGCATCTGCTCGACCATGCCGGCCTGTTGCTCGGTGATGGTGAGCGTCTTGAACTGCCGCCCGCGCTCCAGACTGGTGAGCGAGGCATTGGTCCAGACGCCCTCCAGGTCGGGCTGGCCGAAGGCGTTCCGGGGCGGCTTGTAGTCTGCAGCCTGGGCGGCGGTCGCGAACGCCAGGGCGGCGACGGCGGCGAGGAGGATGCGCATACTCAGGCCTTCCGGTCGGTGAGGGCGGCGTAGACCGCCTTGGGCGAGATCTCGCGGACGGGCGGGGTGCCGGCGCCGGGGATCGAGCCCCGCTCGTTCTGGATCATGCCGACGAAGACGAGGTCGTTGGCCGGGTCGATCCAGAACCAGGTGCCGAACGCGCCGCCCCACCAGTAGCTGTCCGGGCCGTGCGGCAGGCCGCTCACGGCGGGGTCCTCGTGGACGGCGAAGTCCATGCCGAAGCCCAGGCCCTTCTGGACGGGCCCGTAGAGGTCGACGCCCACGCCGGGCCTCAGCACGCTCCGGCGCATCAGCTTGACGGTCTCGGGCTTCACGATCCGTGCGCCCTCCAGCGCGCCGCCGTTCAGCAGCGCCTGGCAGAACCGGTAGTAGTCGGGCGCCGTCGAATAGAGCCCGCCCGAGCCCGACAGGAACCGCGGCGGATCGAACCGGATCGGCGACTCGGCGGCCGGCGCAATGTTCCCGGCCTCGTCGTAGGTGTGGATGCGCGCCACCCGCGCCACGTTCCCCCGGTCCACCCAGAACTGGGTATCGGGCATCTTCAGCGGCGTGAAGATGTGGTCCTGGAAATATCGGTCGAGCGACTTTCCCGACAGCTTTTCAACGATATACCCCTGGATGTTGACGGCCGGCCCATAGGCCCAGTCCGTGCCCGGCTGGCTCTCCAGCGGCAACGTCGCCAGCTTGTCGATCATCCCCTGCAGGTCGGTTTCGGTCAGGTTGTGCGCGTCGTAGACCGCGCTGACGCCGAAACCAGCGGTGTGGCTCATGAGCTGGGCCATGGTCATCAGCGACGCCTGCTCTTCCAGCGTCCCGTTCGGCCCCTTCACCTTCAGGCCGGCGAACTGCGGGATGTGCTTGGCCACCGGCTCGTCCAGCGTCCACAGGCCCTGCTCGTAGAGCTGCATCATCGCCACGCCGGTGATCGGCTTGGTCATCGAGGCGATGCGAAAGATCGTCTCCGGCGTGACCCGCGCGTGCCGCGAGGCGTCCAGCCGGCCATAGGCGTCCAGGTTCACCACCTTGCCCTTGCGCGCCAGCAGGGTGACGACGCCGGCGAGCTTCCGCTGGTCCACCAGGGCGCGCATCTGGGCGTTCAGTTCGGCCACGCCCGCGGCCGAGAAACCTCCCGCGGCCGGTGGGTGGACCGCGATCCTGGCCCGGGCGGGCAGGGCGGCGAAGGCGGCGGCGCCGGCCGCGCCGGACAGCAGCGATCGCCGATCGAGCGGCTTCATGGTGGTCCTCCCCAGGGCTCGGCGGTCCGTCGTACGGACTCTTCGCGTCCAGCATTCCCGATCTTCGAACTCTCGGCCACCCGTTTTGCAGTCGTGTTTCCGACGCTACGGTGTCGACCGAACGATCGGGGGAGTCGCGTGGCCGGGATCAGCACCATCGAAGCGCCGGCCAGACGGCCGCTCTGGACCCAGCTCTATGTCCAGGTGCTGGTCGCGATCACCCTGGGCGCTCTCATCGGACACTTCTGGCCGGCCACGGGCGAGGCGCTCAAGCCGCTCGGCGACGCCTTCATCAAGCTGGTGAAGATGATCATCGCCCCGGTGATCTTCCTCACCGTCGTCACCGGCATCGCCGGCATGCGCGACATCGGCAAGGTGGGCGGGGTCGCCGCCAAAGCCTTCGCCTACTTCATCACCGTCTCCAGCTTCGCCCTGGTGGTGGGCCTCGTGGTCGCCAACGTCCTGAAGCCGGGCGCGGGGATGAACATCGATCCGGCATCCCTCGACGCCGGGGCGGTCGAGGGCTACGCCGCCCAGTCCCACGACATGACGATCGTGGGCTTCCTGATGGACATCATCCCGTCCACGGTCGCCGGCGCCTTCGTCAGCGGCAACATCCTGCAGGTCCTGTTCTTCTCGATCCCCTTCGGTCTCGCCCTGGCGATGATCGGCGATCGGGGCCAGCCGGCGCTGAACGTCCTCAACTCCGTGGCCGAGGCCTTCTTCCGGCTCGTGGCCATCTTCATGCGCGCGGCGCCCATCGGAGCCCTCGGCGCCTTCGCCTTCACCGTCGGCAAGTACGGCATCGAGAGCATCGCCAGCCTCGCGGCCCTGGTGGCGACCTTCTACGGCACCTCGCTGCTGTTCGTCCTAGTGGTGCTGGGCGCGATCGCCGCGCTCAACGGCTTTTCGATCCTGAAGCTGATCCGCTACCTGAAGGAGGAGCTGCTGCTGGTCCTGGGCACCAGCTCGTCCGAGGCGGCGCTGCCGTCGCTGCTGGAGAAGATGGAGCGCGCCGGCGCGGCCAAGTCCGTCGTCGGCCTCGTCGTGCCGACCGGCTACAGCTTCAACCTCGACGGCACCAACATCTACATGACCCTGGCGGCCCTGTTCATCGCCCAGGCCCTTGGGATCGACCTCACACTGCAGGAACAGCTCCTGCTGCTGGCGGTGGCCATGCTGAGCTCAAAGGGGGCGGCAGGCGTCACCGGCGCGGGCTTCATCACGCTTGCGGCCACGCTGCAGGTGGTGCCCACGGTTCCGCTGGCCGGGATGGCGCTGATCCTGGGTGTCGACCGGTTCATGAGCGAGTGCCGCGCCCTGACCAACTTCGTCGGCAACGCCGTGGCGACGCTGGTGGTCTCACGCTGGGAGGGTCAGCTCGATCGCGAGAAGCTGGCCGCAGCGCTCGGCGGCGAGCCCCAGCCCGTGGCGGCGCCGCCCGTCGAGGCCGACGCCGACTAGCTGGCGCGGCTCAGGGCCTCGGGCGCGGCCGGGCCGGCGCACCGCTTGATGCTGGCCATCAGGCCGGACACCAGGATCGGCTTGGAGACGAAGTCGTTGAAGCCCAGGGCCACATATTCGGCCGGACGGCGCGAATAGACGTCGGCTGTCAGGGCGATCACCGGCACGGCCCGCTGGGGCCCGTCCGTAGCGCGAAGCCGCTCGATGACCTCGATGCCCGTCATGCCCGGCATATGGATGTCCAGCAGCACGAGGTCGAACGACTCCACCGCCAGGCGGTCCAGCGCTTCCGGGCCCGAACACGCCATCACGGCCTGGTGGCCAAACGCGCCCAGGATTTCCTGCACGACCCGCAGGTTCATCGGATCGTCGTCCACGTGCAGGACCTTGAGGGGTCTGCCGCCGTCGCCCGGGTTGTTCGACACGGGTCTGCTCCGTTCAGCCGGCGCGCGGGGGCCGCGCCGTCTTTGCCCGAAATCTGCCGTCCCGGCTTTAAGGTAACGCTGACAGACGTACTGAATCCGCGTTAACCGGGGCCGGCGTCGCCAATTTCATTGAACAGCCCGCGATGGCGGGGGTGTTTGGCAAGGTTCCGAGAGGGCAGTCGCGCGCAGGTTGCGGAACTGGGAAGATTAAGCCTCTCGCAGATATCCGGCGATTGCTTGCCTGACCTCAGATGAGCCGTGCGACGACCGCCAGAACCCCGACGGCGGAGGCCGCCAGAGCGACGGTTTCGGTCAATCGCGACCAGCGAATGGCGTAGCGGACGCGCATGGGAACCTCCAGGCAGGTTCCCGCCACCCGGGTCTCCGCACTCATGGGGGGAGGGTTTTGGGTCGCGGCGGAGCTTGGAGCGGCTGGGGCGGCCGCTGGGCCCGTGACCCGGGTGGCGAGATCTCGTAATCCAGTATTCGAGTGTTTAGTAAATACTGGAGTTCAAGCGGTCAAGCGGTTTCCGGCGCCGTCGTTACGCCCGCCTGCGGCGCCGGACCGGCGTTGAGCGGGGCGCTGAGGCGCCACACCAGGCCCTCGGGCGCGAACGTAAGATCCGCGCGTCCGTCGAGCTCGGCAGGGAGCCCCTGGATCAGCAGGCGCGAGCCGAAGCCGGCCTTGCGGCGCGTGCTCACCGCCGGCCCGCCCCGCTCGCGCCATTCCAGCTCCAGCAGGGACGCTTCCGTCGTGGGGTCGATGCGCCAGGTGAGGTCCACCCGGCCGGTCTCCGAGGACAGCGCGCCATACTTGGCGGCGTTGGTGGCGAGCTCGTGGAGCGCCATGGCCAGGGCCAGGGCCGCGCGTGCGCTGAGCCGCACGTCGGGTCCGGAGACCTCGAGGCGACCTTCGCCCTGCGCGCCGAAGGGGGCCAGGGCTCCGGCGACGATCTCGCGTAGCCCCGCGCCTTCCCAGTTTTCGCGGGTGAGCACGTCGTGGGCTCCCGAGAGCGCCACCAGCCGCGCGGTGAACAGTTCCAGCGTCTGTTCCGGGGGGCGCCCGGCGCGCAGGGTCTGGCGCGCGATCGACTGCACGGCGGCCAGGGTGTTCTTCACCCGGTGGTTCAGTTCGTTGATGAGGAGGATGCGGCGCTCGTCCGCGCGCTTCCGCTCGTCGATGTCAATGGCGGTGCAGAGCGTCTTGATCACCTGGCCGGTCTCGCTCCGCTCGAAGGCGACCGCCCGGTCCATGATCCACCGGAACGCGCCGTCCGGACGGCGGATTCTCAGCTCGAACTCCGCCACGTGGCCGTCGGGCCGGGCCGTCAGCTCCGCCAGCCGCTCCGCGACCTTGGGCAGGTCCTCAGGGTGGATCAGGGTCCGGGCGAGATCGCGGCCGCCTTCCACCATCATCTCGGGAGAGTGGCCATAGACGTCCTCTGTCCGCCCGGCGGCCCAGATGGGCTGGCCCGCCTCGAAATCCCAGATGTAGTTCACGTTCGGAGTGACGGCGCCGATGTGCGTCAGACGCGCCTCGTTCTCCCGCACGGCCCGGTCGAGGGCCTGGGTCTCGGTGACGTCATAGAGGCTCATGACGGCGCCGGTGATCCCCTGGGGGCCGCCGCGGCGGGGCAGGATGTTGAGCCGCAGCTCGCGAACCTCGCCAGCGGCGTCCCGAAGCTGAAATTCGCCTTCGTGCTCGTGACCGGCAAGGGCGCCGAGAAGGTGCGCCTCGGCGACTTCGAACAGGGCAGGGACCAGGGCCTCGGCCGCGCGCTCGCCGGTTGCGGGCGGGGGGCGGGTCAGCCACCGCCCCGCGGCCCGGTTGGCATGGTCGAGCCGAAGGTCGGCGTTGATCGCCAGGACGCCCCAGGGCGCGCGGTCGGTGGCGCGGTACAGGCTTTCCCGATCGATCGGCGGCTTGGCGGCGAGAAGCGCCTCGAGTTCGGAGATCCGCGCCTTCAGGCGCGCATTCTCGGCGACGAGTTCCTCGGACATCTGCACCGCGCCCCCAAGGACCACGCCCTGGCACAGCTTACGGTAGCGCCAAGGCGCGGCCCTGGCGAGCCCGGAAACGACACCGGCCAGAGTGAGCCGCTTGGGAAAAACGTGTGCGGCTACCGCCCTTTGGGCAACGCTTCATGTCTCGGATGCTGCTGCCGCCGCCGCAGGCCAGCCTCAAATTTGCCGCTACGTCCGGTTGCGTCTCTGGCCGACGGTGGAGGCGAGCGGCGGCTAGCGGGGCGGCCTGGACCGGTCAGCAACGATAGCGACGCTCGATGGTCACACGGCGGCCGATGTAGGGGTCATAGACCCGATCACGGGTGATGCAGGTCCGATGGCGTGGACGATCATAGCGGTGGTAGCCGCCACGGTAGCGGTCGTACCGCGGATCGTAGGAGTAGCCGTTGTAGTAGTCGTCGCCACGGTCCCGGCGTCCGCCGCTCGAAAGTGCGGCGCCGAGCGCCAGGCCCGCCACGCCGCCGATAATGGCGGCGGCCACCGCATCGTCGTTGTCCCTGTGATGCCGGTGCCGATAGCGCTCGGCGTTGGCCGGCCCCGCGGTCGCCAGCACGGCGCCCGCGGCGGTTACGGCGGCCAGCGCCGAGGCGATGATCTTACGCGTACGCATGAGGGCCTCC
This sequence comes from Pseudomonadota bacterium, assembly GCA_049323595.1. Taxonomy (GTDB): domain Bacteria; phylum Pseudomonadota; class Alphaproteobacteria; order Caulobacterales; family Caulobacteraceae; genus Phenylobacterium. The sequence continues at coordinate 154,665 of JBMOOD010000030.1, forward strand.
TCTTGGGAGGACAGTTAACGCGCGCTAACCCTGAACCTCGCCTGAACGTCGCGGTCAGCTTGCCAGCGGCCCCGGCCGAGCGGCGGCCGTGTCGTATCCAACCGTAGTTCCCGCCCGGGGACCGAGGCGCGTCAGGACCTCAGCGCCGCGCCGCCGCCGTCTCCGCCCGGATCGGCTTGAACTCCGAGCCGTCATTCCAGCCCGGCCAGCGGCGGGAGTTCGCAAGTTCACGTCCCGCCTCGAATGCGAGTTGCACGTCCGCCGCTGCGCCCCGGTAGTCCTGGGTCGGCTCCCACCGGTCGCAGGTCTGGTGATAGCAGCGGGCCGTGAAGTCCTCGACCCAGCGCTCGCCGGCGGCGCGCCCACCCTCGACCAGGTCGGCGCCGCCGCCCAGCCCCATCAGCAGCACCGTCGGCACGCCCCGCTTCGCCAGCGAGAAGTGGTCCGCGCGGTAGAACAGGGCGCGCTCAGGCTTCGGGTCGGGCGTGATGCTGCGTCCGTGGCGCGCCGCGACCTTGGCGAGGTGGTCCTCCAGGTCGGTCTGCCCCGAGCCCACCAGCACCACGTCGCGGGCCGGGCCGGCGGTCTGCAGAACGTCATAGGTGTAGCTGGCGACCATCCTGGGAAGCTTCGCCGCGTTCGCCTGGGCGTAGAACTCGCTGCCCAGCAGCCCCCGCTCCTCGGCGGTCCAGGCGGCGAACAGGATGGTGCGTTCCGGTGGCGGTCCAGCCTGGAAGGCGCGTGCGGTCTCGACCACCGCGGCTACGCCCACGGCGTCGTCGACGGCGCCGGGGCGGATCGTGTTCCCCTCGGCGTCGGCCGGCCCGATCCCGTAGCCGTCCCAGTGGGCGGCGTAGAGGATCGTCTCGTCCGGCCGCTTCGCGCCTGGCAGCGCCGCGATGACGTTGCGGCTCGTCAGCCGCTCGAAGGCGTTGCGGTAGTTCGCTGAGAAAGTGGCGCCTTCCAGCTCCACCGGCCGGAAACCCTCGGTCCGCGCCCGGACCTTCTCGGCCTCGAAGTCGAGGCCGGCCTTCCGGAACAAGTCAACGGCCAGGTCGCGCTGGATCCAGCCCTGCAGCAGGGGCTTGTCCTTCTCCGGGTCCGTCCGGACCACGTCGTAGCTCTCGCCGTTCGACGCCACGACCGTGCTCCAGCCGTAGGCGGCGCCCGCCGTCTCGTGGACGATCAGGGCGCCCAGCGCGCCCCGCCGGGCGGCCTCTTCGTATTTGTAGACCCAGCGGGCGTAGAAGGTGGCGGCCTTGTCTCCGAACTTGCCGGCGACGGACTCCCCGGGCGAGGCCTCGAAATCGGGGTCGTTGATCAGGAAGACGGCGATCTTGCCCTTCAGGTCCACGCCCTTGTAGTCGTCCCAGCCGCGCTCGGGCGCCGAGACGCCGTAGCCGACGAACACCAGCGGCGCCTTGTCGACGACCACTTGCTCGACGGGCCGCTGCGTCTCGATGCGAAGATCGGTCTGGGTCGCCAGCGCCTTCGCCTCTCCCCCGACCGCGAGCTCGAAGCGTCCGCCCGGCTCGGTCTGGAAGCGCAGCAGCGGGACCTCCTGGGTCCACCCGCCATCGTCGCCCGCCGGCTGCAGTCCCAGCGCCTTGAACTCGCCCACGATGAAGTCGATCGTCTTCTGCTCTCCGGGTCCGCCGGGTGCGCGGCCGGCGTAGGGCTCGGAGGCCAGTTCGCGGGTCATGTCGGAGAGGCGCTGGGCGGAGATCTCCTGTCCCAGGGCCGGCGCGGCGATCAGGGACAGGATCAAGGCAAGCGAGGAAGACTTCATATTTGTCCCATAATATGAAATGCGGGTGATGAGGTGTGACAGATGGGTGTTTTCGACGATTCGATGCGGAAGCTGGCCGGCGGCGGTGACCTGGCGCGGCATCTGAAGCCCGAGCGTCTGGCGGGGCAGTACGAGATCTACGAGGGTTACGACGACGCCGATCGCCGGTCCCTCGCCGGGATGAGCCGAGCCGCGCGGCGGCGCCTGGAGGCCGCCCTGGATCGTGAAGCCCTGGCCATGGGCGCCCTGGGCCTGGCCGTCGGCGTGGCGATCGGCGCGGCCATCATGTGGCGGCGCGGGCGTTCCCACGACTGATCGGCGCCCTGGCCGGCGCGATCCCGACATTCCTGTGAAAATCTAGCGTTCTGCGTCTCTCCGACGCCACCGAACCGTTGCTCGTGCGTTCAGCCAGCAGCGGGGACGATGGCATTTGTCCGGATTTCGGAGAGGATCATGAGCGACATTGAAAGCGGGACGGCGACCAGCGGCGCCACCGGCAAGAAGCGGCAGGCGAAGCGGGCGATCGGCGAGGCCGGGGACACCCTGAAGTCCGAGGCGAAGAGCTTCGCCGGCGTCGCGCAGGATCGGGTGCGGGTCGAGGCGCAGAAGGGCGCGCGGGCCGGCGCCAGGACCCTGGGCGATTTCGCCAACGCGGTCCGCCGGGCGGGCGACGAGCTGGCCCAGGCCGACCAGAGCCCCGCCTCCCGCCTGGTGCAGCGCGCGGCCGACGGCCTGGAATCCCTGTCCCGGGACCTCGCCGACCGCGATCCCGGCGATCTTCTCAACGACGTGCGCGATTTCGGCCGCCGGCATCCCGCGGCCTTCATCGGCGGCGCCGTGCTGGTCGGCCTTGCGCTCGGGCGCGTGGCCCGCGCCGCGGATGCTTCCGGCCGCGACGGCGCCGACCGGCGGGCAGCCGGCGACCTCGGCATCGACCAGCCGGTGGCCGCCGGTCTCGGCGACCTGGCGACGACTAATGCGGCGGCCACGGCTGCGCCGCTCGGCGCCGACGACGGCAGCGCGGGCATGGTCCAGCCCGACCCGACCTCGCCGCACACCGGAGGGCGTTAGGTCATGGACGGCGGCGGCCCGATGCACGATCGCCGCTCGCTCGGTGAGCTGGTGGGCGCGCTGGCGAACGACATTTCGGCGCTGGTGCGCAGGGAAGCCGATCTCCTGCGCGCCGAGGTCCGGGAGAAGCTTCAGGCCGCAGCCCGCGGGGCCGTGACGATCGCCGCCGGTGGGGCGCTCCTGATGGCGGCGCTTATCGTGCTGCTCGCGGCCCTGGTCCTGGCGCTGGCGACCCTCATCGGCCCCATCTGGGCCGCGCTGCTGGTCGGGGTGCTGACGGCGGCGCTCGGCTATGTGCTGGTCCGGGCGGGGGCGAGCGCCCTCAAGCCCGACGCCCTCAAGCCCGACCGCTCGCGGCGGCAGCTCAAGCGCGACGCAGAGCTCCTGAAGGGAGGCCCCCGATGACCCGAACCGCCGCCGAACTCGAGCGGGATGTCGAAGAAGCCCGGAGCAGGCTCGACGGGACGCTCGAGGCGCTGAAGCACAAGTTGGAACCCCAGGAACTTTTTCACGAGGCGAAGAGCATGATGAGCGAGGCAAGCAACAAGGCCCTGTCCACAGCGGTCGAGCAGGTGAGGGCGAACCCGCTGCCCATCGCCCTGATCGGTGTGGGGGTCGCCTGGCTGGCGCTGAGCCAGGCCCGCCGGCGCCATGCCGGCGCCGACGGATACTACCCCGTCTACGAGGGCTATGACGAAGGCGACGGCGCGTCCTCGAAGATCCGGGCGAAAGCCGACGCTGCCAAGGCGCGCCTGTCGGAGGGCGCCGGCAAGGCGCGCGAGAAGCTGTCCGAGGTCCAGCATCAAGCGGCCGACGGCGTGGCGCGTGCGCGCAGCCGGGCGGGCGAGGTGGCCCACTCGGCCCGGGCCAAGGCCGGCGAATACGGCCACGCCGCCCGCCAGCGCTTCGACGATACTCTCGAGAACGAACCTCTGGTTGTCGGCGCGATCGGCCTCGCGGTCGGCGCGGCTATCGGCGCGGCCTTGCCGTCGACGCCCGCCGAGCGCCGCTACTTCGCGCCGGCTCGCCGCGCCGCCGCCGAGCGCGCCAAGGAATCCCTTTCCGAGGTCCGCGAGGCCGCGCAGCGCGCCTATGGCCAGGCCAAGGACGAACTGCGTCGGCAAGCGTCTGCTCACCCCGACGACGAGGCGCAGCCGGCGCACTGACCGGCGCGGCGCCTCAGAACCAGGCCCGCACCCCGATGGCGAGCCGCGCGTCGCTGCGTGGCTCGCCGGCCGCCCGCGCCAGGTCCGCCGTCTCGCCCAGGGCGCGCTCCCAGTTCACCCCCACATAGGGCGCGAACTCCGGGGTGATCGCGTAGCGAAGCCTCAGGCCGAGTTCGATGTCCGTTAGCCCCGAGCCGATGCCGATTGCGCGATCGTCGCCGAACGCGAGGTTAGCCTCGGCACGCGGCTCCAGGATCAGCCGCTGGGTGAGCCGAAGGTCGTACGAGCCCTCGACCCGCGCCGACAGGTCGCCCTTGTCCGACAGGAAGGCCGTCGCCTCCACCTCGAACCAGTAGGGCGCGACCCCCTCAACGCCGACGGCGGCGTAGGTGCGCCTGGGGCTCGGCTCGAGATCCTGGCGGATGCCGGCCCGGGCGTTGAAGTACGGCCCGATGGCCCGCGAATAGAGCGCCTGAACCTCCGCGGCCTCCAGGTCGCCCTGGTGGCCTTCGCCTTCCGACTTGAGGACGAAGCGGTTGATGTCCCCGCCGTACGAGAATTCCCCCTCCCAGGCGTAGGCGTCGCCGCGTTCGGCGGGGCGATACTCCGCCGTTTCAAGCCGAAACGTCGCCCAGGTCATCACCCCATGCTCGCGGCGAAGCTGTTCCCGCGCCGCCGCCATCACCTCGGATCCGAAGACCCGGTCGGCCGCGTGGTCCGTCGGGACCGGCGGCGGAGCCTCCGATCCCACAGGGGCGGCCGGCGTCGCGGTGTGTCCCACATGCGGATCGGACGGCGCGGCGTGTCCCGCGTGCGGGTCCGCGGATTGCGGCGCGGGCGTGTGGTGGTGCGCGTGGGGGTCGGCGGCCGGCGCCTGAGGCATGGCGTGTCCCGCGTGCGGGTCGGCGGCCGGAGCCGGCTCTGCCGGACGATGATGAGCGTGCGGATCCGGCGCCTGGGCCATCGCAGGCGCAGCGGCGCCGGCCAGGAGGAGAACGAGCAGCTTCATGCCGCATCTCCATCCAGTGGCCGCACGGTCACGACCTTGAACATGCCGGCGTGCATGTGGAGCAGCATGTGGCAGTGAAACGCCCAGTCGCCGGGCGCGTCCGCGGTCAGATCGAAGCTCGCCTTGCCGCCGGGCTGGACATTGATCGTGTGCTTGCGCGGAAGGTGGCCGGCATGGCCGTTCACGAGGTCCATGAAGTGGCCGTGCAGATGGATCGGGTGATTCATCATTGAGTCGTTGACCAGCGTCACCCGCACCCGCTCGTCCCGCCGAAATGGGATAGGCTTGGTGATCTCGCTGAACTTCTCCCCGTCGAAGGCCCACATGAACCGCTCCATGTTGCCGGTCAGGTGGATCTGCAGGGACCGTGACGGCGTCCTCGTATCCGGGTTGGGCTTGAGCGCGACGAGATCGGCGTAGGTCAGGACCCTGCCGGGAACCTCCTCAAGGCCCGTGCCGCGCTCGGCGACGCGGTCGGCGGGCATGGGCGAGATCATTTGCACGCCGGGGCCCGTTTTCACCTGGGGGGCGTTCCTCGGGTCGAGCATGGACATCGCGTGGCCGCCGCCGTGGCCGGCGTGGCCCGACATGTCCATGCCCATGTCCTTCATGGTCAGGAGCGGACGCTCCCGCAGCGGCGGGACCTCGGCGCTCATGCCCGGCCGCGGCGCCAGCGTGCCGCGCGCCATGCCGGATCGGTCGATGGCTTCGGCGACGAGCGTGTAGGCCCGGTCCTCCGCCGGTTGGATGATGACGTCATAGGTCTCGGCGTTGGCGATCTGGAACTCGTCCACCTCCACCGGCCGCACGTCCTGGCCGTCGGCCTGGACGACGGTGAGTTTCAGCCCCGGGATCCGGACGTTGAAGATCGTCATGGCCGCCGCGTTCACGAATCGCAGCCGCACGCGCTCGCCCGGTCTGAACAGGCCGGTCCAGTTGTCGGCCGGGCCGTGGCCATTCATCAGGAAGTGGTAGATCGATCCCGTGACGTCGGAGATGTCGGTGGGGTCCATCCGCATGCCGGCCCATTCGACCCGGTCCTTCAACGCCTGGTCCTTGCCCGCGAACAGGCCGGCGACGGTCTGCTTCTGGCGATTGAAGTACCCCGCCTGCTGCTTGAGCTTCTGCATCATCACGTGCGGATGCATGAAGCTGTAGTCCGACAGCACGATCACGTGCTCGCGGTCATAGGGCGCGGGCTCGGCGCCGGCCGGGTCGATCACCAGGGGCGCATAGTGGCCCAGCAGCTCCTGGAGCCCGGAATGCGAGTGATACCAGTAGGTGCCCGCGTGCCGGATCGGGAACTCGTAGACGAAGGTCTCGCCGGGCTTGATACCGGGGAAGCTCACCCCGGGCACGCCGTCCATCTGGAACGGCAGGAGCAGGCCATGCCAGTGGATCGAGGTGTCCTCGTCCGGCAGCCCGTTGGTCACCGCAATGCGGACGTTCTGCCCTTCCTTCAGCCGGATCAGGGGGCCGGGCACCGACCCGTTGATGGCGATGCCGTGGCCCGTCCGCCCTTCAACGGTCAGCGGGACGTGGCCGATCGTGAGCGAGATGTCCTCGCCGGAGAGGACCTGACCGGACCTTGTGCCAGGTGTCTGGCTTCGGGCCCAGCCGGGCAGGAGGGATGTGACGGCGCCGCCGGCGCCGAGCAGGGCTGCGCCGCGCAGAAGCTGGCGGCGGTCGAATGAATGTGCGCGGGGGCGCATGTACTGGATCCTGGTTCTAAAGTCGGGGGGATTCGGTCTTGGCGTGGCTGGCCCGGCCACGCGGCGGGGGAGGTGCGGGATGCTTCGGTGGTCGACTCAGATCCACAAGTGGCTGGCCCTCGTCGTGGGGCTTCAGGTGCTGGGCTGGGTGGTTGGCGGCGTGGTCATGACCGCCATCCCGATCGAGCGGGTGCGTGGGGAGCATCACGTCGCCGCGTTCCAACCCGCTCCGTTGCCAAACACCGGGCTGGTTGACGCCGGATCCGTTGCGGCCGCCCTCGGCATTACCCCTGTGGAGGCGACGCTGAAGTCCACGCTGCGCGGGCCACTCTGGGTGCTGAAGGACGCCGCCGGCGGAATCTATGTCGCCGACGCGGCGACCGCCCGCCCTGTGGCGCCCCTGCCGGAAGCGGAAGTCCGGCTTCTGGCCGGCGTTCAGTATCAGGGTGAGGGGCGTCCGACGGCGGTGCGCTGGTATGAGGCGCCCCCGCAGGAGGCCGGACGGCCGGGCCCGCTCTGGCGGGTCGATTTCGACGACGCCGAGAAGACCCGGTTCTACGTCTCGCCCCAGACGGGCGAGGTGGTCAGCCGCCGGTCCGACGTCTGGCGCTTCTACGACTTCTTCTGGCGCATCCACATCCTCGACTTCGAGGCGGGCGATGACTTCAACCACCCGCTGATCGTCGCCGCAGCGCTGCTGACCCTGCCCGTGGCGATCACGGGCCTCATTCTGCTCTGGATCCGGCTGGCGCGGGACGTCAGGGCGCTTCGGGCGCGCTCCGCAAGCCGGAGACGCGCCCTCGGCTCCTAGTGATCGTGAGGGTCGCTGGGCGGCGCAGGCTGCTCGGACGGCTTGGCGTCGCCCTTCTTGTCGCAGCAGGACGCCTTCTCGGCCATCTCCTTGCAGCAGCATTTCGCCGGCTCGGCCGCGAGCGCCGCGCTCGCCAGCACGCTCACCGCCAAGCCAAGACTGGCGGCCTTGATGATCCTCATCGAGGTGTCTCCTGGTTCTCTGATGACGAGGGAGGAGCATCAAGTCAGCGGGCCGTCCGTTCCATGAGGTGTATCAACTCGGCGGCCTTCTTTCGTTGCTCTTCCTTGTCGCCAGCGACAATCGCGCCCTCGATGCAGTGGCCCAGGTGATCCCGAAGCATCTCCGTCTCCACCTTCGACAGCGCCGCGCGGACAGCCTGGATCTGGGTCAGCACGTCGATGCAATAGCGGTCCTCCTCCACCATGCGGGCGATCCCGCGCACCTGGCCTTCGATGCGGCTCAGGCGGTTGAGCAGGCGTGGCTTGTTCTCTCGATTCATCAGGCGCTCCGTCGACGTCCCCATGATATACCCTGCCAGGGTAATTGCAATATGCCCCTTGGGGGTATATCTGTCGCATCAGGAGGCTGTCCATGAGCGACCACACCCATCATCACGGCTGTCACGCCCACCCTCATCCGTCAGAGGCGGACGAAAAGCCCGGCGCGAAGGTGCTGGACCCGGTCTGTGGCATGACGGTCGATCCCGCGACGACGGCGCATCACGCGCATCACGCAGGCGAGGATTTCCACTTCTGCTCGGCCGGCTGCCGGACAAAGTTCGTGGCCGATCCCGCCCGGTATCTCGAGCCTCGGGCGCCGGAGCCCGCGGCGCCGCCGGGGACGATCTACACCTGCCCCATGCATCCGGAGGTCCGCCAGGAGGGGCCGGGAAGCTGCCCTATCTGTGGCATGGCGCTCGAGCCGGAGGTGTTCACGGCGGACGCCGGTCCCAATCCCGAGCTGGCGGACTTCGGCCGCCGCTTTTGGATCGGCCTGGCCCTCACTCTGCCCGTCCTCGCTCTGGAGATGGGCGCGCACATCTTTGAAATTCACCGCACCGTCAGCCCGCAGGCGTCGAACTGGCTGCAGTTCGCCCTGGCGACTCCGGTGGTGCTGTGGGCGGGCCGACCGTTCTTTGAACGGGGCTGGGCCTCGCTCAAGACGCGCAACCTCAACATGTTCACGCTGATCGCCATGGGGGTCGGCGTGGCCTGGGCCTACAGCGTCGTCGCGACCTTCATGCCCCAGATATTCCCGGCGGCGTTCCGCCGCGCGGACGGCAGCGTGCCCATCTACTTCGAAGCGGCCGCGGTGATCACGGTGCTGGTGCTGCTGGGCCAGCTGCTCGAACTGCGGGCCCGCGAACAGACCTCAGGGGCCATCCGCGCCCTGATGGACCTCGCCCCGAAGACGGCTCGGCGGATCCGCGACGACGGTAGCGACGAAGAGGTCACCCTCGACCTGATCCACGCCGGCGACCGGCTCAGGGTCCGGCCCGGCGAGAAGGTGCCGGTCGACGGCGAGGTGGTCGAAGGGCGCGTCTCGATCGACGAATCCATGGTGACCGGGGAGTCGATGCCTGTGACCCGAACGGCGGGCGACAAGGTCGTGGGCGGCTCGATCAACAAGACCGGCTCCTTCGTGATGCGCGCCGAGAAGGTCGGCGCCGAGACCCTCCTGTCCCAGATCGTGCAGATGGTCGCCCAGGCGCAGCGAAGCCGCGCGCCGATCCAGCGCCTCGCCGACCGGGTGTCCGGCTGGTTCGTTCCGGCCGTCATCGCGGTCGCGGTCGTGGCCTTCCTAGGATGGGCCGTCTGGGGGCCGGACCCGCGGTTCGGCTACGGCCTCGTGGCGGCGGTCTCGGTGCTGATCATCGCCTGTCCGTGTGCGCTGGGCCTGGCGACCCCGATCTCCATCATGGTGGGTGTCGGGCGGGGCGCTCAGGCCGGCGTGCTGATCAAGAACGCCGAGGCCCTGGAGCGTTTCGAAGGCATCGACACGCTGGTCGTGGACAAGACCGGCACCCTGACCGAGGGCCGCCCGGCCGTCACGGCCATCCGGACTTCGGAGGGGTTCGACGAAGGCGAGATACTGCGCCTGGCCGCCAGCCTGGAGCGCGCGAGCGAGCACCCACTCGCCGACGCGGTCGTACGGGCCGCCAACGAGCGCGGGATAGCCCTGTCGGAGCCAGCGGACTTCGACTCGCCCGTGGGCAAGGGCGTCGCCGGGCGGGTGGACGGGCAGCGGGTGGCGCTCGGATCGGGCGCCTTCCTGCGGGAGCAGGGCGTGGACGTCGCCGCCCTCGAGGCAGAAGCCGAGGCGCTCCGGGCCGACGGCGCGACCGCCATCTTCATGTCGGTCGAAGACCGCGCCGCTGCGGTTCTGGCGATCGCCGATCCGGTGAAGGCCACCACGCCGGAGGCGATCCGCATGCTGCAGGGCGAGGGTGTGCGGCTGGTGATGCTGACCGGCGACAACCGCACCACCGCCGAGGCCGTGGCCCGGCGGCTTGGTCTCGACGAGGTCGAAGCCGAAGTCCTGCCGCAGGACAAGGCCGCCGTGATCGAGAAGCTCCGCCGCGAAGGCCGCCGCGTCGCCATGGCCGGCGACGGCGTCAATGACGCCCCGGCCCTGGCCGCGGCGGACGTCGGTGTGGCCATGGGGGCCGGCGCGGACGTGGCGATCGAGAGCGCCGGCGTCACGCTCCTGAGGGGCGACCTTCAGGGGCTGGTGAAGGCCCGCCGTCTCTCACGGGCGGTGATGCGCAACATCCGCCAGAACCTGGTCTTCGCCTTTGTCTACAACGCAGCGGGCGTACCGATTGCGGCGGGTCTGCTCTATCCCGCGTTCGGCTGGCTGCTCTCGCCTGCCCTCGCGGCGGCCGCCATGTCGCTGTCCTCGGTCAGCGTGGTGGGCAATGCGCTGAGGCTGCGCGCCGCGCGGCTGTGACAACGCCGCCGTACACGCAGTTCATGCGGTAGCATCCCGGCAGGCGACCGCTTTGAGGCGCAGGGCTGGGCGCAGTCCGAGCAGGTGTCGTTGCATCGGATCAGCACGGCATTGAAGCCGCCGGCGACCTGCGGGCGGGTGGCGATCACCTGAGCGTGGATCGGAGCGTTCCTCCCAGGCCGCACTCAATCGCCGGGGCGTCACTCTGTTTCGCCGGGCGGGAACTATCGCTCGGGCCGGGACTTCCGATGCTCGTACCCCGATAGACGGAGACCACCGATGAAGACGACGCCCGCCCGCCTGATCCCCGTGACGGTCTTGCTCGGGGCTGCGGCGCTGGCCGCTTGCAGCGACGAGAGGAGCGCTGAGGTCAGCACCGGCGCCGCGGAGGCGGAGGTCTCCACGACCCTGCCGGAAAGCCAGGTCAGCGATCAGCAGCTGGAAGCTGCGGCGGAGGGCGCTGCGGCCTTGGCCGATACCCCCGGCGGCGCCAACACCGCGGTGGTCGTGACGCCGCCTGAAGCCAAGGCCGAGAGGACGGCTCCCCCCGCCGAGTAGCCGAGAGGTTCAGGCGGCGGGCTCCTGGTGCCGCTGCAGCGCCTTCCAGGCTCGCCAGCCGAGCCAGGCGCCAGGGAGCATGAAGACGCCGGAGAACACGACCGGCGTCCAAGGCCCAACCGACGAGAAGAGGGCGCCTCCAAGCAACGGACCCATGACGCGCGCCAGGGAGCCCGACGCGCTGGCGGCGCCCAGCACGGCGCCCTGCCGGTCGGAGGCGGTCGCGCGGGAGACGATCGCAGTCGCGGCCGGCTGCCAGAGCGCGTGTCCGACCACCGATGCGGTCAGGGCGACCGCGGCCAGCCAGCCCCAGGGCGAGGCGGCCATCACGATCAGGCAGACGGCGGCGAAGGCGAGGCCCCCGGCGATCGTGGTCCCCGCGCCCAGACGCCGGACCGAGATACCCGCCAGGACGCCCTGCGTGGCCGCCGCCGCCACGCCGGTCCCCGCCATCACGAGCCCGACCTGGCGCGGGCCCCATCCGAACCGGGCGTCCGCCCACAGCCCCAGCACCGACCACAGTATGGAGGAGGCGAAGAAGCCCGCGAAGATGACCCCGAACGCCTGGGACAGCACCGGATGGCGCAGGGCCTCTCCCAGCGCGCCGAGCGGGTTGCCCCTCGCGGGCGGCGCGCCGGACGGGCGGCGGCTTTCGCGGACGAAGGCCAGTATGCCACCAAGGGCGACCACGCAGAGCACAGCCGCCAGGATCAGCGGTGGCCGGAAACCTTCGGCGCCCAGGTCCGGCCGGGCCATGAGCCCGCCGAGCGCCGGGCCGACGACGAATCCGACGCCGAACGCCGATCCGATCAGGCCCAGGCGGCCCGCCAGCTTCTCCGGAGGCGAGACGTCGACGACGTAGCCTTGGATGGCGGACATGTTGCCCGAGAAGAAGCCCGCCGCCGCGCGCACCGCGACGGCGATCCAGATGCCGGGCGCGAAGGCCAGCGCCACATAGCCGACGGCGGACGCCGCGATGGTGATCATCAGCACCGGCCGGCGGCCGATCCGGTCCGACAGCCGGCCCCAAACCAACTCGCCGAGGAACTGGCCCGCCGAATAGACCGAGAAGAGCAGGGTGACCTGCCAGGCCTCGGCCTCGAACGCCGTGGCGAAGAACGGCAGAAGCGGGATCACCACCCCGAAGCCGATCAGACTCAGGAAGACAAGCAGCAGCAGCACCGGGACGGCGCCCGGCGCTGAGCGCAGGTCGTTCTGATCGGGCGCTGTGGAGGTCACGCCAAGGGCTTAGCGCCGCTCGCCCGCGACCTCCAGCCTGTTCAGGGTTTCAGCACCACCTTCACGCAGCCGTCTTTCTTGTCCCGGAAGGTCTCGTACATCTCCGGGCCGAGGCCCAGTGGTGCGACATGAGTGACGAGGAAGGTGGGATCGATCTCGCCTTCGTCGATCCGGTGCAGCAGGTCGTCGCTCCAGCGGCGCACGTGCGTCTGCCCGGTCCGCAACGTCAGACCCTTGTTCATCAGGGCGCCCATCGGGATCATGTTGGCGAGGCCGCCATAGACGCCGGGGACCGATACCGTGCCCGCGGCCTTGCAGGCCACGATGGCCTCGCGCAGCGCAACGGGCCGCTCGGTCTCGAGCTTCAACGCCGTCTGCACCTTGTCGATCAGGCCCAGAATCGGGGTCGGGCCGTGCGCTTCGAGCCCCACTGCGTCGATGCACTTTTCAGGACCGTGGCCGTCGGTCATCGCCTTCAGGGCGTCGATGACGTTAACCCCGCGGCGATCCAGCGTTTCCGCGCCCAGCCCCGCGGCGAGCTCAAGGCGCTCGGGCACGTCGTCGATCGCGATCACGCGCTTGGCGCCCTGCAGCAGGGCGGACAAGACCGTGAACAGGCCGACCGGGCCACAGCCCCAGACGGCGACAGTGTCTTCGGGCTGGATGTCCGCGAAGGCCGCCGCCTGCCAGCCGGTCGGCAGGATGTCGCTCAGGAAGAGGTACTTCTCGTCCTCGCCCGTGGTGGGCACCTTGATCAGCGTGGTGGCGGCGTAGGGCACGCGCATATACTCGGCCTGTCCGCCGGCATACCCGCCGGTGATGTGCGAATAGCCGAATATTCCGGCCGTCGTGTCGCCGAAGAAGGCCTTCGCGAGGTCGGCGTTTCGGTTGGTCGTCTGGCAGACGGAGTAGTTGCCAGCGAGACACTGTTCACACTCGCCGCAGGTGATCTGAAAGGGTACGACGACGCGGTCGCCCACCTTGAGTCCGCGGGCCGCCGCTTCCGTCCCCACCTCGACCACCTCGCCCATGGGCTCATGGCCCATGACGTCGCCCAGGCACATCGTCGGCACGAAGCCGTTCATCAGGTGCAGGTCCGAACCGCAGATGCAGGTCGAGGTGACGCGGACGATGGCGTCCTTCGGATCCTCGATGACGGGGTCCGGCACCTCCTCGCAGCGGAGATCCTTCTTGCCTTGCCAGCAGATCGCTTTCATCGGGCTCTCCTCAGACGCAGTTGCGCTTGACGGTGCTCATCCGCACCGCAGCGATCAGGTCGAGCGCCCCCACGGCCAGCACGACGCTCAGGGCCAGGCGCACGGCCCCGCGCCGGGGGTTCTCGGCGCGGTCCAGCCGATGCAGGACGGCCAGGTCGAAGATGTCGCCGGCCACTCGCGTCCAGAGCAGGTCGGTGCGCGTCGGGTCGGCGGCCAGGCCGGCGGTCGCAAGTTCTCGTGCGCCAAACGCCAGGCGCACGACGTTCGGGTCGGCATCCATGCCGAGGAAGCGGTTCACGCTGTGGGGAAAGCAGAGGCCCCACACGCCCAGCCCAGCCGCGTTCTGGCCCAGCATCATTGCCAGCGTCGGTGTTACGGCGGGCTTCGCCCGAACCCGGTCGGCGAAGAAGATCGCCTCGCCGCCGCCCGGCAGGGGCGTCACGGCCGGCGGCATGGGGCTGGGTTCCGCGCCGTCGGGTCGCCAGGATCGCGGCTCGCCTCCGGTGCTTTTGGAACGAGTTTTGGCGGCGGAAGGCGCATCGGGTGCGCCCAGCGTCTCTGTCACCGACACGCGTGGACTCCTTGCTGGTCATTGGGTCCTAGCCAGACCGCGTGGCGCCCGGGTTCGTTCCGACGGCGAAGCTGCACTCGCGTTCACAAGTTGGCTTCCGGCAAATATGGAACGCCCGCCGGGGTGGACCGGCGGGCGTCGGTGGCGGCTCTGCGGAGCGGCCTATTGGGCGGGGAGCGCCGCCTTCAACTGATTGACGCGGTCGAGGTGGGCCTGGATCTTGGGTGCGGCCTTGGCCGCAGCGTCCTTCAGCGCGGCGTTGTCGCCGTTCTCGCCGTAACCGCGCATCAGCGTCAGGGCCTCCTCGTGCGCGGCCTCCTGCTGGTCCAGGTAGACGCGGTCGAATTCGGCCGCGCTCGCGGCGCGCAGATTGTCGAGCATGCCCTTACGGCGCTCGTCCAGCTCGTCGGGTGGGGTGAACCCGGCCTGGGTGATGATCGGTCTCATCTCGTTCAGCATGGCCGTGTGGTCGGTGACCATCTGTTGGCCGAACGCCTTCACCTCGGCGGACTGGGCCTTTTGCTGCGCGATCTTGCCGGCCTCTATCTCGTAGACGTTGCTTTCGGTGGCGTTGGACACGAACGCGTCCGTCGACATCTGGCCAACGGTCGCGGCGGACATGGCCCCGACGGCGGCGCCGGCGGCATCCTGCGCGGCGTTCACGGGTTCGGTCTGGCCGACGTCGGCCACGTCTTCCTGTCGCTGGCAGGCGGCGGCGGTGAGGGTGGCTGCGGCGACAGCGGCCAGCAGGACGGTGCGTTTCATGGGTGCTCTCCCTGAGTGGGGCTGGCTGCCGGAACGGGCGCTGCAAGCGTTAGTTCCGAGGGGCGGACACCACGATGGGCGAGGGCGGGACGAGATGGAGCTGGCCTGCGCCGAGGTCGAGCGCCAGCCGGAACCGAGCCAGGAGGCCCGCGCCCAACAGGCCGGAGGGGGCGGGCGCATTCGCGGCCGGCCGATAGATCTGCACCGGCACATCCCGGAGGGTGAGACCCGCCACCTGCACTGTCCGCGCCGTCACCACGCGGTCCAGACTCAGGCCGCCGAGGCTCACCGAGTGCGCCCGCTGCACCGGGCGGCCGGGCGCCAGGAGGCCGGCCTGCCGCGCCGCCCCTTCCGATAGGGCCAGGATGCCCGAAGCCCCCGTGTCGACCAGGACATCGATCGGGGCGGCCGACTCCACCTGGACGGCGATGGTCGGCGCGCCCCGCTGCTCGACGAGGCTCAGGGTCCGGGCGTCGGGCGGCGGCGTATAGGCCCCGCGAGCGAGGAAGCGGGCGCGACGACGGACGAAGTCGGCCTCCACCACGAGATGGCGCAGGACGTCCCGCCCGATGAGCAGCTGGAAATCGCGTCCGGTGGCTTGCGAGATCGCGGCGAGGTCGAGGACAGCCGCGCGGACGTTCGGCACGGCAAGGCCGTCGACGGCCAGATCCAGCCGCACGGTGTGCGTCAGGTCCGGCTGTCCGCTCACGCCGTAGGCGATCAGGGGCGCCGCCAGGGTCGGCGGCAGGCCGAGACGCTCGGCGAGCGCGGCATCGATGGCCGAGAACTGGGCCCCGGAATCGACCACGGCCCGGATGGCCGCGCCGTTGACCTGCGCGGGGATGTCGATCAGTCCGCCGGGGCCCGCCAGCGGCAGCCACGGCGTGTTCCGGCCATTGGCGAACCCGGGTTCCAGCGGTGGCCAGGGCAGCCGGTCGCGCACCAACCAGAGGGTCCCGCCTGCGGCGGCGGCAAGGAGCCCCAGCCTTGTGAGGAGCCGGCGGCGCGTGAGGCTCATTGGGTCTGCAGTTCGTCCGCGCCGATCGCGAAGGCGCCGTCCAGCCACGCCACGATCTCTCGGGCCGCCGGGTGATCGAAGGCGGAGAAGCGGGCGCGCAGCCGCGTCTTCTGTTCGTCGCTGAGGCCGTCCAGGCCCGCGTCTTCCAGCAGCAGCAACGTGCGCTCGACCGCTTCGGCCAGGTCATCGCCCAGCACCACTCGCGTAGCCCGACGGAAGGCCGCCAGGTACTGGTAGTCCCGTCCCTTGGCGTAGCTCTCGGCCAGGGTGAGGGCCGGGATCTGGGACAGCACGGCCTGCGACGCCGTGTTGACGCCATGGGCGGCGATCTCTGCGCCGATCTCGGCGGGTCGGCCGGTGAAGGCGCGAAGGTGCAGATGGCGGCTCATTCGCGGGCCGTCGTTGACCGGATAGTTGTCCCATAGGAACGGCTTCCGGCGCATCTGGTCCGCCACCCGCGCCAGGTGACCCGCCGAGAACTCGCGGGCGCAGACTTCTTCTCCGGTCCACATCAGGTGGATGGCAGCGTCTAGGCCGGCGCCCAGGTCCTCGAGGTAGTTCGGCGGCCGCTGGCCGAAGACGCGGTCGAGCACGGGATCGTCGGTGTAGTAGCTCGGGCAGACGATCAGGCGGTCGGCGCGCGTCCGGGCCGCGATCCAGTGGGCGATCTCGACCTGCCGCGCCGCCAGGTCCGGCATGTCGCCCTTCATGTCATCGAAGAAGATCCCCAGGTCCGACAGGCCCAGGCTCTCGAGCTGGTCCAGTTTCGCGGCGAGCGCCGATTTGGCCGGCCCATCGAAGTCGACGAACAGTTCATAGGGGCTGAGGCCCACGCCGAACCGCACGCCCGCCTCTCGGCAGGCGCCGGCGAAGGCGCCCAGGGCCTCCAACGCCCCGTCCGGATAGGGTTCGCGCCAGCGCCGGCGCAGGTATCCATCGGCCTTGGGCGCGTAGATGTAGAAGCTGTATCCGGCCGGAGCCAGGGCGCGCACCATCTCGGCGCGCTCGCTCCAGTCATATGGCCGGCCGAAGAAGCCCTCTATGATTCCAAGTTCGGGAGTCATGATCCCTGAATAGTCGGTCGCTGTTGCGATAACGATGTAAATTCGTAAGGTCGCGAGCCTGAATCGCGGGAGGAGCCCCATGAACCCCAACGCCGAGTTCGACCTGATCGTCTATGGCGCCACCGGCTACACCGGCCGCCTCGTCGCCGAACATCTCGCGAAGCAGTACGGCGTCGGCGGCGCCGTGAAGTGGGCGATGGCCGGCCGCTCTTCCGCGAAGCTGGCCGAGGTCCGCGACGAGATCGGCGCGCCGAAGGACACCCCGCTCGTCGTGGCGGACGCATCCGATCCGGCGTCGCTGAAGGCGATGGTGGGCCGCGCGAAGGCGGTCATCACGACGGTGGGTCCTTACCAGCTCTATGGCTCCGAACTGGTGGCGGCGTGCGCCGCGTCCGGGACCGACTACCTCGACCTGTGCGGCGAGCCCAACTGGATGCGCCAGATGATCGAGGCCCATGACGCGGCCGCCAAGGCGTCCGGCGCGCGCATCCTGTTCTCCTGCGGCTTCGACTCCATACCCTTCGAGCTCGGCGTCTGGTTCTGCCAGGATGCGGCGAAGGCGAAGCTGGGCGGTACGGTCCCCCGGGTGAAGGGTCGGGTCCGGGACATGAAGGGCGGCCTCTCGGGCGGCACGGCCGCCAGTGGCGCGGCGACCATGGCGGCGATCCAGAAGGACCCGTCCCTGCTCGCCATCATGATGAGCCCGTTCGGCCTCACCCCCGGTTTCGAAGGACCGCCCCAGCCGGCCGGCCAGGCGCCGGAGGAGGACCCGGACGTGGGCCCGGTCGCACCCTTCATGATGGCGGTGATCAACACCAAGAACGTCCACCGCTCCAACCTTCTGATGGGTCATCCCTACGGGAAGGACTTCGTCTACGACGAGATGGTCATGGGCGCGCCGGGCTCCGGCGGGCCGGGCTTCACCGACCTGGGCAGCCTGCCGGGCGGCGGGCCGAAACCCGGCGAGGGGCCCACGAAGGAGGAGCGCGAGTCCGGCTACTACGACGTGCTGTTCGTGGGCGTCGCCGCTGACGGGCGCCGCGTGCGGGTCTCGGTCAAGGGCGACAAGGATCCCGGCTACGGCTCGACGTCGAAGATGCTGGCCGAGACCGCCATCTGCCTGGTGCGCGCCCCTGACGTGGCGGGCGGCGTCTGGACCCCCGGCGCGGCGCTGCAGGGTCGTCTCGTCGACAGGCTTCAGCAGCACGCCGGGCTGAAGTTCGCCGTAGAAGACTAGGTTCCAGAGGCCCCGTTCCGCCTGTTCTCCGCGAGCTGCCGCAGGTTCTCCTCGTGGCCCTCGCGGCTGAGCTTGTAGGTCGACATCACCGCCATCATGGCCATCCAGAGCGCCAGGATAGTGGGCGCGTAGTAGAGGCCGAGGTTGCGCAGCGCCTCCTCCGGCACTTCGCCCTGCGCGGCGCCGGCCGGGAACTGAGCGGCCGAGAGCACGAAGCCCGCGGTGATGACGCCGAGGCCCTGCACGGCCTTTCGCACGAAGGTGGAGGCCGCGAAGAAAAGGCCCTCCGATCGGCGGCCGGTCTTGAGTTCCGCCTGCTCCACCAGGTCGGCCAGCATGGACGCGGCCAGGATCTGGAAGCAGATGATCAGGCCTACGTCGATCATGGTGGTGATCAGCACGAACCAGAAGATCATCGGATGCTCGTTCCCGGGCAGCACGCCGAACACGCGCAGCAGGATTGGCGTCGGCGATCCGATGAAGGCGATCATGCCGATGATCATCGCCCCGCGCTTCTTGCCCAGGGTCCGTGTGACGATGGGCGCCAGCGTCGAGCCGATGATCGCCGAAGCGAACACGCTGATGGTCACCCAGCCGATCTGCTGCGGCGCGAACCCCCAGAAATAGGTGCTGAAATAGAAGGCCAGGGCCGCCGAGAGACCGGTGGCGACGGCGCCCAGCAGGAACGAGATGAACAGCGCCACGAAGGAGCGGTTGGCCAGGGTCTCGAAGATCTCGCGGAACATCTTGCCGGGAGTCAGCACCCGCTTGGGCGGCGGCGGCTTCAGGTGTGCGATGCGCGCGTGCGTGCCCAGCGCCGACACCAGGATCGCCACGAAGATCAGTCCGGAGGCGATGATTCCGTAGACCTGGTAGGCCTCGCGGTTGAACTGCCCGTTCGGAATGGCTTGGGTGGCGAAGGCCGGGAAAAGGGCCATGAACATCAGGACGGACATCAGGTTGCCGCCCGTCCAGCCGAAGTAATACCGGAAGCTCAAGAGCGAGCTGCGCTGGTCGTAGTCTTCGGTCAATTCCGGCGCCAGCGCGGAACTGGGCGTCTCGTAGAAGGTGATGAAGGTGCGGATGGCCACGGCCATCACCAGCACGTAGAAGAACAGCGCCTGCTGCGACCATCCAAGCGGCGGATTCCACAAGAGGAAATAGCTCGCGGCCACAGGGACGGCGGCGGCGTACATGAACGGGTGCCGGCGGCCCCAGCGGGATCGCAGATTGTCGGACCAGTAGCCCACGATCGGGTCGCTGAGCGCATCGACCACCAGGGCGATGGTGATCGCCAGGCCCACGAGCCGCGCGTCCAGGCCGATCACCTGGCTGTAGAAGATCAACAGGAAGTAGTTGAACCCGTTGTCCTTCACGCCATAGGCGACCGAGCCAAAGCCATAGGCCAGCTTGGTCCAGACCGAGGGAGGGGGCGGCGTCGTGGCGGCGGGAGCCGAAAGGGGTTCTCCGCTCGCTTCGAACTGCGCCATGTCTCCACCCTCATCCGCCGGCCGGCGGTCCCGGCTCATCGGCTCATAGTCTGAGGCTCGCGCGCCGATGTAAACCGATGACTCAAAAACGGAACCTCTGTCGCGTCAGCGAATGGCGCGCGCCGCCTCCAGGCGCTGGACGTCGAAAGGCGAGGCGAGGGCCGACCGCGATCGCTCGAAAGCTTCCGCCGCCATGGCGCGCGCGGCGTCGCCGACCTCGCCCGGCCGCTCAGCCAGCGCGCCCAGTAGCTTCTGCAGCCGAACCGCGACGATGGCGTCGCCGGCTCCGTACCGCATGACCGGGCCGAGCACGTCGTCGAAGAGATCGGCGGTCTGGAGAGGCGCGGCCAGGATGTGCGGGCGCGATACCTCGTCACCGCCGTCCGGCCGCGACCATTCGTCAAGCAGGCGCACCCCGGTCGTGGCCACGCGCAGGGCCGTGCCGGGGTCGTTGACACCGGGCGAGAGCGCCTTGCCCGCGATCTCACCGAGCACGGCGAGACCGAACCGCACATCCTGTTCGAAGGAGCGCGCAACGTCGACGGTGAACGCGCGACAGAGTTCATCGACCTGTTCGTCGTCGGGCTTGACCGACAGTCGCGCCAGCGCCTCGCCGCACCGGACGAAGGCGCCGGGCCCGCTGATGATCTGTACGAGCGCGTTCGCCTTTCCGGCCGTTTTCTCCAGGCGATCGAGATCGACGTTCTGGACGTATCCCGTCTGAGGGCTGGCGATATCGTGGCCGCTTGGCAGGGCGCCGGCCTTCCCGCCGAAGACGGGGAAATCCCGGCGACGCCTCAGCGGCTGCAGGGTCCGAGTCTCGACGAGCTCTATCATGTGCTCGGTCCTGGCGAGGTTTGATAGTCGGCTTACCCATGAGAGTAGCCGGAACGCCACGAGGGCGACGATTCCGAGGCTGAAGGCGAAGATCACCGCCCGGCCTTGCGGTCCGTAGTAGTTGGCGTGAATCGCCGTCACGCCCACCATTGCGTAGAGGAAGGCGCCAACGAAGGTGGAAAGCGCCTTCTGGGTGGTATCGTCCTCGATGACGAGCTCCGAGACCCTCGGCGTGGCGGCTTGGGCCACCGCCGTGTAGGCCGTTACGATCGCCCCCAGCGAAAACGTCGTAACGGCCAGCATGCTGGAGGCGAGGATCGTCAGCACCGGCTCGACCGACTCGCCGCCGAAGCGGTCGGCGATGGACTGAGGCACCCAGGGCGCGGCCAGAACCGCCGCCATGGCGACGGTGACGCTGAACAGCGCATAGGCGGCCGAGCGCACCCACATGCGCCGCCCCAGTCGAAGCAGCAGGAAGAGCCAGCGGTTCATCGTTGGCTGCTGTAACGCTTGAAGCGCCGATAGGCGCCCGGCCTACATCAAGCCGAGCGCCTTGAAGCTGGCCACGCCGTTCCGCCCGACCACGAGGTGGTCGTGCACGGCGATGCGGAGCGAGCGCGCCGCGTCGACGACCTGGCGGGTCATGTCCACGTCGGCGGAGGACGGGCTGGGATCGCCCGACGGGTGGTTGTGCACCAGGATGATGGCGCTCGCCGAGAGCTCCAGCGCCCGACGGACCACCTCCCGCGGATAGACCGGCGCATGGTCTACGGTGCCCCGGTTCATCGTCTCGTCGGCGATGAGCTGGTTCTTCTTGTCGAGGAACAGCACCCGGAACTGCTCGCGCGCCTCGTGGGCTAGGGCTGTCTTCACATAGGCGAGCAGGGCGCTCCAGGACGAGATCACCGGCCGGCGCGCCACCTGCTCGCGCGCGGTCCGCACGGTGGCCTCATGCAGGACTTTAAGGTCCAGGGCGACGGCCTCTCCGACGCCCGGCACGGTCCGCATTTCCTCCATCGTTGCGCCCAGCACCGCGCCCAGAGAGCCGAACCGGGCCAGGAGCCGCTTCGCCAGCGGCTTGACGTCCCCGCGCGGGATCGAGCGAAAGAGGAACAGCTCCAGGACCTCATAGTCGGGCAGGGCGGCCAAGCCACCCCCGAGCGCCCGATCGCGCAGGCGTTCGCGATGACCGGCGTAGTGGGGTTGAGGCGCGGGCGCGGTCGCCCCCTTCCACAGGCCGGACGGGACCGAAGCATCCTCGACGGCTGTGAAGCGGCGAGCCATGACGCCTTGAATGTTCCGAAAATGTTCCCATCTGGCAAGCAGAATTCGCACCCCCGATCGGGGGACGGGTTCTTAACCGGCCATGGCTACGCTTGGTGCGGTGATGGGAGCACAAGGGACATGAAGGTCTCGACTCTGCTTGGGGTGGTCGCCGTGGCGGCGGCCATGGTGGCGTTGATCATGGCGGCGCCGACCGCCTGACGACGTGATGCGGCTTGCCCGCCCTCCTCACCGGAGGGACACGGCTATCGCATTGTCGTCAGAATTGCGGTCGATCTGCTTGTTGTAGGGATCGACGCCGGCGAAACGGGGCGGCTTGTCCACGGTGACCGTCACCGTCTGGACGCCCGACCTGAGCGGCTGGGCGCGCAACGACTGCACGTCCTTGGAGGAGAAGCCCGGCTCGCCCGGCTCGGCCGTAAAGACGCCGATGTCGAACAGTTCGCCGGGTGGAATGGCGACCGGCGTCTCCTTCCCCTGGCCGTCAGCATAGGCCTTCTTCGCCTCGATCGTCAGCGTCACGTCCCAGCGGCCGTCGGCGCGCTTTGCGGCCTTCGCCGAACGGGTCTTCAGGTCGTAGAGCGTGATCTTCTCGAACAGGTCGGTGATGAGCTGCTGATGCTCGGGCCCGGCCTCCGCGCGCAGGGCGTCGACGAGGTACTGCGAGCGAGGATAGGGCGCGCCCTTAAAGGCGTGCTCGGCCAGCAGCCGGCGCAGCGCGGCGTTGACCTTGTCCTCGCCGATCCGGTCGCGCAGTAGGTACATGACCAGCGAGCCCTTGCGGTAGTGGACATAGGGCTGATCCTCGACGCGGACTAGCGGCAACTCTTCGATCAGTTCCCCGCCGCGGGCGCGCAGGTAGCGGTCCAGCTCGTGCTTAAGGAACTTGCGGATGCCGTCGGCGCCGTAGGTCTTCTCCATGACGATCAGGGCCGAGTACTGCGCCAGTGTCTCCGACAGCGCCGTCGCCCCCTGCATGTCCGCGCCGACCATCTGGTGGCCCCACCACTGGTGGGCGAGCTCGTGGGCGGTCACGTAGGTGACGTAGTCGATCTTGTCCGGCTGGGTGTTGTCGGTGATGAAGCCGATGCTCTCGGAGTACGGCATGGTGTTGGCGAAAGCCTGGGCGAAGTCCTGGTAGCCTGGGAATTCCAGGATCCGCGCCTGCCGGAACTGGTAGGGGCTGAAATTGGCCTGATAGTAGTCGAGGCCCGTCTTCAGGGCCGCCAGCATCCGGCCGACGTTCCAGGGGTGCTGGCGGTCGTAGTAGACGGCCAGCTCGACGCCCTTGTAGTTCTCCCGGGCGATCGCGTAGCGGGCCGACTGCACCGAGAAGAAGTTCAGAACGGGCGCGTCAGTGCGGAAGCGGACGGTGCGCCGCCCGCCTTCGACCTTCTCCGAGATGCGATAGCCGGGGGCCACTGGCGTCTGGTCGGCGACGGTGGTGACCGTGATGTCGGCGTTCACCCAGTCGGCGTTGGCGAGATAGTTGCGGGCCTGGGCCGAGCGGTCCTCCAGTTTCGGCGGCCGCAACTCCGCGGGGAGCCCGTACTTGCGGCGCTTGGCCCGATCCTGCAGCAGGCGCGCGCGGTCCATGCCGACGACGGGCGCGAACTCGAAGTTGTTCACGAAGGTCCCGTTGTCGACGATGCGGGTGGTGTTGCCGGAGTTCTTGAACCCCCGCTGCTGCATCACCGTCTGGAAGCTGAGCGCCGTTCGCTCGCCGGGCATGAGCGGCCGGTCGAAGGTGAAGATCCGATAGTTGAAGCGGTCGAAGGCGCGCACGCGCGCCGCCCCATTCAGCGACATCTGCAGGGCCTTGGTGTCGCGATCCAGCCGCACGTGCAGCTCGCGGATCGGGACGCCGGTGTCGTTGACGAGCTGATAGACGCCCTCGGCCACCAGCTTGGGCTCATGAGGGTGAAGGTCCAGTTCGAGAACCACGTCGGTCACCGACGGCTGGGGCAGGTTCTCATGTTTCAGGAAGGCCTTTTCGTAGTCGGCCAGCCAGCGATCCTCATCGAGGCTTGTCCGGTATTCGTTCCAGACGTTGGTGTTCGTGTAGATGTAGCCGCCGAGGCCGGCGAAGGCGGCCAGGGCCACGGCTCCAATCGCTCCGGCGGGCCCAATGAGCTTGCGCGGCAGCCGGCGCAGACGAGGCAGGAACCGCGTCTCGGTCCCCCGCCGCCACAGTCCGTACGAGATGACCAGCAGCAGGACGGCGAAGGCGCCCCAGTAGGCGCGGATCCAGGCGGCGAACCGGCCGAAGTCGCCCTGGCCGTTCATGTCCGACAGCGGCACGCTCATCACGCCGCCGTAGGTGTAGAGGTTGTGATCAAAGCCGATCTGGCCAAGCGTCAGGGTGGCGATCAGGTAGAGGACCATCAGGCCCCACCCGACGAACTTGTGGGGTGACATAGCCTGGAAGAAGACGGCCAGGATGGCGATGAGGGTCCAATCCAGCGCGGCCGGAAGGACGTACCAGAAGAGATACTTGCCCAGCTGGACGTCTAAGAACCCCTTGGAGAGCTGAACGGCCACCCCGGCCAGGACGCTCGCGAGCAGGGTCGCGAACAGCACCAGGGCGAGCGCGATGGTCTTGGGAACCACGAAGGTCCAGTCGGGCGCGGCGGTGGCGTCGACGATCTCGTGGGTCTTGCGGTCGCGCTCGCGCCACACCAGTTCGCCGGCGTAGTAGATCGCGACGACGATCACGATCAGGGTGAAGGCGCCCTGCAGGGTCTCGATCACCCAGCGCGTGACGGGATAGATCGCCGCGCCCTGAAGCTCAGCGCCGAGCAGCAATCCGCCGGCCGAGTTGAACAGGCCGATCAGCAACAGGACCACGAAGGCCGGGCTCTTGAACACCTGGCCCATCTCGAACCGGGTGCGGGCGACCAGTTGGGTCCAGGCGCTGGCCGGCCCGAACCGCGGAGCCGGAAGCTGACCGGTGTGGATGACGGGCGTGCTGGTCTCTGTCACCTCGATCCTGGGCCGCCGGCGTGAGCCCTTGGTCTCGAAACTGTAGGTCACGTACGCTGGCGCCAGGATCGCGAGCGCCACCGGAGTCCAGATCAGCCGGTTCCACAGAAGCGGCCCCTCGATCGGCGGCATCCGGGTGTTCGCTTCGGCGGCGGTGAAGTAGCGGGTGGCGAGCTCCCAGGCGCCGAGGCCGAAGGGCTCGACGAAGGCGGCGAGCTGCAGTCGGTCCGGATCGGCCAGGAGCGCGTTGGCGATAAGGTAGACCACCAGGAAGGCGGCGACGCCGACATAGGTCGCCATCATCGAGCGCGTGGCGGTGGCCAGCGCGAAGAAGATCGCCGAAACCAGGAAGAGGCCGGGCAGGGCCAGCCAGACATACGCCAGCGCATAGTCGGCGAGCCGGTTCGGGCCCAGGGTCTCAGGGTCCACCCAGGGCATCAGCGAGCCGACGAAGATCCCCAGCGGCACGAACAGGAAGGCCAGCGCCGCGGCGGCGAAGGCGCCGGCGAACCGACCGTACAGATAGTCGAACTTCCGGATGCGCGTGGAGCGCACGATCGGCCCGAAGCCTGTCTCGTCGTCGCGGACCACCACATTGGCCACGAACGCCGTCGAGACGAACATGAAGAAGACCGTCATGATCAGCGTCGTCTGGCCGATGGCCAGCGGGGCGTTCTTGTGGACGTTGCCGCCCGAGCCGATCTGGATCTGGTCGACGACGACCGAGCCGAAGACCAGTAGGAA
The DNA here is from genome assembly GCA_049323595.1 of Pseudomonadota bacterium. Classification (GTDB taxonomy): domain Bacteria; phylum Pseudomonadota; class Alphaproteobacteria; order Caulobacterales; family Caulobacteraceae; genus Phenylobacterium. Next base: position 180,181 of record JBMOOD010000030.1, read on the forward strand.
GAAGATCAGTCCGGCGACCCAGAAGACGGGCTGCCGGAGCTGGTAGCGCAGCTCGAAGGCCGCGATCTTGCCGAACATCGCTTGCTCCGTCCGGTCAGGCGGCGCGGCGCGCGGCGGCCAGGGTGGAGAAGTAGACGTCCTCCAGGCCCGGCGCGGTGGTCTCGAAGCCGGGGCCCGGCTCGGCCTCGGCCAGGACGTGGATCACGGTGCGGCCGCCGGCCAGTCGGGTGGAGATCACCTGGTTGCGTCGCCGCTCGTCCTCGAGCTCATGCCGGTCGATGACCTTGCGCCAGACTTTGCCGCCCAAACCGCCGATCAGGTCGGCCGGCGCCCCTTCGGTCAGGATCCGCCCGCCGGCCAGCACCGCCATCCGTGGGCACAGGTCGGCCACGTCGTCGACGATGTGGGTCGACAGGATCACCACCACGTTCTCGCCGATCTCGGCCAGCAGGTTCAGGAACCGGTTCCGCTCCTCCGGGTCGAGGCCGGCGGTGGGCTCGTCGACGATAATGAGGGTCGGCCGGCCGATCAGCGCCTGGGCGATGCCGAACCGCTGGCGCATGCCGCCCGAATAGCCCGAGACCCACTTCTTGCGCACGTCCCACAGGTTCACCTGATGGAGCAGGGCCTCGACGGTCTCCTTGCGCTCGGCCTTGCCGGCGATCCCCTTCAGCACCGCCATGTGATCCAGCAGGTCCAGGGCCGAGACCCGCGGATAGACGCCGAAGTCCTGCGGCAGGTAGCCCAGGGTGCGGCGCAGCCTCTCGGGCTCGGCGATCACGTCGATGTCGCCGAAGCGGATCGAACCGCCGGTCGGGGTCTGCAGCGTCGCGATGGCCCGCATCAGGGTCGACTTGCCGGCGCCGTTGGGGCCCAGCAGGCCGAACATTCCTGTGCCGATCTCCAGATCGACACCGTCCAGCGCGCGCGTCCCGTTGGGATAGACGTGCGTCAAACCTTTGATTGAAAGCATGATAACCGACTTTCCACCCACCCTTGCCGCTGAGGCTGCGGGAGGGGACGCCGGGTGGCAAGTGAGGGTTATGTAACCTTGCGCGTTACCTGTCGTTTGACGCCGCTCAGGCGCTTTCGATCGGCGGCTTGAATTGATCGGTCGGCGAGGCGGTGAAGATCTCGACGCCATCCTCGGTGACGCCCACCGAATGCTCGCACTGGGCCGACAGCGACTTGTCGCGCGTCACCGCGGTCCAGCCGTCGGCCAGCAGCTTCACGGGATACTTGCCCAGGTTCACCATGGGCTCGATCGTGAAGAACATGCCCGGCTGCAGCTCAGCGCCGGTCCCTTTCTGGCCGAAGTGCAGGATGTTGGGCGCGTCGTGGAACACGCGGCCCAGACCGTGGCCGCAGAAGTCGCGCACGACCGAGCAGCGCATGCTCTCGACATATTGCTGGATGGCCGCGCCGATGTCGCCGGTGGTGTTCCCGGGCTTCACCTGGGCCAGGCCCCGCTCCAGGGCCTCGTAGGTCACGTCCACCAGCCGCTTGGCCCGCGGCGCGACGGCGCCCACGCCGTACATCCGTGAGGTGTCGCCGTGCCAGCCGTCGACGATCACCGTCACGTCGATATTGACGATGTCCCCCTCGCGCAGCACCCGCTCGCCAGGGATGCCATGGCAGACGATGTGGTTCGGGCTGATGCAGACGGTCTTGGTGTAGCCGCGATAGCCCAGGCAGGCAGGCAGGGCGCCGTGGTCCAGGATGAACTCCCGCGCCAGGTCGTCCAGCTTCTCGGTGAGCACGCCCGGCACCACGTGCGGCGTCAGCATGTCCAGGCATTCGGCGGCCAGCCGGCCGGCCTTGCGCATGCCCTCGAAGCCTTCGGGGCCGTGCAGCTTGATCTGGCCGGTGCGGTGTTCGGCGTCGAGGATGTCGGTCATGGGAAGCTCCAGTCCGCCTATGTCGCGATCCTGGCAGGGAAAATCAACTGCGGCAGGGCGCCGGGGGCCGCTGCCTCGCCTACGTCCTCTCGCCCCGCCAAGGCACGCGGTCGGCGATGCGCACGCGCTCCGGCGTGATCGCGCAGCGGTACGCCAGCACCTCGACGCCCGCCGCCGCCGCCTCCGTCAGGCCTCTCGCATAGGCGGGGTCCAGATCGGCGCAGGCCTCGAAGGCGTCGCAATCCGCACGCTGGATCACGAACAGCATCACCGCCCGCTCGCCGGCCTCGACCATGGCGGTAAGCTCGCGCAGATGCTTGAGCGACCGGGCCGCCACGCAGTCCGGAAACTCTGCGAGCGTCCCCTCGCGACGCAGGTGGCAGTTCTTCACTTCCAGCCAGCAGGGCGGCCGGTCCGGATGCTCCAGCAGGAAGTCCACCCGGCTGTTCGTCCCGTAGCGAACCTCGCGGCGATGGGTCGCGTAGCCGGCGACCTCCGGAATGGCGCCCGCCGCCAGCGCCTCGGCCGTCAGGCGGTTGGGATGCAGGGTGTTGATCCCCACCAGTCCGCCGTCGGCCTCGACCAGCTCCAGGGTGTGCGCCAGCTTGCGCTTCGGATCGTCCGACTTCGACAGCCACGCCCCCAGGCCCGGCGTGTTCAGCCCCAGCATGGCGCCGGGGTTGGGGCAGTGCGCCGTGACCTCGGTCCCTTCGTCCAGCACCACGTCGGCGAAGAAGCGCTTGTAGCGGCTGACCAGGGTTCCGCGCACGAGCGGTTGCGGGAAATCCATCGGGAAGGCTTATGTCCTCGCGAAACGAAGCGGTGATGTAGGCGAGGGGCGTTGGAATGGCGAGTGAGAGTGCGGACCGGGTCACCGCGGCGGTTTTGATCATCGGCGACGAGATCCTGTCGGGTCGGACCCAGGACACCAACCTGCGGGACATCGCCCGGTATCTCGGCGTCATCGGCATCGACCTGGCCGAGGCGCGGACCGTTCCGGACGTGCTCGGAGAGATCGTCGACGCCCTGAACGCGCTCCGGACCCGCTACGACTACGTCATCACCACCGGCGGGATCGGCCCCACGCACGACGACATCACCGCCGACGCTGTGGCCGCGGCCTTCGGTGTGGAGCTGATCGAGCATCCCGAAATCATCGCCATGATGCAGGCGCGGTGGCAGGGCGAGCTGACCCCCGCCCGGCGCCGCATGGCCCGAGTGCCCGTGGGCGGCGACCTGGTGAAGAACCCGGTGCAGGGGCCGCCCGGCTTCACCATCGGCAACGTCTTCACCCTGGCCGGCGTGCCCCAGATCATGCGCGGCATGCTGCAGGACGTGGGGCCGCGCATGCGGGGCGGGCGGCCCACAGTAACGCGCACCGTTCGGGTCGAGGGCTCGGGCGAGGGCGTGATCGCCGAGCCGCTGGAGCAGGTCGCTAAGGCCCACCCCGACATGTCGTTGGGCAGCTATCCGTTCTTCGGGCCGGACGGCTACGGTTCGAACCTGGTGCTGCGCAGCCGCGATCCGGAACAGCTTCCCGCCGTCGTGGCCGAGCTCATCTCGGCGTTGCGACAAGCGGGCATCGACAACGTCCGCGAGGTAGAGGTAGCGTAACTACGCAACCGCCCCACCCGGGGCGCGGCCCGCAGGGACCGGCCCCATGATCGCCTTCATTCTTTCCGTCGCGCTTGCCGCCGCCGCCGCGGATCCGGCCGTTGCCGCCAAGCCGGACAACGCCAAGGCCGAAAAGGCGGGCAAGGACGGCCTCGTCTGCAAGAAGGAGGCGGTGCTCGGCAGCCGGATGAAGCAGCGCATCTGCCTCACCGAGGAAGAGTGGGAAGCGCGCAAGACCGCCGCCCGCGACGACCTCGACGCCGCCCAGCGCAACCGCCCGCTCAACAGCAACTGATCTTTGGTGCGCGCCCCGGAGGGCGCGGCGTGACCCTACGCGGACGCCAGGTTCTCCAGGCGCGTCAGCCAGTAGTCGGCGTCATAGCCCTCGTCGCCCGTCAGATAGCGCCAGAGCTTCACCCGGTTCACGAACTCCAGACGGCCGGTATCGTCCTCGAACCACGGCTCGGGCGTCATCAGAATCTGTTCGACGCTCGGCGGCTGAGGCCCCTTGAGGTAGAAGATCGGCCGCTGCCCGGCAGGCGTCTCCAGGGTCGAGACGTCGAACTTGCGAGCCTGGTGCGCTGACGGGTTCATGCGGATCTTGAACATCGTCCGCGTGCGGTCCGACCGGTTCACGCCGCCGCCATGCCAGAGGCCCGAGTGCAGGAAGAGCAGGGTGCCCGCCTCGCAGATCATGTGCTGCTGGCCGCGGATGTTCTGGTAACGGCCCAGCGCCGCCTCGCTCACCTTGCGCAGGTGCGTGCCGGGGATGAACCGCGTGCCGCCCATCTCCGGCGTGACCGCGTGGGGATAGTACATGATCTGGACGTCGAACGCCTGGCGGGGATCGATGGTGGAGTCCTGATGGGTGTGCTGGGAGACGTTCTCGCCGCCGCCGGCCTCGTGATAGGCGGGCGGGAAGGTGACATGCAGGAAGTGGTGGTCGAAGACCGGATCGTCGCCCACCAGGCTGCGGATCGCGCCCGCCACCTTCGGCAGTTCCAGCAGGCGCGAGAGAGCCGAGCCCTGCGGATAGGCTCTGGCCAGCGGCGTGCCGGCCGGGACCTCCGGGATCGCCGCCTGGGCGAGCATCTCGGCATAGGTCCACATCAGCTTCTTGCCCGGCTGCGGCGCGGCGACCTTGCCGACCTCGTCCAGGAATTGGGCGTTGATCTCCTCGGGCACGACGCCGTCCATGCGCAGGAAGCCACGCGCGGCGAAGCGGGCCATGTCCACGGCGCCGAGAAGGGGAAGTCCGCTCATGGGGCGACCTCATCGAGCTGTTCGAACCAGAACTCGTACTTCAGGTAGCTGACGTCGAACTCGGCGCCGCGGGCGTGCGGCAGCAGCTGCGAGGCTTGGAAGAGGCGCCAGCCGTCCTTGAGCGCGTCGAGGCCGGTGCGATAGGGCGGCTCCTCGGAATCGCCTGACATATGGCGCGTTCCGCCGGTCCCGTCGTAGCGGCTCCAGCCGATCACCCGCGAGTCGAGCGCCGAGTTGGAGAGGTAGAGCACCAGCACCGACTGTCGCCGCATTCCGTCCCCGCCCGTTTTCCCGCGATGGTGACAGGCGCGGGCCTGTGCGTGAACCCCAGGCGACGCATGCTTGACCGACGCAGGGGCGCCCGCGAGAAGTGCGGCGATGCGCGCATCCCGCTGAAGCGGATACCGGTTCAGCAGAAGGGATGCGCGCCATGGAAAGTGCGAGCCCTGTCTCAGACGGGCTCCGGCGGGAGGAGTTCATTCAGATGGCGTTCAAACCCTTCGACCTGACCGGCAAGGTCGCGCTGGTGACCGGCGGCAACGGCGGCATCGGCCTCGGCATGGCGGAGGGTCTGGCTGCTGCGGGCGCCAAGGTCGCCATCTGGGGACAGAACCCCGAGAAGAACGCCAGGGCCGAAGCGGCGCTGAAGGCCTACGGCGTCGACGTCCTCGTCCAGAAGGTCGACGTGGCGGATGAGGCCGCGATCGTCGCCGGCGTCGCCGAGGTCATCGAGAAGCTGGGCCGCCTCGACTTCTGCGCGGCCAACGCGGGCATCGGCGGCGGCGCGCCGTTCGAGGAAATGACCACCGAGAAGTGGCGTCGCGTCACGACCGTGAACCTCGACGCCGTGTTCTGGACCTTCCGCGAAGCCGTGAAGCACATGATCAAGCGTTCCGAGGCCGGCGATCCGGGCGGTTCGCTGGTGGTGACGTCGTCAACGTCCGCGATCCACGGCGCCCCACGCAACGAGGCCTATGCGGCGACCAAGGGCGGCGTGCTGTCGATGGTCCGCGGCCTGGCGGTCGAGTATGCGCGCCACGGCATCCGCGCGAACTCCATCCTGCCGGGCTGGATCGCCACGGACATGACCGCCGGCCTGCAGGCCTGGGACAAGTTCAACGAGCGCGCGATCGGCCGCGTGCCCATGCGCCGCTGGGGCGAGGGCGAAGACTTCTCGGGCATCGCCGTCTACCTGGCCTCCGATGCCTCCAAGTTCCACACCGGCGACAGCTTCGTCATCGATGGCGGATACACGATCTTCTGAGGAGCCCCGGCCATGTCGGATCGCTACGCCCGCTACACGCGGCTGAAGTTCGAGCGGCCGACGGACGGCGTCCTTCGGATCGTGATGAGCAATCCCGGCCGGCTGAACGCCGCCGACGCGGACATGCACCGCGAACTCGCCGAGATCTGGCGCGACGTCGACGCCGACCCCGACGTCCGCTGCGCCATCCTGACGGGCGAGGGGGCGGCGTTCTCGGCCGGCGGCGACTTCGACATGATCCAGGGCATCGTCGACGACTTCGAGGTCCGCGCCCGCGTGATGCGCGAGGCGCGGGACATCGTCATGAACCTGATCGATTGTCAGACCCCCGTGGTCAGCGCGATCCGCGGACCTGCGGTGGGGGCGGGGCTCGTCTGCGGGCTTCTGGCGGACATCTCCATCGCCACGCCCGACGCCCGGATCATCGACGGGCACACGCGGCTCGGCGTAGCGGCCGGCGACCACGCCGCCATCGTGTGGCCACTGCTCTGCGGCATGGCCAAGGCCAAGTACTACCTGCTGACCTGCGATCCGCTGTCCGGCGCGGAGGCCGAACGCATCGGCCTGATCTCGCTCTGCGTTCCCGACGACGAGTTGGACGCCAAGGCGCTCGAAGTGGCGTCCCGGCTCGCAAACGGGGCGACGCGCGCCATCGCCTGGACCAAGCACGCGCTCAATCATTGGCTGCGCGCTGCAGGTCCGGCTTTCGACGCTTCGCTCGCACTCGAGTTCCTCGGCTTCACCGGGCCTGAGGCGAGGGAGGGGCTGGCGTCCCATCGTGAGAAGCGCTGGCCAAGGTTCGTTTGATCGAACGCGATCAGTGAACCGCGTTTGGCCGTTAACCCGATACTTCGGAAATCCGGCGCATAGTCCCGCGGTCTCGAGTGGAGCGCGAGGAATGGACGGATCCTACGCCCTGCTGGCCGCGGTGCGGCGCAAGGAGCTGCCGACCCGCCTGGTGATCGCGGCGATTCTGGCGGTCGCCGCCTGGTTCATCGCGCCGTCGCTGTGGCCGGCCGCATGGCTGGCGCTCGTCGTGGTGTCCCAATGGCTGGATCACCGAATCCACCGCCGCATCACGGCCGAGCCGGACGATGCGACAGTGGCGACCTGGGTCGTAAGCACCAGCGCGACCTCGGCCATCTATACGGCGCTCAGCGTCTATCTCTGGATCGCGGGGGGAGAGACGGGTCGCCTGCTGGCGATCTTGTTGGCTGCCGGCAGCCTGCTGCACGTGACGATCCACATGCATCATGTGAAGACCCTGCTGGTAGCGGCCGCGGCGCCGCATGCGGTGGTGTTCTTCGCCTTGCCCCTGTCTTCGCTGGTCCGGGGCGATGCGGCGATGTGGGCGATCGTACTGGGCGCCGGGCTCTACGTGGCCCACCTGATGGTCGCCTTTCGCCAGGCGGCCTCCACGACGCGGCAGATCCAGAACGAGCGCAACCGGGCCGAAGAGGCCAACAAGGCCAAGTCCGACTTCCTGGCGACCATCAGCCACGAGATCCGCACGCCCATGAACGCCATCGTCTCGGCCGCCAATCTCCTGCGCCGCTCGCGGCTCAACAAGGCCCAGCGCGAACAGGTAGACATGCTGGCCGACGCCAACGACGTCCTCCTCAGCCTGCTGAACGATGTGCTGGACCTCTCGAAGATCGAGGCCGGCAAGATGACGTTGGAGTGCGCGGACATCGACCTGCCGCGGACGCTCCTGGGGCTGCAGCGCCTCTGGCGCGCCCGCGCGGCCGCCAAGGGCCTGGACCTGCGGCTGGAGGTCGACGATCGCGCGCCGCAGATGGTGGTGCTCGATCCGCTGCGCCTCAAGCAGATCCTCTCCAACCTGATCTCGAACGCCGTCAAGTTCACCGACGAGGGCGCAGTGACCCTCCGCCTCTCGATCGGGGAGCGCGACGGCGCCGAGACGCTCGTGTTCGAGGTCGTCGACTCAGGCGCCGGCATCCCGCCGGAGGTCGCCCAGCGGCTGTTCGAGGCCTTCGAGCAGGGCGACGCCGGAACCACGCGAAAGCATGGCGGCAGCGGCCTGGGCCTGGCCATCAGCCGCAGGCTCGCCGTGATGATGGGCGGCGAACTCGACGCGGAGAGCGAGCTCGGCGCCGGTTCGACGTTCCGACTTGTCCTGCCGCTCGTCCGCGGCGTGGCTCCGATGGAAGCGGCGGCGGAGGCCGCTTCGGACACCGGGGACGTGGCGCTACACGGCATGCGGGTCCTTGTCGCCGAAGACCATCCCGTCAACCAGCGCGTCCTCGAGCTCCTGCTCGGGCCGCTGGGATGCCGGCTGACGTTCTGTGACGACGGCGAGAAGGCGGTGGACCTGGCCGGCGTGCAGGAGTTCGACGCCATTCTGATGGACATGCAGATGCCTGCGCTCGACGGCCTGGAAGCGACCCGGCGGATCAAGGGCGGGCTCGGCGTCAATCGAACGACGCCGGTGATCGCCCTCACGGCGAACGCGCTGGAACATCATCGGGCGGCCTGGGCGGAACTGGGCGTCCACGAGTTCGTGAGCAAGCCGATCGACCCGCGCCACCTGATCACCGCCCTGGCCGAGGCCGCGACCGCCGCCGCGGGACGCCGGGCCGCGTAAAGCGCCTCAGTCCGTGAACACCACCGTCTTGCGGCCGTTGAGCAGCACCCGATCCTCCAGGTGCCAGCGTACGGCGCGGGCGAGCACGCGGCGTTCGATGTCGCGGCCCTTGCGGATCAGGGCCGCGGGCGTGTCGCGGTGGCTGATCCGCTCCACGTCCTGCTCGATGATCGGGCCCTCGTCGAGGTCGGCCGTGACGTAGTGCGCCGTGGCGCCGATCACCTTCACGCCGCGGGCGTGCGCCTGATGGTAGGGCCGCGCCCCCTTGAACCCCGGCAGGAACGAATGGTGGATGTTGATGCAGCGGCCGGCGAGCTTGCCTGACAATTCGTCCGACAGAACCTGCATGTAGCGAGCCAGGACGACGAGTTCGGTCCCGGTCTCTTCGATCAGCCGCCAGAGTTCCGCTTCCTGGGCCTGCTTGGTCTCGGCGCTCACCGGCAGGTGGCGGAACGCGATGCCCTGCAGGTCGGTGTGGGGGAAGGTGGACGCCGGATGGTTCGAGACAATGGCGGTGATGTCCATCGGCAGCTCGCCCTGCCGCCAGCGCCAGATCAGGTCTGACAGGCAATGGTCCGTCTGCGACGCCAGGATCATCACCCGCCGGCGTTCCTTGCGGCCGCGGAGGGCCCAGGTCATCGCGTACTCGGCCGCCAGGGGCTCGAGCGCCGCCCTCCAGTCTCCCAGGCCCGCATCGCCGGGGTCGAAGACCACGCGCATGAAGAAGCGGCCGGTCTCCTGGTCGTCGTACTGCTGGGCGTCGAGGATGTTGGCGCCGCCCTCGAACAGGAGCGCGGACACGCGGGCCACGATGCCGGGGCGATCGTCGCAGGAAAGGGTCAGGATCATCGCGCTCCGGCCTCTGCACGGCCGACCCGGCGGCGGTCAAGGTTGATCCGACGCCGGCGCGCGAGCCGCGCGCGCGGTCAGGCCGTGGGGCGCTTCTCCTCGCTCGAGCCCTGGTCCCCCTCGGATCTCGGGGCGGGATAGCGGAAACCGTCGCCCTTGCCCTCGGCGGCCGAGAGCTGGGCGGCGGCGAACTCCCAGTTGGCGACGTTGTCGAACCACCGCTCGAGGAACGCCTTCCGGTCGTTCTTGTAGTCGAGGTAGTAGGCGTGCTCCCACAGGTCGCAGACCAGCAGGGGGAAGACCCCGTCCCGGACCAGGGTGTCGTCCGCGTCGTGGGTTGAGATCACGCGCAGGCCCTCCGAGCCCGTCACGATCCAGACCCAGCCGGACGCGAAGTGGCCGACGCCTTCCTCGACGAACGCCTGCTTCAGCGCGTCGAGATCGTCGAACGCCTCGTCGATGGCCCGGATCAGGTCGCCCGAGGGAGCCTCGCCGCCCGCCGGACGCATGCTGTGCCAGAAGAACGCGTGGTTCCAGGCCTGGGCGGCGTTGTTGAACAGGCCCTTTTCCCCACGCCGGTGCGCCTCGCGCACCACCTCCTCGAGCGGCCGATTGGCCAAGCCGGCCTCCGCGGCGAGCTTGTTGGTCTTCTCCACGTAGGTCTTGTGATGCTTGCCATGATGGGTCCGCAGGGTGTCGGCGGACACGAAGGGCGCCAGCGCGTCGTGGGCATACGGAAGGTCTGGCAGGATATACATGGAACGGCCTCGAAGCTTGGGATGGTCGGCGCGCACGCCTTCATTGCCTCAATCCCTGGGCGGCGAAGGCGTTCCGATGAGGACGGCGAGCGATTCCGGCGGCGGGGGCCGACCGCTCCCGGCCATGGCCCGCCGCATCGCAAGCGCCGATGGAAAGGTCAGGCCGCGCTCAGCCTCCACCCGCCGCCCGGTTCGCGACAGGCGTTATAGCGCTCGCTCACAGGTGAGACCCCAGGCTCGCGGATCGTCTGCTGCACGAGCCGGCAGTCGCCGTCGCCGCTTCCGTCCGCGGGCCGCACGACCGAACGAGAGACATAGCCCTGGATCAGACCGTCCTCCACGATGGCCAGCCAGCCGCCGGCCGCCGCGCCGGCCACCTCGAACGTCTCGCCGGGACGAAGCCGGTCGACGACGGGGGCCTGGGTATTGGGGGCGGCGCGAACGTTTACACGGCCGGGAGCCAGGTGCGGTCCGCCCTGACTGCTGACCCGGACCGCGGGCTCGACACCATCCGCGAAGCGCCAGCGGCCGGAATAGGTCGTTCCGCCCTGGGCGGAGCGGTAGCCGGGCCCGATCACCTCGATCCGCCCCGAGGCGCCGGTCTGAGGATCGCTCCACGTCTGGGCCCGCCCGGTCTCCAGCGCGCGCTCGAAGGCCGCGCGGGCGTCCTGCTGGGCCTTGCGGTCCATGCGGCAGCCGATGTTGTTGCCTATGGCCGCACCGATTCCGGCGCCGATCACCGCGCCAAGCGTTCGCTCGTTCTTGCTGACCTGGCTGCCCGCAAGTGCGCCCACCAGCCCGCCCACCACCGCGCCGGCGGTGTTCCCGGAGCCGGGCGCATCGCACGAGAACAGCGAGCCCAGCCCTTGTGCGGTCGCGACATGCGGCGCGCCTGCGCACAGGGCGAGGGTCGACAGCGCGAGGGCGAAGGTGAAACGCGGCATGCTCATGCTCCAGGCCTCCTGGCCGCACGCATGATGCCTCGCACGAGAACCCACCGCCAAGCTTTTCCAGCGGCGTGGGCCAGTGGACGGCAGGCCTCCAATCGTCGTACCGGTCGCCGGACGCGGGCGTGGCGGAACTGGTAGACGCAGCGGACTTAAAATCCGCTTCTGGAAACAGAGTGCCGGTTCGAGCCCGGCCGCCCGCACCATCTCCATCCCTGTTCCGGGACGCGGCGCATCCGCACCGTCCTGTTCTCGCCGACCACCTGCGGCGCCGGTGCGCAGTCGGGGTGCGGCGACCCGACTTCCAGTCGCGCAGAGATCAAGGCCCGGCTTGAACGGCGGCAAATGTCTTGGCTGTCACTGACGCTAGCGTGGCCTCATCACCCAAGGGAGGCCGTGATGTCGGCAAGATCGAACCTAACCACCTTCTCGGGCGCTTTCGCGGCGGCCCTGCTCCTGGCGGCCGGCGGATCCGCCCAAGCGCAGAGCGTCTCGGAAGTGGACGTGAGCGGCCGCGCGCCGACCCAGATCGCGATCAGCCTCGCCGGCAAGTCCGTCGAGTCCGTGCGCGCCGAAGTGCGGGTGGCAGCGCGAACCGTCTGCCGAAACGCCATCGACAACCGGGAGTTGGAGATGGGTGATCTTCTCTGGTGCAAGCAGAAGAGCGCGGCCAGGGCGTTCCGGCGGTACGACGAAATTCGCGCCGGCGCCTTCCAGAGCGCATCCCTAACCGGCGCAATCGTCCTCAGTTCGCGTTGAGCCGCCGGCCAGCCTTGATCTGCGTCAAGGCGAAGCTTGTTTCGTCACGCCTTCATGGACGGGTTCAGTGGAGAACCCGATGACGCCTTACCTTGCGCTCGTCCTGGCCGGCTACGCGGTCTTCATACTCGTGCTCGGCGCAGCCTGGCTCCGTCACGTGATGGACGGCGGGGCCAGGAACTGAGCCCTTCCCGCGCCGGCCGTCCTCAGTCGCCTGCGGAAATGAGTACGAAGGGGGCCCAATAGGCGGGGTGCGCCCATTCTGGTCGCCAACCGGCCAGGGCGGACCCGTCTGCGGCCCGGCCCGTCCGGACGACCCGCATCGCCCGCTGCAGAGCCTCGGCCTTGGACAGGCGAGGGTTCGCCTTCTGGATGGCGAGCGTCTGTACGGTGAGCGCCGCCGTGGCGTCGTCGAACACCCGCCAGTGGCTGACCAGCAGCGCGCGGGCGCCGGCGTAGAGGAACGCGCGGGCCAGCCCCGATAGGCTGTCCGCGCCGGGCGTTCCATCGGCTCCCGCCGTGTTGCAGGCCGAAAGGATCACCCAGTCGGCGGAGAGATCTAGGGCGGCCGCCTCTGTGGCCGTGAGGAGGCCGTCGTCCTTGGCGGTGGCCTTGGCCGGCGGCGTCAGCACCAGCGCAGGCTCGCTGAGACCTTCGATCTCATGGGAGAGAACCCCGTGAGTGGCGATCGCCACCACGCCGGCCTTGGCGAGCGCCGGTGAGGCCTTGATCGAGGCCTCCGTGGCCTTTTCCCCGAGCCGCAAGCTGGAGGATGGCGCGCCGAGCGTCCGCGCCATCGCCCGCATTTCGTCCGCCGTGCCCGGAAGCGGCGGGAGGGTGGCGTCGGCGGCCGCCTGGTCGATCGCCGGATCGCCATAGCCTACGAAAGACCAGCGCGCCGCGGTTCGCCTCCCCTGCGAGGCGCGCAGGCTGGCGATCGATGGCAGCGTCGTGAGGGCGTAGCGATCCGCCAGCCACGCCGTGGCGGTCAGCGCAGCAGGATGGTCTTGTCCGACGTCGGGGGCCGCCGTGGGAAGGAGGCCCAGAGGCAGGCCCGCGAAGGCGCCCGAGGTCGTGACGAAGAGGTGATCGACGCCGGCGAACGCGCCGTCGACGGGTGCGATCAGGTCCCGGTAGAGACTGTGGGCCAGCGCCAGGTCGAACCGGGCGATCGGCGCGTCCCCGCCTCCGCCGCACGCGGCGTCGTCGACCTGGCATCTCAGGGCGCGGATCCGCTTGCCCAGGTCCATCTGGGCGCCTTCGAGACGATTCCAGGCGACGCGCTGCCGCGACACGGCGAAGACGTGCACGTCCCCACCGGTCGGCACGATGAAGAGCAGGCCTTCATTCCCGCGCAGCCGCCGCTGGGCCTGGGCGAGGGAGAGGGGGCGGGGAAAGGCGGTCTCGGCGTACTTCGGATTCTCGCGTTCGAGCCGCGCGTCGAGATCCGCCAGCTCGCGGGCGACGGCGTCGAGGGCGGCGCCGACCTTGGCCGCTTCGGCTGGATCGTCCTGGGGCAGGGCTCGCACCAGGCGCCGCTCGATCTGGTGCGCCTCGCCGGCGAGATCGTGACGCACGCGCGCCTCGCCCGCCGCCGCCTTGCGGGCCAGGGCCGCGCGGGCGGTCGTCTGCGCCAGCGCCCGGGCGGCGGGCGAAACCTCCAGGTCCTGCGCCGTGATGAACGCGGCGTCGCGCAGCCGGGGTAGGTCGCCAGGCCGCTCCTCGGCGGCCAGCCACGCCAGGCGAAGGTAGCGGCGGAAGACAGGCTCCGCGACGCGGGCGCTCTCGGCGTCCGCGCGCGCGCGGCGCAACGCCGCGCCGGGCTCGCCGCCGTCGGCGTCCCCGCCGGCGTCCAGGTCGGCGCTCCGTCGGGCGCGGACGATGGCCACAGCCTTCGACGCGAGCGCCTCGGCGCCCGCGTTGGCGGCCAGGCGATGCTGGTTCGCCGCCAGGGCGTCGTAGGCGGCAGCCGTCGCCGGGTGGCGCTCGCCCAGCTTGTCCCGTCGGATTTCCAGCGCTCGGCGATAGAGTGGATCGGCCTCGATCCAACGGCGTTCTGCGCTCAGCACGTCGGCAAGGGCCGTGTAGGCGGAGGCCGTGTCCCGATGGCGCTCCCCCTTGGCCGCGCGGATAATGGTCAACGCCCGGCGGTGCAGACGCTCGGCCTTTTCGGTCCTTCCCTGCGCGGCCAAGCTGTCGGCGACCGCGGCGTAGGCCAGACCTGTGTCGGCATGGTCGTCCCCAAGAGCCTTGCGACGAATCTTCAAGGCAAGGCGGAGCAGCGGCTCTGCCTCCTTCGCGCGGCCTTGGGCGATCAGATTGGCGCCGAGCGCGGCGGCGTCGGCCGCGGTGGCCGGATGAGCGCGGCCCCGGACGTCTCGGTCGACGCCGAGAGCCAGGCGGTGCAGGGGCTCGGCCTCGGCGTGACGTCCCTGGGCGTCCAGATTGGCGGCGACACGGGCATATGCCTGGGCCGTGGCCGCGTCACGTTCGCCGAAGGCCTCGCGGCGAATGGCGAGCGAACGGCGGTGCAGCGGCTCGGCCTCCCCGTGGCGTCCCAGGTCGTCGAGCGCGGCGGCCAGGGCGCCCAGGTCCTGCCCCACGCGAGGATCCGCGTCCCCATAGAGCTTGCTGTCGATCGAGAGCGCTTCGCGGTAGAGCGGTTCGGCCTCGACGGTGCGGGACTGGGCGCGCAAAAGGTCGGCCATGGCCATGGTCGCTGCGGCGGTTTCGGCGCCTTTGGGCCCGAAGACGGCGCGGGTGGCGTCGACCAGCTCCCGGCGCAGCGGCTCGGCGTCGGCGAAACGTCCCAGGCGCTCCAGAACTCCGGCCAGGTTGCTCATAGCCAGGAGCGTCTCCGGATGCCGAGATCCCAGCGCGGTCCGGTTGATCTCGAGCGCCTCGCGGTAGAATGGCTCGGCCTCGGCGTCGCGGCCGCGGCGGGCGAGCGCCTGGGCGATCCACGAGCGTGTCGAGGCGGTGACCGCGGAGTCCGGACCGTACGCTCGTTCTTCGATGGCCAGACGGCGCCGGGTGACCTTCTCGAGGCTCCGCCAATCCTCGTCTGCGCGTGCAGCCTCCGCCTTGGCGACAAGCGCGCTCCAGGCGGCGGCTTCCTTGGGCGTGGGCGCGCGCGGAGGCTGGGCCGCGGCGATGTCCGCGGACGCAACACTGACCGCCGCGAAGGCCGCTAGGCCCGCGCGCCAAGGCCGGGAACGCATGCGCCCGTACTCCTAAGAATCTCCCACGGGGCGATCTTACTCGCTGCGGGCGCGAGTCCGCATGGGACCTTGCGCCGCGCCGGCGCCGGCGGCGCCGATGTAGCCCAGGGTGGCGGCCCTTTGGATCGCCTGGGACCGGCCGGCGACACCGAGTTTGCGGGCGGCGTTCGTGACATGGAAGCGCACAGTGGGGAGCGAGATGGCGACAATCTGTCCGATCTCTGCGTCAGTCTTGCCGGCGGCGGCCCACTTGAGGCACTGGATCTCGCGTCGTGTCAGCCGGGCCGGCGGTTCATCCGTACCCGCGGTGGCGTCCGCGTAGGTGGCCACGAAGCGGAGCGCCAGGCTGTGCAGATCGCTGGCGCTGGCCTTGAAGGCGGCCCTTACGTCCAGGTCCGCGTCGGGCGTCGCCCAGACCACAGCGCCGATCACGCCGCCTGGCAGATAGGCCGGACTCACGATGGCGGCGCCCACGCCGTAGGTGTCGATCGGCCCTTCGGCGTTGATCGCGTCGAGGGCGCGGTTCGGTCGCCAGGATCCGAAGCGCCCGCTCGCGAAGTAGAAGGGCTCGGAGCAGGCGCGCGACGCATGCACGAAGGCCGCTTTCAGGGCGAACCCATGATCCTCCCAGTAGCGGAGGTTCGGATCGACCCAACGGAACACGGTTTCGGCCAGGGGCCGGCCGTTCGAGCCGCGCGGGGGGTGCGCTGAGGAAATGTCCGCCGCGACGGCGACATAGGGCAGGCCGATCCGCGCGCCCGCCGCCACGATCCCGTGCGCCAGGACCTCGGCCTGGGCGAGCCGGTCCGCTGGTTCGGTGTCGGCGGCCACGGGCGCCAAGATTCCCCCTATCATTTCCGATAGCTTGTTCTGCGGACGCTCAGTCCGCAAGCTGGCCGGGTGCGCGCTTTGGGAGGGTCGCTCGTCGCGACGCTGACATGGACCTCGAGTTAAGTGAAGAAGACCTCGCCTTCCAGGCTGAGGTTCGAGCGTTTCTGGACGAGCATCTCACGCCTGAGCTGCGCGAAGCCGGCGCGCGACAGACGAGCGTCTTCTGCGAGCCACGCTACAGCTTGGCATGGCAGAAGGTTCTCCACGCGCGAGGGTGGGCGGCGCCCTCCTGGCCGAAGGCTTACGGCGGTCCGGGCTGGACCGAGGTGCAGCGGGCGGTATTCGCGGCGGAGTGCGCGCGTGCGCATGCGCCCGGCCTGGCGCCCATGGGCCTGAAGATGGTGGGCCCGGTGATCATGGGGTACGGGACGCCCGAGCAGAAGGCCCACTATCTTCCACGCATCCTCTCGGGCGAAGACTACTGGTGCCAGGGCTACTCTGAACCTGGATCCGGCTCGGATCTGGCGTCGCTTCAGCTTCGGGCCATAAGCGACGGAAATGACTACGTTCTGTCGGGGTCCAAGATCTGGACGACCCACGCCCATCACGCAAACCGGATGTTCTGCCTGGTGCGGACCCGCACCGAGGGCAAGCCGCAACAAGGGATCACCTTCCTGCTGCTCGATATGGCGACGCCCGGCATCGAGGTGAAGCCGATCATCACCCTGGCGGGGGAACACGAAGTCAATCAGGTGTTCTTCGACGGCGTCCGAGTCCCCAAGACTAACCGAGTGGGCGAGGAGAACCAGGGCTGGACCGTCGCCAAGTACCTCCTGGAATTCGAGCGGGGCGGCGGATCGGCGCCCGGGCTCAAGGTGGGACTCGAGCGGGCGCAGCAGGTCGCCGTTGCCGCCCACGGCGACGATCGCGAGCACCGTCGCCGGCGGGCCGAGGCCGAGATCGCGGTGACGGCGATCGATATGAGCGAGCGGCGCGTGCTTTCGGCGCTAGCTGCGGGGAACAATCCCGGCCCCGCGTCATCGATGCTGAAGATCAACGGCACCGAGGCGATGCAGCGGCTGGACGAGATCTCGGTCGCGGCGCTGGGACCTTACGCGATGGCGGACCAACCGCAGGCGCGCGAGCCGGGATCCAACCTGGAGCCGGTCGGTCCGGCGGAAGGGCTGACCGCCATGCCGCGGTATCTGAACAACCGGGCCGCCTCGATCTACGGTGGCTCCAACGAGATACAGAGAGATATCATCGCCCGGCTGGTGCTCGGGCTGTGAGGGAGGACCAGGAATGTCGATGCTGCTCAACCTGAGGCGGCCGCCCTACCGCACCTATTCGATCACTCAGCTCTGCCGGGAGTTCGGAGCCACGCCGCGAGCCCTGCGGTTCTACGAGGAACAGGGCCTGCTCTCGCCCGCGCGCCGGGACATGAGTCGCGTCTATTCCTACAAGGATCGGGCGCGGCTGAAGCTGATCATGGCGGGTCGGCGGGTCGGGCTGTCGATCGCCGAGATCCGAGACATTCTCGACGCCTACGACGAGGAGGGACTCCCCGCCCAGGACGCCGAGGCCCTGCGCATCCACAAGAAGCGCGTGGCCGAGCTGGAGGCGCAGCGCGCCCACGTCGAAGAGGCGATCGATGCGCTCCGGTCCGCGTCCGACAGGCTCGCGCGGAAGTATCCGGAGGCGCTGCGGGAGCTGGACTCCTGACCGGCCCGCACACGCCGTCTTCTCTCGGGGCCGGCGGCGGGCATGAGGCAGCTGGCGGCGGCGACGCGTCGCGCGGGGAGGTCCTCTCTCAGCTCCTCAGTCAGCGAGGTTCCAGGTCTCGAAGGAGCGGTTGAGCATGACCGGCGGCGCGGGCAGGGGAGCCCGGATCGTGAAGTGCGCGCCGTCGTCCGTCCGCGCGGTCAAGCTGCCGCCAAGGTCCCTCACGATGGCGGCGATGATCGACATGCCAAGGCCGCTCCCGCGGCCGGTCCCCAAGCCCGGACCATGGTCGCTTACAGTCACCACAAGATCGCCGCCCTCTTGCCGGACCGCGACGTCGAGTTGGCCGCCTGCCCGGCCCGCATAGGCGTGCTTGGCGGCGTTTATGGCGATCTCATTGACGGCGATGGCGAGCTGCTGGGCCATGTCCCCCGGCGCCCGCGTCGCATCGGCCGTCAAGGCGCACTTGAGGCCCGTGCTTGCGGAGATCGCCTCGCACAGGTGGGTGAAGAAGGGGCGGAGGGCGACCTCGGCTTCCCCAGCATGCTCATGCAGGTATCGGTGAAGCTCGCCCACGGCGACTAGGCGCGCGCGGCTCGCCTCGAGCGCGGCCTGCGCGACGGCGTCGCGGGACCGGAGCTGTTCGAACACCAGCATGTCCGCCGCCAGCTGCAGGCTGTTGGCGATACGGTGGTTCAATTCCTGGATCTGCCGCGCCTGGCTGGCGAGCTGGGCGCGGGCGACCGAAAGCTCTCGGGCCAATCCACGGTCGGAGGTCACAGCGTGAGCGAACATTGAAAGCCTACCCGGCGATACAGTGAAGCTGGTTTCCTTTGTGGAAGGCCGCCTTCTGCGCGCCAGTCGTCAAACCAACAATATTTGTCCTTGGTTCCGCACGTTGAAGAATAATTGGGGCAAAAGAACGACGCGGCTCGCCGAATACAGGTCGGAGGGGGAAATAATTAACAAGGTGTTAACAGTATTGGCGGTCAGCCGCAGACCACGCCTGTGCGGGAGTCCGTGTACGCGCCCGCCGCATACGCCACGACCCCGTTGACCAAGACGATGTCGACGCCCCGCGCCCTACGGACGTAACGCATGCCCTCGCCCGGCATGTCGAAGACGGGCTCCTCGGGTCCACGATCGATGGTGTCGGGATCGAAGACGACGATGTCGGCTGCAAGGCCCTCGGCGAGGCGGCCTCGATCCCTCAGGCCCCAGATGTCCGCCGTCTCGGCCGTCAACTTGCGCACCGCCTGCTCCAGGCCCAGGTGCCGGCCCTTGCGCACGAACTCGCTGAACAGATAGCCGGTGTCGCCGTAGGTGGCGAAGGACGCCAGGTGCGCGCCGCCGTCGCTGGCCCCGATATGGACCAGCGGGTGCGCGAGCATCGGTCCGATGCGGTCCGTCAGCTGGTGGCCCTGGCTCGCGCTCAGAAAAGCGACGTCCAGGCCGTTCTCCAGCGACAGGTTGATCAGCGCCAGGGCCGGGACTTCACCCCTGTCCCTGGCGACCTCCGAGAGGGTCTTGCCCACGATCCCGGGAGGCGCGGCGTCGCCGCCGCGGACCACCAGCTTGCCCATCATCGTCTCGCCCCCGTCAGGACCGAGGTCGCCGACCATCTTGGCCACGGTGTCGGGATCGCGCAGGGCCGCCAGGCGCGCCTCAAGCGGCTGGCGCAGGATCCGAACCCAGCGGGGCAGCCGAGCGAAGAACAGGCTGGGTCGCAGCAGGCTGAAGCTGATGTCGATCGGCCGGGTCTGCATCTGGGGCCAAACCCGCGCGCCGCGGGCGACCTGTTCCTCCACGCGTGCGATGGCGCGCGGGGCGTTGTCCGGCACGGCGGTGTCAAAAAAGCGGCGAGAAGGTGGTCGGTATGTCGTGCTTGAGCGAGAGCTGGGCGAGCTGGTCGATCCGCGCGAGGGTGATGTCGGTGGCGTAGAACTCCGGCACGCACTGGAGCATGCGGCCGTATTCGCCCAGGACGGCGGCGAGCGCGTCCAGCTCCTCGAACTGCGCGAAACGGCTGGGCACCGGCCGGCCGTTCTCGTCGACGTCCACGAAGCTGGTCGAAAGGCCGATGGCGCCGGCGTCCAGGCACTCCCGCAGAAGGTCCTGCATGGCCGCGGTCTCCTCGGGCGTGGCGGCGCGCTCTTGGGCGGCCGGGCCCATGACCCACAGGCGGATCACGCTGTGGCCGACCAGCGGCGCCACATTGATGGAGAGGTTCTTCTCGATGGCGCGGCGATAGCCGGCGAAGTCCTCCCAGCTCCAGTCGAAGGCGGTCGTGAAGGCCTCGGGCGGCATCTCCTCGATCTGCTGGAACATGCCGACAACCGCCCGCCGGTCCTGCGCCTTCAGCGGCGCGAGCGACAGCGAGCAGTTGCCCGGCACGACGCAGGTGACGCCGTGCTCGAGCGCCGGCTTTGCGGCGCCGTCCCACAGGAGCTGAACGTCGAAATGAGTGTGGGGGTCGATGAAGCCGGGGGCCACGACGCGGCCGGTTGCGTCGATCACCTGCCGCGCCTCGTCCCGTATGTCGCCGACCGCGGCGATGCGCCCGTCCTTGACCGCCACATCGCCCTGGAAGGCCGGCTGGCCCGAGCCGTCCACCACACGGCCGCCCTTCACCATCACGTCGAACATCACGCCCCCTCCACGATCCTTCGCCAGGACTGGCCCGAGAGTTCTTCCAGGCTGCTTGCGCCGCACGCTGCCATCAGCCGCAGCCCGGCCTCTTCATCCAGCACGATCGAGCCCTCCGCGCCGTCGGGATGGCGCAACCGGACCATCAGCTCCACGGAACCATCGTGGCCCGCGACCATCTCGGCGGCGACGATGATCGCCTCACCCAAGCGGCGGCTCCACGAAGACCACGTCCGAGCCCAGCAGCAGGCCCGCCGGCTTCCGCAAGGCGAAGATGTGCAGGTTCCAGCTCTTGATCCGGTCGGCGGCGAGGCCGGGATCCTCGTCGGGGAGGGCCCGGGCCGCCAGCTCTTCCAGGGTCTCGTCCGGCCGCGGCGTGGTGAAGCGCCGCTGCCGGGTGAGCACCGTCATCAGATGCGCTCGACGATGATCGCCGGCGCCATGCCGCCCGCGGCGCACATGGTGACGAGGCCGCGCTTCAGGTCGCGACGCTCCAACTCGTCGAGGACGGTGCCGATCAGGATCGAGCCGGTGGCGCCGATCGGATGGCCCAACGCCATGGCGCCGCCGTTCACGTTGACCTTCTCGCGATCGAGCTTGAGGTCGCGGATGAACTTCTCTGCCACCACCGCGAAGGCCTCGTTGATCTCCCACAGATCGATGTCGTCGGGCGTCAGGCCGGCCTTCTTGAGGACCTTGTGCGCCGCCGGGACGGGGGCGTTCAGCATCAGGGTCGGGCTGTCGCCGACATTGGCCATCGCCAGCACGCGGGCGCGCGGCTTCAGGCCGTTCTTCTTCGCATACTCCGGCGAGGCCAGCAGGACCGCCGCCGCCCCGTCCACGACGCCCGAGGAGTTCCCGGCGTGGTGCACATGGGTGATCTTCAGATCCGGATAGACCTGCTGGATCAGGCCCGCGAAGGTCGTGCCCTCGGCGTCCAGGGGCGCGTTGGCCATGGCCTCGAACGACGGCTTCAGCGCCGCCAGGCCCTCCAGCGTGGTCTGGGGCCGCGGGAACTCCTCGCGGTCGAGGGCCAGTGTGCCGTCCTCGTGATAGACCGGCACCAGGCTGCGGTCGAAGCGGCCTTCCTCCAGCGCCTTGGCGGCGCGCTGCTGGCTGACGTAGGCCAGCTCGTCCAGGGCCTCGCGGGGGATGTTCTCCAAGGTGGCGATCGCGTCGGCGCAGATGCCCTGGTGCGACTGCGGATGCAGCTTGCGCAGGTGCTTGTTGCCGGCGTCCATCAGCGGCGGACCGTCGAAGAAGGCGGCGTGCTGCGGCGCGCTGGAGGCCGTGTACGACATCATCTCGGTGCCGCCGGCGATGACCAGGTCCTCCATGCCCGACATGACCTGGGCCGCGGCGAGGTTCACCGCAGTGATGCCCGAGCCGCAGAAGCGGTCCAGCGTGACGCCGCTGGCTTTGATGTCGTAGCCAGCGTCCAGAGCGGCCATCCGCCCCAGGTCGTTGCCCTGCTTGCCGCGCTGGGACGAGCAGCCCCAGATGATGTCGTCCACCTCGGCGGTGTTGAGGTTGTTCCGCTCGGCCATGGCCTTCAGCACGGTGGAGGCCAGGTGCTGGGGATGCTCGTCGGCGAGCGCCCCCTTGCCGACCTTACCGATGCCGCGCGGCGTGCGGCAGGCGTCGATGATATAGGCTTCAGACATGGCTTTCCTCGCAGGCGCGCGTTGGTGTTGTTTGCGTGAAAACTCTGCGCCGTACGTGGCGTCAGTCTAGGGGTTTCGGCGGCGTCGGCGCATGTCCAGTCCGTCGACCATCGCCTGCAGGCCCATCTCGAAGGTCGCCGTGGAGGCCTCGGTCGCACCGCGGCCGGCCTGTTCGGCCAGGGCGAAGCCCATCGCGTAGCGGGCGAGGACCACGAAAGCGCCCCCGGCGTCGCGCTCGCTGAAGCCCTCGGCCTGAAGGCGCGCGATATTGGGTCCGAAGCGATCGCGCCGCCGCGCCTCGGTGGGACGCGCGCCGGCGAGGATGCGGGCCCCGTCCCGGCAGGACAGCGCCGCCCTCCGGAAGCCACGGGCGCCTTCGGCCAGCCAGACCTTCCAGTCTGCGAAGGCGTCGGGGGCGGGCAGGGCGTCGGTGAGCAGCTTGTCCGCCATCAGGTCGCGCAACTCGGCCATGTTGCGGAAGTGCCAGTAGAGCGACGGCCCCTTCACGCCCAGTTCGGCCGCAAGCCGGCGGGTCGAAAACTGATCCAAGCCGACCTCGTCCAACAACCGCAGCGCCGCCTCGACGATGGTGGCGCGATCCAGCGGCGGACGGGTCTCTGCGGCGGTCACCCGCGCCTCATATCACTTCCTGAAATTCGCCTGCAAAGTTTCCCTATCACCGCTAGGGTGCGACCGGCGCGGCGATAGATCGCGCAGCGGGAGGATGGGCATGGGACGTGGACTTCTGGCGGGCCTGGGACCCGGCGCTGCGGCGATGCTGATGCACCGGCGGCGGCGAAGGAGCTGATGGGCGTGGGCTGTTCGACGCCCGCGCCCGCCCATTGCGCCGACAGGGGCTGCGCGGCCGCCGAACAGGGAACCACGGGTCACCGAAGAGATCGTCAACTGATGCTGGCGGCGAAGTGAGTGGGGAGGGAAGGATGAAGACTGGAATCATGGCCCTGGCGGCGCTTGGCGCTCTGCCGGCGGGCCCGGCCCTGGCGCGGGACGTCGGCGGGGTCGCCTGCACGACGCCGCAGCCGGCGCGCTGCGAAGGCGAGGCCTGCGCCGCGGGCGGGGCTCTGGCCGATCTCGGCAACGCCACAGACACAAAGACCGGCCGCAAGTTCTGGCTGGACTATCCGTGTGACCTGAAGCCGGGCGAGAAGGTCACCTTCGTCCTGAACATCCACGGCGCCGGTTCGATCGGGAACTGGCAGCGCCACTACTTCCCGGCTTCGGACTACGTGCAGAAGCACCGGCTCGTGGTCGCCACGCCGACCGCGGCCACGATGGGCTCGATCGGCGCGGCCGGCGGTCCGGGCGTTCGCCGCTGGGACGCCGCCGCTGACGACGCGCATCTGCAGAACATCACCGACTTCGTCCTCGAATCCTTCGGCCGCGAGAACATCCGCGCGATGTGGCTGGTGGGCCATAGCCAGGGCGGCTTCACGTCGCGGCGCATCATCTGCGGCGACTATTTCAAGGACAAGGTCGACGGCTGGGTCAGCCTGTCGGGGGGACGCGTCGGCCAGGCGCCGTTCGTGGCCGCGTTCGGGCCGCCCCGTCCGGACGGCTCGCCCCCGCCGCCGCGGCCACGGGCGGCCAGCCCGATCAGCGCCGATCCGGCGCCGGCGTGCGAGTTCTCCCACATCTTCGCCGTGGGCGAGCACGAGATCGAGAAGCTGCCCGAAACCTCGCCGCTCGCGGAACGGTTCGGCTGCGCTGCGCGTGTCCGGCGTCCGGACGTGATCGACGACCAGCCGGGCCACGTCTGGGACTACGCCCGCGCCGGCTACAAGGTCTGGGGCATGAAGGCCGGCCCCGGCAAGGCCGAGGTCTTCGAATATCCCGACTGCCGCGACGGCCGTGTCGTGGCCGACGTCGTGCGGATCGACAAGGGCCACACGGAGGGTCTCGAGCCCAGGATCACCGAAGCGATCATCGAGATGATGGTCGAGGCCAAGGGCGGGAAGGCGCCCGGCGCCAACTGAACCGCCGCCAGTTCTTCGAAATATTGGTGTAATGTGGCCGGCGGAAGATGATGCCGGCCACAACTTGCACGCGGCCGAAATTCACCAGGAACTTGGGGGACAACGCCATGACCACCGCCCGACTTGGCGTCCTGGGCCTTTTGGCCTCGACCGCTCTGATCTCCGGTTGCGCGACTGAGGCCGGCGCGCCGCAGGCCATGACCGGCGGCGCGGCCAACGTCACTGCGACGGCCCCGGCCAGCGTCGACAATTTCATGCTGGTGGACGCCAACCTCGAGGCGCACGAGCTCTACCGTCTGTCGGACGCCTCCGCGGTGGTGATCATCACCCAGGCCAACGGCGACGCCGTCATCCGCGGTCTCGCGCCGACGCTCAAGGCCATGGCGGCGACATATCGGCCCAAGGGCGTCGAGGTGCTGCTGCTGAACTCGAGCCTGAAGGACCGCCGCGAGGCGATCCTGGCCGAGGCGGAAGCGGCGGGCCACGGCCTGCCGGTCCTGATGGACGTCAACCAGCTCGTCGGCGAGAGCCTGGGCGTTAGGCGCTCGGCGGAGGCCTACGTCGTCGACCCGAAGACCTGGACGCTGGCCTGGCGCGGTTCTGCGGAAGGGGCTCAGGCGGCGCTTGACGCGATGCTGGCCGGCAAGCCGATTCCCGCGGGGGCCAACGCCTCCAAGGGCGCCCTGATCGACTTCCCCGAGCGGGGCCGCGACCACGCGGCGATCAGCTATGTGAAGGACGTCGCCCCGATCCTGGAAGCCAAGTGCGTGGCCTGCCACCAGGAGGGCGGGATCGGGCCGTTCGCGATGTCCAGCTACGAGATGGTCAAGGGCTTCTCGCCCATGATCCGGGAGGTGATCCGCACCGACCGGATGCCGCCGTACAACGCCGATCCGCACGTCGGGAAGTTCTCCGACGACAAGAACATGAGCCCGGCCGAGATCAAGACGCTGGTGCACTGGATCGAGGCCGGCGCCCCTCGGGGCGAGGGCGCGGATCCGCTGGCGGCGAAGCGGCACGTCGCGGCGGACTGGCCACTGGGCAAGCCCGACCTGATCATCGAAATTCCCGCCTTCAAGGTGCCGGCGTCGGGTATCGTCGACTATCAGCGGCCCGCAGTGGCGAACCCGCTCGCCAGCGCCGAGGGCAAGTGGATTCGCGCCACGACCGTGAAGCCGGGCGACCGGCAGTCGGTGCACCACATTCTCACAGGCTGGATGTCGGACATGCCGGCCAACGGCCAGTCGTCGGAGACCCGCTGGCGCGGTTCGGTGGGCGGCTATGCGGTGGGCTCGGAGTCGACGGTCTATGCGTCGAACGTCGGCAGCTACCTGCCGGCCGGCGGGGCCATCGGCTTCCAGATGCACTACACGCCGTACGGCAAAGAGGCGGTCGATAAGTCCCAGATTGGCGTCTACTTCCACGACAAGCCGCCGGAGCTGATGATGCGCAACGTGGTGGTGATCGATCCGTCGATCGCCATCCCGGCCAACACCGCACGCCACCAGGAGAAGGCGTACGTCGAGTTCCCGAACGATGCGCTGCTCTACTCGGCCTTCCCGCATGCCCACTACCGGGCCTACTCCAGCGATCTCTGGATCCAGTACCCGGACGGCAAGAAGAAGCTGCTGCTCTCGCTGCCGCGCTACGACTTCAACTGGCAGCGCGCCTATACCTTCGCCGAGCCGGTGAAGGTCCCGGCGGGCTCGCGGCTGATCGCGCACTACGTCTACGACAACTCGAAGCGCAATCCGTCCAACCCCGACCCCACCATCAAGGTCACCTGGGGCGAGCAGAGCCACGAGGAGATGCTGTTCACGTCGCTGGCCTTCCGCTGGGTCGACGAGACGGCGGCCAAACAGGTCGACTCCGACGCCCGGTTCGCCAAGACGCGCCTGATCGGCATGATGGACGAGAACCTCGACGGCAAGCTGCAGAAGGCCGAGCTGAAGGGCCAGATGGGCGGCATGCTGAGCGGCTTCTTCGCGCGCATCGACGCCAACGGTGACCAGGCGCTGGACCAGGACGAGCTGGCTCGCGCCCAGGCGATGCTGCCGCAGCGCCGCCGCGGCTCCCAGGCCTCCGACGGACCGAACGAGAACACGCCGCTGGGCGACTGAACCGGGCCGGGCTCAGAAGGTGAGCGTCAGCATGGCGCGCGCCGTTCGCGGCGCGATCGGCCAGAGCAGACCATCGGGCGAGGCCCAATAGCCCTCCGCGCCGGTGACGTTCGAGGCCATCACCCGTAGCTGAGCGGGGCGTCCACCCACCTCGAAGCGCCGCCGGGCGCCGAGGGCGAGCGTCGTCACGGACGGTGTCTTGAAGGTGTTGGCCGTATCGGCCCAGCGCTCACCGGAGTGGCTGAGTTGGGCGTCGACGGACCAGCCGGCGGGCAGCTGTCGCTCTATGCTGGCGTTGGCGACGAAGCTGGAGATCCCCGTGGCCCGGGGGCCCACGAGGCCGGCGTCCACCAGCTCGCCGGTCACCTTCGGCCGGAAGGCGACGGCGCCCAGGACGATGCTGGTCTTCTCGCCGAGCTGGCCGGCCAGCGAGCCTTCGACGCCCCGGTGGCGCACGCGGCCGACGATGCCGAACGAGCCGTCGCTGCGGAAGCCCGGAGTAGGCTTGGAGACGTCGAACGCAGCGCCGATGAAGGTGAGCCCGGGCGCGATCGCGTGGCGTACGCCCAGTTCGAACTGCTCGGCTTCCACAGGCGGAAGCACCTCGTCGCGGTTGGTCGCGGAGGTGGGGGCGACGCCCGTCTCCTCAAGGCCCGTGACCCAGCTGCCGAAAAGCGCGGTGCGCTCGCTGAGGCTGACCACGGCGGAGGCGTTGTAGAGGGTGACCCCGCTGACGTCGCCCGTTCCAACGCCCGCTACGCTCAGGACCTGCTTGTCATAGCGCGTCCGGTGCGCGGCGAG
This sequence comes from Pseudomonadota bacterium, assembly GCA_049323595.1. GTDB lineage: Bacteria > Pseudomonadota > Alphaproteobacteria > Caulobacterales > Caulobacteraceae > Phenylobacterium. The sequence continues at coordinate 207,137 of JBMOOD010000030.1, forward strand.
TCGGAACTGGACCCGGTCGCGCCACGCCAGGCCGTAGCCGACGGACGCGGTGAGCTGCTCGACCTCGTCCAGACCCCGCGTGCCGGACCAGACCGGCTCGACGCTCTCGGGCGTATCGCCCCGCAGGTCGAACGTTCCCAGACGGACGGCGAGGTTGGAGGCGAGCTCCACCCGGCTGCGCCGGGCGCGGACGGAGGCGCTGACGAGATGGCTGAAATCGCCCGTCCCGAACCGACGGCCCAGACGGGCCTCTGCCGAGTCGGACCTGCGGGTGCGACCGGGCGCGCGGAACGTGGTCGCCTCGGCCTTTCCTTGGGCGTCCACGGCGATGATCGTGAAATCGGTGCTGTCGGTGTCGAAGATCGAACGGAAGGCCGACACATCCACGGTCCAGTCGCCGAAGCGGCCATCGTAGAGTACGCCGAGGTTGGTGTTGGTCGCCTCCACCCGCGCCCAGGAGGGCGAATACTGGTGCAGCTTGCGCGCAGTCGGAGGTACGGCGGCTTCGGTGGGCACGAAGGCGTAGTCGCCGTCGTACTCCCGCGAATAGACGGTGGCGAAGGCGCGCAGGCGCTGGTTCGCGGTCGGGCGGAAGGATCCGACGAAGCCGACGTCCACGGCCTCGCCTTCGCTTCCGGGCCCCCAGCGAACCAGCGGCCGCCACACGGCGCCGCCGGCGACACCGAAGCGGTCGTCATCAGTCTTCATGGAGACGTCGGCCTGCAGGGTCCGCGTGCCGAAATCCCGGAAGCCCGCGCCGAGCCGGAGCTCGTTCTCGGGGCCCGGCTCGCGCAGGCGATAGTTCACGACGCCTGACGGCGCGGGATAGGCAAGGCGGGTGGCGTTGACGCCGACCCGTACGCCGACGCCCGCCAGCACCGGGTCGTTCAGCGGGACCGCGCGGGCGAAATACGCATCGTCGATCCGGTATGCGCCGGAGTTGTTGAGGTCGAAGCCCCGGACCTCGCTCTCGTTGTAAAGGCCGGACTGCTCGGTCCCGACGCGCTCGCCGAAGGCGTCGGCGGCGGAACTGACGGCGTTGTCCTGGGCTGCCGCAGGTGTTGCGGCGGCAAGGCCCAGAAGAAGCGTACCCATGATACGTGACATCGTTGTAATCCCGGCGAACTGGGGTGTTCAGAGCCGGCGATCTGTCCGATGTTCCCGCGGGGGTGGCGTGGCTGTGGGCGTGATTTCTACGTGATGGTTTCACGATGAACGAACATGTCGCGCTCTGGCCGAAGCTGACCCTGGCCCGGGAGTTGCCGTTCGGCTTGGCTGGTACGCAGGTGCGGCCGGCGGCGCTCGAGGTGGAAACCGGCGGCCGGATCACCACCCTGGAGCCGCGGGTGATGAAGGTGCTGGTGGCGCTGCATCGTGCCCGGGGGCATCCCGTGAGCCGGGACGAGTTGATCGACCTGTGCTGGGAAGGCCGCATCGTCACCGAAGGGGCCCTCAACCGCTGTGTGGCGCAACTGCGCAAGGCGCTGGCCGCCAACCCCCGCATCCGCCTCGATACGATCCCAACCGTCGGATACCGGCTGCAGACGAGTGACGCCGGACAGGTCGCCGCCGCGACGATGGCCGCGGGGGACGTCCCCGCGTCGTCCCGGCCGCTGATCTCGCGTCGACGCATCGCGCTCGCCGGCGCGGCGGCGCTCGTGATCGCCGCCCTGGCCGCGGTCGCCCTGGCGATGTCGCCGCGGCCCGTGACCTGGACGACCGCCGCCTACCATCCGCTGACGGCCGAAACCGGCATGGAGACGCACCCGGCGATCTCCCCCAATGGCCAGCAGCTGGTCTACGCCCAGCGGCCGGACTCCTCCGTCGGGCGCGACCTCTACATCCGCGGCGTCGAACAGGGCACGCCGGTCCGCATCACCACCCATCCCCATGACGACCACAGCGCCGCCTGGTCGCCGGCGGGCGACCGGATCATCTTCGTGCGGACCCATCCGTCGGGCGCGTGCAGCCTGGTGGTGGTTCCCGTGCCGCTCGGGCCGGAGCGCGTGGCGGCGCGCTGCCAGTCGTCCACCTACACGCGGGTCGGCTGGCTCGACGCCGACACCGTGGCGATCGGCGACCGTCCGGGACCCGGCGAGCTCTGGCGCATCCGCGCCGTCAACCTCACCACGGGCGTGACGCGGGATCTGACGTCACCGCCGGCCGAAACCCTGGGCGACAGCGATCCCAGCGTCTCGCCGAACGGCCGGTTCGTCGCCTTCCGGCGCACGCTGCTGCACGGCGCGGACGACCTTTTTCTCAAGGACCTGAAGACTGGCCGGGAGCGGGCGCTGACCACCGACGGTTGGAAGGCCGCGGGCTACGTCTGGTCGGCTGACAGCCGCCACATCTTCTATTCCTCGAACCGCGGCGGCGAATTCGGGCTGTGGACAATCGATACGGCGCGCAATGAGCCGCCCAAGCGCATCGGGCTCGGCGTCGGCCAGCTCACCTTCAGCCGCATGTCGATCGATCGCCGCAATCGCCTGGCGGTCGAGGTTCCGCACACCTGGACCAACATCGCCGCCCTCTCGCCGGACGGCGCCCTGCGCGCCGTGACCACGGCCGCGGGCGGGGACTGGGACCCGGAGGCCGCGGCGGACGGGACCGTCGCCTACGCCTCCGGGCGCAGCGGCGGCTCGGAACTGTGGGTGACGCATCCCGACGGACAGTCGGTGCGCCTGACCCGCATCGGCGGCTCCTACGTCCATTCCCCGGCCTGGGCGCCCGACGGTCAGAGCCTGGTCTTCGTGGCCGTGAAGGGTCGGCGCGCCGACCTGTACGCGGTGGGCCGCGACGGCTCGCGGCTGCGGACAGTGACCGACGATGGGCTGGACAAGCTGGACCCGGTCTGGTCGCCGGACGGTCGCACGATCCACTACATCCAGCGCACGGCGGCCGGCCACCGGGTCATGCGCGTCGGGCTGGAGACAGGAGCCCAGCCGACCGCTGAACCTGGCGTCACGGAGGCCTACCAGTCCCTGAGGATGGCGCCGGACGGGCGCCTGTTCGGCCAGACGGTCGAGGGCGATGCGGTCAAGGCGCTGTCGGGGCCAGCGCCCGAGGTCCGACTGATCGGCAACGACACCTGGAACGTCGGGCGTGACGGGATCTACGTGCTGCGGGCGCGGCGCGACTCCGCACCGGCCGTCTGGCTGCACCCCTGGGACGGCCCGGCGCGTCGCCTGGCCGAGGTTCCGGCCGCGACGAGTGAGATCGGCATCGCGGCCGACGGCACGGTGCTGATGTCGCGCTACTTCGGCGAACAGGTCGACCTGGGCCTTTTCGACCTGAGCAACGGGCGCTAGGCGGCTACTGCGCCGCCTGTTCCTGGGCGTAGCCGAGCTGTTCGTTCAGCCGCTCCAGGACCGTGATCGCCGCCTCCGGGATCACCGTGCCGGGCGTGAAGACCGCGGCCACGCCCATCTCCTCCAGCGCCTTGAAGTCCTCGGGCGGGATCACCCCGCCCACGAACACCAGGATGTCCGGACGCCCGAGTTTCGCCAACTCGGCCTTCAGCTCGGGCACGAGGGTCAGATGGCCGGCGGCCAGTGAGCTTGCGCCCACGGCATGCACCCCGGCCTCGACGGCTTCGGCGGCCGCTTCGGCGGGGGTCTGGAAGAGGTCGCCGATCTCGACCTCGAAGCCGAGGTCGGCGAAGCCCGAGGCGATCACCTTCTGCCCGCGGTCGTGGCCGTCCTGGCCCATCTTGGCGACCATGATGCGGGGCTTGCGTCCGTCGGCCTGGGCGAAGGCCTCGGCCATCGCCTTGGCGCGTTCGCCGGCGGGGGTCGAGCCGGCTTCGCGCAGATAGACGCCCTTCACGGCGTCGGCCTGGGCCTTGTGCCGGCCGAAGACCTTCTCCATGGCCAGCGAGATCTCGCCGACGGTCGCCTTCGCGCGGGCGGCCGCGACGCTGAGCTCCAGGAGATTGCCGTCGCCGGCGGCGCCGCGGGTCAGGGCGTCCAGGGCTGCGGCCACGGCCTCCGGGTCGCGCTCGCGCTTCAGCCGGTTGAGCTTCTCGAGCTGGCGCTGCCGCACGGCGGAGTTGTCGACCTTGAGCACCGGGATCTCGTCGGGGTGTTCGGGCCGGTAGCGGTTCACGCCCACCACCACCTGCTGGCCGGAATCGATGCGCGCCTGGGTCCGAGCCGAGGCCTCCTCGATGCGGCGCTTGGGCAGGCCGTCCTCGATGGCCTTGGCCATGCCGCCCAGGGCCTCGACCTCGGCGATGTGCTGCAGAGCGCGTTCGGCGAGGTCGGCGGTCAGCCGCTCGACATAGTAGCTGCCGCCCCAGGGGTCGATCACGCGGGTCTGGCCGCTCTCGAGCTGCAGGAAAAGCTGGGTGTTGCGGCTGATGCGCGCCGAAAAGTCCGTGGGAAGCGCCAGCGCTTCGTCCAGCGAATTGGTGTGCAGGCTCTGGGTCTGGCCGCCCACCGCCGCCATCGCCTCGATCACCGTCCGCGGCACATTGTTGAAGACGTCCTGGGCCGCGAGGCTCCAGCCGCTGGTCTGGGTGTGGGCGCGCAGGCTGAGGGAGCGCGGGTCCTTGGGGTCGAACTCCCGCTTCATGAGCTTGGCCCAGAGCAGGCGGCTCGCCCGCTGCTTGGCGATCTCCATGAAGGCGTTCATGCCGGCGTTCCAGAAGAACGACAGGCGCGGCGCGAACTGGTCCACCGTCATGCCGGCGGCGACGCCCGCGCGGACGTACTCGATGCCGTCGGCGAGGGTGTAGGCGAGCTCCAGGTCCAGCGTCGCTCCGGCTTCCTGCATGTGGTAGCCGCTGATCGAGATCGAGTTGAACCGCGGCATCTCCTTGCTCGTGTAAGCAAAGATGTCGGCGATGATCCGCATCGAGGGGCCGGGCGGATAGATGTAGGTGTTCCGGGTCAGGAACTCCTTCAGGATGTCGTTCTGGATCGTGCCGGCCAGCTTCTCGTGCGGCACGCCCTGCTCCTCGGCCGCCACGATATAGAGCGCCAGGATCGGCAGCACCGCGCCGTTCATCGTCATCGACACGGTCATCTTGTCGAGCGGGATGCCGTCGAACAGGGTCCGCATATCGAGGATGGAGTCGATCGCGACGCCGGCCATGCCCACGTCGCCTGTGACGCGCGGATGGTCGCTGTCGTAGCCGCGGTGGGTGGCCAGGTCGAAGGCGATGGAGAGGCCCATCTGCCCGGCGGCCAGGTTGCGGCGGTAGAAGGCGTTGGAATCCTCCGCCGTGGAGAAGCCCGCGTACTGGCGTATCGTCCACGGGTTGGTCGCGTACATGGTCGGGTAGGGGCCGCGGACGAACGGCGCCAGGCCCGGGAAACCGCCCAGGGCCGCGACGCCTTCGACGTCGGCGGCGGAATAGCTTGGGCGGACATCGATGCCTTCCGGCGTGGCCCAGGCCGCGCCCGTCGGCGGCGTGATCGCGCCGAGGTCGGCGTCCAGCGGAAGGGATGTGAAATCGGGAAAGCCGGTCATGAGCGCACCTGCTTGCCGCCGGAGGACGGGACTTCGGATTCAAGGCGGCGCGGCCGCGCGGGACGATCGGCGCTGGGTCGGGGCGAACCAGCGGTCCGCTGGCCGGTGCGCCGACCGCGACCCGTGTCGGCGGCCGGAGCCGAGAACGAGGCGAGGAAGTCGCAGATCATTGGGCCGCCTCGTGCTTCTCGGACAGGCGCATGGGCTTCAACGCCGAGCACTGGCCGTCGGGTCCGGGCAGGCGAGCGACTTCGGGATCCAGCGTGGCCGGCGCGCCGGGCTCCACATCGACCTTCGCCGTGTCCGTAGGCGGGAAGGCGGTGACGCCCAGGATCTTCGGCTCACCGCGCGCCGCCACCGCGGCCTCGACCTCGCGGGCGATGACACCCTTCTCGAGGGCGGCGATCAGGCCGCCGTCCGCCTCGATGGCCTGCATCTTCTCCCAGGCCGCTCGGGCGATCTGGTCGGTGAGCGCCTCGACGTAGCCGGATCCGGCGGCGGGATCGGCGACCTTGCCGATGGCGGCTTCCTCCATCAGCACGAGCTGGGTGTTGCGGCACTGCCGGCGGGCGAAGGCCGTCGGTAGGCCGATGGCGTCCGTGAAGGCGCCCAGCACCACCGCGTCCGCCCCGCCGACCGCCGCGCCGAAACCGGCGGCGGTCAGGCGGATCATGTTGGTCCAGGGGTCCTGGGCGGTCAGCATCCGGCGAGAACTGCGCGCCTCGATCCGGGCCTGGGCCGCAGCGCCCGAGGCCGTCGCGATCCGGGCGAAGACCTTGCGGGCGGCGCGCAGCTTGCCGATCACCAAGAAATAATCGGCGTCGGCCGATAGGCCAAGCGTGATCCGGGAGAAGGCGTCCGCCACCGGCATGCCCGCGCGGACCATGGCCTTGGCGTAGGTGATCGCGGCGGCGGCCGCCACGGCGACCTCCAGGGCCTCGCCGCCGCCGGCCTCATGGGCGACGCGGCCGGAGGCGAGGAACAGTTGCGCCTGCGGATAGGTCTGGGCGTGACGGGCGGCCACCGTGGCGGCGCTGACGATATGGCTCTCGACCGGGCCGGGACTTGCGCCCGCTTCGGCGAAGGCGCTGAGGGGGTCCAGGTTGAAGTTGAGCTTCGCCCCCGGAGAGGACTTGGCCACCGCGTGCAGGGCGTCCGCCGCCTTGGGCCCCAGGAAGCCGGCGTCGAGGCCGGCCGGCGCGAGTTCGACGATCACGTCCTTCAGCGCGCGCGCGAGGGCGTCCGCCGTCGCGTGGCCCTGCACGACCACCGACGCTGCGCCGCCGTTCAGGTCGGCGAGAATCTCGGCGTTCAACTTGGCCGGATCCGGATGCGCAGAGACCGACCGCAAGTCCCAGGGCCGCTCGGCGTCGAAGGGGCGGGCCGGGAAGACGGCGGCGGAGTCGGCCGCACCGTAGAGGGGTGCGATCGGCAGGCCTTCGACGGTCGATCTCTCGAGGCTCTCGAACGGCTTGTCCTTTAGGGTCTTCTCGACCAGCGCGCGCCAGGCGTCCTCGCCGGCGGGCGGGAATCCGGGATCCAGAAGGCGGGTGTCTGCCATGGGCCGCGAATAGCGCGCCGGGCGCCCTGCGCGTCAAGTTCACGCGGGGTCAGGGCTGACCGAGGTTAGGCTTGTCCGGAAACCGAGTGTGTGCGTACAACGTAAATTCAACGCCTGTTCGAGGACCTCTCCCATGGCCCTGCCGCCCGTTCTCCGTGACCGCCTTCGACTGCCGCTGATCGGCAGCCCGCTGTTCATCATTTCGACGCCTGACCTGGTGATCGCCCAGTGCAAGGCGGGCATCGTAGGCTCGTTCCCGGCGCTCAACGCCCGGCCGGCGTCGCTGCTGGACGAATGGCTGCACCGGATCACCGAAGAGCTGGCGGCATGGGACCGGGACCATCCCGACACCCCCTCCGCGCCGTTCGCCGTGAACCACATTGTCCACAAGACCAACGACCGCCTCGAGCACGACATCGAGATGTCGAGCAAGTGGAAGGCTCCGGTCGTCATCACCTCGCTCGGCGCGCGGGAGGATGTGAACAAGGCGGTCCACGACTCGGGCGGCGTCGTGCTGCACGACGTCATCAACAACGCCTTCGCCCGCAAGGCGATCGAGAAGGGCGCCGACGGCCTGATCCCCGTGGCGGCCGGCGCGGGCGGCCATGCCGGCACGCTGTCGCCCTTCGCCCTGGTCCAGGAGATCCGCGAGTGGTTCGACGGGCCGATCGCCCTCTCGGGCGCCATCGCCAACGGGCGCGCCATCCTGGGCGCCCAGGCCATGGGGGCCGACCTGGCCTATGCCGGCTCGCTGTTCATCGCGACGCAGGAGGCCAACGCCGATCCCGCCTACAAGCAGATGCTGGTCGACAGCTCGGCGAGCGACATCGTCTATTCCAACCTCTTCACCGGCGTGCACGGCAACTATCTGGCGCCCTCGATCGTCGCCGCGGGTCTCGATCCGGCGAACCTGCCGCAGTCCGATCCCTCCAAGATGAACTTCGGCTCGGGCGGCAACCAGAAGTCCAAGGCCTGGCGCGACATCTGGGGCTGCGGTCAGGGCATCGGCGCCATCAAGGACGTGCCCAGCGTGGCCGAGGTGGTCGCCCGGCTGTCCGACGAATACGAGGCGGGGAAGGCCGAACTGGCGCTGAAGACCTCGTTCACCGCCGGCAAGGCGCTGCTCGCGGCCGAGTAGGGGCGATTCGTCCACAGATTCGTCTACAGGGCTGAATCCGAAGGGCCGATTCGTGCGTTGACCGGCCATGATCCAGCCGCTCGACCCTCGCGAATTCTGCGTGCGCCAGGCTGCCGAGGCCTCGGCGCGCGCTCACGTCGTCACCGGCGTCAGCTTCGAGGACGCCGCGCTGCACTTTCTGGAAGACCATCACCCCGCCGCTGACGAGGACGACGAGGTCAGTCTCTACGTCGAAGACCTGCTGACCGGCGAGCGGCAGTGTTTCCGCATCGACCTGGAGACCGGCGAGACCGCGCCCTGCGACTAAGCGGCTGGACGCGTCCGACGGTTCATCTCGTCTCCGGCGTCGGCGGGAAGGCGCGCGAACCAGAACATCGAGATCATGGTCACCACGCCCGCGACGATGAAGGCCGGCGAGACCACTTCCACGGTGAGGCGCGTTTCGCCCCGCAGGTGCATCAGGGCCTGCAGGAGGCTGGCTGAGAGACCGATGCCGATGGACTGGACGAGCTGTTGCACCATCGAGGCCGTCGTCGCCCCGCGGCTCATCTGATCGGGCTCGATGTCGGCGTAGGCGAGGCCGTTCAGCGAGGTGAACTGCAGGGAGCGGAAGAAGCCGCCGATCCCGAGGACCGCCATGATGGCCCAGGTCGGCCAATCCGGTCGGAAGAGCGAATAGGCCATGAAGCTGACGCCCACGATCACGGCATTGATGAGCAGGACCGAGCGAAAGCCGAAGCGGCGCAGGATCGGCGGCGCCGCCGTCTTCATGGCTAGGGCTCCGACGGCGGATACGAACGTCAGGCTGCCCGCGGCGAAAGCGCTCATCCCGAAGGAGACCTGCAGCAGCATGGCGAGGAGGAAGGGATTCGCCCCCATGGCCACACGCATGAAGCCGCCCCCGACGACCGAGGCGCTGAAGGTGGGCTTGCGGAAGATGGACAGGTCGATAACCGCGTGCGGCGCACGCTTGGCGTGCCAGCCATAGGTCAGGAGGGCGCCGAAGCCCAGGACGAACAGGCCGGCCACGGCGATTGGCGCCATCTCCTCCCGCCCCAGGTTCTCGAAGCCGAAGATCAGCGCCGCCAGCCCGAGGCCAGTGAGCAGGATGCCTGGAATGTCGACGGGCGGCGCCGCCTGCTCCCTCACATCGGGGACGAACCGGCGGACCAGGAAGAGGCCGGCGGCCGCGATCGGCAGGTTCATGAAGAACACCCATCGCCAGTCGGCGAAGGTGACGATGGCCCCGCCGAGCACCGGCCCGAACACCGGGCCGAGCAGAGCCGGCATGGTCACGACGGACATCGCGCCGACGAGCTCGGTCTTTGGCGTTGTCCGGAGAAGGACGAGCCGGCCGACCGGCATGAGCGCCGCGCCGGCCATCCCCTGAACGAAGCGCGCCGCTATGAGGCCCCAGAAGCCGTTGGCGAACCCGCACGCCAGGGAGCCGAGGGCGTAGAGCGCGATCGAAATGAGGAAGATGCGCCGGGCCCCGAAGCGATCGGCCAGCCAGCCCGACAGCGGCAGGAAGATCGCCGCGGCCAGCATGTAGACGGTGATGGCCACGTTGAGGCGCAGCGGCGCCACTCCGAAGTCCGCGGCCATCGCCGGGATGGCGTTGGTGATGACCGTGGCGTTGAGCGTCTGCATCAGCAGCGCGGACCCGATGATCGCCGGCACCAGCCAGCCGCGCACGGCCCGACCCGCGTGAGGCGTGGCGGTCTCCGGGACCTCGACGGGTTCGTCGGTGGGGCTCATGCGTCGGACAGCCGGCGCAAGGCCGCGACGGCGTCCAGCAACAGGGCCCGATCATCCGGCGAGAGCCGAGCCAGGCGCGCCGCCAGCCAGTCGTTGCGCTGCCGCCGGATCGCATCGAGCTTGCGTTCGCCCGCGGGCGTGATGGAGAGGCCGGAGCGACGGCCGTCCTCGGCGTGGCCGCTGCGGCTCACGAGCCCTTCGGCCTCCAGGCGCTTCACATGCGCGCTCATGGTCGGACGCGAGATCCGTTCGGCCTCCGCCAGGCCGCTGACGCCGATGCCCGGATTCTTGCGGATGTGTCCCAGGAGCAGCGCGTCCTGCGCGGACAGGCCCGCCTTCTGGGCTTCCTGGCGCAAACGCCTGGAAACCCGCAACAGGGCGGGCCGCAGGTCCTCCGCCAGCGCGACGACATCGTGGGGTGCTTCCGGCAAGGCGGCGTCCAGTTGGTTAGGTAGGCGAACTATCTATCCGCGCTCGTTCTTTGCGGCAATGGGATTGACGAGGATCATCCGCGCTCTTAATTAACGGATACGTTATTTAACGAGAACGACAATGACGGTCCCTGACGATCCCCTCACTGCGACCTTCGCGGCCCTCGCGGACCCGACCCGGCGAGCCATCCTCGCGCGCTTGGCGGAAGGGGAAGCCACCGTGGGTGAGCTCGCCGAGCCGTTCGAGATCAGCCTTCCGGCGATCTCGCGACACCTGAAGGTCCTGCAGACCGCGGGCCTGATCACCCAGGGGCGAGAGGCGCAGTGGCGGCCGTGCCGTCTGAGGCCCCAGGCGCTGCAGGCGGTGGACGGCTGGCTGGCCCACTACCGGCGCTTCTGGGAGGGCAGCTTCGACAGGATGGACGCCTACCTGGGCGAACTCACCAAGGGAGATCCCGATGGACGCAAGAACTGATGCCCGGTCGCGGCCGCACGCCGCCTCATTGCCCGATGACGAGCTTTTCCTGGCGCGCGCCTTCGATGCGCCGGTTCCGCTGGTGTTCCGCATGTGGGAGGACATCAACCACCGCGTCCGATGGTGGGGTCCGAAGGGGTTCACCTGTCGGCGCTTCGAACAGGATTTCCGTCCCGGCGGCGCCTGGCGCGCCTGCATCTTTTCGCCGGAGACGGGGGAGAGCTGGCACGGCGGAACGTTCCGCGAGATCGAGCGCGACCGCCGGATCGTGTTCACCTTCAAATGGGACTCGGGACCGGCCGGCGGCGTGGACACGGTGGTGACGGTGACCTTCGCCGAGGAGCACGGCGTCACCATCCAGACCTTCCACCAGACACCCTTCACCAGCGTCGAGCGGCGCGACAGCCATGTGGTGGGCTGGAGCCAGCTGCTCGACAACGAACAGGCCTACGTCGAGAGCCTCGCCCAAGGAGAAAAGTCATGATCGCGATCACCGCCTTCCAGTGGGTCCCGCCCTTCGCGCGGGGCGTGGTCAAGGACCTCCGCGTTCGATGGGCGCTGGAGGAGGCGGGCCTGCCTTACGAACAGCGTCTCCTCGCGCTGGGAGATGGTGACACGCCCGAATATCGAGAAGTCCAGCCCTGGGGCCAGGTGCCCGTGATGCAAGAGGGCGACCTGACGCTTTTCGAAAGCGGCGCCATAGTCCTGCGCATCGCCGAGCGCTCGGAGGCGCTGTGTCCGCGCGACGACGCGGGTCGGGCGAAGATGATCCAGTGGGTATTCGCCGCGCTCAATTCGGTGGAGCCTTACGTCCAGGAAGTCGCCTCAATCGACCTCTTCCACGCCGAGGAGGAGTGGGCGAGGCTCCGCCGCCCCGGCGCCGAGGCGTTCTGTCGGCAGAAACTGGAGCCAGTCGCCAGGCGCCTGAGGGACCGGGAGCACCTGGAAGACCGCTTCACCGCGGGCGACCTGATGATGGTCACCGTGCTGCGCAACCTGCGCCACACGGAGATCGTCACCGCCGATCCTGTCCTGGGACCCTATCTGGCCCGGTGCGAGGCTCGTCCCGCCTTCCAACGCGCGCTCACGGCCCAGATGGCGCCGTTCGAACGGACGCCAGAGCCGGCATAGGGCGAACCGTGGCCCGGTCGATCCGGGCCACGGCCTCGTTCGTTCAGAGGACGCCCAGCATCTCCGCCACAAGGGGGTGGCGGACGATGTCGCGCTCGCCCAGCCGTACGACGGCGATGTTGCCCACTTGGGCCAGCCGTTCGGCGACGGGGGCGAGGCCGGAGATCTCGGGCAGCAGGTCCGACTGGTTGGGATCGCCCGTCACCACCATGGTGGAATGCCAACCCAGGCGGGTCAGCAGCATCTTGAGCTGGCCATAAGTGCAGTTCTGGGCCTCGTCGATCACCACGAAGGCGTTGTTCAGGGTGCGGCCGCGCATGAAGCCGACCGGGGCGATCTCGATGGCCCCCTCGGCCATGAGCGCCCGGACCCGCTTCATCGAGAGACGGTCGGAGAGCGCGTCGTAAAGCGGTCGCAGGTAGGGCGCGAGCTTGTCCTCGGCGTCGCCGGGCAGGAAGCCGATGGATTCGCCGGCCTCGACCGCCGGCCGCGACAGGACGATGCGCCCCACGCGCCCGCTCTCCAGCGCTTCCACCGCCTTGGCGATGGCGAGATAGGTCTTGCCGGTGCCGGCGGGGCCGAGCGCCAGCACCAGGTTCTTGGCGTCGACGGCGTCCATCAGCTCCTGCTGGCCCGGAGACTTCGCCTTGATGGTCTTCAGATAGCCCTGCTCGCGGTCGTCGTTGTGATGCGCCAGGGGCGACCAGCCGCGGTCGAGCGGCAGCCGGCGGATCTTGTCATCCCCCTCGAATTGACCGGCGTCGAACGCGCCTTCGCGCAGCTGTCGCTTCAGAGCCCGCTTGCTCATCAAGGCCTCCTCAGGGGGCAAGAAAAAAGGGCGTCCCGTGCTTGGGAGCGCCCTTCGAATGGTGGGTGAGAACGGCGGCGGCGGCGTGCGAGGCCCAAGGATGCTCGGGGCTCGCGGCCTTCTGCGGGGGCGGGCGAAACAGCCCGACGAAACAACAGACTCAGCGCCATCCACTCCGTCCAGCGCGAGACGCGGGAGCGAAACCCCCGCGGCGGCTTTCGGGAAGGCTTTCGCCCTCTCGAATCGCCCGACTAGAATGATCCTAACGTCGTTTCCGATCCGTTAAACCTGACGTTTGCGACAAGAAGAGGGGTTCCAACTTGGCTGTCTACAACTTGGGCAATGTGACACCTGAATTGCCGAATGATGACGAATACTGGATCGCCCCCACAGCGGCCGTGATGGGCCGGGTGATTCTGAAGAAGAACGCCTCTGTGTGGTGGGGCGCCACGCTACGCGGCGACAACGACCCGATCGTCGTCGGCGAGGGCTCGAACATCCAGGACGGCAGCGTCTGCCATACCGACACCGGCTCGCCCCTCATCATCGGCGACAACGTCACCGTCGGGCACCTGGTCATGCTTCACGGCTGCACGATCGGCGACAACTCGCTGGTGGGGATCGGTTCGATCGTGCTCAACGGCGCGCGGATCGGGAAGAACTGCCTGATCGGCGCAAACTGCCTGATCACCGAGGGCAAAGAGATTCCGGACAATTCCCTGGTCATGGGCGCGCCGGGCAAGGTGGTGCGCGAGATCACGCCCCAGCAGGCCGCGATGATCGTCGGCGGCTCGAAGCACTACGTCGAGAACTGGAAGCGCTATCGGCGGGAGCTGTCCCAGGTGGCTTGACGGACGCGACGGCGCCCAACGACGGTCCGGCGCAAAGCGGAGGACGCCATGGCCTATGAATACATCAAGGTGGAGCGGGACGGTCCCGTCACCACCTTCACTCTCAACCGCCCTGAGGTGATGAACGCCCTGCACTCGCCGGCGCACTTCGAGCTGCACGAGGCGTTCGACGCCTTCGCGGCGGATCCGGAGCAGTGGGTGGGGATCGTCACGGGCGCCGGGGACCGCGCGTTCTCCGCCGGCAACGACCTGAAGCATCAGGCCTCGGGTGGGGAGATGCGGAGCCCGCCATCGGGCTTCGCCGGCCTGACCTCGCGTTTCGACCTCACCAAGCCGCTGATCGCGGCGGTCAACGGCGTGGCCATGGGCGGCGGCTTCGAGATCGCCCTGGCCTGCGACATCATCGTGGCTTCCGAGAGCGCCGTGTTCTCGCTGCCCGAACCCCGCGTGGGCCTGGCGGCGCTGGCGGGCGGCCTGCACCGCCTGCCGCGCGCCATCGGAACGAAACGGGCCATGGGGATGATCCTGACGGCCCGTCGCGTCTCCGCCGCGGAGGGCAGGGAACTGGGCTTCGTGCACGAGGTGACGGCGCCGCAGGATCTGATGCGCACGGCCCGAGACCTCGCCAAGTCAATCTGCGAGCTGGGCCCGATGTCGATCCGGGCCTCGAAGGAGGCTGTCTACAAGGGGCTGGACGAGGCGAGCCTGGAAGCGGCCATCCGGGGCCAGAACAAGTATCCGGCGGTCGCGGCCCTGTTCACCTCAGAGGACTTCAAGGAAGGACCGCTCGCCTTCGCCCAGAAGCGCGCGCCGCAGTGGAAGGGCCGCTGAGCGGCCGGTCTCGCCGACCTTGACGGAACCGTCGCGGGGCCGGCCCATTGAGCGGGCGATGCTGTCGGCTCTCGGTCCCGTGCGGAGCCTGCTCGTCGCCATCTTCATGTTGATGGCGGGAGCGGGGTTCATTGGAACGCTGGTGGGATTCCGGCTCGAGGCGGCCGGCAGCCCTGCCGGCGTCATAGGGCTTGTGGCCACGGCCTACTTCGGCGGCCTGACCGTCGGCGCCTTCCGCGCCGGGCGGATCGTCGCGCGCGTGGGCCACATCCGCGCCTTCGCCGCCTTCGTCTCGGTCCTGTCGGCCAGCACGCTCGCCTACGCGCTGCATCAGGATCCCGGCTACTGGGCGGTGCTGCGCTTCATCGACGGCGTCTGCCTGGCGGGCGTCTACATCTGCCTCGAGAGCTGGCTCAGCGAACGCGCGGGCGTGCAGGCGAGGGGACTGGTGTTGGCGGCCTATATGATCTCGCTCTACGCGGGCCAGGCGTTGGGGCAGTTCCTGCTCAACCTGGGCGCCGAAAGGCCGGCCTTGCCGCTGGTGGCCGCCTCGATCCTGGTCTCCCTGGCCATCGTGCCGGTCGCGTTGACCCGGGCGATCAGTCCGCAGATCGGGGAGCCGCCGGCCTTCTCGCTGCGCCGACTCTATGAAATCTCGCCGCTGGGCCTCGTCGGCTCCGGGGTGACCGGCCTGATCCTCGGCGCCTTCTACGGCCTGGGCGCGGTCTATGCCCAGAGGCTGGGCCTGGGTCTCTCCCAGACGGCGACCTTCATGAGCGCCGTGATCGCCGGCGGGGTCGCCCTGCAGTGGCCCTTGGGCTGGCTTTCCGATCGGTTTGACCGCCGGCGGGTCATCATCGCGGTCTTCGCGGGCGCGACGGTGATCGCCCTGGCCCTGGCCTTCGCAGGGACGCCGGGGATTGGGCTCCTGGTTATGGGCGGCGTCTTCGGCGGACTGAGCTTTGCCCTTTATCCCCTCTGCGTCGCCCACACGAACGACCATGTCGGCGCCGAGGGTCGCGTGGGGGCGAGCGCCGGCCTCGTGCTGGTCTATTCCGCGGGCGCCGTGACAGGACCGCTGGCGGCCGCCGGGGCGCTGTCCGTCCTGGGGGCGCCGGGGCTGTTCGCCTTCATCGCCGCCTGCGCCGCGCTGGCCCTCGCGTTCGCGGCCTGGCGCCTCGTGGCGCGGCCTCCCGTGCCCGCCGACATGCAGCAATCCTACCAGATCCTGCCGCGCACGACCCCGATGGCGTCCACTCTCGACCCGGTCGCCACCGAGGAGGGCTGAGCGGCTCCAGCCGGCCCTTGTTCCCCTGGGGCAATGCCGTCACAGTCCGCCCCGCTGTGACGGGGGTTGCGTGATGGTGGATCTGGACGCGGCAGGCGCCGTGGCGCACGGGGGGCTCCTGGGCGCCGCCGTCGAGAAGCCGGCCGGCGAGGCCGGGGAGCACCATGTCCGCTGCGCCGACTGCGGGACCGAGACCGTCGGACGCTTCTGCCACAACTGCGGCAACGCCAGCCATGTGCACCGGACCCTGCTGCACCTGGGCGAGGAGTTACTCCACGGGGTCATGCACTTCGACAGCCGGGCCTGGCGGACGATCCCCCGGCTGCTGTTTCGGCCAGGCCAGCTCACCCGCGAATGGTGCGAGGGCAAGCGCGCCCGCTACGTCTCTCCGCTGGCGATGTTCCTGTTCACGGTCTTCGTCATCTTCATGCTCCTCAGCTACCTGCCGGCCAAGGAGGAGGAGCCCAGCGCCGTGGGCCGCCAGGTGGTGGCGACCGCAGACCTGGCGCGCCGGCAGTCGGACGTCGCCCAGGCGCGTCTCGCCCTGAAGGAGGCGCCGCCGGCGGCGAGGGCCGCCGCCGAACTGGCCCTCAAGGCCGCCGAAGCCCGGGAAGCGGAAGCCAGCGCGCGGGTCGGAAACACGCCCAGGGTCGCCGAGGTTGACGGCTGGCAGGAGGAAGTCGCAAAGGAGGCCGAGAACGGGCGACTCGGGTTTTCTACCGGAAGCAAGAAGCTCGACGAGAAGCTTGAGAAGAAGCTGAAGAACCCCGAGCTGGCGCTCTACAAGATCCAGCAAACCTTCTACAAATTCTCGTTCCTGCTCGTGCCGATATCCATACCGTTCGTGGCGGTGTTGTTTCTGTGGAAGCGCGGCTTCACGCTCTACGATCACGGCGTGTTCGTGCTCTACTCCCTGAGCTTCATGTCGATCCTGATCCTGGCCCTGGCGCTCCTGGGACGGGTCGGCGGCGCGCTCTATGGTCTTGGGATCGCCGCGGCGGCCTTCGCCGTTCCCGCGCACATGTACTTCCAGCTCAAGGGCGCCTATGGGCTGCGGACCTTCTCGGCGCTGTGGCGCACCTGGTTCCTGCTGGTCTTCTCGATGATCGCGCTCTCGTTCTTCCTGCTGGCGATCATCTGGCTCGGGTTCGTCTGATCGAGGAAGGTGACGCATGCGTCACTTTTTTCGCCGCGCCGCCTTGTGCCGCCTGGGCGGCTTTGCAAGGGTGTCGCAAACGGAACCAACACCAGGGGAGGGCGGCCGCGTGGACCGCTACGACTACATTATCATCGGCGCGGGCTCGGCCGGCTGCGTGCTCGCCAACCGGCTGTCCGAGGACGGCAAGACCAAGGTCCTGCTGCTGGAAGCCGGGGGCCGCGACAAGTCGCTCCTGATCACCATGCCGGCCGGCGTCGGCGGGCTGATCGGTAAACAGGGGCCGTTCAACTGGGGCTTCTGGACCGAGCCGGAGCCGAACCTGGACAACCGCAAGCTCTGGTGGCCGCGGGGCAAGGGTTGGGGCGGGTCCTCCTCGATCAACGGCATGATCTACATCCGCGGTCACGCCCGCGACTACGACCAGTGGCGTCAGATGGGCCTTGCCGGCTGGGGCTACGCAGACGTGCTCCCGTACTTCAAGCGATCGGAGAGCCTGGAGGGCGGCGGCGACGCCTGGCACGGCGGCGACGGCCCGCTGCATGTTTCCAAGGCGTCCTCGCCCAACCCGATCTATCGCGCGGCCGTCGAGGCCGGCGCCCAGGCCGGCCACCCCGTCACGAGGGACTTCAACGGCTATCAGCAGGAAGGCTGGGGTCCCTATCAGTTCACGATCAAGGACGGCGAGCGCTGGAGCGCGGCCCGCGCCTATCTCCACCCGGCGCTCAACCGGCCGAACCTGACCAGCTTGACCGGCGCGCGGACCACGCGGATCCTCGTCGAGAACGGCCGCGCGGTGGGCGTCGAGATCGTCCAGGAGAAGGGCGGCTCGCGGACCGTCTACGCCGACGCCGAGGTGATCCTCTCGGCCGGCGCCGTGCAGTCGCCGCACATCCTGCAGCTTTCCGGGATCGGCGACGGCGACGAACTGGCCCGCCACGGGATCAAGCCCGTCCATCAGCTCAAGGGGGTCGGCGCCAACCTGCAGGATCACCTGGACGTCTGCATGTCCTGGGAGTGCCCGGAGCCGATCACGATCTATTCCATGCGCAAGGGCATCAAGACGCTCTTCGTGGGGCTGGACTACATGTTCCGCCGGCAAGGGATCGGTCGTCAGAATTTCCTGGAATCCGGCGCCTTCCTGCGCTCGCGGCCCGACCTCGACCGGCCCGACCTGCAGGTGCACACCGTGCTGGCCATCATGCAGGACCACGGCAAGGTGCAGATCAAGAAGGACGGCTTCACCTTCCACGTCTGCCAGCTCCGGCCCGAGAGCCGCGGGAAGGTCGGCCTGCGCAGCGCCGATCCGATGGCCGATCCCGCCATCTTCGCCAACTACCTCTCCACGGAGGAGGATCGCCGCGCCATCCGCGAGGGCGTAAAGATGATGCGCGAGGTGGCCGCCCAGGCGGCGCTGAAGCCCTACATCAAGGAGGAGTTCTCACCCGGCGCCGACGTCCGCTCGGACGCCGACATCGACGCGTGGATCCGCCGTTCGGCCGAGACGATCTACCACCCCGTCGGCACCTGCCGGATGGGCGTGGCGGGGGACCCTATGGCCGTGGTGGACGCCGAGTGCCGGGTCCAGGGCCTACAGGGCCTGCGGGTGGTCGACGCCTCGGTCATGCCGACGCTGGTGGGCGGCAACACCAACGCGCCGACCATCATGATCGCCGAGAAGGTCTCGGACGCGATCCGCGGCCGCGCATATCTGCCGGCCGAGGATGCGCCGGTCTACGGGGACGAGGTGAGGGCGGCCTGATCGTCGGCCGCCACCCGAGCGGCCGGCCTCACCACCAGTTTGAACGACCGCCCGGGCGCCAGCCACGTCTGCGCCGCGCGCCTGACATCAGCGGCGCTCACCTGCTCGGTTCCGGGGATGATCTCGCGAATCACGTCCAGGCGGCGCGGGTCGGCCTGGGCGCCGGAGAGTTCACCGAGCCAGTAGCCGTTGGTCACCCGGGCCCGCTGCAGCGATTCGATGCGCGGCGCCTTGGCCCGCGCGAGTTCGTCGGCGCTGACCTCGTTGGCGCGCAGATCCGCGGCGATTTTCTGGGCGTCTTCGAAGAAGCCCTGGAGCTTCTCCGGCGGGACCTCGACGGTCGCGGCGATATAACCCCAGCCGTCCCAGACGAGGCTGTGCTGAGAGCTGACACTGGGCGAGTAGGTCGCGCCCTGGGCTTCCCGCAGTTGGTCGGTGAGCCGCAACTCCATGATCTCGCGCAGTACGGCGGTGTCGCGAGCCTTCTGCGGATCCTCCCAATAGTCAGTGGTCGGCCAGGCGATGTAGCCGATCGCCTGATCCGCGCGTCCCTTGTGGGTCAGGACGACCGGGTCATCGCCGCCCCGCGGGAAGGCCACGTCGCGACCGGAGGGCGTGGGCGGGTCCGCTTCCTGGCGCGGGGGGAGGGCGCCGAAGGTGGCCGCCGTCGCCTGGATCGCCTGGTCGACCGTGACGTCGCCGACAATCACCACCTCCACCGGACCCCTCTGAAGGTCGGGCATGATGGCGCCCTTGATGGCCTCCAGGTTGGCCGCCTGCATCTCCTCGTGGCTAGGGAAGGTCCAGCGGCGGTCGCCTGAGCGCAGGATGCCCGCGAGGTCGCGAGCCATGACCCCGTTGTCGGTGGACTCGTACTGGTCGTGGATCGTCCTGGCCGCGGCCTTGATCCGCGCCAGCGCCGCCTCGCGCCAGGCCGGCTCCGTGAGGTAGGCCGCGAGCACCTGGAGCTGGGTCGGCAGGTCGCCGGTCCGGGTGCCGCCCGACAGGACGTAGGCGTCGTCGGTCACGCTGAAGCGGCCCCCGTAGACCTTGGAGGCGAGCACCCGCTCCATGTCCTCCACGCCGATCTTTTCGAGGCCGCCCTCCATCAAGGCGCTGGCGGCCCAGTAGGGACTCTGGCGGTCCCGCGGCAGTCCCAGCATCCCGTATCCGGCGTTCACCCGCACCAGCACTTCGTCGTCGCGGAAGCTGGTGGGCTTTACCGTCAGGCGCACACCGTTCTCGAAGCGGACGAAGGTGACGCCGAGGTCGGCGATCTGCCGGCGTTCCGCCACGCGGCCGGCCTCACCGAAGCGATCATATGGCCATGCGACCAGTTCCATCACCGCCGGTGGGGCGACCGCGACCCTCCGGGAGTCGGTCAGGGCGGCCAGCACGGCAGCCTCCCCTCCATCGACCATGCGAGGCGAGGCCATGAACACCAGGGGCCCCTGGCCCTGGAAGACCGACCGCAGCGCCGAACTGACGGCGTCGGCCGAAAGGTCCTTCACCGTCGCCTCGAACAGCGCCAGTTCGTCGACCGGAGAGGTCACCACCGTGCGATCGCTCAGCGAGCCTACGATCTCGCTAGCCAGATCGGCCGGGCGGCGGGTGGCGGCGCCCGCCACCGCGGCCTTCAGACTGGCGCGGACCTCGTCGATTTCCCGGTCCAGTTCGGCCTGGCGAACTCCATAGCGGACGATCCGCCTTTGCTCCTGCTCGGCGGCCGCCAGCGCCTCGCGCCAGCGCCCGGATTCGGCGTTAACCCCGATGCTGGCGAACTCGGCGGCGTCGTCCTGCTCGCCCTTGTAGGCTGCGGCGCCCAGGAAAGGCGGGTCCGGCGCCCGGGCGATCGCCGAATAGCGGCGATTGAGCACCGCGAGCCCGAGGTTCTCGATCATCGCGCGCTGACGCTTGGCCGAGGTGTCGGGCGACAGGTCCGGCGGGCTCACCCAGGCGACCTGCAGGGACTGGGTCACGCCGGGGTCGACGACGAGTTCCACGTCGGCGCCGCGCTGGGCCACAGGCCCCTGGTCCGGCTCAGGTAGTGGCGGCGCCTTGGCCTTCCAGCCGCCGAACTCCGCCCTGACCTTCGCCTCCATGACGTCGACGTCGAAGTCGCCGACGGCGACGAACACGGCGCGTTCGGGGCGGTACCAGCGCTCATAGTAGTCCCGGATGGCGCTGGCCGGTGCGGACTTCAGCACCTCCACCCTCCCGATCGGCAGTCGCTCCGGCAGGCGCTGCCCCTGCAGCAGAAACTTCAGCCGCTCAACCAGGACGCGGTAGCCGGGCGTATCGCGGGCCCGTTCTTCGGCGAGCACGATGCCCCGCTCGCGATCGACGGCCGCCGGATCGATGGTCAGGTTGAAGGCGGTCTCGCGAAACAGCATCAGCGCGGTGTCGACGGTCTCGGCGTCGGTCCGCGGCAGGTCCAGCTTGTAGATGGTCTCCGAAAAGCCGGTGGAGGCGTTGGTGTCGGCGCCGAAGGCCAGGCCCAGCCGCTCCAGGATTCGGACCATCTCGCCTTCCTTGACCGCCTGGGAGCCGTTGAACGCCATGTGCTCCAGGAAGTGCGCCAGGCCTGCCTGTTCGTCGGTTTCCATGAGCGAGCCGGCGTCGAACCACAGCCTCAGCGCCGCCTGGCCGGCCGGTATCGTCTGCCGGCGCAGCGCATAGCGCATGCCGTTCGGCAGGACTCCGAAACGGATGGCGGGGTCCGGCTTCAGGTCCGAGGCGGTGTGCGGCCAGGTCGCTGCGGCATGGCTCGGGGCGATCGTCGGCGGACCGGCGGCCGCGGCCATCGCCGGACTGAGGACAAGGACGGCGGCGAGGGCGGCGCCTGCGCCGGAAAGACGGATCATCAAGGGGGCCTGGGCGGTCCGGTTCAAGGGCGCGCAACATCGCCAAGCCGGATGGCGGGGGCAAGGCGGGAAAACGGCGCGGGTCGCGCACGGCCGCGACACCCATTACATACCGGCGCATGGAAGCCAGCCGTTTCGAAGCCCCCGCCCCGGATGGATCGCGTCCGCCCAAGCGGGGAGAGCCCGGAGCGCGGTCGCCTGGGCCCGAGCCGATCGTCAATGCGCCCTGGCCCGTCGTGGCGCTCACCTTGGTCATCATCGGCGCCTACCTTCTGCAAAGCCGCTATCCTCTGGCGTGGGTCGCCGACGCTTTGGCCTTCTCGCCGCACCTGATCGCTAGCCAGCCTGAGCGGCTGCTGACGTCGCTCTTCGTGCACGGCGCGTGGTCGCATGCGCTCCTAAACGCAGCCTTCATCCTCGCGTTCGGGGCGCCCGTGGCGCGCCTCTTCGGCCCGCGGCCAGGCGGCGTCGCAGCCTTCTTTGGATTTTATCTTGCGTGCGGCGTCCTGGCCGCTCTGGGCTTTGCGCTCCTGCACTGGGGGCAGGCGGCGGCCCTGATCGGCGCGTCGGGCGCCGCAAGCGGGCTGATGGGCGCGGCGGCGCGGCTGATCGGCGGCGGCGGCCGTGTGGGACCGATCTTCTCCCAGGCCGTGACCGGCATGGGCCTCGCCTGGCTGATCGTGAACGCCATCATGGCGCTGGCGCCTGGCGGCCTCGTCCCTGGCGTGGGCCAGACGGCCGCCGTCGGCTGGGAGGCGCATCTGGTGGGATTCGCCGCGGGCGTGCTCCTGATCGGACCCTTCGGACGGCTCGCCCCACGCCCCTGATTCTCACGCGTGCGTGACTGAGAGCGCATTGTATCCGCAGCCAATTTGCGCAAACCTCGTTACCTGAGAGAACGGAACAGGAGGCCCCATGCTGGTCTCGCAGATCCTCCGGACCAAGGGTGATACGGTCTTTACGATCGGGCCGGCCGAGACGGTGGGCGCGGTGGCCGACCTGCTCCATTCCCGTCGGGTGGGCGCCCTGGTGGTCTTGGAGGCCGAGCGCGTCGTGGGCATCGTTTCCGAACGTGACGTGGTCCGGGCCGTGGCCCAGGATGGCGAGGCGGCGCTGAAGCGCCCGGTTTCGGACGTCATGACCGCGAACGTGCTGTTCGCCGATCCCGGCGAGACGATTGACTCCCTGCTCACCCGGATGACCGACCGGCGCATCCGGCACCTGCCGGTCTGCCGAAACGACCGCCTGGTGGGCATCGTCTCCATCGGCGACCTGGTGAAGTCAAAAATCTCCGAGGTTGAGGCCGAGGCCGACGGGCTTAAGGCCTATATCGCGGCCAGCTGAACAGCACCCCCCTCCCGCAAGGGAGGGCTGAAAGCCGGCGGTGCGTCGGCGGAAGGGGCGGGAAAGGGGACGGACCCTTTCCCGCCCCGTTTCATTGATGCGCCGGCGTTCCGCCCGTGTTTGATTCTGGCCACCTTCCCTTGGGAGGCTGTGTGCTTGCGGGAGATAGCGGCGCTCCAGCGACGCCTTGGATCTCCCATCCGGCCATCTCTAAAGCTGTCGAGGCGCCGCGGAGCCTACGGCCTCGCTGCGGTCCCCTACATCGCCGACCTGATCAGGTCCGCCTCGCCGATGGTCGCCGCGTCGGCGAGAGTGTGAGCTTCCAGCACATCGGCGGTCGCGTCGCGGGCGCGCAGAAGCGCCTGCCGCAGGGCGCAGGTGTCGAGATCAGGGCAGTCGGGGCATTTGCGGTAGCTCAGCCGCGGCGAGACGCAGGGCGCCAGGGCCAGGGGGCCGTCGATGATCCGGATGACCTCCGCGAACGAGATCTCTTCGGCGGGGCGGGCGAGCAGATAGCCGCCCAGCTTGCCGCGCCGGCTGACCACGATCTGGTTGCGCGACAGTTCGAGGAGGATCGCCTCGAGGAACTTGCGGGGCGCATCCGCGCGGGCTGCGAGTTCGCCGGCGCTGAGCTGGACGCCGCCGGCGCGGGCAAGCGCGATCAGGGCCCGCAGGCCGTATCTGGTCTTTTGCGACAGCATCGGCGCCTCCCGGAAAGGCGACTGTGACGGGGGGATGACGGGGGCGCAAGGCGACGCACGCCCGGCGCGAAGTCGACTCCTCAGGGGCGATCCAGAGCGGAGAGCCGGCCCCGCCTGCGACATTGCGACGGTATGTGAGATTCTTTGCGTCTGGCTGTTGACGCCGATCCGAGCCCCGAATAGATAGCCGCCTCCGCTCGGAACGGGGCGGCGACGAAGGGATCGGACGGAGCGCAAGCTCTTGAAAATCCTGGAGAAGCCACCACATTCCGAGAGGTCGACAGTTCCGCAGAGGCGGTTAGGGGAGTTCGCTCTCCGATCCACGGAAGCGGGACCCGGCTCGAAGATCCGAAGGTTTCGGAGATCAGCCGGGGGTCCCCTGAAAAGGACCGGTTGACACCCTGGGGGTCGGCCACTAGATAGCCGCCTCCCGCTCGGGGCGGGGCTCCTGACGGAGCGAAGCGCAAGGGTCTCCGAAAGGCTCTTGATCTTCGGTTCGAATTGAGTATGTTCCCGAGCCTCAATCGAATCGTCACGGACTTTGAGGGAAGCCCCTCGGCAGCCCGCGGCGGTTTTTGCGGCCTGATTTCGAGCTTCTCGGAATTGTCGCAAATGCCCGAAAAGGCCGATTGACACCACTGAGGCCGGTCACTAAGTAGCCGCCTCCGCCGACCACCGGCGCTAAACAGTGGGCTCGGCGAAAGCCGATGCGGGTCTTTGACATCGTTGATTTGGAAAGAGAAACGCAGGCGGCGGCGTCCTGGCGATAGTCCTAACCAGACTATCTCGACGCTGACTGTGACTGCGGTCTCTTGAAGACACCATGAATATGGTCGGACTTCGGTTCGGCCACGATTTGTGGGAACTCGTCAAGAACTACGCAGACTATAGCCAGTCGAGCTGTTGAGGCTCGATTACGCAGAAAGTCAGAACGTCAACTCAACCTGAGAGTTTGATCCTGGCTCAGAGCGAACGCTGGCGGCAGGCCTAATACATGCAAGTCGAACGGCTCTTCGGAGCAGTGGCGGACGGGTGAGTAAC
>JBMOOD010000031.1:0-7733 GCA_049323595.1 Pseudomonadota bacterium
GGCGCCCGCGGGGCTGGACGCGGCGGCCTGGACGCCGTGGGCGGTCTGCGGCGCCGGGCTGGCGGCGGTGGCGGGGCACAGCCGGTCGGTGTGGCTGGGTTTCGCAGGCGGCAAGTCGGCGGCGGCGGGACTGGGCGTGCTGATGGCGATGGCCTGGCCCGTGGGCCTGGGGGCGGCGGCGGCATTCGTGGCCGCGGTGGCCGCGTTCCGGATCGTGTCGCTGGGCTCGATGCTGGCGGCGCTGACGGCGATCGCCCTCGTCTGCGGGCTGGACCAGCCGCTCGCCTACCGGCTGCTGGTGATCGCGGGCGGGGTTTATGTGATCGTGCGCCACCGGCAGAACATCGCCCGTCTGCGGGCGGGGACCGAGCCGCGCCTGGGCCGAGCTTGACAATTCTCAACGCCGACGCGGCGGAGGCGCCTAGCCTCTTCGGCAAACCCCCGGCGGCAGAACCGGGACGATTGCGACGGGAGGACGTGTGAGCAGCAGGCTGCCCCCCATCCGCGCCGTGGGCTATGGCGCGCCGTTCCGCTGGCTGGCCGCGGGCTGGACCGACCTTTGGCGCGCGCCCGTCCCGATGCTGGCGTACGGCGTGATCGTGGCGGCGGTGAGCCTGGCGCTGGCCTGGGGCCTCTATGTGACCAACGGGGCGTTCTGGGTGCTGGCGCTGAGCTGCGGCTTCGTGCTGGTGGCGCCGGTGCTGGCCATGGGCCCCTACGAGGCCGGCCGGCGGCTGGAGGCCGGCGAGCGGCCGGGGCTGGGCCGGGTGCTGTTCGTGCGGGCCGCCTTCCGCCAGGACGTGGCGTACCTGGCCGTGGCGCTGCTGGTGATCTACTTCTTCTGGGGCCGGATCGCCCAGATCGTCTATGGCCTCTCGACCTTCTACCTGCACGACACGGCCGAGGCGTTCGTGCGGTTCGCGCTGACCAGCGCCGAGGGCCACACCATGCTGATCGTCGGCACGGTGACCGGCGGGGCGATCGCCTACCTTACCTACATGCTGGTGGTGGTGGCCGCCCCGATGCTGCTGGATCCCGAGGCCGACGCCTTCTCCGCCATCGCCACCAGCGTGCGGAGCGTGGCGGCCAATCCGGGGCCGATGACCCTGTGGGCGGCGATCATCGTGGTCCTGCTGATCGCGGCGGCGGCGACGGCCTTCGTGGGGCTGATCGTGATCTTCCCCTGGCTGGGCCTGGCGAGCTGGCGCGCCTATCGCGAGGTGGTGGGCCGGGAAGCCGTCGCGGCGGCGGCGCCGTAGACGCTCAGACCCCGGTCGTGGGGCCGATGCCGCGGCCGTCCTGCGGCAGGCTGGTCCAGCGGGTGCGGCGCTCGTCGAACTGGCGCTTCACCTCGGCGGCGCGGGCGACGAGCCTTTGGGCGCGTTCGGAGATGTCGTCGTTGGCGGGCGCCTGGGGAGCGTCGAAGGTCGGCCGCCAGGCGTCGATCTCGGCCAGCAGGGTCATCAGCCGCGGATCGTCCGCGGAGCGGGTGGGGCCGGCCTCCATGCGGGCGACGGCTTCCTCCAGGGCGGCCTCGTACTCCTGGGCGTTGGAAATGGGCATGCGGTCTCCTTTCCCGAAAAAACGTGCGGGAAAGGCGCCGGTTGCGCGTTCAGCCCAGGGCTTTCTTGGCGGCGGCCTCGACGGCTTCGCGGGGGATCAGGCGGATGGTGGAGCTGGCCTTGGCGAGGACCTGGCCGGCGGCGTCCAGCAGGCGGCCCTCGGCGAAGCAGGTGGCGCGGCCGCGGCGCTCGATCCAGCCCTCGGCCGTGACGCGGCCCGGCCGGGCGGGGGCGAAGTAGCTGACCTTCAGCTCCAGCGACATGGGCGTCATGTCGGGCAGGACGGAGAGCGAGGCGTGGGCCATCGCCGCGTCGATCCAGCCGCAGACGAAGCCGCCTTGGGCGACGCCGCCGGAGTGGCACATGTGGGGCCCGACCTCGTACTCGATGGCCGCGCGGCCGTCCTCGCAGGCCACCACGCGGACCTGGCCCAGGGTGTCGTGCAGGCTGGGGGCGACGGCGTCGGTCATGGCGGGCTCCTTCCTCGGACGGACCCGCGGCATAGCCCGAACGGGCGACCCTGCGCGAGGCTGACGTAGCGGAGGCGTTGACGGCGGCGCGCGGCTGGGCGCTGCTGGCGGCGGGAATCTCTCGTGCGACGGAGGACGCGCCGTGTTCAGTCATGTGATGGTGGGGACGAACGACCTGGACAAGGCCAAGGCCTTCTACGACGCGCTGTTCGGCGCCCTGGGCCTCGGGCCCGGGTTCGTGGACCGGCACCGGGTGTTCTGGATGGCGCCGACGGGCGTCTTCGCCGCGTCGCTGCCGATCGACGGCCAGCCGGCGACCATCGGCAACGGCAGCACCGTCGGCTTCCAGTGCGCGAGCCCGGAACAGGCGGACGCCTGGCATGCGGCGGGCGTGGCGGCCGGCGGGACCAGCATCGAGGATCCGCCCGGCTGGCGCGAGGGTCCGACGGGGAAGATGTACCTGGCCTATCTGCGCGACCCGGACGGCAACAAGCTGTGCGGGCTCTGCCGGGGCTGAGCCTGCGGGACTGCGGTCGGGAACCCACGGCGAGGCGTGTCGTTTGGCTGCGGCGGACGACAAGCGGAGCTGTTCAATGCCGGACCCCACTCGCGATTATGTGCTGCGCGCCCTGGCCGCCAGCGAGATCGCCGACGGCTGCCTGAGGGCCGACCTGCGCGCCCGGTTCACGGACCTGGCCGAGGGATGGCTGGCGCGCGCGGCGGAGGCGGCGGGCGTGGATCCGCCCGCTGACCGGCCAGACGCCACCGCCACCGCCTGAGCTCTGCGGAACCGGGCCTCACCGCCTCGGGTTACCCCTCCGAAGAAGCGGAGGATCCTATGAGCGACGAGGGCCAGCGCGGCACAACCGCCGCCGACAGCGCGCCGGGAGTCGGCGACGGGCCGGCGCGCAACGCCGAGCCGCAGCACTTCACCCAGCCCCGAGGGCGCAAGGGCGTCTGGATCGGGATAGGCGTGGTGCTGGCGCTGCTTCTGGTCGTCTTTATCGCCAGGCCGCGCCAGGACGAGCGGCCCGCCGTCCTTCCCGAGCCGGAGCGCTACGGCGGCGTGGAAACCGCGATCCCCTACGCCGGCCCAGAACCGGCGGCGCCGGATCAGACCGGAAAGGGAACCCAGACGGAGCAACAGCCGTGAGCGGCGAACAGACGCGACGGACGGTGGAACATGGTCCCGACCCGGCGGCCGGCGGGGCGCGCCGCGCGTCCGGCGGCCTGAGCGACGCCCGCAGCGAGGCCGCCGACCACCCGCCCCAGGACGACCATCCACGCCCCGCGGTGGACATGGAAGGCGCCGAGCCCGGAGCGCTCGGCCCCGAGGCCGACGAGCGCGAAACCGAGCGCCTGGCTCCCGCAAGCAGCCAGGACACGGTCTCGCACTAGACGGAACCGCGATGGCCGCGGAGGGGTTGGGCGGGTCCGCTTTCGCAAAAGATGGAGGACCACATGAACGACGAACGGCGCCGCCAAGACACTTCAGAGCATGAGCCGCGCGGCGGCCGGGGTGGTGATCCCGGCAAGCTGGGCGGCGCGTCCAAGGCCGGCCATCTCTCGCCCCAGATCGACGAACGCGACGGAACGGTGAAGAAAGGCGGCCAGATCGCACAGGCAAAGCAGCAGGCCAGTGGCGAAGGGGGCCAAAGCTAGCCTCCGCCGGATGAGCGACCGGCGTGCGAGCGGCGACGGGGTTCCACACCCCGCCGCCGCACCGGATCACGAGAACAGGTCGCCGTAGCTGTATTCAGCGCCGCCGTCGTAATACTTGTACTCGCGCGCATGCACGAGCCCGCCCGTGGGGGCGTAGTCGACGTCGGTCGGGTCGCCGTCGAACGCGTGGTAGAACTCCCCGCCGCCGCTCTTGCCGTTGCCGCTGCCGTACTTGAGCGCCGCGCCGACGAGTTCGGCGCCCTCGAGCTCGGGATGGCGGGCCAGGATGCCCTCGAGAGCCGCCTCGTACCAGTTGTCGAGGTCGTCATCGACGGAACCGGGCGTCTCGATCTTCACGAAGAAGAAGCCGTCGTCCTCGCCCTCGTCGGGCGTCGTGTCGAAGTAGAAGGTGACGTGGGACAGGTCCTTGGGCGCCGTCGGGAAGTGATCCGTCACAGCGCCTTCTTCCGGGGTCTCTTCGGGCATCGCGGCCTCCGTTGATTGTCGGCGGAATGCATCGCCCGAGCGGCCTTAACGGCGCCGGAAGCGGAGGCGTTAATTTCCGCTAGGCATGTCCCGAGCGCGTGGGCGTGACCCGGCCGTCGTCGAGGTCATAGCGGGCGGCGACGATCTTGAGCTGGCCAGCCAACACGCGGGCGCGCAGCGGCTTGGACTGGGCGAAGATCTCGGCGGCGGCGTGGGCGGCGTTGAGGCTGACCGCGGCGTCGACCACGTCGACCGTGCCGGCCGGGACGGCGCGCACCGCGGGCGTGATCAGGGCGGCGAGCGCACCGATGCGGGTGTCCTTGTCCTCCGGCGAGCTCTTGCCCGCGAGGGCGTCGGCGGTCGCCTTGACGGCGCCGCAACGCTCGTGGCCCAGCGCCATGACGAGGGTGCAGCCCAGGTGGATGACGGCGTACTCGATGGAGGCCAGGACGGCGTCGTCCACGACGTTGCCGGCCACGCGGATGACGAAGAGGTCCCCCAGGCCCTGGTCGAAGATCAGCTCGGGCGCGACCCGGCTGTCGGCGCAGGCGAGGACCACCGCGAAGGGGGCCTGGCTCGCGGCGACGGCCTGGCGGCGCGGGGCGTCGGCGTGCGGATGGGCGGCGTAGCCGCGGACGTAGCGGTCGTTACCGCTCATCAGCCGGGCCATGGCCTCCTCGGGCGGGACGGCGGGCGCAGGCGGATGGGCGGCGGCCGCGGCTTTCGGATCGGCGGCGCCGGCGGCGGGCTTGCCGGCCGCGCCCTTGGGCTTGGCCTTCGTCTTCGGCTTGGGCGTCGCGCCGGGGGGCGGGCCATAGACGACGCCGCCCTCGGCGAGGGCGGCGGCCGGAAGGGCGGCGATGGCCAGGCCCGCCATCAGGCGGCGGCGGGACAGGAAATTCGGGTTCTTCGACACGTCTTATCCCCGCAGGCGTTCGCGCGGGATGAGAGCCGAAAAATCCTAAGATGCGGTGAGGGCGCTAGAGCCTCTCCCGTTCAAACGGAATCGTTCGAGCGGGAGAAAAAGGCGCTCATTCAAAGATTTGAGCGCGATCTGATCGCAAAACCGGTCTCCACTTCTGCGGAACGCGCCCTAGTCCCGGCTGCCCGCGATGGCGTTGAGCTGCCAGCCGACCTCCTTGGCCAGCCGCTCGAAGAAGGCCGGCTCGTAGGCGTTCTCGGGATCGGCGCGGACAAGCTGGTCCATCTTCACCGCGTCGTCTCCCACCAGGATGCGCCAGCGTTCGGCCTTCACCCCGTCGAGGATGACCTTCGCCGCCTCGGCCGCCGTCATGGGGGCGTCCTCAAGAAAGCGGCGGGCGCGTTCGGCGGCCAGAGCCTGGATGGCGGCGTCGGGGACGTTCGCAACGTCCACGCCCATGCGGGCCATCTGCTGGCGGGCGCGGGCGAGCTCCTCGGCCGTCAGGGCGTCCTCCTCGGTCCCGCGGATCACCTTGCGCGAGTTGCCGGCGATCATGGTGCCGATGTGGCCGGGCATGACTACCGAGCACTTCACGTGGGGGGCGTTGAGGCGAAGGTCCGTGATCAGGGCCTCGGTGAAGCCCCTCACCGCGAACTTCGCCGCCGCATAGGCGGTGTGGGAGACGTGGGGGCCGAGGCTGGCCCAGAAGCCGTTCACCGAGGAGGTGTTGACGATGTGCGCCTCGTCGGCGGCCATCAGCATCGGCAGGAAGGTGCGCACGCCGTAGTACACGCCGCCCCAGCATACGTTGAACGTGCGCTCCCACTCGGCGCGGTCGTCGACGACCATCGAGCCGCCGCCGCCGATGCCGGCGTTGTTGAACAGCAAGTGCAGGCGTTCGGTGTCGTGCAGCTTGGCCGCCTCGTCGCGGAAGCGGATCAGGGCGGACTCGTCCGAGACGTCGGCGAGGTGGGCGGTGATCTTCGCCCCCTGAGGCACGCCGTCGGCCTCGCAGAGCGCGATGGTCTCCCGCATCGTGCGGTCCGAGACATCGCACATGGCCACGCTGCAGCCCTCGGCGATGAGCTGCCGGGCGAGCTCGCGCCCCATGCCCGTGCCGCCGCCGGTGACGACGGCGAACCTGCCGGCGAAGTCCTTCATGAGCGTGTCCTCCCGATGTTTGGCGGGAGGATAGCGCGGCGGGCCTGTGACGTGACGTCAGCTGGCGGTTAGCCAGACCAGGATCACCCCGCCCAGGAGGGCCGCGGCCACCGCGGGCGGCGCCGTACGGCGAAGGATCTCGCCCTCGCGTCCCTGGAGCCCGACGGTCGCGGCGCCGGCGATCACATTGTGGGGACAGATGATGTTCCCGACCGCGGCTCCGTATCCCTGCCCCGACGCCAGCAACTGGGCGGAGAGGCCGAGTTGGGCCGCGGCGGTCTGCTGGAAGGGCGTGAGCAGGATGTTCGAGGCCGTGGCCGAACCGGTGACGAACGAGCCGAGCGCACCAAGCGAGGGCGCAAACAGCGGCCAGTAGCCGCCCACCACCGTCACCCCCGCGCCAAGGGCGGCGATGAGGCCTCCGTGCACCATGACCCGCGACAGGGCGAGCATGACGACGAGCGCGAGCGCGACCCCGCCGAGGCGGCGGCCGGCGGCGATAGCGGCCTCAGCGACCTGGCCCATGGTGCGGCGCTGGACGAGGCCGCCCAACAAGAAGCCGAGCACCAGGAGGGAGCCGGAGTGGTAGAGCGGCTGAACCGCGCCGCCGAAGGTCCCGCCGAGGCTCCAGGCGATCTCGACGCTGCGCAAGACCTCCCGCACCAGGGGCCATAGGCGCGTAAGCAGGACCAGCGCCACGACGATGAGGTAGGGCGCCGCGGCCCGCGCCAATGCGGCCGCAGGGACCTCCGCGTCGGCGGAGCGCTCGCGCCGTATGAGCACGGCGAAGACGCCGGCGCCGATCAGGGCGCCCGCCACGGTCGGTAGCTCGGGACCCGTGAAGACTGCGGTGGCGAGGAAAGGAACGTAGAAGCAGGCGGCCGCAAGGGCGGCGGTCAGCCAGTCCCGCGCCCGGGGCGGATGGTCGTCGGCCAGCCAGACCAGGGCCACAAGCAAGGTCCATCCGGCCAGGACGTGCAACAGGGCTGTGTCGCGGGCGATGGCGGCGCCGGACAGGCCAGTGAGCGTCTCCTGGGCGAGGACGGGCGTGCCCAGCGCGCCGAACGAAACCCCGGCCGCGTGCCCGAGCAGGGCGAGCGTCACGGCCCGGATCGGCGGGTGGCCGAGGGCCGCCAGAAGGGGCGCCGTCAGCGCCACGGGGGCGCCGAAGCCCGCCGCGCCTTCCATGAACAGGCCGAAGAAGAAGGCCACCAGCAGCACCTGAGTGCGGGGCCGGACCGACAGCCGGCTGATGGCGGCGCGGAGGGTGGCCAGGGCGCCGCTGCGGCTCTGCAGCTCGTAGAGGGCCAGAGCCGGCAGGACGATCCACAGGATGGTGGCGGTGGTGAACAGCGCTTCCAGGGCGGCGCCGCCGAGGCTGCCGGCCGGTCCGAACGCCGGCAGGCGCGTGACGCCGAGGCCGAAGACGAACAGGGCCGCCGCGACCGCGACCGCAAGGCCCACCAACCC
>JBMOOD010000031.1:7743-37592 GCA_049323595.1 Pseudomonadota bacterium
GCGCGAGCGGCGGGCCAGCGCAGGCCGAGCATGAGAGCCAGGACGACCAGCAGCGGCGAAGTGGCGATCGCCAGGGCGCCGCCGCCGCCCGGATCAACTGCCATCGGCGACCGAGACGGGGTGCGCCGGCCGGCCGTTGCGCTCGAACTCGGTGATGTTGCGGATGGTGGTCTCGGCGATGGCGGTGAGCGCCTCGTGGGTGAAGAACCCCTGGTGGCCGGTCACGACCACGTTGGGGAAGGTGAGCAGCCGGGCGAAGACGTCGTCGTCGATGGGCTGGGTCGACCGGTCGTCGAAGAAGAGGCCGGCCTCCTCCTCGTAGACGTCGATGCCGAGATGGCCGACCGCGCCGGTCTTCAGCCCGGCGATCACGGCGCGGGTGTCGATGACCGCACCGCGGCTGGTGTTGATGATCATGACGCCGGGCTTCATCCGCTGCACCGCCGCCCGGTCGATGAGGTGACGGGTCTCGGGCGCCAGCGGACAGTGCAGGGTGACGATGTCGGAGGCCGCCAGCAGTTCGCCCATCGAGACGTAGCGCACGCCGGCCGCGGCGAGCTCAGGGTCCGGCCGGGGGTCGACGGCCAGCACTGTGCAGCCGAGGCCGCAGAGCAGGCGCGCGACGATACGGCCGATCGCGCCCGTGCCGACGACGCCGGCGGTCTTGCCGCACATATCGAAGCCCATGAGGCCTTCGAGGGCGAAGTTGCCCTCGCGCACCCTGTTGTAGGCGCGGTGGATCTTGCGGTTGAGCGTCAGCATGAGGGCCAGGGTGTGCTCGGCCACGGCGTGGGGCGAATATTCCGGCACGCGGGCGACGGCGATTCCGAGCTCGCCGGCGGCCCGGAGGTCGATGTTGTTGAAACCCGCCGCCCTCTGCGCCACGAGGCGCACGCCGCGGGCGGCGGCGGCGGCGAGGACGGCGCGGTCGACGCTGTCGTTCACGAAGGTGCAGACGGCATCGAACCCGGCGAGCAGCTCCACCGTCTCAGCCGACAGGCGCGCCTCGATGAAGGTGAGGTCGTGCCCGCCGGCGGCGTTGGCCGCCGTGAGGAAGCGGACGTCGTAGGGCCGGGTGCTGAGGACGGCGACGCGCATGGGACCCTCTCGTCGGCGAACGCCCGCCGATCGTGACTCGCTGCAGGCCTCACCAGCAAGCGGAGCCGCATCAGACCAGCGCCGCGAGATCCTCGGGGACGGGCATGGGGAGGCTGGGCGGGACGTCGGCTCCGCCGGTGTTGCCGGCCGGGAGGAGGCCGACCCAGGAGAGCACGCCGCCGACCGCCAGGCGCAGGATCTGCCCGCGCACCTCGCGCATGTCGCGCCGGCGCCAGCCGATGCGCAGCATCATCCAGTGCGTCCAGCTGTGCGGGCCGAACCACGGCTGTCCGAGGATGTGAGCGCGCTCGAGGCGGGCGAAGGCTGCGTCGAGATCGCCGTCCACGAAGGCTTCGCGCGCCAGGGACGCCTCGCGCACATAGGCCGCACGGCGCTGGGGCGTGCGCTTCATGGATCCTGGCCGCGTCATGGGGCGGAGACTGCGCAGCCCGCCCGGAGGCGGCAATCGGCAAGTCCGCCGAGGCGTTCTGCAGGGCCGCAGCACCTGGCGTTGCGAGACGCCTGGGCATGGCTCAAATCGGTGACGCCGGCGTCACGAAATGCGCCCTGCCCTCTAGCCAAAGCTGACTTACCGGCGTTCACTACGGGCGAAGAACGGGAGGAACGGCCATGGCCGACGGCAATGTGCTGCTGACGAAGGAGCAGGCGCGGGCGGAGGCGTATTCGCTGCCCCTGGAGAAGCTGGATCCGGCGCAGCCGGCGCTGTTCCAGGCCGACGCGCACTGGCCCTATTTCGAGCGGCTGCGGAAGGAGGACCCGGTCCACTACACCGCCGAGAGCGAGTTCGGGCCGTACTGGTCGATCACCCGATTCAACGACATCATGGCGGTGGACACGAACCACCAGGTGTTCTCGTCCGACTTCCTGAAGGGCGGGATCACGATCGGCGGCGGCCAGCAGAACATGGATCCGCTTCCCATGTTCATCGCCATGGACCCGCCGAAGCACGACGTTCAGCGCAAGGCCGTCAGCCCTGCCGTCGCGCCGCCGGCGCTGGCGGCCATGGCGCCGCAGATCCGCGAGCGGGCGGGCAAGATCCTCGACAGCCTGCCGATCGGCGAAGAGTTCGACTGGGTCGACCTCGTCTCGAAGGAACTGACGGCGATGACCCTGGCGACGCTGTTCGACGCGCCGCAGGCGGACCGCCGCAAGATAACCTACTGGTCCGACGTGGTGACCTGCATCCCTGCGCCCGGCGCGCTGGTGGAGACGCTGGACCAGAAGATGGCGATCTTCTCCGAGTACCACGCCTATTTCACCGGCCTGTGGAACGAGAAGGTCAACGCCCCGCCGCACGGGGACCTGATCTCGATGCTGGCGCACCACCCGGCGACCCGGAACATGGAGCCGCGCGAGTACTTCGGGAACGTGGTGCTGCTGACGGTGGGCGGCAACGATACGACGCGCAACACGATCTCGGGCTCGGTCCTGGCGCTGAACCAGAACCAGGACCAGTACAGGAAGCTGCGCGAGAACCCGGACCTGATCCCCTCGATGGTCTCGGAGACCATCCGCTGGCAGACGCCGCTGGCCCACATGCGCCGGACGGCGGTCGAGGACATCGAGTTCGAAGGCAAGACCATCCGCGCCGGCGACAAGGTGGTCATGTGGTATGTGTCGGGCAACCGCGACGAGACGGTGATCGACCGGCCGAACGACTACATCATCGACCGCGAACGGCCGCGGCACCACATCTCGTTCGGCTTCGGCATCCACCGCTGCGTCGGCAACCGGCTGGCGGAACTGCAGCTCACGATCATCTGGGAAGAGATCCTGAAGCGGTTCCCGGTGGTCGAGGTGGTGGGCGAACCGAAGCGCAGCTACTCCACCTTCGTGAAGGGCTACGAGACCCTGCCGGTGGTGATCCCGAAGCGGAACTAGAGCGCGATCCGCAAAAGTGGCGACCGGTTTTGCGATCAGATCGCGCTCAAACTTTTGATTTAGAGCCTTTTTATCCCGTTCAAACGGTCCCGTTTGAACGGGAAAGGCTCTAGCAAGCGGTTCGGGGACCCGATTCGGGCGGGTCCCCCTCCCCCGGCCCGCGACTACGCCGCGAGCACGCCCTTCCGGCGCGAGCGCAGCACGACGCCCGCCCCGAAGAAGCCCGAGATCATCATGGCCCAGGTCGCCGGCTCGGGGACGCCGCCAACGGCCTCGCCGTTGACGACGTAGCCGCCGCGGCCGTCCGGGTTGAAGAAGACGTTCTGGCCGTTGAGGTCGAAGGTCCCCCCGGCGGCGACGTCGTAGACCGCCAGGGCGCCGCCCGTGCTGAAAGGCCCGCCGGTGAGCTCGGTCTCGCCCGGGTCCGCCGCGCCGTGCCCGGCGCTGATGCCGGTGAGCGTGGTGTGGATGCCCGGGATGCTGTCGCCGCTGTAGCCGAAGATGATCGAACCGTCGGCGAAGAGCTGGGCCTGAGCCGCGTAGCTGCCGCCGTGGCCGTATTCGCCGCCCGTGAAGGTGAAGACCGCGCGATCGGCGACCTCGGTGTTGAGATAGACCGTGCCGACGATGTCGAACCACTGCGGCGCGATGCGCGCCTCGCCGGCCAGCAGCTGGCCGACGTCGCCGTTGCAGCAGCCGGAGCCGTTGGTCCCGCCCAGAGTCACGAAACCGTTCGTCGAGGCGTTGAACTGGTTGTAGGAGGTCCCAAAGAGCGTGAAAGCGAACGGCAACACGCCGCTGGCCGTATTGTCGTCGCCGCCGACGATGGCGGTCCCGTAGTTGGTCTCGAACACCGGCGAGGTCGCGGCCTGGGCCGTCCCCGCGAGCAACGCGGCCGCCGCAAACGCGGCCGCCCCCCATGCAGATTTCGTCATAAGCCCCACTCCATTTGTCCTGCGCCCCGTTCGGCGCACGTGCTTTGGGTGGTAGGCCGCGCAGGCCGTTGCCCGCCGCCCCCTTTTTGCGGTGTTCCGTCAGGAGCCCGACGGTGTTCACGCTTCGGAAAGGGCATTCTTTAGGCGGGCCTTAGGCATGCGCCCCGCACGGTCGCCGGCCGCAGCCGGACGAGTGAAGAGTTGAGTAGCGAACGCGTTCTCCTGGATTCCCCCCGACCGGCCGAACCCGCCCTGGCCGGCGCGGCCCAGCTCCTGCGGCGCGCCTGGGGGATCGGGCGGGCCGATGGCGGCTGCGACCCCGGGCTGGTCGACGAGATCCTGAGCGCCGAGGCGGGATTCGACTTCGGCGCGGCGGCCCTGGTGCCCGAGGAGGCCGTGGCGATCGCGGTGCTCAGCGCCCGCAATACGGTGCTGGACGCCGCGCCCGGTTTCCTCGCCGCCTTTCCCGACCCCGGCGGCGTGCCCGACCTGAGGCGCCTGGCCGAACGGGCCCGGCGGACCGGTTCGGCGCTGGGGCTGCTGGAGGCCGCCGACGGGACACTCGCCCCCGCCTGGCTGGGCAGCGGCGAGACCGCGCGTCGGTGGATCCGGACGCCCTCGGCCCTGGCGGCGCTGGAACGGCCCGGGGCCGTCGTGGCGCTGGTGTTCGCCCCGTCGCGCTCGGGCGACCTGGCGGCCCGGGCCTCGGAAGCGTTCGGCCTGGCGCCGATCGAGGCCCGGCT
This sequence comes from Pseudomonadota bacterium, assembly GCA_049323595.1. Lineage (GTDB taxonomy): Bacteria > Pseudomonadota > Alphaproteobacteria > Caulobacterales > Caulobacteraceae > Phenylobacterium. Next base: position 12,422 of record JBMOOD010000031.1, read on the forward strand.
GGCGGAGGCCTTCCTGTTCGCGCCCACCCTGGAGATCGCCGCCGGCCAAGCGGGCATCGGCCACGCGACGGCGCGCGACGTGCTGGCCCGGGTGATGGCCAAGACCGGCGCCGCGCGCTCGGGCGAGGTGGTGCGCAAGCTGGCCGAGGTGATGAGCGCCGCGCATGAGGCGCCCGAAGCCGACGCGGCGCTGCTGCGCGACGCGTTCGGCCTGACCCTCGCCGAGGCCGGGGTCGCCGTGGAACTGGCGGACGGCGCGACCCAGCGAGAGGCTGCGGAGCGCCTGGGGCTGAAGCCCGAGACGGTGCGGACCTATGCGAAGGCGGTGCTGGCCAAGACCGGCGCGAGCCGGGCCAAGGACCTGGCGCGCCTGGTCGCCGAGACCCGCGCGCTTTGCGGACTGGTGGCCGTGGCCGAGCCGGTCTTCACCTCGGGCGGGCCGCCGGCGCGCCTGCGGCTCCTGCCGCGGCCGGGCGGTCGACTCCTGGCGTTCCTGGACTATGGCCCGGCCAGCGGGCGGGCGGCGATGATCTTCCATGGCTTCACGGCGGGCCGCAGCCTGCCGCCGCGGCTGGCGGCGGCGCTGCAGGCGCAGGGCCTGCGACCGATCGTGCCGCAGCGGCCGGGGTTCGGCCTGACCTCCCCGGCCGAGGGGGACTATCTGACGGCGGCGGCGGACGATCTCGGGGCCCTGGCGGAAGCGCTGGGCACGGGCCAGATTCACCTCTTCGCCCGCGATGGCGGCACGGCCGCCGCGCTCGCCTTCGCCAACGCCTATCCGGACCGGGTCGCGCGCGGCGTGCTGCTCAATCCGCGTGCGCCGCAGGGCCTGGCCCCCGGCCACCGGAGCGGCCCCGTCCGGCGGATGACCCGGCAGATCCTGGCCCAGCCCCAGCTGATCGCGGGGCTCGGCGAGTTCATCCGCCGGCGCACGCGGAGCGACTTCCTGGAGACGGCCCTGGACCAGACGCTGGGGGGCGTGGCGCCTGACCGGGAGGCGCTGCGCGACCCCGCGGTGCGGGCCCAGCTGATCCGCGACATCCAGGCCCAGTTCGCCCACACCAGCGTGGGCTATACGGCCGAGCATGCGCTGTACGCCCAGGGCTGGCGGGCGCCCGAGGTGACGGGCGGCGACTGGGCGGTGGCCTGGTCCGCGGCGCTGACCGACGCGCCGCCGGAGGCGCCCTGGCGCGGCCTTCCCGGCGTGAGCTTCCACCCGCTCGCGGGAGCGGGCGTCCTGGCCCAATTCACCCACGCCGAGGCGCTGGGCGCTTTGATCGCCGGTTAGGCTATTCCGGGGCCGTGCAGACCTGGATGGCTTCCGGCGCGGGCCGCTCCTTCGGCGCCTCGAAGATGGCCAGGTAGCCGACGCCGCCGGCCATGGGCGCGGAACTCACCTGCCGGTAGCCCACGGCCTCGAACTCGCACTTCAGGAGGGCCGGCGGCGTGCCGTGGCGGCTGATCGGGCGGTCGAGGTCGATGACGCCCACCAGGGCGCCGGGCTTAAGCGACGGCGCGAGGTTCCAGAGCAGGGCGTAGGGGTTCTCGACCTCGTGGTACATGTGGACCATGACGGCACGGTCCAGGGTGTTCGCCGGCAGCTTGGGATCGTCGGCCTCGCCCACCACGATGCGGATGTTCTCGAGCCCCCGCCGCTCGGCCTCGCGGCGCAGGCCGGAGATGTAGGCCTCGACGATATCCTCGGCGTAGACGACGCCCTTCGGCCCCACGGCGGGCGAGAGGCGGAGCGAGTGGTAGCCCGAACCGGCGCCGATGTCGGCGACGTTCATGCCGGGTTCGATCCCGAGGGCGCGGATGAGCTGGCCGGATTCGTCGGCCGCGTCGCGATCGGGCCCCGAGGACCATTCAGGCGCGACGATGCCGGCCACCGGCCGGTCTGGAACCGGGAAGCCGCCCTCGGCGCGCGCCGGCGCGGGTTCGCTGCGCCCCTCGGCGGACGGCGAGCAGGCGGCCACCAGGGCCATGACCAGGAGATACAATCCGAAACGCATCGGCCCCTATCCAGCCGAAATTGAAGCCGAACGCCAGTCCCGCCTATCGCAACGGCTGAAACGGAACGGGAACGTGATATAGGGCCGGGATGGCCGACGCCTCAGGTCCCGCCGAGCTGTTGCCGCCCCGGTTCGCGCAGTGGTTCGCGGGCCGCGGCTGGGCGCCGCGCGCGCACCAGCTCGAGATGGTGGCCAAGGCGCGCGAGGGCCGCGACGCCCTGCTGATCGCGCCCACCGGCGGCGGCAAGACGCTGGCCGGCTTCCTCCCCAGCCTGATCGAGATCGCCGAACGGCCGCCGGCCAACAGTCCGAGAGGGCTGCACACCCTCTACATTTCGCCGCTGAAGGCCCTGGCCGTGGACGTGGAGCGGAACCTGAACGCCCCGATCCTGGAGATGGGCCTGCCGGTCACGGCCGAGAGCCGGACGGGCGACACCGGCATTTCCCGGCGGCAGCGGCAACGGGTGAAGCCGCCGGACATCCTGCTGACGACGCCGGAGCAATTGGCGCTGCTCTGCGCGTGGGAGGGAGCGCGGCTCTACTTCGAGGACCTGCGGTGCGTGATCCTGGACGAGATCCACACCCTGCACGCGTCCAAGCGCGGAGACCTGCTGGCGCTGGACCTGGCGCGGCTGCAGGCGCTGGCGCCGCGGATGCGGCGGGTGGGGCTGAGCGCGACCGTCGACGACCCCGAGGTGATCAAGGCGTGGATGGCGGGGCACGCGGCCTCCTCTCCCCCGCGAAGCGAGAGGGAGAGGGTTGGGAGAGGGCCGGCGCCGACCGATGGGCAAGCTCCGGCGGCGGAACAGATTCCTGCTGCGGGCCCTCGGCCTGCCTTTGATGTTACCGAGCCTGCCCTCTCCCAACCCTCTCCCTCTCCGGCTTCGCCGGGGGGAGAGGAGCGCGCAGCGCACGGGCCTTCGTCCATCGCCCTTGTCCGCGGGCCGGCGGGGGCCGAGCCCGAGGTGGACGTGCTGCTCTCCGAAGGGCGGGTGCCGTGGGCGGGGCACACGGCGCAACACGCCATGGCCGAGGTCTACGAGGTCATCAAGCGTAGCCGGACCGCGCTGGTGTTCGTCAACACACGGTTCCAGGCCGAGTTCGCGTTCCAGGAGTTGTGGCGGCTGAACGAGGACAGCCTGCCGATCGCCCTGCACCACGGGAGCCTGGCGGCCGAGCAGCGGCGCAAGGTGGAAGCGGCGATGGCGCGAGGGGCGCTGCGGGCCGTGGTCTGCACCTCCACGCTGGACCTCGGCATCGACTGGGGCGACGTGGACCTGGTGATCCAGCTGGCCAGTCCCAAGGGCGCCTCGCGGATGGTGCAGCGGATCGGGCGGGCCAATCACCGGCTGGACGAGCCCAGTCGCGCCCTCTTCGTGCCGGCCAACCGGTTCGAGATGCTGGAGTGCCAGGCCGCCCGCGAGGCGATCGCAGAGAACCGGCTGGACGGCGACCCGCCCCGGGTGGGGGCGCTGGACGTGCTGGCCCAGCACGTGATGGGCTGCGCCTGTTCCGAGCCCTTCGACCTCCTGGACCTCTACGACGAGGTGCGCTCGGCCGGGCCCTACCGGGACCTTTGCTGGGAGGACTTCGAGGCCGTGGTCGATTTCGTCTCGACCGGCGGCTACGCGCTCAAGACCTACGACCGTTTCCGCCGCATCGTGCAGGGACAAGACGGCAAGTGGCGCGTCCGCAACCTGCAGGTCGCCCAGCGCCACCGGCTGAACGTGGGGGCCATCGTCTCGCCGGCCATGCTGTCGGTGCGGATCGCCAGCCGCGGCGGCCGGGGCGGACGCAAGATCGGGGAGATCGAGGAAGGGATGCTGGAGATGCTGGACCCCGGCGACACCTTCATCTTCGCCGGCCAGGTGTGGGCCCTGGCAGGGGTCACCAACCTGGACGTCCTGGTCCGGCCGGCGAACGACAAGGACCCCAAGATGCCGTCGTGGGGCGGCTCGAAGTTCGCGCTGTCCACCTATCTCGCCAAGCGCGTCCGCCAGCTGATGTTCGACGAGAGTCACTGGCGGGTGCTGCCCGGCGACGTGCGCGAATGGCTGGAGCTGCAGAAGGATCGCTCGCGGATCGTCGGCGAGGACGAGATGCTGCTGGAGACCTTCCCGCGCGGGAAGCGCCATTTCATGGTGGTCTATCCCTTCGAGGGGCGGCTCGCCCACACCACCCTCGCCATGCTGCTGACCCGGCGGCTGGAGCGGCTGGGGGTGGGGCCGCTGGGGTTCGTCTGCAACGACTACGCCATGGCGATCTGGGCGCTGAACCCCATGGACGGTCTGGATTTCGACGAGCTGTTCGCCCAGGACATGCTGGGCGACGACCTGGAGGCGTGGCTGTCGGAGAGCTTCATGATGAAGCGCGCCTTCAAGGGCTGCGCGATCATCGCCGGGCTGATCGAGAGGCGCTTCCCAGGCGAGCAGCAGAAGACGGGGCGACAGATCACCTTCTCGACCGACCTGATCTACGACGTGCTGCGGCGACACGAGCCGGACCACCTGCTGCTGCGCTGCGCCCGGGCGGATGCGGCCACCGGCCTCATCGACGTGGCGCGCCTCTCGGACATGCTGGCGCGCATCAAGGGCCGCATCCGCCATGCGGCGCTGGACCACCTGTCGCCCTTCTCGGTGCCGATCCTCCTGGAGATCGGCAAGGAGCGCTCGCCCGGCCAGGCCGGCGAGATGATCCTGGCCGAGGCCGAGGAAGACCTGATCGCCGAGGCGATGTCGTGAAAGAACGCGTGGGAATGCTCCCCCCAAGGGGGAGCTCCGGCAAAGCCGGCGGGGGGGCTTCACCCGCCGAGTCGGCGGCGGAAGCCCCCTCCACCCCTTCGGGGTCGCCCTCCCCCTGGGGGGGAGGATCTGGATACGCCTTCGCGGTGAGCGACTGCGGCGGCCTGCGGATGCAGGTGGGGGCCGCCGAGGTGGTGATGCGGTGCTCCGGTGCGCTCTGGCTGCCGGCGGCGCGGGCCCTGGTGGTGGCGGACCTGCACCTGGAGAAGGGCTCGAGCTATGCGGCGCGGGGCCAGATGCTGCCGCCCTACGACACGCGCGAGACCCTGGCGCGGCTGGCGCAGGAGGTGGCGGCGCTGGCTCCGGCCGCGGTCGTCCTGCTCGGCGACACCTTCCATGACCGCAGGTCCGAGGATCGGCTGGCCGCGGACGACGGCCAGCGCCTGCGGGCGCTCGCCTCGGGCCGGAGCCTCATCTGGGTGGTGGGAAACCACGACGCCGACGGGCCGCAGGACCTGCCGGGCGAGGTGGTGGCCGAGGTCGCGATCGCAGGCCTGGACTTCCGCCACGAGCCGACGGAAGGGCCGAGGCCCGGCGAGGTGGCGGGGCACCTGCATCCGGCCGCCCGGGTGCGGGCGCCGCGGGGAACGGTGCGGCGGCGCTGCTTCGTCACCGACGGCCAGCGGGCGATCCTACCGGCCTTCGGCGCCTACGCCGGCGGGCTGAACGTCCGCGACCAGGCGTTCGCGGGCATGTTCGCCCGGCCGCCGCTGGCCGGCGCTCTGGGGCAGAGCCGCGTGCGCGCCGTGGGCTGGCGGCAGCTGGCGGGGGATTGATCGTCTACTTCGCAGGCGGCGGCGCCACAGCGGCCTCAACCTCTCGCCGCAGGTCCGCGGCGTGCTTCCGCAAACTTGCCGGCGAAGGTGGGGCCGGCCGCGACCAAGGGTTCATGGCTATGCAATAGCCGCTCAGATTCCCGCACTGACGAAGCTCGCCCGTCAGGTTGTCGATCACGACGATGACCTCCTGATCATCGTCGAGCCGCGCCGCAGCCGGCTCCGACGCGCTGTCGGCCCGCGACAGCTGGGCCCACATCTCACCCGCCTTGTAGACGCCCACGCCCTGGTACCGGCCGGAACCCTTCGCACCGTCTGAATAGTCGGAGCCTTCCGACTTCTGGCAGCCGCCGGCCGCAAGGAGGATCCAGGCGGCGGTCCAGACCTGATACCTCATCCCAACCCCACGTTCACGAAACCGTGAAGTCAATCTGGGGCCGAGAGCCCGCGCATGTCCACTGCGATCCGCCGAAACTCGGCCGCCTTTTCATGGATTGTGACGCCGAGGGACCTGCATCTGCGAGGCTGGCCATGCCGGCGGACGATCCGGACTTGGGGCGACGCAAAGGCGCGTTCGAGGGATTCCACAGCTATTCGGACGACACGCCGCGCGGTCCGGCGCCCGCGCCAGACCCCACCCATGGCGGTGATGCTCTGCGCCTGGACCGGGCGGCCCAGTCGCGGCCGCGGATCGCGCGGCGGCTGATCCTCGCCAGCGCTGCGGCCGCAGTGGTCGTCACGGGGGTGTCCTCGCCCTGAGCGGGACGACGGCGAAGAGAGCGGAGTCTCAGGTCGCCCGGCCGCTGCCCGTCGAGGTGGCCGAACTCGAGCCGCCAAACCCGCCCCCGGTCTCGGCCTCCGAGCCCCTGGAGGTCCTGCCGCAGAACAGTGCGCCGGTCGCAGTCAGACTGGCCCCTGAGCCTGAGGAGAGCCCTTCGACCCCACAGGCGCCGGCGCCGGAGGTCGAGTTCGAACCCGCCCCTCGCCCGGAAGCGGCGGCGCCCCCACCTGCGCGAGACGCGGCGGCACGCGAAGCGCCTGTCCGGAGCGATCCCTGCCAGGGCGCGGCGAGCCCTGCGGCGGAGTTGGTGTGCCGCGACCCCGACCTCGCCGCGGCGGACCGGCGGATGCGTCGCGCCTATGAAGCGGCCGTGGCCGCCGGCGTCCCCGAGGAGATGCTGGCGCTGGAGCAGGCGGACTGGCGGGAGATCCGGGAGATCGCCGCAAGCCGGTCGCCACGGGCAGTCGCCAGCATCTATCGCCAGCGTACGGACGAACTTTGGCGGATGGCGGAGGCGCCCTGGCCATAGGCCTCGCTGCGGCTCAGGCGCTCATCGCCTTTTCCAGCGCCAGGGCGAGGGAGACGCAGGCGGCGCCGGTGACGGTGGTGGAGAGGACAGGATAGCGCGACGGCGCATCGGGGACCTGGTGGTCGAACAGCCACTGGACGAGGAAGGCGGCGATGAAGCCGCCCAGGATCCAGGCGTCGGGCGCCGCGCTGCGGGCCAGCAGGATCACCCAGGCCGCGACGGCGCAGAGCGCCGAAAAGCCCTGGCGCATCCACCGCGGTCGAGGCTCGCGGGTCTCGAGCCCCCAGCGCACCCCCCCGAGGAAGGACAGCACCACCGCAGACCACACGAGGAGCGCCGCCAGGGCCGGGCCGGCGTACTGGACGGGACCGTAGCTGTGGAGCAGCGCGGCGACGGGGAAGGGCGACAGCGCCATCAGCGCGATGGCCCAGAGCGCGACGGGAATGGACTCCGCCCTATCGGCGGGCCGCACGTCATCCATGAGCAATCAGTCTCTCCGGAATGCCGCCGAGGCCGCCCAACCGGCCGCCAACGCGAACGCCATGGCGGCCAGACCGTAGGACCATGGCCTGTTATGGGCCCACACGTAAAGGTCTCGCTCGATCCCCACCTTCTCGACCGTGAGCGTGCGGACGCGGCGCGAGACGGGTTCGCCGTCCTGGAACAGCAGGATGTCGGCCCGGTAGACGCCCGTGGGCGCGCCGGCCGGCAGCGGGATCTCGGCGCGGAACAGGCCCCGGTCCACGAACTGCACGCCCTGTTCGTCCTCGTGGTAGAGGCCGGCGTCCTCCTTCAGGCGGACCACGGCCCGCCGCCAGTCGTAGTAGTCGGGGCCGAGGCTGGAGACGACCACGTCGCGGACGCCGTAGCGGGTCTCGATGTGCTCCTCGGCGGGCGCATTGATCTGCAGATGATCGACGCCGGCGCCAAGGCGGCGCAGCACGCCGAAGTTGGCGATGTCGTGCAGGGGCCGGTTGGAGGCGGCGACGTAGAAGCCCGGGGCGCCGCGGAAGACGACGGGGCGGCTGTTCATCCACAGGCCGAAGACCCGCTCCTTGCGGGCGATGCGGACAGGCTGCTCGGGCCCCCGGACCAGGACCACCACGTCGCTGGGCCGAGCGGCGGCGTCGAAGACCGCGCCATAAAGGACGATGCGCGCGCCGCGGAAGTCGGACTTCACCTCGACGACGGAATCCGTCAGCGCCGCCGACACGATGGGGCCGCCCTCCAGGGGGCCCTGAGCGGCCGCCGGCGCCGCCGCGGCCGCCAGGAGCGCGAGGGCCAGGAGGAGCCGCCTCATCCGCCCAGTCCCGACATCAGGACGAACGGCTCCTCCGGCGTCAGGAACAGGCCGAGGCCCATCCGCAGGCCGACAAAGAGGACGATCAGGGCGAGGATGGCCCGAAGCTCCTCGGCGCGGAAACGGGCGGAGGCGCGCGCGCCGTATTGCGCCCCGACGATGCCGCCGACGAGCAGGAGGCTGGCCAGCACGATGTCGACGGTGTTGTTGCGGCCGGCCTGCAGCACGCCGGTGAGCGCGGTGGTGACGATGATCTGCAGGAGGCTGGTGCCCACCACCATGCCGGCGGGCATGCGCAGGACGTACACCATGGCCGGGACCAGGATGAATCCGCCACCGACGCCCATGATCGCCGACAGGACGCCCACGAAGCCGCCCAGCGCCAGCGGCGGGATGACGCTGATATAGAGGCGCGAGCGGGGGAAGCGCATCTTGAACGGCAGGCCGTAGAGCCAGACGGGCCGGCGGTCGCGGCGCGGCGGCTGAGGCTCGCCGCGCCGCCGGCGCAGGATGGCCCCCAGCGACTCCGTCAGCATCAGCCCGCCGATGATGCTGAGGAAGACCAAGTACGAGAGCGAGACGACGAGATCGGCCTGGCCGAGCAGGCGCAGGAGACGGAAGAGCTCGACCCCGACGAAGGCTCCGATCACGCCGCCGCCGGCCAGCACCGCCCCCATGCGCAGGTCCACGGCGCGGCGGCGGCTGTAGGCGATGACGCTCGACATCGAGGACGCCGCCACGTGGTTGGCCATGCTGGCCACGGCGACGGCCGGCGGGATACCCAGGAACACCAGCATCGGCGTCATCAGGAAGCCGCCGCCGATCCCGAACATGCCGGAGATGAAGCCCACCAGGGCGCCCAAGGCCACCAGAAGCGGGGCGTTTACGGCCACCTCGGCGATGGGGAGATAGATGTCCACGGTCCGCGCCTACGATCCCATGCGCCTGGGGTCCAGACCCGATGCGACCGCGCGGCCTCCGGCGACGGTCAAGACCGCGAGATGTGCAGCAGCGGATCGCCCGCCTGACCACGGCGCCAGGCGGCGACGGCGCGGTGATAGGTGGTGCTGGCGCGGCCATCGAGCGGCCCGTCGTAGTAGCCGAGGCGGGTGAGCGTCAGCTGGGTCTGGCGCACGTTCATCGAGGTCCCGACCAGCGCCGCCCGGCTGGCGCCGCCGACCGGCGGCTGGATCGCGGCCGTCGGCTTCACCCTGGGTTTCGGCTCCGGCGACATGGCCGCAAGCGCCTGGCGGGCCTCGGGGTCGCCCTTGGCGGCCGCCTGGGCGAACCAGTGGCGCGCCTCCGCGAGATCCTTCTCGACGCCGCTTCCCGACTGGTAGAGCAGGCCGAGGTTGTACTGGCTCTCGACGACGCCCGCCGCCGCCGCGCGGCCGAACCAGTGAGCGGCCTTGGACAGGTCCTGCGGGCCGCCCTCCCCCCGGAACAGGTAGACGCCGAGATTGTGCGCGGCCTTCACGTCGCCCGCCTCGGCGGCGAGGGTCGTGAGGCGGCGGGCCTCGGCCGGGTCCTGCGGCAGGCCGGCGTCGCCCTCGTCGTAGAGCTGGGCCAGATAGAGAAGCGCCTGGGCGTGGCCGGACTCCGCGAGCGAACGCAGGATCCCGATGGCGCCGGGGACGCCCGCCTCCACGTCGGCGCGGACAGTATCGAAGGCCGGCAGGGACTCGGGCGGCAGGGCGGCGGGGCTGCGGGCCATGGCGGCCCGCGGCGCGGCGCCCTCGGGCGCAAGGCTCGCCGCCTGCTGGGCCGGCTCGCGCATCAGCACGAGGCCCGCGGCGCCGACGCTCATGAAGGCCGCCCCGCCTGCGACCATGAGGGCGGTTTGCAGAGCCGTGTGCCGCGGCGCGCGGCGGGCGCGGACGCCGAAGCCTTCGAACAGGCGGCCCGACGCCGCTGTCTTCAGGCCCGCCCGGACCTCCGGACGAGGCGGCGCCTCGTCCCCGCGATCCTGCGCCGCGCGCGCGGCGGCGCGGGCGCGCTCGATCACCTCACGGGTGGAAAGCTCGGGTCCGGGCTCGCCGGTCGGCGGTTCGCGGAACAGGTCCTCGTCGTCCTCGGCCAGCGGTGCGAAGGCCTCGGGTATCGTGGTCTCGGGAATCTCAAGGTCCAGCCGCCGCCACGGCGCCTCGATGCGTTCGGGGCCCGGCTCCACCTCTTCCTTCGCAGGCGGCCGTTCGGGCTCGGCGCGGGAGAAGAGCTCCGGCCCGAAGGCCGCGGAGAAGGACTGGGCTTCCGGCTCGGGCTCGGGTGGCGGGCCCAGGACCTCAGCCTCCATCTCGGCCGCGGCGGCGGCCGCATCAGCGGACGGTTCCGGCTCCGGCTCGGGAGGCGGACCGAGGGCGCCCAGCGCCGCCGCGAGCGCCGCCGCCTCATCCTGCGCCGCGGTTTCGTCCACGAGCGCCGCGGGCGACGGGGCGGCGGCGGCCGGCGCCTCCGAGGGCTCGGCCCCGCGCACGCCGGTGATCGTTTCGGCGAGGCGGGACAGGTCGGCGCCGAAGCGTTCGAACGCCTCGGCCTGGGCCTGCTCCCCGCGGGCCAGACGCAGCTCCACGGCGCCGGCGATCCGGGCGACCTCCGAGCCCACCTGGTCGATGGCGTCGGCGTTGCGCTGGTCGATATCGCCAAGCTTGCGGTTGACCGCCTCGGCCATCGCCAGCACCTGGCGGCCGATGTCCTCCACCGCCTGGGCGGAGCGACGCTCGGCGGCGCGCACCTGCTGGGCGAGCTCGGAGAAGCGCGCCTCGACCGCCGGGCCGCCGCCCGCTTCGGCGATCTTCTCGGCGACCTCGGCGCGGACGGCTTCGACCCTGTGCGCGAGCACCTGGCCCAACGCCTCGAACTTCGCCTCGGCGTCCCCGCCGCCTTCACGCTCGACGGCGCTCAGGCGGCGGTCGAGGGCGGCGAGCGCATGGCCGAGGTTCTCCAGGGCGCCGGCGGTGCGCCCCTCGGCGTCGGCGAGGCGGCCGCCGAGGCGCTGCAGGACGGTCTCGACCAGGGCTTCCGGTTCGGCCTCGGCCAGCCGGCTCTCGAGGATGCGCAGGGCCTCGGCCGAGCGGGGGCCGGCGGGCTCGGCCTCCAGGCGGCGCAGGCGCTCGCCGAAATAGCTCTGCTGGGCGGAGGCTTCGGCGAGAAGACCTTCGAGGCGGGTGGCCGATGCGTGCTGCTCACGCTCGGCCGCCTCGATGCGCGCCAGGGCCTGGCGCACGGAATGCTCGACCCCATTGATAGCGAGACCAGTGCGGGTCTCGGAGGCCTCGATGCGGTCGGTCAGGCGATCGAGCGCGGCGGCGACCCGTGCGAATTCGGGCGGCCCGGACGGAACGGCCATCAGCCTCGGCGGCTCGCGCCCGGATCGGAACGAACGCTCGCCGAACTGCGATTCAGCGGTGACGTCCTCGGGGATGTCGTCCTCGAGGATGACGCGGTTCAGCCACTCTCCCAGGGTCATGCCGGAGCGACGGGCAAGGTCCTTTGCGACCTCGCGGGCCTTGGGGTCGATCCCCTTGACGCTCCAGGGAGCCCCCACGCTCATCCGAATCGCTTCTCCGATCGTCTGAAACGCTACCGACCGATTCCTTGAGTGTAAACGAAGCCTAAACACTACATCTGGTGTGCAGCGGCTATTCCTGTGGATGGCCGGCGCCGCTTCGGATAGGGCGTCGCGGATGGACGCTCGCACCCTCCTGGGCCTCGCCGCCGCCGGCTGCGCCGCGGCCGCCGCCTTCGCCGGATGGCGGGGCGCACGGCCGCCCAATCCCATGAAGGGGCCCCGGTTGATCCCCTGGCGGGCGATCATGGTGGCGGCGGCGACGGCGGCGATCCTGCTCGCCACTCTCGCCGTCCAGGTCGGCGGCGGCCTGGCCTAGGCCTCCGCGCGCTTCGGGCGCTTGGCGAGGCCTGCGACACCGCCGGACGCGAGCAGGCCGGCGTCGGCCATGACGAAGGGGATCATCCACTTCCGGGGCGCGGCGACATAGCGCGGCTGCCAGATGGGATCGTACTTGTCCTTGTAGTGGCGCACGCCCTGGAAGTTGTAGAGGTCTTCGCCGCGATCGTAGATCAGCCGCCCCACCCGGGAGAGCGTGGGCGCGAGCGGCCGGTCGTCCAGGCCCGAGAGCGGCGCCATGCCGAAATCGAAAGCCGCGTGTCCCTGGGCCTGGCCCCAGCGGATCAGCTCCACGAACAGATAGTCCATGATCCGCGGCGGCCCCTCGTTGGCGTAGCGCATAAGGTCGATCGAGAAGACCGAGCGGGACGCCACGGTCCAGAGGGTCGCGAAGGCGACAATCCGGCCCTGCCAGCGGACCACCGCAACCGGAAACTGCTGGACGTAGTGGGGCTGGAAGCCGCCCAAGGAGAAGCCCTTCTCGCCGCCGGCATGGATCGCCAGCCAGGCGTCGGACACGCGCTTCAGCTCCGGGAGCAGGGGCGCGACCTCGGACGGCGGCAGCACCTCGAAGGTGGCGCCTTCCTCGCCGGCCTTGCGCCAGGCGCGGCGGATCTTGCCGCGGCGGGTGCCGTCCATGGTGTAGTTCTCGATCGGCGCGACGGCCGCCTCCCCCATCTTCTGGATGGCGAAGCCCAGTTCGACGACATCCGGCAGGTCGTCGGGCTCGAGATTGTAGAAGGCGGGTCGCGCGGCGTGGGCGTCGGCGAGCTCACGGAACCGCCACAGAAGCTCCAGCCGCTCGTCCCGCCGCCCCACGGTGGACCCCAGGGCGATCCAGCTGCGCCCCCGCACGCCGAACATGAGGAAGCTCTCGCCCGACGCCGAGAAGAGGAAGCGCTTGTCGCCCAGGAGGGCGAGGTTCGATGTCGGCCGCGCGAGCTCGGCGGTGGCGAGGATGGCGCGGACCCGCTCGAAGGCCGGATCCTCCTCGCCCACGATCGGCGGCGTCGCGGCCGACCCGAGCAGCCGCCAGATGCCGAAGGCGAGCAGGGCCAGGGCCGCGCCCATCCACGCGCGCAGAGAGCGGGCGGCGTCCGCATCGACCATGACCCGCCACCAGGGCATTTCGCCGTAGTCGGCGTTCTCGAAGGACCAGAGCCCGATCAGTCCGGCGCCCAGGACGAGGCAGGCGGCCGAGACCAGCCAGCCCGGGGTGATCTCCATCCGGCTGAGCCGGGCTGTGCGCGGGAAAGCGTGGCGGAAAGGCGCCAACAGGGCCGCCAGGCCGAGGAGCATGGCGCTCTCTTCCCACACGAAGCCCTTCGTGAGGCTCAGCGGCGCCGCCACGAGCAGGGCGATCAGGGTCGCGGCCCAGGCGGCGTCGAGGCGCGCGCGCAGGCCAAAGGCCAGCATCACCAGGACGAGGCCCAGCACGCTCGACAGCAGGTGGCTGATCTCGACCAGAAAGACGGGCTGGACCTCGAGGACCCGGATGAACCGCCCCGGAATGGAGGGCCGAGCGCCGGACGCCAGCAACAGGACGCCCAGGGCGAGCGTCAGGGCGGCCGCGACCAGCGGCGCGAAGGCGGTGACGGCGGGGTGGCGGAGCGGGCGCATCGACTCACTCCTTCTAGCGCCGACCGAGGCGTCGGTCGCTCAAACAGATGTTTAATCTCGCTTGCCCCCTGCCCGGCGGACGCTAAGGTTGGAGGATCAGGACAGTGACTTTTTTGGGAGACCGGTATGGCCGACTTCGGCGCCACGGAGCTCGACGCCTTCGCCCGCGAAGTGCGCGAACAACTGGAGGCCATGTATCCGGCCGAGCTGCGCGATCCGAACGCGAAGACGGACCCCGAGGCGGTCTGGGGCGGGCGCGCTTTCGAGGGGTCGGACGATCCGCAGATCGTCTGGATGCGCCGGATGGCCGAGAAGGGCTGGACCGCGCCGACCTGGCCCAAGGAGTACGGCGGCGGCGGCCTGTCGCCGGCCCAGGCCCGGGTGCTGGACCGAGAGCTGGCCAAGGGCAAGTACCGCAGTCCCCTCGCCTCCTTCGGCGTCTGGATGCTGGGGCCCGTGCTGTTGGAGTACGCCAACGAGGCGCAGAAGAAGGAGCACCTGCCGAAGATCATCGAGGGCCGGATCCGCTGGTGCCAGGGCTACTCCGAACCGGGCGCGGGCTCGGACCTCGCCGGCCTGCAGACCAAGTGCGAGGACAAGGGCGACCACTGGCTGATCAACGGCTCGAAGGTGTGGACGAGCTACGCCGACAAGGCCGACTGGTGCTTCTGCCTGGTGCGGACGGACCAGACGAAGAAGCATGAGGGCATCAGCTTCGTGCTGATCGACATGGCCTCGCCGGGCGTCGAGACGCGGCCGATCCAGCTGATCAGCGGCGAGAGCCCCTTCTGCGAGACGTTCTTTACCGACGTGAAGATCCCGAAGGAGAACCTGGTCGGCCGGGTCAACGGCGGCTGGGAAATCGCCAAGCGCCTCTTGCAGTACGAGCGCCAGAACATCTCGGCCGGCTTCGGCGAGGGCGGCTCGGCGGGCGGCGCCTCGGGCGACCTGGCGCAGATCGCCAGGCAGTACGGCGCGGGCGAGGATCCGGACCTGCGCAAGCGCGTCACCGAGAACAAGATGAACTTCCAGACGCTGCGCCAGACGATCGCACGCTCGGCGGCGGAATCGAAGGCCGGCAACGGCCCCTCGGCGACGACGTCGATCATCAAGTACGCGGCGGCCGAGTTCGCCAAGGAGCGGTCGGAGCTGATGATCGAGGCGCTGGGCCACCAGGGCCTCGGCTGGGCGGGCGAAGGCTACGACACGCCCGAGATCATGGCCGTGCGCGGCTGGCTGCGGACCAAGGCCAATTCCATCGAAGGCGGGACGAGCGAGATCAACCTCAACGTCATCGCCAAGCGGGTGCTGGGCCTGCCCGACCCGAAATAAGAGACGATCAAGGAGAAGCAGGTGGCGGACTTCGGCGGCGAGATCGAGACCTTCCGGGCAGAGGTCCGCGACTGGCTCGACAAGAACTTCCCCAAGGAACTGGCGCACGACGCCAACGCCCAGCTCGCCAAGCTGCAGGCCCGGCCCGAGACGCCGGCGGCCACGGCCTGGCGCCACGCCCTGGGCGCGAAGGGCTGGGGCGCCCCCCATTGGCCCAAGGAGGTCGGTGGCGGCGGTCTCTCCAAGGCCGAGATCAAGGTGCTGAACGAGGAGATGGCCCGCATCGGCGCGCGCAACCCGATCGGCGGCATGGGCATCGCCTTCTTCGGTCCCACCCTCCTCGAGTACGGCTCCGAGGCGCTGAAGAAGCAGCACTTCCCGGGCATCGTGAACGGCGACGTCTGGTGGTGCCAGGGGTATTCCGAGCCGGGCTCGGGCTCGGACCTCGCGTCCTTGCAGACCTTCGCCGAGGACAAGGGCGACCATTTTCTTGTGAACGGCCAGAAGATCTGGACGAGCGGCGCTCAGAACGCCGACATGTGCTACTGCCTGGTGCGCACCGACAAGTCGAAGAAGCATGAGGGGATCAGCTTCCTGCTGATCGACATGAAGGCACCGGGGGTCGAGGTTCGGCCCATCCTGCTGATCAACGGGACCTCGCCGTTCTGCGAGACCTTCTTCACCGACGTGAAGGTGCCGAAGGATCAGCTGTTCGGGCCACTGAACGGCGGCTGGACCGTGGCCAAGCGGCTGATGCAGTTCGAGCGGGATTCGATCGCGGGCAGCCTGGGCGGCGGCAACATCGGCCAGACCGTGGCCATGCCGACCATACCCGAGGCGGCCAAGGCGAGCGTGGGCGTGGACGACGACGGGCGGCTCGCCGACGCCGACCTGCGCCGGCGGATCACCGAGCACCTGATGGAGAACCGCGCCTTCCAGCTCACCATGAAGCGGGCGGCCGACGACGCCCGGGCCTCGAACGGGCCGTCCAACGCCGCGGCGATCATGAAGTACGCCGGCGCCAAGGTGGCCCAGGATCGCAACGAATTGATGATCGAGGCCTTCGGCCACCAGGGTCTGGGCTGGGGCGGCGAGGCCTATTCCGAGCAGGAGTTGGCGTCGGTCCGGTCGTGGCTCCGCTCGAAGGCCAACTCGATCGAGGGCGGCACCAGCGAGATCAACCTCAACATCGTGTCAAAGAGAGTCCTCGGATTGCCCGATCCGAAGTAGGATTAGAAAAAGGGGTATCCTAAGGGAGGAACACGATGGCGGATTTCGGCGGCTCCGAGCTCGACGCCTTCCGCGCCGAGGCGCAGGAGTGGCTTGAGGCGAACGTCCCAGAGTCGATCCGCGGCGACACCGGCGCGGCGTTGCGATTCCAGGGCGGCGAGAAGCCGACGGGCGATCACCTGGTCTGGCGCCAGCGGATGGGCGAGAAGGGCTGGGGCGTGCCGACCTGGCCCAAGGCCTACGGCGGCGGCGGGCTGTCGCCGGCCCAGGCGCGGATCATCAACCAGGAGCTCGAACGGATCGGGACCTACAATCCGATCTTCGGCATGGGCGTCTCGATGTTCGGACCCACGCTGCTGGAGTACGGGACCGAGGACCAGAAGCAGCGGCACATCCCGCCGATCGTGAAGGGCGAGCTGCGCTGGTGCCAGGGCTATTCGGAACCGGGCGCCGGGTCGGATCTGGCAAGTCTTCAGACGAAGTGCGAAGACGCCGGAGACCACTGGAAAATCAACGGCCAGAAGATCTGGACGAGCGGCGCGCAATATGCCGACTGGTGCTTCTGTCTCGTGCGCACGGATACGTCCAAGAAGCACGAAGGCATCAGCTTCGTCCTGATAAACATGCATCAACCCGGCGTCGAAGTCCGGCCGATCCGGCTGATCGCGGGCTCCTCGCCGTTCTGCGAGACCTTCTTCACCGATGCGCGGGCCGAGAAGAACGACATGGTGGGGCCGCTGAACGGCGGCTGGACCATCGGCAAGCGGCTGCTGCAGCATGAGCGGTCGGGCCAGGGGGGGGCGCGGATGGCCGGCGCCGGCGGGCCCAGCCTGCAGGACCTGGCGAAAACGTATGTCGGCGAGGACGAGAAGGGCCGCATCGCCGATCCGGACCTGCGCATGCGGATCGCCAAGCACCAGATCGACCAGAAGGCGCACATCCTGACGGTCCAGCGGGCCGCCGCCGAGGCCAAGGGCAATGTGAACCCGTCGGCGACGACCTCGGTCATGAAGAACTCGTCCACCTGGGTCGGCCAGGAGCGGGCCGAGCTGCTCATCGAGATCATGGGCGCCCAGGGCCTCGGCTGGGAGGGTGACGGCTTCGAGAAGCACGAGATCGAGGCGGTGCGCGGCTGGCTCTCCGGCAAGGCCTGGACCATTTTCGGCGGCAGCCAGGAGATCCAGAACAACATCGTCTCCAAGCGTATCCTGGGCCTGCCCGACACCACGCAGGCGACCTAGCCATGGCTGACTTCGGCGGATCCGATCTCGCCGCCTTCCGGGCGGAGGTGCGGGACTTCATCGCCGCGCACTTCCCGGCGGCGCTGAAGGGCAAGGCGGCGCCCGAGGGCCGGGAGCTTGCCCCCGAGCAGGACGCGTGGCGCAAGGCCATGGGCGGCAAGGGGTGGGGCACGCCCACCTGGCCGAAGGCGTATGGCGGCGGCGGGCTGGGCCGCGCCGAGGCGGCGGTGATCGCCGAGGAGCTGGCGGCGGCCGGCGCCTACAACCCGATCGGCGGCATGGGCGTGATCATGTTCGGCCCGACGCTGCTGGAATACGGGACCGAGGCGCAGAAGCAGGAACACATCCCGCCGATCGTGCGGGGCGAGGTCCGATGGTGCCAGGGCTTCAGCGAGCCCGGCGCGGGGTCAGACCTGGCCAGCCTTCAGACGAAGGCGGTGGACATGGGCGACCACTTCCTCATCTCCGGGTCGAAGATCTGGACGAGCGGGGCCCATACCGCCGACATGTGCTTCTGCCTGGTGCGGACCGACACCTCGAAGAAGCACGAGGGCATCAGCTTCCTGATGATCGACATGCATCAGCCGGGGGTCGAGACGCGGCCGATCCGGCTGATCAACGACACCACGCCCTTCTGCGAGACCTTCTTCACCGACGCCAAGGCGCCGAAGGAAAACCTGGTGGGGCCGCTGAACGGCGGCTGGACCGTGGCCAAGCGCCTCCTGCAGCACGAGCGGCAGGGTATCTCGGGCGCAGGAGCCGGCAGCGCGCCGCCCGGAACCCTGCCCGGCCCCAGGATCGACGAGCTGGCCCGGCGCTATGTGGGCGTGGGCGAGGACGGCCGGCTGGCCGACGCCGACCTGCGCCGGCGGCTGACCGAACACCTGATGGAGGAGCGCGCCTTCCAGCTCACCGGCCGGCGGGCGGCGGCGGAGAACCGGGCCAATTCGGGGCCCAGCGCGGCGTCGTCGGTCCTGAAGAACGTAGGCTCCAACGTGCGGACCGAGAAGGCCGAGTTGGCCGTGGAGATCCTGGGTCATCAGGGCCTGGGCTGGGGCGGCGAGGCCTTCCAGCTCAACGAGGTGGCCGCGATCAAGACCATGCTGCGGTCCAAGGCCGGCAAGATCGCCGGCGGATCGTGGGAGGTGCAGCTGAACATCATCGCCAAGCGGATTCTGGGACTGCCGGAGGCGACGCAGGGACGGTAAGTTCACGCTAGACGTCATGGCCCGACTTGTTCGGGCCATCCATACGCGCCGCCATCGGCGAGATTCCGGCGAGGCCGGTGCGTATGGGTCCCCCGGACAAGCCGGGGGATGACGATCAATGAAGACAGAGATTTGAGAAGAGGACGTATTTCACATGGCCGATTTTGGCGGGACTGATCTCGACGCCTTCCGGAAGGAAGTGCGCGAGTGGGTGGAGGCGAATTTCCCCGCCTCGCTCAAGGGCAAACCCAACCCGATGGCCGGCGAAGGCCGCGCGGAGAAACCGACCGCCGACCAGGAAGCCTGGCGCAAGGCGGTGGGCGAGAAGGGCTGGGGCACGCCCACCTGGCCCAAGCAGTACGGCGGCGGCGGACTGAACCCCGCCCAGGCCCGGATCATCCAGGGCGAGTTCGCCCGGGCCGGCGCCTACAACCCGATCGGCGGCATGGGCGTGATGATGTTCGGCCCGACGCTGCTGGAGTACGGCACCGAGGCGCAGAAGATGGAGCACATTCCGCCCATCTGCCGCG
Source organism: Pseudomonadota bacterium (assembly GCA_049323595.1). Taxonomy (GTDB): domain Bacteria; phylum Pseudomonadota; class Alphaproteobacteria; order Caulobacterales; family Caulobacteraceae; genus Phenylobacterium. The sequence goes on from JBMOOD010000031.1 coordinate 31,686, forward strand.
GCGATCTTCAGTGGTGCCAGGGTTTCAGCGAGCCCGGCGCCGGCTCAGACCTGGCGTCGCTTCAGACGAAGGCTGAAGACAGGGGCGACCACTTCATCATCAATGGCTCGAAGATCTGGACGAGCGGCGGTCAATACGCCGACTGGATGTTCTGCCTGGTCCGCACCGACACCACGAAGAAGCACGAGGGCATAAGCTTCGTGATGTTCCCGATGGACCAGCCGGGGGTCGAGGTTCGGCCGATCGTGCTGATCAACGGGATGGCGCCCTTCGCCGAGACCTTCTTCACCAATGCCCGGGCCGAGAAGAAGGACCTCCTGGGTCCGCTGAACGGCGGCTGGACCATCGCCAAGCGCCTGTTGCAGCACGAGCGCAGCGGCATCTCGGGCATGGGCGGCGGCGGGGGCATGATGGGCCCCTCGCTGGTGGATCTGGCGAAGAAGTACGTGGGGACCGACGAGCAGGGCCGCATCGACGACCAGGACCTGCGCAACCGGGTGATCCGCAACATGATGGACACCAAGGTCTTCCAGCAGACCGCGTTCCGGGTGATGGCCGAGTCGAAGGGCAATTCCGGCCCGTCGGCCGCCACCTCGATCATGAAGAACGCCGGCACCTGGCTGGCCCAGGACCGCCACGAGCTGACCCTGGAGATCATGGGCCACCAGGGCCTGGGCTGGGAGGGCGAGGCCTTCGAGAAGTCCGAGCTGGAGACCGTCCGCGCCTGGCTCTACGGCAAGGCGTTCACGATCTTCGGCGGCAGCCAGGAGGTGCAGTCGAACATCGTCTCGAAGCGCATCCTGGGCTTGCCTGACCTTACGCAAGCGAAGTGACGATCAAACCGACGTTCCCTTTCCGTCATGGCCCGACTTGTTCGGGCCATCCATGAACACCGCAGCCGCGGATTTGCCTGGACCGGCGGCGTTCATGGGTCCCCCGGACAAGCCGGGGGATGACGAGGAGGGAAGGAATTTCAAGAACCCGCGGGCGCCGACGCGGCCCGCAAGACGGATTGAGAAGAGGAAGAACTGAGATGGCCGTTCTGACCGAAGAACAGAGCATGCTGCGCGACGCGGCGAAGAGCTGGGTGCAGGAGAAGAGCCCGGTGACCGCCTTCCGCAAGATGCGCGATAGCGGGACCGACCTCGGCTATGACGCCGCCGCCTGGAACGAGATGGCCGAGATGGGCTGGGCCGGGGTCATCATCCCCGAGGAGTACGGCGGCTCGAACTTCGGCTACCTGTCCCTGGGCCTGGTGCTCGAGGAACTGGGCCGCACGCTGACGGCCTCGCCGCTGATCGCCTCGGGCCTGACCGCGGCCTCGGCCCTGATCCTGGGCGGCTCGGACGCGCAGAAGAACGAGTGGCTGCCGAAGATCGCCGACGGCTCGGTCGTGGCCACCCTGGCGGTGGACGAAGGCCCGCACCACAAGCCCGAGAAGGTCGACACCACCGTCGAGGGCGGCAAGCTGAACGGCAAGAAGACGTTCGTGCTGGAAGGCCCGGCGGCGAACCTGCTGATCGTCTCGGCCAAGTCGGGCGGCAAGGTCGAGCTCTACCTGGTGAAGGCCGACGCCCCCGGCGTGACCCGCCAGAAGCTGAGCCTGGCCGACAGCCGCGGCGCGGCCAACATCACCTTCAAGGACGTAGCCGTCTCCGACGCCGACAAGCTCAACGGCGGCGCCGAGCTGCTGGAGAAGGTGCTGGACCGCGCCCGCGCGGGCCTCTCGGCCGAGATGCTGGGCGCCGCCGTCCAGGCCTTCGAGATCACGCTGGACTACCTGAAGACCCGCGTGCAGTTCGGCCAGGTGATCGGCAGCTTCCAGGCCCTGCAACACCGCGCGGCCAAGATGTTCACCGAGCTGGAGCTGTCGCGCTCGGCGGTGGAAGCGGCGCTGGCGGCGATCGACGCCGATGCGCCCGACGTGCCGGAGCTGGTCTCCCTGGCCAAGGCCAAGATGGGCGACACCTTCCACCTCGTGTCGAACGAGATGGTCCAGATGCACGGCGGCATCGGCATGACCGACGCCCACGACGCCGGCTTCTACCTGAAGCGCGCCCGCGCGGCCGAGGCGGCGTTCGGCAACCAGGCGTACCACCGCGACCGGTACGCGCGGATCAACGGGTACTGAGGGGCGGGGGCGCGGAAGCGCCCCTGGTCGCTGAGTGAATAGGGAGAGCCCCGTCGGTCGAAAGGCCGGCGGGGTTTTCGTTACCGATTGCCTGCACGGCAAAGCTTCTCGCTGGCGTTTTATGATCGTCTGTTACAACTTGAATCATGGGCAGACGTGTGGCCTCGGCGCTTGAACGAGCATCTAGCGGTCGGTTCGGGAGCCTTGTCGGCCCGGCTGAGCGCCCAGCCCATTTCCTCGCGGTGGCCTTGATGGTCGCCTTTGTCGCCGAAGTCGCGACCGGCGGACCCGCACGTTGGGGGCTTTCGGCGCATGCGCTCATGGAGGGCAAGTTCGCGACAATCGCGACCCACATGTTCAGTCATGCCGGTCCCGCTCACCTCTTGATGAATGCCACAGCCTTGCCGGGTTTCGCGGGACCGGTGGTCCGCCGGCTGGGCTGGCGGGCAAGCGGGATCAGGCGGTTTGCACTGTTCTTCGGACTTAGCGGGCTGGCCGCCGCCATCTGCTTTCTCCTCCTGAACCCAAACGGCTCCACCCCGATGGTCGGCGCGTCGGGAGCCATCTGTGGCCTCTGGGGCGCCTGCATGCGACTGGCACCCGCCGGGGAGGGCGGAATTCGCCCAATTCGAGACCGTGCGATCCTCCGGGAGCTTGGAGCCTTCGCCGTGAGCAACGTCGTGCTCTTCGCTGTACTCTACGTCCTATCGGGTGGAGTCGGCGGCCTTGCCTGGGAAGCTCACCTAGGCGGGTTGCTCTTCGGACTGCTGGCGTTCCCCCTGTTCGTGGAGAAGCGGGTAGAGGCTCTTGCGGTCGAGAATAAAGGGGAGGTCAGACTGCCCGACCGGCCACTCTGAGCCCTGAAACCATGGACAGAGTTTGCCTGCAGGCTCGCAATCAACCATGGGATTTAAGGGCGGGAGGCATCCTGAAGGATGCTCCGCGGGGGCACATCGAGTGGCGCATAGTGGCGAAGGACGAGAGACGCTCGGGTTCTTCGCAGCCGCGCTCTCCGGGCCGGTCGTGCTGGGCGCGATCCTCGGCCTGACCCGGGGCTTCACTTCTGAAAGCCTGCAGATGACCGCTGGAGCGCTCTTCTTCTGCACCGGCCCAGGCGTCCTGCTGGGGATGCCGGTCTACTACACCATCCGAAAGGTGCGCGTTCCGGGACGGTGGTGGACGACAGCGTTCGGCGCAGCCGTATCGGCCGTCCCGGTGACGGCGTTTGTGGCCGTGATACGCTACAGCATGCCGCCGGGTGTCCCCGAGTCAGCCCGGAGCCTCCTCGTCGCCGTCATCGCACTGGCGGCTCTGGCCTGCGGCGCCGTGGGCGGGTTCGTGTTCTGGAGTCTCGTCTTCAGGCGTCCCGTCGCAGAGCCACTGCCGTAGTTCGCCGAGCGGCTGAGCGCCACTATGCTGAAGCTCCTCTCCCCCGCGAAGCGAGAGGGAGAGGGTCGGGAGAGGGCCGGCGCCTTGCGTTCGGCTGGTGTCGACCGCGGGCCAAGGACCATCTGGGGGGCCTCGATCTGCCGCCGACGACACCCAGCCGGCCCTCTCCCGACCCTCTCCCTCTCTTCGCGCCTTCGGCGCTCGGGGGAGAGGAGGTGTACGTCCGCATCTGACGCACCGCGCCCCCACCCTGCCCGCATGACCGTGAACATCTACCGCCGCCCGGCGCGGGAGTGGCCGATACCGCCCATGGACAAGACGGCGGGGTGGAAGGACTCGGCCTTCACCTGGGCCATGGGGCGGCTGATCCTGCAGCGGATCGCGGACGGGGACACGATGAAGGCGATCACCGCCGATCCGCGGATGCCGGCCTATTGCACCGTGTTCCGCTGGATGCAGGTGATTCCCGCGTTCGGCGACGCGGTGCGGACGCTGCGGGTGCGGCTGGGCGAGGCGCGGCGGGCGGAGCGGGACCAGATCCGGGCGTCGAAGGGGCCGAAGCGGCGGAGCGGGCGCAAGAGCACCTATACGCCGCGGGCGGCGCGGGCGGTGCTGCGCCGGATCGAGGGCGGCGCGTCGCTGAGCGAGGTGGTGCGCGAACCGGGCATGCCGTCGTTCAAGGCCTTCTACGCCTGGATGCGCGACCGGCCGGCGTTGCGGACGGCGTATATGGACGCGTGCCGCTCACGCGACCTTTGGCTGGAGTTGGACATCCAGGTGGCGATCGACGACGTGTTTACGACCGGGATCCCGGCGGCGAACGCGCGCATCCGGGCGCTGGAGGGCCGCCGCGGCCGGCTGACCCCCAAGCTGTACCGGCCCACGCCGCGCCCGTGCTAGGGAGCGCCGCCGGGCGGTTTCGCCACCGCCGGGCGTGTGGACGATCGAGGGTTCTGCGTATGCGTTTCGTGTTGGGGGTCGCCGCCGCGGCGGTGTTGATGGCTGTGGCCGGTCCGTCGGCGGCGCAGGACGCGCGGCGGTACGTCGCCGAGGGGGACGGCGGGCGGTATGTGAAGCTGCTGGACCCGAAGACCCAGGTGGCGGGCCACAGCGCGGCGATCGTGCAGGCGTTCCGCGCCCGCATGGACCAGGTGATCGCCCAGCTGGACGCGATGCCGCAGCTGCGGACGCCGCCGCCGGGGATCTGCCACCAGCTCGCCTCCTGGATCGAGGTGGGCGGGGCCGCGCCGCGGGGGCCGGTGGCCGGCGCGGTGGAGGCGCAGCGGCCGCTGGAATACCGCAACGGCGCCTGCATCCGCACCAACAACGGAATGGTCTCGATCGGGCTGAACCGGACCGCGGACGTGTTCAGCCGCGGGCGCGCCATGGTGATCGACGCCGAGGGGGTCGAGGGGCGCAACTGGTGGGTGCTGGGCCCCGCGCGCGACCTGGGCGGCGGACGGATGGAGCTCCGCCGCGGCGGCGGCGGGACCGTGGTGGTGATGACCCGGCCGGGCGCCTCGCTGGTGCGGCCGGTCTCGGCGCGGCGGTACCTGGCCGAGCTGCTGCGACAGGCGGACGCCGGGCAGGCCGAGGCGGACGCGGCGCTGGACGAGTTCCGCGGCGCCGGCGGCCGCCTGGCCGAGTGGCGGCGCAAGGGCCGCGCCGAGATGGCCGCCGAGCTGGAGGCCTCGGTGCGGGAGATGGCCGGCGCGCTGCCGCCGGCGCAACTGGCCGAGATCCGCGCCAACAACGCCAAGGTGCTGGAGGCGACCGAGCAGAGCCTGATCGAGCAGGTGAAGCTGGCGGGCGAGCTGGACGGCGGCGCCGGCGGGACGGCGGACCCGCGGACCGCGCGACTGCGGGCCCGGCTGGCGGAGCTGGGCGGCTCGGACGCGCCGGCGTGCCTGTCGGCGGAGATGGGATCGGAGGACGTGGACCTGTCGGGGCCCTGCCCGCCCGAGCGGCAGGTGGTGGAGCTGAACCCTGGCTACTACGACGCCAGTCGGCCGGGCGACGTGCAGCTGCTGACCGTGGCGACGGCGCCCAGCGATCCGATCACCGAGGCGTCGCGCCGGCCGATCATGGAGGCGCTCGACCTGGACCGGCTGCAGGCGCTGGTGCGCTGACGCACGCTCGCGGGAACCTTCGCCACAGGAGGCGCGTTCTGGTCACGGGGCCGTGATCCGTGCTGCGCGCGGGGGGCGCGCCCTGCCACGAGGACCAAGGAGACTTCCCATGCGTATCGCCATTCTTCTGGCCGCCGGCGCAGGCGCGCTGGCGCTCACCGCCTGCCAGGAGCAGGAAACCGCCGACGACACCATGGCCGCCGAGGCCAGCGCCGCCGCCCAGGACGCGGCCGCCAGCGCCAGCATGGCGGCTCAAGA
>JBMOOD010000032.1:0-29902 GCA_049323595.1 Pseudomonadota bacterium
TCAATCGCCGCCCTAAGTGAGGTCGACTCGACGGTGACGCGGGCCGCCGCGAGTTGCGCGCGTGCGGCCGCGGCCTGCGACTGGGCCTGGCGCACCTGGGCGCCGAGGGTATTGACACGCCGTTGCGACCCCAGAAGCGCCGCCTGCGCGGCATCGACCCGTTCCCGCGCCTGTTGCGCCTGGGTCTGGAGCTGGGCCAGCCGCTCGCGAGGCTCTGCGCCGGACGCGGCGAGCGGCTGATAGCGCGCGACCTGCTGGCCGGCGAACGCGGCCTCAGCACGCGCGGCGTCTAGCTGCGCCTGCGCCTGCGCAATCGCCGCCTGCTGCTCGGCAATCTGGGAGCGCGCAGTTTCCGCCGCGGCGCTCGCCGCGTCGATTTGGCTGGTAATCTGCTCAGTCTGGGCGCGGTATTCGCGGGGATCGAGCTCCGCGAGCGGCTGGCCCTTCCTGACCGCCTGGTTCTCCGTGACGAACACGCGCTCGACATATCCAGCGATTTTCGGCGCCACGACAACGGAGTCTGCCGACACATAGGCGTTGTCGGTGCTTTGCAAGTATCTGCCTCGTCCCTGGTAATCCGAATACCAGAGGGCTCCAGAAATCAGGAGGGCAAGTGCGCCAAGGAGCAACGCAAGCCGAACCCGCCCGGACTTGAGCGGGGAACCCCGACGCCCCTCCGTCCTTTCACCATTCTCCACGGCGCCCGCTGAATGATCCGCCATCCCTGGCCACCCATTCGTTGAAAGGCGCGGCCCTTGCCACACATCGCCAGAAGTGGCAATCGCATTACATATGGAACCTAATAAAGAGGAGCTGCGCGCGGTCGCGACGAGGTTTGGATGGGCGTGGTACAGGATGCGACGGCTGATCGACACGCACCTCTCCGCCCATGGCGCGTCGATGGCGCGCCTGAAGCTGCTCGCGTTCCTTGCAGAAGAGCCGCGCCGCTCGACCGATATCGCGGGCTTTTTCGATCAGGCGCCTCGAACGGTAACCCAGGCGATCGATTGGCTGGAGCAGAACGGCCTGGCCAGCCGCTCTCCGGTCGAAGGAGACCGTAGAGCGAAGATGGTTCAGATAACTGACGCCGGTAGGAAGATGCTGGAGCAGGGGCTGCCGCTCTACGACGAGGTCGTCGGTCAGACCTTCGGCAGCTTGTCGACCGGAGAGCTCGAAGCGCTTGAGAAGGCGATTTCGCACCTGGACCATATCGTGAGTGGCCTCGAACAGCAGGCGGGTATCCGCAGAACTCGCGCCGGCGCGTCTGCCAATCGGGGCGCACAGTCCTGACTGAGCACCTTCGCCTCCATCAGCTCTGAGGCGCCGCCCGCTGAAGGGGCGGGAGCGGATCGTTCGGATCTGGTTCTCTTCGGCCTCCATGGTCTCAATCGCCGCTGATCGGCGGAGTATCGGGCGCCGCGACGCGAGGGACCGGTCCGTCCGGCAAGCCGAGCGGGCGGCGAGGCCATCGACGAAGCGCCGCACTCGAGGCGGCCTTCCCTTGCGAGGCTTGTCTGCGCAAGGCGCGCGGATCACCGTCCGGGATGCGCCTTCAGATGGCCGCCATGACGGACGCACGGCCGAAACCTTCCTGCTGAGGGCTCCGGACTATGTGCTCTGGGTGCTTCGCACCAGCCCGACCGTCGTCTTGCCCGGCGTTCCCGCGACCTTATGGCAACCTTCGACGCGCGTGCGCTGGAACGCGCCTGCCAAAGCCTGCGGCGCTGACGCGAGCGGGCGGCGGCCCCGCCCGAGCGCACGAACTCTGGCGCCGCCTTGATGCTTAGTCGCCTCGCGAAGACTGCGCCGGTCGCTTCGGCTAGGGCTCGCCGGCAACGGTCGAGCCGATCAACTCCTGGGCGGGGAGTTCGATCGTGCAGGTCACGCCCGAATTGTGGAGGTGGCGACGCAGTGAGCCGGCAAGTTGCCCTTCGATCAGGCGACGCAGGAGCCTGGAGCCGAAACTCTCTAACAAGGCCCCCTGCACCGCGGGCCCGTCCGACTCCCGCCACTCCAGCACAACATGGTCCCGCTGGATGCGCCAACTCACGTCCAGGCGACCGGTCGGCACCGACAGCGCGCCGTACTTCAGTGCGTTCGTGGCGAGCTCGTTGAGCGCGAGGCCGAGCGCCAGAGCGCGCTCGCCCCGCAAGGTGACCGCCGGGCCCGACACCTTGAACCGTCCAGGCAGATCGACGCCGTAGGGTTCGAGTTCGGCGTCGACCAGCTCCTGGAGGGTGATGCGGTCCCGGCGCGCCAGCTTGCGGTCCAACAGGTCGTGCGCCCGGGCGAGGGCGGCGATGCGCGCCGAGAGCGCGCGGGCCTGGTCCGGCGGCAGGGTTAGGCTCGCGAGCGCCTGAGTGGCGGTGTAGGCGTTCTTGACCCGATGGCGCAGTTCGTCTCGGGCGAGTTCCGCCTCCTCCAGAGCTTTCGATAGCGCCGTCACGAGGCGGACCTGCTCCATCGCCGTGGCTGTGGCGCGCGCCAGGGTCTCAAGGGTTTCGACCTCCTCCGCGGTGGCCTCGTACTCCTGCCTCCAGTAGGCGCCGATCGCCCCGATCAGATCGTCCGAGCGCACCGGCGCCATCACCAGGCTGCGCACGAAGGTGTCACGGTAGAGGTCCTGCGGGATGCGCTCATCGAGCCGGATGTCCGGGATCACAACGGTGCGGCGGTGGAGCATGGCCCAGCCGCTGATGCAGGACGACAGCGGGAAGTTCCGGCCCTTCCAGAGCGGGCCGACGGCGTCCTCCTCCACATAGCGGCACTCGTCCCCCTCGCGCAGGATGACGGCGACGCCATCCGAACCGATCAGCCGCCGGGCGGTGGCGCGCACGACCTCCACCACCTCGTCCATGTCGCCCAAACGCTCGATCACGACGATCAGGCTGCCGGCGGGACGCCAAGCGCGTCCCCGTGCGTGAAGCGTCAGTCCCGGTACCGCTGGTTCAAGAAGACGATAAGGCCGGCGCCCCCAAGGAGTAAAATTGCGACGCGCCCGACCGCTGCGAGTTGGTCGTCTTGCGCGACCGTGACTATGGCGACTGCGACGATCAGGGCGGCGACGACGACCCCAAGGGCGATGCTGTCGCCGGCGCGTCTCACGGCGCGCGGCAAGTCGGTCAAGTCGGAGCTCGACACTTGCACGACAAGGCCGTCGCGGCTGACCCGCCCAATTCCACGCCGGAGCGCTTCGGGCGCCATCGCCAGGACCTGGTCCAGTTCCTTGAAGGTGCGGAACGCGCGGGCGGCCAGCGCCATCGGTTCAAACCGGGCGGCGAACGCCCTGACGACCACGGGGGCTATCGCGGCGATAACATCCAGGTCGGAATCGAGCGTCCTCGCAAGGCCTTCGGCGATGCCAAGGGCGCGCAGCAAGAGCAGGAGGTCAGGCGGCAGGGTCAACGCGTTTTCGCGGGCGATCGTGATGAACTCGGAGATCGCCTCCGCAAGCCGGATCGGCCGACCTGAGTCAGCGGCATAGCGCAGGAAGACCTGTCGACAGCTTGTTCAGGGCCAGGCGGCGGGGCGCCCGAGCGCCCAGACCAGTCCATCAGCACATCGGGCACCGCCCGGACATCGGCGTCGACCAGTGAGCCGAGAACGACGAGGACCTGCTCTCGCCGCTTCGCCGAGAGCCGCCCGACCGATCCGAAGTCCAGCAGCGCTAGTCTGCCATCTGGGGTAACCAGAACATTCCCGGGATGCGGATCTGCGTGGAACACCCCCCAGCAGGATCATGCTCAGCAGCCCCGGGCTGCTTCGGGCGCCAGAGCGCGCCAAGGCGAGCTCGTCCTTGCGGAAGGCGGCGTTCGGGCTGCGACCACGGACGCGCGTGCTGACCATGGTCCTTTCCGTTGTGAATCGCTCATGAACGACAGGCACGTGGAACGCGGTTCCCCGCTGTCGTATCTCCGTCTGATGGCGGGCCTCGATCCGCAAATCGATCTCCTCCAGAAGGGCTTCGCTGAGTTCCTGCGGACCTTCACGACGACCTCTTCACCGGACCTTTGCCGTGCGGCATAGACCTGCGCAATCGAGGCCGCAGCGATCGGCGTCGACGAGAATTCCGCGAAGATTCGTCCGGTGAGCCGCCCAGATCGATCGCCAGCTGTTCGCGAACCCACTCGAAGGGCGCGGGCGAGACGGCCGCGTGAAGCCGGCTGAGCCGGTCCGTCAGCTCCGGCGGAAGCAGATCCGACCGCGTCGCCAGGATTTGGCCAAGCTTCACGAATGTGGGGCCGAGCTCCTCGAGGGCCGCCACTAAGCCCTCGTATGCGGCGCCCTCGGCGACCTCGTCTGGCGCTGCGCCGCGAAGCAGACCTAACCGCACCAAGACAGGTCGAGCACCGGTCCGGGTCAGGGTGCGGAGCACGGTCGCAAGACGGCGATAGTCGCTGGGAGAAAGGGTCAAGGGCGCCATGGGACGTGGATGCTGGGATCGATCACGTAACGCAAGGCTGGCCGCCGCGCGCGACCCTATCCACCGCTCAGGAATTGGTCTGGTGAGCGGTGCGAGAGATCGGAAAATGATCCGGTTCATCATCGGCGGCCAAGCCACTCCAACCGCGCTTGCCAATCGCCGTCGGCGCTGTGCCCATGCAACCCTGTCTCGGTGATGAAATGGAGCGGTCGCAGGTCCACCACCAGGGCGGCCTCAGAGGGCTCGGGGCGTCAAGACGGCTTTGGACATACTGCAGGTGGACCCACTTCCGGGCGAGGAACGCGGCGCGGAGGGCGCCTTCCACCTGATTCCGCAGCGCCATCGCGGCCGGCGCCTGCTGCCGGATGTCCAGGCTACCTTCTTCCACGGCGGGGAAGATGGGCACCAGTGCGGCGGTCGCCGCTGGGCCGACGGAACTTCACGAGCCGGCATCTCGAGCCAGTCAGCAATCGCGTTCGCGCATCAGCCCACATGCGCGTCCGACCTGCGCCAGCCCATTCCTGCCTTCCGCCGAGCTTCCCCGGCGTCCCGATTGCGCCTCGAGGCCTTGATCCAACATCGCTGTTCAAAGGGTGGCCGCGACGCAGGTTATGCAGCGCGGTCGGAGAGAGGCCGAGCTTCGCCCAAACGTTCGCCATGGATATGACTTAGAGGCCGCGCTGCCTGGTGAACTCAACGGCGGCTGATGCCACCTCGCCGCTCTTCCGCCCGGGCTTCGGGCCGCGGGCCCCTGCGAGCCGCCGCGCACAAGGCGGGGAGCGGCGGACTCTCCCGACGCCTAAAGACCGCTGCGCTCCCAACCCCCGCCGAGCGCCTTGAAGAGCGTGATCTGGTTGGAGGTCACGGCCGCTTCGGACAGGGCGAGCTGGGCTTCCAGGCCGGCCAATGTGCGTTCCGCATCCAGCACGGTGATGAAGCTGTCGAGACCCGCCGTTTGACGCAAGCGCGCCAGGCGGACGGCCTCGGCGCTCTGGTCCCGCGCCCGGCGCAGGGCGGTTCGGCGATCGAGCTCGTGGCCGTAGGCGCTGAGCGCCGTCTCTGCCTCCTGCAGCGCCGTGAGCGTGGTCTGCTCGAACGTGGCGAGCGCCGCTTGGGTCGCGGCGTCTGCCTGAGCGATGCGGGCGCGGGCCACGGCGATGTTGGGGAAACTCCAGCTGATCAGGGGACCGACGCTGAACGATACCTGGTCGCCGAAGTCCCACCCGCCGCCTCCGACGCTGCCGACGGACCCGCCGAGGGTGACCTGAGGATAGAGCGCCGCGGTAGCCACGCCGATCCGGGCCGTCGCCGCGGCGAGCCGGCGTTCGGCCTGACGCACGTCCGGGCGGCGCGCCAGCAGGGCGGCGCCGTCGCCGACCGGAAGCGCGGCCGTGATCTGCGGGATCGCCTGGCACGCGGCGGCCTCGGACGAAACCTGGGCCGGCGGACGCCCCACCAGCACTGACAGGCGGAAGAGGGCGGCGTCGCGCTGCGCCTGCAGCGGCGGGATGGCGGCCCGCGCGGTGTCGGCCTGGGCCTGCGCGCGGGAGAGGTCGAGCCCGGTTCCGCGGCCAGCTTCCAGCTGGCGACGGGTCAGGCCGGCCGTCTCCTCTGAGAGCGCGAGGGTGCGCCGGGCGACCTGCAGCTGCGCGCCCGTCGCGCAGGCGTCGACGTAGGCCCGGGCGGTCTCGGCCGCCACCGAGACACGGACCACGTCGAGGGCGGCCTGGGCGGCGTCGCTGTCGGCGCGGGCGGCCTCGATCGAACGCGTGACGCGCCCAAAGACGTCGACCTCATAGGACACATCCAGGCCGCTCGAGACGGTGTCCGCCTCGGCCATCCGCCGGCCCGTTGCGACGTCGGGCTGCCGGCTGCGAGCGGCGGCGGCGCTCACCGTCGTGCCGGGGAGCCGCCCCGCGCGAGCCTCGGAGAGCGAAGCGCGGACCTGGACGAGATTGGCGGCGGCGGCGGCCAGATCGCGGTTGTTGGCGAGGGCCTCGGCGATCAGGCCGTCCAGCGCGGCATCCCGGTACAGGCGCCACCAGTCGGCGGGCGTCTGGTCGGCGCTCACCGGGGCGACGGCGGCGCCGACGAATCCGCCGCCGGTACCGGCCGGGGCTGCCGGCGCCTTGTAGTCGGGCCCGGTGGCGCAGGCCGTGAGGAGGGCGGCGGCCGCTGCGGCGGTGGTCAAGAGGTTGCGGGCGCTCACGGGCGGCTCCTTTCAATTTCCGCTTGAGGCGCGGCCGCCTTGGGCGGCGGCTTCGGAAGCCGTTCGGCGAGCTTCCGGCAGACCACATAGAAGACCGGGGTGAAGACCAGCCCGAAGAACGTCACGCCCAGCATCCCGAAGAACACCGCCGTGCCCAGAGCCTGGCGCATCTCCTGGCCTGGCCCGGTGGCCAGCATCAACGGCACGACGCCCAAGATGAAGGCGAAGGAGGTCATCAGGATCGGCCGCAGGCGCGTCCGGGCGGCGGTGACCGCCGCCTGGAACCGGTCCTGTTTGTCCCGCTCCTCGGCCTGCTTGGCGAATTCCACGATGAGGATGGCGTTCTTGGCGGCCAGCCCTACGAGCACCACCATGCCAACCTGGGTCAGGATGTTGTTGTCCATGCCCCGCAGGCTGACGCCGGCCAGGGCCGCGAGGATGCACATGGGCACGATGAGGATGACCGCCAGCGGCAGGGTGAACGCTTCGTACTGGGCGGCCAGCACCAGGAAGACCAGAACGACGGCCATGACGAAGACCAGCGCGCCGGTGTTGCCCGCCGCCTTCTCCTGGTAGGCCAGCTCGGTCCACTCGTGGCCCACGCCCTGGGGCAGGGTGCGATCGGCGAGCTGCTCCATGGTTGTCAGGGCCTGGCCCGAGGAGACGCCGGGGGCGGCCGAACCGATCACTTCCGCCGCAGGGAAAAGGTTGAAGCGCACCACGCGGGTGGGGCCGGTGTCGTCGCGAAGCTGCGCCACCGACCCGACCGGGACCATCTCGCCGGCGGCGGAGCGGACCCGCAAGTCGGCGATATCGGCCTTCTCGTCACGGCCAGACGGCTCGGCCTGGGCGGTCACCCGGAAGGTGCGGCCGCCAAGATTGAAGTCGTTGACGTAGGTCGAGCCCAGGTAGGTGCCGAGGGTGTCGAATATGGCCTGCGGCTGGACGCCCATCATCAGCGCCCGGTCGCGGTCGACGTCGGCGGTGACGCGGGGCGCGCCGGTGTTGAACTGATTGAACACCCCCTGGACCTCCGGCGTGCCGGATGCGGCGCCCATCAGGCCGTTGGCCGCCTGCTCGAGCTCCCGGTAGCCCAGGCCGGAGCGGTCCTGCACCATCAGCTTGAAGCCGCCGCCGTTGCCCAGGCCCTGCACGGGCGGGGGGGACAGGACGAAGACGTTGGCCTCCTGGACAGCGCCCAGCTTGCCCATGATAGCGCCCGCCACGGCGTCCGCGCTCAGTGCGGAGCCACGCTCCTCCCAGGCCTCCAGACGGATGAACATGGTTGCGGCGTTCGAGGCGTTGGAGAAGCTGGCCCCGTCCAGGCCGGCCATGGCGGCGACCGTCTCGACCCCCGGGATCCGGGCGACTTCGGCGGCGGCCTGGCGGACAACGGCGTCGGTGCGTTCGAGCGATGCGCCCGGCGGCAGTTGGACCACGCCGATCAGCACGCCCTGGTCCTGCTGCGGAATGAAGCCCGTGGGCGTGGCGACGAGGCGCCAGCCGGTGACGGCCAGCAGGCCGCCGTAGATGACCAGCACGATCACGCTCGCGCGGACCAGGCGGGCGGTCATGCGGCCGTACCGGTCGGACAGCGCGTCAAAGGACTGGTTGAACCAATCGCCGGCCCACTGGAGCGGCCGCAACCAGCGTGGGCCGTGATGACCTGCGCGGTGGGGCTTCAGCAGCAGGGCGGCGAGCGCTGGGGACAGGGTCAGCGAGATCAGCAGCGAAATGGCCGCCGCTGCGGCGATCGTCACCGCGAACTGGCGGTAGAACTCGCCCGGAATCCCCGGCACAAAGGCGGTGGGCACGAAGACTGCCAGGAGCACGAGGCCAATGGCGATGAGGGCGCCGCTGACTTCGTCCATGGTGCGGTAGGCGGCCTCGCGAGGGGAGAGGCCCTCGCGCATGTTCCGCTCCACATTCTCGACGACGACGATGGCGTCGTCGACGACGATGCCGACGGCGAGCACGAGCGCAAACAGGGACAACGAGTTGATCGCGTAGCCGAGCGCGAGCTGCACCGCGAACGTGCCGACGAGCGCCACGGGAATCGCCAGGATCGGGATGATCGCTGCGCGCCAGGTCTGCAGGAAGACCACGATCACCAGGACCACAAGGACGACCGCCTCGAGCAGGGTGTGCTGCACCGCCTCGACGGACGCCTGGACGTACTCCGTGGGGTTGTAGGGGATCGTGTAGGCGACGCCGGGCGGGAAGTCGGCCTTGGCCCGTTCAACGGCGTTCAACACGCCGGTGGCGGTGGAAAGTGCGTTGGAGCCGGGCTGCTGGATCACCGCCACGCCGATGCCGCGCTCGCCGCCGAAGTAGCCGCGGACGCTGTAGTCCTGCGAACCGAGCTCGACGCGGGCGACGTCGCCGACGCGGGTGACGCGGCCGTCGGCGTCGGTGCGGATGACCACGTTTGCGAACTCCTCGGGTGTGCCGAGCCGGCCCTGGACCTCCACCGGCAGCTGGGTGGCCACGCCACGGTCGGCCGGAGCCTGGCCGAGCGCCCCGCCCGAGGCCTGGACGTTCTGGGCCTGCAGGGCCGCGACGATCTCCTGCGAGGTAAGGTCGCGAGCGACCGCCTTCTGCGGGTCGATCCAGATCCGCATGGAATAGAAGCCGCCCCCGAACAGCTGGACTCCGCCGACGCCGGGCACCCGCAGCAGCCGGTCGCGCAGGGTGGAATTGGCGTAGTTGCCGACATAGTCGACGTCGACCGACGGGTCCTTGGACGTGAGCGCGATCAGCATCAGGAAGCCGGTCTGCTGCTTGTTCACCGTGACGCCGATCTGGCGGACCTGGGCGGGCAGACGGGGTTCGGCGAGCGCCACGCGATTCTGGACGAGCACCTGGGCCGCGTCGAGATCCGTCCCTGGCCCGAATGTCACCGTCAGCTGGACCGTGCCGTTGGAGGACGACGAGGTCATGTAGAGCATGCCTTCGACGCCGTTGATCTCCTGCTCCAGGGGGGCGGCGACGGTCTCGGCGAGCGTCTCGGCCGAGGCCCCCGGATAGTTCGCCATCACCGCCACCGTCGGCGGCGCGATCTCGGGGTATTGGGACAGCGGCAGCTGCGGATAGGCGAAGAGGCCGAGCAGGGCCACGAACACCGAGATCACGCCGGCAAAGATCGGCCGGTCGATGAAGAAGCGGGAGAACTTCATGTGAGGCGGCCTAGCGGACGATGGAGCCGGTGGAGGCGGGCGCCGCATTGGGCGCGGTCGGCGTGGCGGCGGCCTGGGGCTGGCCGCTGATGGCCACGTTGCGGGCCTGGACCTTTCGTCCCGGACGGACGCGCTGGACGCCGCTGACCACGACGCGCTCTTCGGGACCGAGGCCAGCGCGGATCACCCGCAGGCCTTCGATGACCGGGCCTAGCGTCAGGGACCGGCTCTGCGGGACGCCGTCGGCGGCGACGACGTAGGCGACCTTGCGCGGACCCTCGGCGACGATGGCGGTCTCGGGGATGAGCAGAGCCTCGTAGGCGCCCGCGCCCGCCATTCGGGCCGCGCCGTACATGCCGGCCTTCAGGAAGCCGCGCGGATTGCGGATCAAGGCGCGGATGCGGGTGGAACCCGACTTCGGGTCGACCACATTGTCGAGGAAATCGACGCTCCCCTCCCAGCGGTACTCCGCCTCGTCCTGCAGGCGCACCTGCACGGGGGCGGTCCTGACGCCGCCGGCCTGCCGCTGCAGCTTCAGCAGCTGCGCTTCCGAGACGTCGAAGATGAAATGGATCGGGTCGGCGGAGACAATGGTGGTGAGCACGTCGCCCGCCGATGTGCCGCCGGCGATGAGGTTGCCGGGATCGACCCGCCGGGCCGAGACCCGCCCTGCGATGGGCGCGGTGACGCGGGTGAACTCGACGTCGAGCTGCCTGGCGCGCAGCGTGGCTTCCGCCACAGCGGCGGCCGAGCGGCGGCTCTCGTACTCCTCCTGGGAGATCGCCTTGGCCGCCAGCAGGCTCTCGGCGCGCTTCAGTTCGGTGCGGGCCTGGCCGACCTGGGCCTGGGCGGCGGCGAGCTGCGCCTGGGCGGGGCGGGGATCGAGGGTAAAGAGCAGTTGGCCCTTGCGCACCGCCTCGCCGTCGCGGAAGTGAACTGCCTGGAGGTAGCCGCCCGTGCGGGCGCGGACGTCGACCTGCTGCACGGCCTCGAAGCGGCCGGTGAAGTCGTCCCAGTCGCGGACTGTGGCCTTCAGGGGGGTAGCGACGGACACGACCGGCGCGACCGCGACCGCAGGTCCCTCCTTCCGTCCGCAGCCGGCAAGCGCGAAGCTCGCCAACGCGATCAGCGCCAGCCTCTGGAAGGTCTGCATGGTGTCCATCCCTCGAGCGCGCTGGGGAGGCGCGCGGCAGCAAGTCAACGGATGGTGACCTATGGGCCCGTCGGGTTTAAGTCAACGTTCGTGGACATCAGCGGAGAAGCTTCATGACCCAGGCCGAGAGCCCTCCGAGGACGCGCAACGCGGTCGCCACGCGGAGCGCCATCCTCTCGGCGGCGCGGTCGCGGTTTGCCGAGGAGGGTTACGACGTCGCTAGCATCCGGGGCATTGCCGCAGAAGCTGGCGTCGATCCTGCGTTGGTGTCGCGCTACTTCGGCTCCAAGGAAGAATTGCTGGCCGCGGTTCTGGCCGAGAGCGGCTCGGTTCGAGACCTCCTCGAGGGCCCGCGCGAGGATTTCGGCGCTCGGGCCGCGCGCATGCTGCTTCTGGATCCCGTAGAGGATCATAAGCTGGCGGTGCTGCAGATCATCCTGCGCTCGGCGTCTTCGGCGAAGGCCGGGCCGCTGGTTCGGCGGAACACTCAGGAACGGTTCTACGAACCAATCGAGGCCTGGCTGGGTGGGCCGGATGCGACGATCCGGGCCCGCGCGGTCGGGGCGATCATCATGGGCGCCGCCCTGTCCCGGGCGATCGACAATAACGGCCTCGAAGACGGAGCGGATCGCCTGGGCCTGGCCGGCCGCCTGGCGGAAGCGCTGCAGCTGGCGATCGAGTGAGATCGGACGCTGTGAGTAGAACCTCCGAACCACGGCCGTTCGCTTGCAAGCCAGCGATCGGAGACGTGGAGCAGCTGAGGCTGAGATACTTTTCGCTGACCTACCCAGGGGCCGCTGGCGTCCAAGGCCCTTCCTCGGGCTCTGGTCGCCAGCCGGCGCGACCTCTGCGCCCTGCAACCACCTGAACACCGGCTGCGGCCGCAGATTTTCCCGGCGCGCCACCCTCCACAAGGTGGGCCCGGGGCCAGTGCGTTGAGCATGATCTCCGCCTTCGCATGAACCCAGCGCTTTCGTCGCCCGCTGGCGGACGTCATCCCCTCCGGCCGGCGAACAATGAGGGCTTCGGGTCGTAGGGTCGACTCCACATCTGCGGATCTCGTCCCATCGAGATCACCGGTGTCACCAGTTCGATTTCACGGCCAGCAGGCGAACTCGACGCATCGCTTGCCGCATCTGGGTTGCAAGGCGAAGCCCGCCGGACTGGGCGGGACGGCTTGGCATGGACGCCGTTTCGGCTCGTCGTGCGCGCCAAGGCGGGCGGGCCAGCGGCGGCGGGATGGGGCCGCCCCCGCAGGCCCCCGCGTCAGAAGAACCGGTACTGCAGCTCGATCCCGTAGGTGCGGGGCGGGGTCAGCGGATAGCTCGTCGCGATGCCCTGAGTGACAGGCATGATGGTTGAGCCGCCGGCCGTCGCGGAACCGACGTAGCCGGCTCGCCGCGCCGCCGTTGCGCCGCCCTCATACCCGACCTCGTCGAAGATATTCTTGGCGAAGAGAATGACGGTGTAGCGCTCGCTGGCAGGCGTCCAGGTCACGCGGGCGTCAACCTGTTCCCAGGCAGGCGAGCGCGAGTAGGCGCGGTTGAAGATCGATCCGTATTGAGCGTCGCGCCAGGTGTAGCTGGCCGAGGCCGTCAGCGAAGCAGCCTCGAACAGCCAAGTGTAGTTCACATTCAAGGCGACCTTGTGCTTCGGCGCGTTGGGCAGCTTCTGGCCCTTGAGGTCCTGGCCGAGCTGGAACCCACCCCCCGTGAGGGCGGTGAACACGTCGGCTGGGCAATTGTCGGTGGCCGACGGCGTCGCCTGGCGGACCACGCAGTCGGCGATTGAGCCCAGCGGGCTTGCATCCGGGTCGAGTGCGGCTGGGTCCGCGGGGTCGACCACCCCGCTGGCTCGTCTGATCTCAGCGTTCAGATAGGAGTAGTTGAACAGTATCTGCAGGTTGTCCAACGGCTGCCAGATCGTCTCCAGCTCGACGCCCATCGAGATAGCTTTGGGCACGTTGTAGAACACCGACTGGGCCTGGGTGACACCGCCGGCGGTGTCGATGATCGTTAGCGGGATCTGCGCATTCTTGTAGTCGTAGTGGAATAGCGCAATGTTGGTCTGCAGGTTGCGCCCGAAGGTCTTCTTGAGACCCACCTCGATGTCGTCCAGATATTCCGCCTTCGTGTAGGGATTGGCGGTTAGCGCCGTGTCGACCCCGATGCGGAATCCGCCGGCCTTGTAGCCGCGGCTGTAGCGGACATAGGCGGTCGTGCCGGGATCCGGCTCCCACTGCAGCGTGACGTTGCCGGTAAGCGCGTCCCAATCGGCGTCGTACTCCCGCCGAGCGCGACCTGTGGCCGGGTCGAATGTGAAGTCTTGCGAGACGCCTTTCGGCGGCGTGGCTCCGGGGATGAACAGCGCCTGGGTGAGGTCGATCGCCGGCGTGAAGGGCCCGGTCTGCTCCGGCGTGAGGCCCGGCGTACAGGCGAAGAAGGCGAAGCAAAGGACGCGCGCCTCCTCCGAGCCCGACTTCTCGTCGAGCGAGTATCGTCCGCCGACCGTCAGCTTCCAGGCATCGGTGAACTCATAGTCCACCTGAGCGTAGACGGCTTTCGACTGAATGTGGAACCTGGGCTCGTCATAGCTCCGCTGCAACAGCGGGTTCGGCGGGCATGCGTTGCCGAACCGGGGGCAGCTCACGCCGAGGGGCGCGGCGATCTGGGGCTGAAGAAACAGGTACGTGGACGTGGGCTGCTCAAAGTGCTCGTTCCAGGAGTAGAGACCGGCGAGCCACTGTAGCGGCCCCTCGTGCGTCGAACTGAGAGTTAGTTCGTGGCTCCACCACTCCTCGATCTCCTGGTAATTATAGAGCTGTTGCGGGAAGACCCGCAGGCCGCCTGGCAACGTATAGCTCTGCACGGGCGCCACCGTGTCGTCCGGCGGCCGGTTGAGCGTGTAGTGATAGCGCGCGCCACCGGTAGTGTACTTCACGTCGAAGCTGGGCGCGTGCCAGATCCATTCGCTGGCGAAGATCCAGGTGTCGTCCAGCTTGACCTGATAGGGTACGACCGAAGCGATCTTCCGAGGGTCGCGGTCAGCCGGGTTCTCGCAGCCGAGGGGCGAGGGGTTGACCACGTTCGTGACCCGGCCGCTGCAGCCATAGCCCGGCTCCTGGGACGTTGCGCCGTTGGCCACCTCAAAGCTGGCGTAGGGGCCCGGCGTGAACGTGCCGCGGGCGCCGGGCCCGCCAGAGCCGTTGCGCCATTGGATCCAGGTGAGCTTGGTCCAGCCTTCGAAATGGTCGTTGAAGTCGAACTTCAGCTGGCCCTCGACGATATTGGTGTCGATCACGTTGCCCTCATCGGGCTGGCCGGGCACAATGTTGTCGTACCACCCTTCCGCCTGCTTTTCCCAATTGGCGGCGAAACGGAACTTCACGCCGGGAATGGTCGTCGGGCCGGAAACGGCGCCCTCCAGCACGTGGCGATTGTAGTTCGCATAGGTCGCCCTGACCTCTGCGTAAGGCTCATCCGTAGGTCGCTTGGACACCAGGTTGATCGCCCCCGCGATGGCATTGCGCCCATAAAGCGTCGCTTGTGGCCCCCGCAGCACCTCGATCCGCTCCACGAACAGCGGCGTCTTGCCGGCTTCGACGGTCGAGGTGGTGTAAATTCCATCTGAATAAACCGAGACGGACGGATCGGCCGCATGTACGTTCGTCGTTCGCCCCACCCCGCGAAGACTGACCCGATCCAGCTGGCTCGAGTATTGCAGTCCGGGCGTGAAATTGGTCAAATCGAACACCGTCGATATGCCAAGCTGATCGCGCTTCTCAGATGTGAATGCTGAGATCGCGACGGGAACGTCCTGTAGGCTTTGCTCACGGCGCTCAGCGGTGACCACGAGTTCTTCGATCGTGTTTGCCTGCTGTGCGCGCGCGCCGTGAGCCACCATCACGCCGAATACGGCGACAGTGGCCATCAACTGCCTTTTGGACATCTGTTCCTCCCCACAACTCGCGCATGGATTTCGCGATTCAATATTGTATGGGACATACTTTGTCGGTCGTGGCGCCGCGTCAAGGCCGAGCCATCCTTCGCCAAGCGGGGCTTGTAGAGGTCGCCGCTCACCGCGCCCGGGCTTGATCCCTTGCGCTTGTATCTTACATTACTATCTTTCTTGCTGCGCACCGTTCTTCCCCGCAGCAGCCCTGGACCGCGCTCTCTGGGCGCGGTCCATTTTTGCGTCTGCTTACGCGGTCGCTTGACCGGCGCTTGGCGATCGTGTCCCGAGCCATGGTGAGGTTCCTGGCGACAGGGCACGAGGACGTGTCGTCGGCCGCCCCTGCGCCATCCTGCCGCTGGGGGAACTCAGAAAGATCTGCTGGATGAAACCTCGACCGATTGTCGGGGGCGCGCATTGGCGCAGCCTGTCGATATGGCGCGACGGCGCTATGGTCTACCTGGCGAAGGCTCCGCCACGGTCCTGAGGAAACGCAGGACGGCATCGGTGAAGAGGTCGTTGCCATCCCCTGCGATCATGTGGGCAGCGCCCGCGACGTCTGTGAGTACGCCTCCGGGAATCTGCTCGATGAACGCCCTCGCAGCTTCGCTCGAAACCAGCTCGCTCAGCCGGCCGCGCATGAGATGCAATGGGATGGCGATCCGGGCGGCCTGCGCCTCGAGCGCGGCCATTCCGGCTTCTGTGCGATCTCGCCGGGCTCCGCCTGCAAAGCGCGGGTCCCAGCGCCAGCGGTATCGGCCGTCATCGCCGAGGCGCAAGTTCTTGCGCAGGCCCGAAAGGTCGGTCGGCCGCGGCCTGTGCGAAACATGGGCGGCGATAACCTCGGCCGCCGCCTCGAGGCTCTCGAAGCCCTGCTTCAGTTTGGTGTTGGTCGGCGCTCCCCTTCTGTCCTCGGGGGGGGTTGGTCGCCGCTCACCTGGTCTCGATAGCCCGTTCGAGCTCTAGCCGCACAAGTTCGGGATGTTCCATGGGAAGCAGGTGGGTGGCGCCCTTCACCTGGTCCATCGAAATCCTGCCGGCGGCGCTCAGCTCGGTGTCGGCCGCCGCGAGCGACGCACAGGTCGATCCGTGCTCGGCCCGCAGGATGCGCACCGGAGGCCCCGGAGCGAGCAGGGCCGACCACGAGTCATGCCCGTGGGAGACGAAGTTGCTCACCTCCCACTCCGGCGAACAGGCGAGCTCGACGCCGCCCTCTCGCCGCACGCGGAAGGCGTCGGCCACGTGATCCTCAAGCTGTGCGTCAGTTGAGCGACTTGAACGCTCCCCGTCCGCGGTAGGTCTCGAGCGCCTCTTGCCGGGATGCGAACGTCATCCGCCGTCGCCGCGCGCCGTCCGCCAACCGTGAGTTGATCGGGCCCTTGCGGGCCTGCTCAGCGGCTTCCCGCGAGAGGATCACGGGCTCGAAGAGCACAAGGGCCCGGATGCGATCGGGCGCCACTTGGGTGGCCATGAGGCTCGCCGTCCCCCCCCCATCGAATGTCCCGCAAGCACCACGTCACGGGCATCGACGGCCTCCAGGAGTGCGCATAGATCCTCCGCCAGGCGGTCCAGGTCGAGCGCCCCACCGCATGCGTCGGAAGCGTGCTGCGGCCGTGTCCGCGCAGATCCAGCGCCAGGACTCGGCGTCGAAGCGCCAATGGCGCAAGGATGCTGCGATAGGTACGGGCGTTGAATCCACTTGCGTGGGAGAAGACCACGTCGACTGGTCGGTTCGGGTCCCCGAAATCGAGGGCGCCCATGGCCCCGCCCCGGCCGGGGACGTCGATCAGTCGCTGAGTGGGCTCCGGGGGTCGAGAGTTCATGCTTGGGTCCCCGACCCATCCGCGGGCCGGGCGCCGAGCCCGGTCGCCGCGCCTTCGATGCTCCAGAGGCAATCGCCTTCGGGACCGAGAGCCGCAGCGCCGTGGGACCCGACCGGCTCGAACTTGCCGTCCGTGAGGAAGGCGATGCCCGACTCGTCCGACGGCGGGACTTTCGCCAGGAAACGCTGTCCCGCCGGCCCACGCCCGACGACGACGCCGAACTTGGGCCGGCCGTCGCGTTCATAGAGAACCGTGTAGGTCTCGATGATCCCGGGACCGGTGTAGCTCTCGTCGAGTTCGGGCCCCGTCTGGCGGGCGGCGTCGGCCTCAGACTGGAAGTCAAAGTCGCGGCGGACGACCTCGAGCGGGAAGGGCTCTCTGGCCAAGACGATGGTGTGATTGTTGGTCGCGTACCCGCCGTTGGCGAAGAGGAGGCCCTTGCCGCCCCTCTCGCGAAGCTTCAGCACCATGCTGACGACGGCGTGGCTCATGTAGTTGCCGATGGGGCCGCCGCCGAAGGTCAGGCCGCCGAACACGGTGGCGGGCTTCTCCACCGGCCAACCGATCAACCGCCGGGCCATCTTCGGCACGCAGGGGAAGCAGCTGTAGAGCTCGACAAAGTCGAGATCCGAGGCGGTGACGCCGTTCAGGTCCAGCGCCCGGTTGAGCGAGACGGCCATGCTCACCGAGCGGTCGTAGCGGTCGCGCTTCAGGTAATCGCCCGGTTCGTGGGCTGCTGCGCCGGCGCCGACATACACCAGCCGGTCCTCAGGGAACCCCGCCTGGCGGGCGGCGGCCAGGCTGGCGACGATGAACCCGGCGCCCTGGTTCACCGAGGAGTTGGCGACCATCAGCTTGTTGTAGGGGAAGGCGATCGGCCGGTTGTCCGCCGAGGGGGTCACGATCGCCTCCGGCGTGACCGGTTTGCGGATCCAGGCGCCGGGGTTCTCCGCAGCGACCTCGGAGAACCGTGACCAGATCGCGCCGCTCTCGGCCTGGGCTTCGGCCAAGGTCTGGCCGTAGGCGGCGCGGCCGGCGTTCTCGTAGAGCGGATAGACGTCCACCGGCGCGATCAGACCGTAACGCTGGCGTAGAGAGGGCGGCCCGGCGCGGCTGGTCGCCTGCCGCAGCGGGTTGTGGGCGGAGGGATCATCGCCCGCTCTGAGTGCGGCCAGTTGGGCGGCGGTGCGCAGGGCCTCGCCGCCAGCCACGGCGGCGACCTGGATCTCGCCCTCGACGATCCGGCGGGCCGCCTCGTTGAGCATCAGGATGGGCGTGTCGCCGCCGGGGTAGGAGCTCTTATAGCAGAGCTTCGGTTTGGCCCCCAGCCTGGCCGCCAGTGGGCGCGAGACGTCGCCGAGCTCGCGGAAAGACAGCTGGTCGACGACAGCGAGGGAGTCAAGCCGGGCGATCCACCCGGTCCCACCGTCGCGATCGGCCTCGCGCAGCGCCGCCTCCATCAGGCCGGCGGGGTCCAGGCCCTGCCGCGGGTCCTTCGGCCGGTCATTGAGCTGGCCCACTCCCACGATCACCGGAGTGCGCGCGGCGTCGTCACTCATCTTGCGTCCCTCACTTCGAACTGGCGTCTCAGCGGCCCCGCCGAACGGGCGTGCGCTTCTTGGCGAAGCCGAGCGGCTCACTGTTGGCCGGGCCCTTCAGGTCGGCGCCGGGGCAGGACGAGTGCTCGCCCGAACCTGCGACGATCAGCCCCCAGACGTCGGGATTTCGCTCGGCGTTCTCCAGCGCCACATCGACGCCGAGGAAGACAGCGCGATTGACGGCATTGCGCACCTTGGGCCGGATGAGGGCGCCGATCATCACCCGCTCGCGACGCTCGACGAGGACGGTGTCCGTCATGCGCTGACCGCATCGCCGGACGTGGCGCCGGCCTCGGCCACGGCCCTGGCGGCGCCATAGTCGGCCTTGCCGTTGCTGGCGCGCAGCGGCCGGTCGGCGACGAAGATGCGCTTGGGGGTCTTGTAGCCGGCCAGCGTCCTGCGCACGTGCGCCTTGAGCGCGGCCTCGTCCAGGCTCTGGCCGGGGGCAAGGTCGATGACGGCGGTCACCGCCTGTCCCCACTTCTCGTCGGGCAGCCCGACGACCAGCGCGTCCTCGATGGAAGGATGGGTCTTCAGGGCCTCCTCGACCTCCTCGGGGAAGACCTTCTCGCCGGCGGTGTTGATGCAGGCGTTGCCGCGGCCGAGCAGGGTCAGCGTCCCGTCCGCTTCGACGATGCACCAGTCGCCCGGCATCGAGTAGCGGACGCCGTCGATCACCCGAAAGGTGCGGGCGGTCTTCTCCTCGTCCTTGTAGTAGCCGACCGGGTTGGGCGGTCCTAGCGCTACGACGCCGCGCACGCCGGAGCCTGGCTCGACCGGCTGGTCGGTCTCGTCGAAGACCCGGCAGCGCTCGCCGATCGTGAACGTGGCGGTCTGCACCTCGCCCGTCCTCGTCATGATCGAGCTGCCCATGCCGAGGGCCTCGGAGGAGGAGAAGGCGTCGCTGAGCATCGCCTGAGGCATGTGCTCCAGCAGCCCGCGCTTGACCTCCAGGCTCCACATGACGCCCGAGGAGACCACCACGGCGACGGAGGACACGTCCCAGCGGCCGGGGTTGGCGTTCAGGGCGTTCAGCAGCGGCCGGGCGAAGCTGTCGCCGACAAGGGTCAGCGACTGTGGCCCATGGCGGTCGATGGCGTCCAGCATCTCGACAGGATCGAACGTCTCACCCGCCAGAGTTATCAGACAACCGCCGGCAAGGTGCGATCCGATGGCCGTGAGCAGCCCCGTCCCGTGCATCAGCGGGGGCGCGATGAGGGCGCGGCCCCCCGGCCCGATCTTGCGGGTGTGCTCACGCAGCGCCTCCAGCGTTTCCGGCACCGGCCCAAGCTTGCGGGCCGCGCTGAGGGTCACCTCCCGCAGGTCGTGGTGCGGCCACATCACGCCCTTGGGCATGCCCGTGGTGCCGCCGGTATAGATGAAGAGCAGGTCCTGGCCCGAGCGCTCGAGCTGCAGCGCAGAACCGTTCCCATCGTTGGCGAGCGTGTGGAACGGCTCGGCGAACGGAGCGATGGGCCCTTGGTCCGACACCTCCAGCCAGGTCTTCACCTTGGGCAGGCGGTCGCGGATCTGGGCCACCGCATCCCGGAACTCCGGGGCGTAGACCACGGTCTGGGCGTCGGAGTTGTCGAAGATGTACCAGACCTCATCCGGCGTGTAGCGGTAGTTGACGTTGACGTGGGTCAGCCGGGCTTTGAACGCAGCGGAGAGCGCAACCATGTATTCGGGCCGGTTGCGCATGTAGAGGGCGATCTTGTCGCCAGGGGCTGCCCCGCGGGCGATCAGGGCGCGGGCGAGATTGTTGGAGAGGCGGCTCGCCTCATTCCAGGCGATGGTCCGCTCCCCGTGGATGAAAGCCGGGGCGTCCGGCGGCAGCACCGGCTCGATGGCTTCAAGAATGTCGCCGAAATTCCAACCCACGCTCTATCTCCGAGTGTCTTTGTGGTCGCTGGGGCGTCGCGCTAGCTCGTGCGAACCTCGCGGAATGGGATGTGCCGATCGACCTCCGGCTCCTTCGGCAGGCCCAGGACCCGCTCCCCGATGATGTTCCGCTGGATCTGGTCCGTGCCGCCGCCGATGGACGTGAAGTAGGCGTTGAGCGTCAGGAAATTGGCGTCGTCGGCCCTTGGGTGCTCAGGCCCGTCGAAAAGGCTGCCGGGGCCGAGGATCATCGTCCGGACGCGCGCCTCCTCGTGGAGGATGCGGCTCATCGCCAACTTGCCGAGGCTCATGAGCGAAGAGGATGTGCCCTGCTTCAGGTCCGCCTTGGCCCGGGCGGCGTTGAGCGCATTGAGCTTCTTCAGGCCGATCACCCTGGCGATCTCCTGGCGGATCAGCGGATCACCGAGCACGCCCGCCTCCCGGGCCAGAGCGAGGAGGGGCTCGCCCGAGCCCTCGGGCACGACGCGGCGAGGCCCGCGCGCGGCTTCGCCCATGGCGGAGCGCTCGTAGGCGAGCGCCGTCTGCAGCACGCCCCAGCCTTCGCCGAGTTCGCCGAGCAGGTTGTCTTCAGGACAGTGGGCGTCGGTGAAGAAGACTTCGTTGAACTGGCTCTCCCCGGTGATCTGCCGGAGCGGCCGCACCTCCACGCCCGGCTGCTTCATCGGCAGGAAGAAGAAGCTGATGCCGCGGTGCTTGGGCACGTCCCAGTTCGTGCGGGCGATCAGCATGCCGTAGTCGGCGCTGGCGGCGTAGCTGGTCCAGACCTTCTGGCCGTTGACTACGAAATGGTCGCCCCGCCGGTCGGCGCGGGTGCGGACCCCCGCCAGGTCCGAGCCCGCGCCGGGCTCGGAATAGAGCAGGCACATGCCGACCTCGCCGCGCAGCAGCGGGACGATCAGCTTCTCCTTGAGCGCCTGCGTTCCCCCGGCGAGCAGGGTGTTGGCCCAAAGGTTGGTGCGGTCCTGACCCGTCCCGGGCGCGCCGACCGCGGCGAACTCCCGCTCGATGACCCGCGCCTTGGCGTCTTGCAGGTCCCGGCCCATCCATTCGGCCGGCCAGCGGGGGACGGCCCAGCGGGCCTCGACGACCTTGGCCACCCAGCTCTTGCGCTCTGCCTCGCTTTGCAGCGGGCCTGTCCAGTTGGCGGCCAGCCAGGCGCGGACGTCCTCCCGCAGGCTCTCTTCGGCCACCGGGCGGGCGGGGTCGTCAGCCATGGGCGGCCTCCAGCTCACGTAGGTAGCGGTCGCGGTGGAACGCCGGCGCTCCGAACATCTGCGCGTCAGCCCGGGCCCGGCGCAGATAGAGGTGGGCCGGGTGGTCCCAGGTGAAGGCGATTCCGCCGTGCATCTGGATCGCGTCGGCGCAGATCTTCACGAAGGCGTCGGAACAGGCGAAGGCCGCCAGCTCTACGGCCGCCTTGGCTTCGGGCGCCGCTGCCGCGAGCTGGGCGGCGGCGTCACGGGCCGCCGAGATGGCGCTTTCCGATTCCAGGAAAAGATCGGCAGCCATGTGTTTGATCGCCTGGAAGCTTCCGATGGGCCGTCCGAACTGGATGCGGGTCCTGGCATAGTCGACCGTGAAGGCGAGCACCTGCTGACCGGCGCCGGCCTGCTCGCCCGCCATCGCCACGCGGGCAAGATCGAGCGCCGCCTCGATGGCCTGCCAGCCCCGGCCGCCCGCGCCGATCCGTCTGGCTGCGACGGCGTCAAACCGCAGATTGGCGAGCCGCAGAGTCCTGTCGAACGTCGGAAGCAACGTCAGGCTGACCCCGCCCGCGGCGGGATCCACTTCGAAGACGTCGATTCCACCCGCGGACCGCGCCGCCACGAGCAGCACGTTTGCGACGTGTCCGTGAATGACAAAGGCTGCCTCACCCTCCAGCCGCCAGCTTTCGCCGGCAGGGGTGGCGATCACGGCGACGCCCTCAGGTGTCCAGCATCCCCGCGGGCCCGTCAGGGCGGCGGCGGCGATGACGGAACCCGCCGCAATGGCGGGAAGAAGCCGACGCGCGGCGCCGGCGTCCTCAAGCCGGCGCAGAAGTTCCGCCGAGAGAACCGCGCTCGACAAGAAGGGCGCGCAAAGAAGCGCCGCGCCCGCCTCCTCCATGATGAACTCGAGTTCCACGGGTCCGGCGCCGGCGCCGCCGTATTCCTCGTCGATCACCAACCCCAGCACGCCGACAGCGGCCAGCTCACGCCAGAGATCGGCGTCATAGCCTTCCCGGCTGTCCATGACCCGCCAAACGTCGGATAGCGTGCTCCGGTCGGCCAGGAGCCTGCCTATGGACGCCTTCAGGGCCGAGCGTTCCTCGAGGGTCAAAGCCGGCATAGCCGATGTCCGATTTATAGACGACAACCGTCACAAAATAGCATGGCGGGCGGCTCGGCAAGCTCGATGTTGCGCCCGCACCTTCGCGACTGCAGGGTGCGACGCGATTGAAGAGGCGCATTCACACGGCGCATTGACGAGCCGTCGGAATTATCTGACGGTCTTCGTCCAAAATGAAGAGTTGCCGTTCCGGAGCGGACCTTTGAGCCTCTCGGCCTCGAGTCCAGAGTCGGCCGCCCGTGGACGGCCAAGAGACGCTTCAATCGAGGCGCGGGTCTTCGACGCCGCTATGGCCGTCTATGCGGAGGGCGGCTGGGCCGCCTTCTCGTTCGAGGCGGTGGCCCGTCGCTCGGGGGTAGGCAAGGCCTCGCTCTACCGCCGCTGGGCCGGTCGCGGCGAGTTGTTGCGACAGACGTTCGAGGCGCGCTGGCTCGCCGTCACGAGGATCGACACCGGAAACCTCCGGCGTGATCTGCGGGCCCTCGCCCGGATGGTGGCCCAAACCCTAACCGGTCCCTTCGGCGGGGCCCATCCCCGGATCAGCCTCGACCTGGCCGAACATCCCGAGCTCCTGG
This sequence comes from Pseudomonadota bacterium, assembly GCA_049323595.1. Classification (GTDB taxonomy): domain Bacteria; phylum Pseudomonadota; class Alphaproteobacteria; order Caulobacterales; family Caulobacteraceae; genus Phenylobacterium. Next base: position 23,139 of record JBMOOD010000032.1, read on the forward strand.
CCTTCCTGCGTCCTTACGCGGAGGCCACCATCGCGCAGGGACGGCATATCATCCGGCGCGCGATCGTCCGGGGGGAGCTCTCGGCCGCGGTCAACCCGGGTCTGATCATGGACCTGGTGGTCGGGGGCGTCACCAACCACGTCCGGACGACGCCCCCCCGTCTTCGTCAGGCGATGTTGGCCAAGATCGACGGCTTCATCGACTCCATCGTCGAGGTCGTTCTGGCGGGCGTCGGCGCCGAAACCCTGCCTGTGCGGGCGTCCAGCCGGGGGAGGAACGCCCGTGAGCGCTGACGCTGTGGACGCGGTGGTGGTTGGGGCCGGCTTCGGCGGCCTATACATGGTTCACCGGCTGCGCGAGTTCGGAATGAGCGTCCAGGGCTTCGATGCGGCGGGGGGCGTCGGCGGCACCTGGTACTGGAACCGCTATCCCGGCGCGCGCTGCGACATCCCGAGCCTCTTCTACGCCTACACCTGGTCGCCCGAGGTGCAGCAGGAATGGCGCTGGAGCGAGAGGTACGCCGCCCAGCCCGAGATCCTGGCTTATGCGAACTTCGTCGCCGACAAGTACGACCTGAAGCGCGCCTTCGCCTTCAAGACCAAGGTGACGTCGGCGGTCTGGGACGAGGCGGCGCGGCGCTGGAGCGTGACCACCGACCGCGGCGACAAGGTCAGCGCCCGGTTCTGCATTATGGCGACGGGCTGCCTCTCCGTGCCCCGCGCGCCCGACTTCCCCGGGCAGGACAGCTTCGCGGGCGCCGCCTTCCACACCGGCAGGTGGCCGCACGAGCCGGTCAGCTTCGAGCGCCAGCGGGTGGCGGTGATCGGCACCGGCTCGTCCGCGATCCAGTCGATCACCGAGATCGCCAAGACGGCGGGGCGCGTCTACGTCTTCCAGCGGACCCCCAACTTCAGCGTGCCGGCCCGGAATGGGCCGCTGCGGGAGAACGATTACGCCGCCTTCTGGGAGCAGTACCCGGCCTACCGGCAGATGGTGCTGGAGGGCACGGCCGGTATCGCCGGCGGCAGCCCGTTCCGCAGCCTTACCACCGAGCAGCAGCGGGCTAGGTTCGAGGAACTCTGGAACATCGGCGGCGCCGGCTTTCTCGGGGCCTTGGCCGACCTCCTCACCAACCCTGTAGCGAACGACGCGGCGGCCAATTTCGTACGCGAGAAGATCCGTGAGACGGTGAAGAACCCGGTCATCGCCGAGGCCCTGCTGCCGGTCGACCATCCGATCGGCGCCAAGCGGATCTGTGTCGACACCGGCTACTACGAGGTCTTCAACCAAGAGAACGTCACGCTGGTGAACCTGCGCATGGCGCCGATCGATGCGATCACGTCGGCCGGGGTCCGGACGACGATGCAGGAGTATCCGGTGGACGCGATCGTCTACGCCACCGGCTTCGACGCGATGACGGGGGCGCTGCTGAACATCGACATCCGCGGCGAGGGCGGGTTCAGCCTGGCCGACGCATGGCGGGACGGGCCGAAGACCTACCTCGGCCTGCAGGTCGCTGGGTTCCCGAACCTCTTCACCCTCACCGGCCCGGGCAGCCCCTCGGTGCTCTCCAACATGATCAGTTCCTGCGAGCAGCACGTGGACTGGATCGCCGACTGCCTGGCCTGGCTTCGCGCGCGCGGCGACGAGGCCATTGCGGCCGACCCGCAGGCCCAGGAGGACTGGGTCGGGGAGGTCAACGCGGCCGCCGACCAGACGCTCTTCCCGAAGGCCAACAGCTGGTACATTGGCGCAAATATCCCCGGAAAGCCGCGGGTTTTCATGCCTTACGTCGGCGGCCACTACCGTCAGATCTGCAACCAGGCCGCGGCGGATGGGTACCGCGGGTTCCGAGTCTCGGGCGCGGCTGGCAGCTCGCCTCCATCCGGCGCGCGCGGTGTTCGAGGCTCGCGCGAGGAGCGCGGAGAAGAGCCTCGCGCGAGCCGGCCAGTTCTGCTGAATCGCCGATGAACTCGGGAGAGGTGCGGTGATCCATGACGACGAGCCGAGTGGCGCGGACCCAATCGCGTCCTGGAAGGCCGCGCTGCGCGCCGCGCCGTTTCACAACTGGCTGGATCTGGACATCGTCGCACTGTCTGACGAACGCCTCGAACTGGCGATGCCCTGGCGGGACGAGATCGTCTCCAATCCTCGCATCAGCTCCGTCCACGGCGGCGTCCTGGCGTCGCTGATCGATCTCGCCGGATTCTACGTGCTCCTCATTCACAAGCATCGGATCACCGCAACCGCCACGCTCTCGGTGGATTATCACCGTCCGGCGACGGCCGGACCGATCCTGGCGTCGGCGAGGATCGTGAAGGTGGGGCGCAGGTTGTGTATCGCCGAGAGCACGATCCGAAGCGCGGGTGGTGACGTCTACGCCAGCGGGCGCGGCGTCTATTTGACAGGCGAGTAGGCGCCGCAACGATCCCCGCGCGCAGCAAACCGTGAGGCTCCCGCGTGCAGGCACGGCCACTCGCCGTTTGAAGTTGGCGGTTCCTTGGGCCGGTGTTCCGGCGGCAAGTCGGCCTGTCGCCTTCGGAGCTTGTGCGCCTCAACGGGTCACCTGCGGAACTCAGCCGTTTGGCGGGGGTTAGGTTCCTCTGCGCTCCCGAACAGGCGGCTCCGGCTCAGGCATGACAGCAACTCGCGATCCGCGCCGTTCCATGATCGCTGCGGCCCTGCTGGGTATCGGCGCGATGGCGGCGATAGATGAAGTCGTTTTCCACCAGCTCTTGGCCTGGCACCACTTCTTCGACGGGTCCACTCCGGCTTTTGGCCTCTTCTCGGACGGTCTTCTGCATGCCGCAGAACTGATACTCTTTGCCTTGGGCTTCTTCATGATCCTGAACATTCGACGCAGGCAGGCGCTCGCACCACGGTCAGCATGGGCCGGCTTCCTTTTGGGCGCGGGCGGATTTCAGATCTTCGACGGCATAATCGACCACAAGGTGCTACGGCTGCATCAAATCCGCTACGACGTCGACAATCTCCTGATCTACGATGTTGTGTGGAATGCCGCCGGCGTGATTCTGATTGCGTTGGGCTTGCTTCTTGCCCGTCGATCGAGTGGCGAGGGAGCGCGAGCCGGAAGGCCCTGATCGATGGATCAGGGTTCGCATCTCAACCACACGCTCCATGATGCAAGCGCCGGGAGTGCAGCGGCGCTATTCGTTCTGTTCGTCGTCCTCCCACTTATCTTACTAGCCGCTTACGTGGTCGCAGCTCGCCGCGAACGGAAGGCGGCAAACTGGTGTGCCTGGCGGATCGCGAGCTTCGCGCTGGGCATCGGCTTGGTCATCACCGCGATGGCGCCCCCGATCTCAAATTGGGCCCACGGCGATCTCCGAGGGCACATGGTGCAGCACTTGCTGCTTGGCATGTTCGCACCGCTGGCGTTGGCGCTGGCTGCCCCGGGCACACTGCTACTGCGCAATGTTTCAGTATCCAACGCGCGGAGCATCGTCGCCTTTCTCGATACGGCGCCGATGCGAATATTGACGCATCCTATAGTGGCTGCCTTGCTCGGCATCGGCGGGATGTACGTCCCATACCTAACGCCGCTATTCAGCGTAAGCATGAACTGCCCCATCGCGCACGTTCTGTTGCACGTGCACTTCTTGGTTTCGGGCTATCTTTTTACGTGGTCCATCGCCGGACCTGATCCTGCGCCGCATCGACCAGGCATGCGGATGAGGCTTGCCGTCTTGTTCCTGGCGACAGCCGCCCATTCCATCCTCGGCAAGCTGATGTACGGCTACGGCTTTCCCCGAGGCGCAATGGCCGATGTCGGGGAAGTCCGGGCAGCTGCGCAGTGGATGTACTATGGCGGCGACCTTGCTGAGCTGTTGTTGGCGGTCGCTTTCTTTGCCCTGTGGTTTCGCCGGCGTAGCGGCTTACCCGATTTCCTGTCAGGCCGCGTGCATTCGCCAACGTGAGTTCCCAAAACAGGCGATGCCTCATCCACCCTGGCTGTTCAGCGTCAGGCAACCTGCGCGGCCGAGAGCCTTCCCACGGGGTTTGATCCGACGTCGCCGCGGAGAAGCGCAACGCCCGCGTCTGCAAGGCCGCGCGTCCCCTGCGAATTTCCGCAGCGGCGCGAAGTTCCAACCGCTGGAAGAGCGGCAGGGTCGGGCGCCAGCCTTGCACCGAGTGCTGAAACATGAAGCCCGCGGCCACGGGGCCGAGGCGCGCCAGGCAATGTAAAAACTCCCACCGGCTCTGGGCCGGCGCCCCAAGCGATCACGTCGTGTGTGGCGATCCGGTGGTGCTCGGCGTCGACCATGTCCTGCACGTTGCGGCCGACGATGCCGCTGCAGCGGCCACTAGTGGTGCCATCGAGCGCGCGTCGGGATCGGTCAGCGAGACCTGGCCCTCAGGCGAGGCCTCCACCTGCGCCCCCATGACCTTGAGCGCCTGCATCTGGTCGCGCAGGGTGGCGATCTTGTCCTTGAGCCGCATAGCGCGGGCCTCGACAGCCTCACCCTCCAGCCAGTCGGCGGTGTCCAGCTCCTGCAGGTAGCCGGCGATGTGCTCCTCAACCTGTTCCATCCGCTTCATCAGCTCGGCGGGTGTGAAGTTCTTGCCCCGGGTGTTCATCGCCTTGAACTTGCTGCCGTCCACCGCCGCTTCGGCCTGCGTGAAGAGGCCGATTTCGCGGCACAGCGCGATGAAGTGGAGCCGGGCCGCCGGGACCGCCTCGCCGTCGTCCTTCCGAGATTTGGCGATGGTCTTGTGATCCGTCGCCAGTTTCCCAGTCAGCCACATCAGCTCGACGTTGCGCTGCGGGTCGCGCTCCAGCCGACGGCTCGACTGCACCCGGTCGAGGTAGCCGAAGATGTAGAGTTTCAGCGGCGTCGCCGTGTGGTACGCTGGCCGCCCCGCCGCCGGGACGATCTCGAGGCGGAGGCCTTCAGGTCCAGCTCGTCGACCAAGGCATCGATCACCCGCGCCGGGACTGTCGCTGACGTCGTCGTCCACACGACTGAGAAGCAGCACCGGCTGACCGAGATCTTCACCGTTGACGAAGCGGTTTTTCTGCGCCTCCCGACCCGAGTGCCAGGGGTTCTGACCTGCTTCAAGTTATTGCACAGCCTCGGGTCATGGAGGGAGCCGTGAACCGTCAAGTGCGAAAAACTGTCGGGCGAGCGTCGACATGATCGAGAAGGTCTATGCCTCTCACATCAAGACGCGGCTCGACATCGCAGCTATCAATGGGATGAGGGGTCCTAACCGGAAGGGACCTTCCCGGCCTCACGTTGCGGGCGAACGCGCCAGCGACGAATTGGCGAACGCCAGCCTGGAAGATGAGATTCATCAGCGCTGCGGACGTGGCGAAATGGGAGACGCGGCGGATTCAATAGGAACCGGTCGCACAACTCGTCTCACCCCTGAAAGGTGCGCCGCGCGCCAGACGGCGCGCGGCGCAAGGTGTGCTTTCTGGGAAGGAACGAAGGTCCTAAAGCCATTGTATGCTACAGTATTAAGTGGGACGCGCAAGCACGCATCTCCGCCCGACCGCACCGGGGCATGTTGGTCCGCCCCACCAGGGGCCTGCTTCCTGTCGCGGAAAGCGGCTTCGGACGTTGAGGTTCGGAAGGCTGTCCCCGGCCGGTCGCGCAGAATGGCTGATCAGATGACGAAGCTCGGCGGCTCCGTGGAAGCGAGACCGACTCTGGCCTGCGTGAGCCAATGACCACGATCCGCTGGAGCGGCGGAAAGGCGGCTCGAACGAGCCAGCCTGCTTAGCTGCCGCTTGGTGACCCTGGAAACCGTTCCGGGCTTGGGCGGCGGCGGCGTCCCAAATCGCAAGCCTCAGGAGCGGCTTCCGTTGCAGGTGGCGATCTTGTCCGCATCAAGGGACTTTCGCGAGTCCCCCATGCTCTCGACGGCTCCGAATCGGCGAGAGATCTGTTTGCAGGCCTGGGTCGAGATCGTGCGGTAGTTCGGGGAGGCAGCCACACACTCTCTCCGTTCGCACCTGAAGATCGTACCCGCAGCGACGAACTTCACCTCTTTGGCGGTGGCGGTGCGGAGCTTTGCGACGACGGGCTCCGGCGCCGCTGAGCCTTCGGCTGCGAACATCGCCAGGAGGAGGGCTGCAGCGAGGGTTGTAGCGATTTTCATGCAATCTCCGATCGGGCTCTCCAATCCCTGGACGGGTGGCGTCGTAGTCAGTCCAGGTCGGCTGGAGTGAAGGCCGACATGGGCGACCGGCCGCGACGGCCATAATCGTTTGCGGGATTCTTAATGTGAGCTACGTTATCAAAGCGGGACAGCGGGGTCGAGGCGATCCTGCGGCAGGAATGGGGGATATTCAGAATCAGATTTGGGGGGCTGGCCTCCTGCAGACTCAGCCGGTGCCCTGCGCGAATTTGAAGGTGTCCGTGAACCCGCACGACAGTGATGCGGGACGGAACAGGGGAGAAAACAGGATGATCAACCGTCGCTATTTCTGCGGAAGCTCGATGCTGGCCGTGGCGTTCGCAATGGGTTTGTCTGGCACAGCATCGGCCCAAACCGCCGACCGCGCCACCGAGGTTGAGGAGGTCGTGGTGACGGGCTCCTTCATCGCGGGCACGCCGGAAGACGCCGCACTGCCTGTCGATGTGCTCTCGAGTCGGGAACTCGAGGCGCAAGGTGACCTGCCCCCCGCCGGTCCCTCGATCATTATGAGAGCCCAGGGGGTTGGTAGCTGATCTCCAGCGCCGGCGGTAGCGGCCGGGCGGTGGAGCTGATCAAGTTGCGCAGCCGGCCGGCCGCGG
>JBMOOD010000033.1:0-210921 GCA_049323595.1 Pseudomonadota bacterium
GCGGGCGGCCTCTTCGGCGCGCGCACGCTCCTCGCGGGCGCGGCGCTCGGCCTCTTCCTGGGCCTGGCGGGCCCGCGCAGCTTCGATCACCCGCTGGCGGGCGGCGCGTTCCTCGGGCGACAGGCCGTCGGCGGGCGCGGACGGACGCTGGCCCTGCGGCGCGGCGGGACGCGGCGGCTCGAACACGCGGCGCTCGGCGGCGGACGGGGCGGCCAGATTGCCGCCGGCCGGCGCGTGCGGCCGGGCCCGCTTGGTCTCGACGACCACCGTCTTCGTACGGCCGTGGCTGAAGCTCTGCTTCACGGTGCCCGAGCTGACCGACCCGCCGGTGCGGGGTTTCAGGGTCAGGGGCTTCCGGCCGTTGTTGTTCTCGTCGCTCATTCGCTCGCTTTACTCACCGGCCGGGCGGATCCCGACCCCACATCTCATCATCGTTCCCAACGGGGACAGGCGGAAAGCCCTACGGCTCCCGCTTGGCCTCGATAGGCTCCTCGCGCCAATCCTCAGGAAGGAGCGGACTAAACCCCGCCAGACGCCGGACATCTTCGGCCCAACGCTCGGCGGCTCGCCCCGCAAGGAAGGCGGTGTGTATCACATTCTCGGCCCCTAAGGCCAAACCCAATTCGGCCGAAGTGAAGACGCCCACCACGCCAGGCGGGCGGGGCTGGCGTCTGGCCAGGTTCAGGATCTTGCGCCGGCCGTCCGGGGCGCCGTCGGACGCCTCGACCAGCCAGGCCGCCTTTCCCGAGGCTATCGTCGAGGAGACTTTCTCGAACCCGGAGGTAATGTCCCCGGCCCGCCGCGCAAGACCCAGCGCGGCCAAAAGGCGCGCCTTGAGCAGGTGCTCCACCTGGCCGGCCAGGTCGGCAGGCGCCTTGAGCTGAGCCCTGGCGGAACGGGCGAAGAGCCCCTTCTTCGCGGCCGTCGTCACCGAAGCGCGATCGGCCGCCACCCAGATCCCCCGGCCCGGCAGCTTGCGCGCCAGGTCCGGGACGACGGCGCCGTCGGGGCCGGCCACGAAGCGGATCAGCCGCGCCTCCTCCATCACCTCGCCGGAAACGACGTCGCGCCGTTCGCGGGACGCCTCGGCGTGTGTGGCGGGAGCCTTAGCGGCGGACCTCTCCATGGCGGGACACCTTCAGGGCCTTCAGGCGTCTTGGGCTTCGCCGGCGGCTTCCGCCTCGGCGTAGTCCTCGTCGGTGGGCTCGACCTCTTCCGGCTCTTCCGGCGCTTCGACCCAGCCCATGGCCACGCGGGCGCGCATGATGAGCAGCTCGGCGTCCTGCGGCTCGAGGCCGAAGTTCTCCAGGATGCCCGGCTCGCGCACCCGCTCGCCGTTCTTGCTTTCGAACCAGCCGCGCAGATCGTCGGGCACCAGCCCGGCGAGATCCTCGACGGTCTTCACGTCGCCCTCGCCCAGAGCCACGGCCATCGGCAGGGTGATCCCTTCGATCTCCAGCAGGCCGTCCTCGACGCCCAGTTCCTTGCGCTTGGCGTCGTACTCGGCGGCTTCCTTCTCCAGGTAGTCGCGGGCCCGGGCCTGGATCTCCTCGGCGGTGTCCTCGTCGAAGCCCTCGATCGAAGCGACCTCGGAGTTGTCGACGTAGGCCACGTCCTCGACGCTGGCGAAGCCTTCGGTGACCAGCAGCTGGGCGATGACTTCGTCCACGTCCAGGGCTTCCTGGAACAGGGCCGTGCGCTCGGCGAACTCGCGCTGGCGGCGCTCGCTCTCCTGGCTCTCGGTCATGATGTCGATCTGCCAGCCGGTGAGTTGCGAGGCGAGACGCACGTTCTGGCCGCGCCGGCCGATCGCCAGCGACAGCTGCTCGTCCGGCACCACCACCTCGACCCGCTCGTCCTCCTCGTCCATGACGACCTTGGAGACCTCGGCCGGCGCCAGGGCGTTCACGATGAAGGTCGCCTCGTCCTGGCTCCACTGGATGATGTCGATCTTCTCGCCCTGCAGCTCGGCCACCACCGCCTGCACGCGGCTGCCGCGCATGCCGACGCAGGCCCCGACCGGGTCGATCGAAGAGTCGTTGGAGATGACCGCCATCTTCGCGCGGCTGCCCGGGTCGCGGGCCACGGCGCGGATCTCGATGACGCCGTCGTAGACCTCCGGCACCTCCTGGGCGAACAGCTTGGCCATGAAGCCGCCATGCGCCCGGCTCAGCAGGATCTGCGGTCCCTTGGTCTCGCGCCGCACGTCGTAGATGTAGCAGCGGATGCGGTCGCCGATGTTGAAGTTCTCGCGGGGGATCGACTGGTCCCGGCGCATGATGCCTTCGCCGCGGCCCAGGTCGACGACGACGTTGCCGTACTCGACGCGCTTGACCGTGCCGTTCACGATCTCGCCGACGCGATCCTTGTACTCTTCGTACTGGCGCTCGCGCTCGGCGTCGCGGACCTTCCCCATCACCACCTGGCGGGCCATCTGGGTCTGCACGCGGCCGAACTCGAACGGCGGCAGCAGTTCCTCGTAGACCTTGCCCACGTGGGCGTCCTTGTCGCGGCGCTTGGCCTCCGACAGGCGCAGGATGCCCGGCGGCTCCTCGAACGGCAGCTCCTCGCCGGTCTCCTCGTCGATCCCGCCGCCGAAGACGGCGTCGTCCTCGACCACCGTCACCACGCGCTTGATCGTGGTCTCGCCGGTCTTGGGATCGATGTGCACGCGGATGTCGTGCTCGGCGCCGTAGCGGGCGCGGGCGCCCTTCTGGATCGCCTCTTCGATCGCCTCGATGACGATCTCCTTGTCGATCGCCTTCTCGCGGGCCACAGCCTCGGCGATCTGGAGCAGTTCAAGCCGGTTGGCGGAGATGCCGGTCAGGCTCATGGGTTCGGTTCCTCTAGTCGGAAGTCTGTTGTTCTTCGGCCGCGAGGCGGGCGGCGCGGCTCTCGGCGCCCCGCTTCATCAGCTCGTCGTTCATCACCAGCTTGGCCTCGACCACCCAGGCCAGCGGGACCAGCGCGGTCTCGTCCTCGCCTTCCAGGTCGATGGCCACCTGGTCGCCCTCGAGCCCGGCCAGCACACCCCGGAAGCGCTTGCGCCCCTCGGCCAGCCGGTCCAGCTCCAGCTTCACCTCGTAGCCTTCATAGGCCTCGAAATCCTTCGGCCGGGTGAGCGGCCTGTCGATCCCCGGCGAGCTCACCTCCAGCACGTATTCCCCGGCGATCGGATCGGCGGCGTCCATCACTTCGGAGACCTTGCGCGACAGGATCGCGCAGTCCTCGACGACCATCTCGCCATCCGGACGCTCGGCCATGATCTGCAGCCGCCGGCGCTCGGCGCCGCCCATCAGCCGCAGGCGCACGATCTCATAGCCCGCCGCCTCGGCCACGGGGTCGAGCAGCTCCAGCAGTCTCAGGTCTTCAGCAGTCTTCCCGCGCAAGGGAACCCCGGCCTCCGGCAAAGAAAAAAGCGGTCGGGCCGGAGCCCGCCGCTTGAAAGCGCCATCCAGCGCTATCAGCGATGTTGAAGGGACATATAGCGGGGGATCGGGCGGTTGTCAGCCCCAATGAGAACGCCCGCCGGTCTCCCCGGCGGGCGCCTCGCATCTCCAATAACGCTCGCGGCTATTCCGCGGCGATCAGGACCTGCCGGGCCTTGTCGGCGAAGTTGATCTCCTGGAGGTACTTGATGCCCTCCTCGGCGATGTCGTCGCCGACCATCTTGTCGCCTTCGCCCCGCAGCTCTTCCAGGTCGACGTAGGTCGCGTAGAAGGCCTTGGTGCGGTCGGTGATGATGCCGGCGTTGAGCAGGGTCTTCACCAGCACCCGGAAGATGTTGGTCTGCTCCTTCATGTTCTCGCGACGCTGCTCGTCGTTCATGATCTCGGCCATCTCGGCGATCACCCGGTCGGGATCCAGGCCGAACTCCTCGTAGAGGTCGCGCTGCTGGGTCGGGGCCACCAGGTTGAAGAGCAGGGTCTGGAAGCACTGGGCGGCCCAGAGCTCGATGATCTCGTGCTCCTTCTCGGACAGGTGCGGGATGGTGCGGTCGGCCCAGATCTTCCCGAACTTGTGATGGAAGGCCTCGTCGGTCATCACCAGCTGGAACAGCTTCTTGGCCAGCGGGTCGTTGGTCTTGGCGTAGAAGGTGGCGAAGGCGCCCATGGCCAGGCCCTCCACCAGCATCTGCATGCCGATGATCTTCTTGTAGACCTCGGGGCTGCCGATGATGTCGACCAGCAGCGCCTTCAGCGTCGGGCCGCATTCCACGGGCCGGCCCCAGCGCGCCTTGATGTACTTGGCGAAGGCCGTGACGTGGCGGGCCTCTTCGCGGGTCTGGTTGGCGGCGTATTCCTGGGCGCCCTGGTCCTTCAGCACGTGGCAGAGGCTGGCCGACAGGTTCAGCGCGCCCTGTTCGCCGTGCAGGATCGACGACAGCGAGCGCAGGGTGGACTGGTTCACGAAGCGGACGCGGGTCTTCCAGTCGCTCAGGTGATTGGAGACGTAGTCGGTGGACATGGAGACGATCATGTCCTCCGGCAGGAGCATCTCGTTCTCCATGTCGAAGGGCTCGGAGAAGTCGATGTACTTCTTGTCCAGCGGATCCCAGAAGTGGTCGTGGGTCGCCGAGATGATCTTGTCGAAGGCGGTGGAGCGGGCGTTGTAGCGGTCCAGCTCCAGCATGGACTCGAAGTCGTCCGGCGCAACGGCGTCGTAGATGATGTCCTTGGTGATGTTGCCGTCGGCCATCGGGGTCCTCCTCGCCATCTTTGGGCGGGGGAGGATGGCCTCAGATCGGCCGCCAGTCAAGGAAAGTGACGCAGGTGTCACTTTCTTAAGGATGTCACTCCGCCGCCGCCTCGATCGCCTCGATCTGCGGATCCGACAGGCCGAAGTGATGGCCGATCTCGTGGACCAGGACGTGGGCGACCAACTCCTCGAGCGTCACCTCGCCGTTCTCGGCCCATTCGTCGAGGATCGGGCGGCGGTAGAGGAACACCCGGCTGGGCTCGGGCGATGGGTCCCAGACCGATCGGCGCGCCAGGTCCACTCCGGAGTAGAGGCCGGTCAAGCCGAAGGGATCGTCGATCCCCAGTTCGTCCAGGATCTCGTCCGCCGGAAAATCGTCCACCCGGAACACCACCTCGCCGGCCAGCTTGCGAAAGCCCTCCGGCAGGGCGGCGAAGGCGCGCTCGGCGATCTCGGCGATGTCCTCGAGGGAGGGCGCCCGTCCAATATCACTCATCTGGCATCACGATGTGGGGCGCCTCGGGCGGGCGGACTTCGAACGGGCCGATATCCAGCGGCTGCTGGGGCTTCGTCGGGCGGAGCGGCGTGCGCGCGATGGCCCGCAGCGTCTCGGGATCCAGCGCCTGGCCCGACTTGCGCGCCTGCCGCGCCTGGGGCGCGTCCAAGGGCCGCTCGGGCGTGCCGACCCGCCAGTACGACACCGCGAGCCGCCAGACCGTCTTCGGCGGCTTCGGCGGCGCGGGCCAGCGCCGGCCGTTCTCGTAGGTCGGATCGACCGCCTTCGGCCGCCGCGCGCCCTCGGCGACCACCTCGACCAGACGGCAGTAGCGGTCCTGCGGCTCGGGCATGGCGCCCGTGCGCTCGTCCTCGACCCGGCCGGCGTAGGCGTCCAGCGCCGCCTCGCGCGTGGCGAACGCGGGCCCGGCCGGATCTGTCGCGAACGCCACCGCCTCGCCGGCGCGCCGCCTGGCCTCGCTCTCGCGGGCGGCGCGGCCCAGCGGCCGGCTCAGCGCCTGCTCGGCGTTGGTCGCCACGGGATAGAGGATCGCCGTCATCGGAGGCATTCTGGCCGATATCGCACGGAGTTAGAACGCGCGTCATGGGTGCGGGCGCCGCGGCAAGGCCCTAAGCTCGCCCCCAACGATTCGCCGGGGCGTCGATGAGCGCGCAGGAACAGATGCTGGCGGCGGCCGCGGGGGCGGTCTTCCTGGCCATCTCGATGGTGATCTGGGCCCTGGTCCAGCGCCGGCGGGCCGACGCGCGGGTGGCCGAACTCAAGGCCCGCATCCGCGAACTGGAAGCCGGCGCCGAGACGGCCCAGGCTTCGGCCGAGGCGTTCGACTCGGCCCTGCTCGCCGTCGAGGACGGCCACGCCCTGCTGGCCTCCGGCGCCGACAGCCTGGGCGTCTGCTGCGAGGCCCTCGGCCTATCCCACGCCGATCCGCAATACCTCCTGAACGCCCTGATGCGCGCCGATCCCGACCATGCCCGGCGCCTGCGCGGCCTGTTCGAGCGGGGCGAGGCCTGCGCCTTCGAGGTCAAGGGACCGGCTGGCGTCGTCACCGTGGAGGGCCGCGCCGCCGGCGCGCTCGCCTGGCTGCGCGTCTCCGCAGCGCTCGGCGAGGACCAGGGCCTGCCCACCGCCCCGCGCTTCGCCGCCTTCCTCAATACGCGCGTCTGCCCGGCGTGGATCGCCGCCGCCGACGGCTCGCCGGTCTGGGTGAACGCCGCCTGGCTGAAGGCGGTGGACGCCGGCTCCCTCGACGAGGCCGCGCGCCGCGGCGTCGCCTTCGACCGCGGGGCCGACGCCATCGTGGCCGAGGCGGCGAACCTCGGCCAGCGGCGCGAGGCCCTGCGCTGGCTGTCCTTCGACGGACGCCGCCGCGCCTTCCTGATCGCCGCCCAACCTCTCGAGGGCGGCGGCGTCGGCGTCTGGACCGACGACCTGACCGACCTGGAGGAGGCGCGTGAGGCGACCCGCCGCAACGTCGAGGCGCACGACGAGACCCTGAACCGCCTGGACGACGCCGTGGTGATCTTCGACCGCGCCAAGCGGCTCAGCTACCACAACACCGCCTTCGCAGAGCTCTGGGGTCTGGAGCCGGCGTGGCTCGGCGAGCGGCCGACCCACGGCGAGGTCCTGGACCGCCTGCGCCAGCGCCGCCGCCTGCCCGAGACCGCCGACTACGCCAAGTGGAAGGCCGCCGAGCTGCACCGCTACGAACAGCTCGAGGCCCAGCCCGACGACCTGTGGAGCCTGCCGGACGGGCGCACCCTGCGCGTCGTCCACCAGCCGCACCCGCTCGGCGGCCTGCTGCTGCTCTTTGCGGACATCACCGGCGAGTTGCGGCTGAAGACCCAGTACAACGCCCTGATCCAGGTTCAGCAGGCCACGCTCGACAAGCTGTCGGACGCGGTCGTGGTGTTCGGCTCGGACGGACGGCTGCGCCTGCACAACGAGAGCTTCGAGCGCTTCTGGAACATCACCCCCCTCCAGCTCGAGGCCGCCGGCGACTTCGAGGGCGTGGTCGAGCTGTGCGTGCACAAGCTGCACGACATGGCCTTCTGGAAGGAGCTGAAGGGCCGGGTCGCCGACCCCGATCCCGCCGCCCGGATGCCGATCACCGGCGAGGCGCAGACCTCGGACGACCGCATCCTCGAATACCGCACCCGTCCCCTGCCCGATGGCGCGACCCTGGTGGCCTTCACCGACGTGACGGACGCCAAGCGCCTGGAAAGCGCCCTGGCCGACCGCGAGGCCGCCCTCAGCGAGGCGGAGCGGCTGAAGCGCGACTTCGTCGGCAACGTCTCGTACGAGCTGCGCACCCCGCTCACCACCATCATCGGCTACTCCGAGCTCCTGGAACACACCGGCGAGGGCCTGCCCGAGCGGGCGAAAGGCTACGCCGCTGCGGTGAAGACCGCCGCCACCCAGCTTGCGCGGTCGATCGACGACGTGCTCGACATGGCCCAGATCGACGCCGACGAGATGGCGCTGGACCTCTCCGACGTGAACGTCGCCGAGCTGCTCCTCGAAACCGCCAGCCGCTGGAAGCCGGAGGCCGAGGCCGCCACCGTCTCCATTCAGCTTTCGCCGGCGGACAAGGTGGGCTCGATCCGCGGCGACCGCCGGCGCCTCGCCCAGGTGCTCGACCACCTCATGGAGAACGCCATCGCCCAGACACCTGCGGGCGGCACGGTGACGCTGGCGGCCCGCAAGGCGCGCGGAGAAGTCCAGCTGCAGGTTTCCGACACCGGCCGCGGCATCCCCTTCCACGTCCAGGCGCACATCTTCGACCGCTTCATCGGCCGCGAGCGGGGCGGCCCCGGCCTGGGCCTGGCCCTGGTCAAGGCGCTCACCGAGCTGCACGGCGGCTGGGTGGCGCTGGAGAGCGAACCCGGGGCCGGCGCCACCTTCACCTGCCACCTGCCCGAGGAAGCCCACGCGGTCAGCCAGCCGGAGCTCGGGTTCGCCCGATGAGCATCGTGCGCCGGGCGCTGGAGCCCCACCCCGAGTCCCAGCCGGGTCCTGTCCGCAGCCTGCAGGTCGAAGCCGCGCGCCAGGGCGGCCGGCTTCTCCTGAGCTATCGCCTGGAGGGGCGGCTGGGCGAGCTCAGCATTCCGCCGAAGGGACCTGCCGGCCGCGCCGACGACCTGTGGCGCCACACCTGCTTCGAGGCCTTTGTCCGTCCTCCCGGCGACGCCGCCTACTGGGAATTCAACCTGTCGCCCTCCTGCCAGTGGGCGGCCTACGGCTTCTCCCGCTACCGACAGCGCGGGACCGACCCAAAGGTGGAGGCGCCGCGGATCCAGGTCGCCGCGACGCCGCAACGGCTCGACCTGAAGGCCAGCCTCGACCTGACCGGCCTCAAGGGCGCCTGGCTGGTCGGCGTCTCGGCCGTGATCGAAGGGAAGGAAGGCGGCAAGTCCTATTGGGCGTTGCGCCATCCGCCCGGCCGGCCCGACTTCCACCACGCCCGCGGCTTCGTGCTTACCCTGGACCCGCCATGACCTTCGGAATCCACCGCCTCCTCGCCGAACCCGAGTTGCGCCGCCCGCTGGCGGGCCGTCGCGTCGCCCTGCTCGCCCATCCGGCCTCCGTCACCGCCGACCTGAACCATTCGCTGGACGCCCTCGCCGCCTGCGAGGACGTCCGCCTGACCGCCGCCTTCGGTCCCCAGCATGGCCTGCGCGGCGACAAGCAGGACAACATGATGGAATCCCCGGACTTCGAGGACCCCATCCACGGCGTCCCGGTCTTCAGCCTCTACGGCGAGGTGCGCCGGCCGACCGAGGCGGCGATGGACACTTTCGACGTCCTGCTGGTCGACCTGCAGGACCTCGGCTGTCGCATCTACACCTTCGTCACCACCCTGCTCTACGTGCTCGAGGCGGCGGCGAAACACGGCAAGGCGGTCTGGGTTCTGGACCGGCCCAACCCGGCCGGGCGCCCCGTCGAAGGGCTGACGCTCCGCCCCGGCTGGGAGAGCTTCGTGGGCGCCGGCCCCATGCCCATGCGCCATGGTCTGACGCTGGGCGAGATGGGCGCCTGGTTCATCGCGCACTACGGCCTGCACGTGGACTACCGGGTTATCGCCATGGACGGCTGGGCCCCCGCCGCCGCGCCTGGCTATGGTTGGCCCCTGGGCGACCGCGCCTGGATCAACCCCAGCCCGAACGCGCCCAACCTCTGGATGGCGCGGGCTTACGCCGGCACGGTGATGCTGGAGGGGACCACGCTGTCGGAGGGCCGCGGCACGACCCGCCCGCTGGAACTGTTCGGCGCCCCCGACCTCGACGCGCGCGCCGTGATCGCCGAGATGCAGGCGCTCGCCCCGCAATGGCTCCAGGGCTGCACGCTCCGCGACTGCTGGTTCGAGCCCACCTTCCACAAGCACGTGGGCAAGCTGTGCGCCGGCGTGCAGATCCACACCGAAGGGCCCGCCTACGACCACGACGCCTTCCGCCCCTGGCGGCTCCAGGCCCTGGCGTTCAAGGCGATCCGCCGGCTGGCGCCCGGCTACCCCCTCTGGCGCGGCCTGGACTTCGGCTACGAGTACACCGAGGGCAAGCTTGCGATCGACGTCATCAACGGCGGGCCCGTCCTGCGCGAATGGGTGGATGACGGCGCCGCGACGCCGGCCGACCTCGACGCCATCACCCGGCCGGACGAGGACGCCTGGATCGAGGCGCGTCGCCCCTATCTGCTGTACCGCTGAGCACAGCCCCGGCGGTTGGGCGCGGCGCGGCGCGTGTCTGTGGCCTAACCCGCCGGCCGGCCGCCCGTGACCAGAAGGTCCGACCATCGCCAGGCCGGCGCGCCGACCACCAGCCGCGCGCCGCCCGGGGCGTCCGAAAGCGCGATCACCACCAGGCCCCGTACCGGCTCGCGCCGACAGGCCTCCGGCGCGAAGCCGACCTCCCAGAGGATCGCCTCGCGCACCTGGGCCAGGCCGGCGCCCTCCTGGCCGGCGTGCCGCACCCAGTCCCCGTCCCAGACGCGTAAAGCCCGGCCCCGATAGGCCTCGGCGACCGCGGCGCGCACGCGGCGGTCCTCGCGCAGCGCCGCCTGCAGCCGGCGCGTCATGTTGCAGGCGCCGCCACCCCCGGCGCTGGCCGCCGTGCCGGCGCCTGCGAGTTCCGACTCGCTCACCTCGGCGTTGGCGTCGCCCGGGTAGGGCGCGGGTTCGGCCGGAATCGGCTCCACCGGGACCTGCGGCGGGATCGGCGTCCGCCGCACCGGGATGCGGCGCGGCGGCGGTTCGACCGGACGCTCTTGAGCCTCGGCCCGCGGCGCAGGTTCGGGCTCAGGCTCCGGCGACGGCGTCTCCGCAGGCTGGATCACCGGCGGTGGGGGCAGCGGCACGAGCGCCACCGTCATCGGCGCCAGGTCGACCGCCGGCGGCGCTTCGGGCCGCGCCAGCATCACGGCGGCTAGCGCCAGGACGTGCGCGCCGCCGCTCACCGCCGCCGCCAGGAGGCGGCGACGGCGAACCGCTCGGGATGAGGCAGAGGCCCGAGACGTCACGGCGGACGCGGGCGGCCGCCTCGCCCTAGGCGAGGACGATCAGCACGACGCGGCGGTTCTCCTGCCGGCCCTCGCGCGTGGTGTTCGGCGCGACCGGGCTGTCCGGGCCGTAGGAGATGGTGCCGATCCGGTTCAGCGCGACGCCCTTCTGGTTCAGGTAGCGGCGCACGGCCTCGGCCCGCGCCTCGCCCAGGTCGTAGTTGTAGTCCTTCGGCCCCGTCGCGTCGGTGTGGCCCTGGACCTCGACATAGACGTTTCGGTTCTCGGCCTTCAGCCGCTCGGCGAAGGCGTCCAGGCGCGCCATTGCTTCGGGGGACAGCGTGGCCTGGTCCAACGGGAACTTCATGCTGTCGTCCGACAGCACTTCCTGGAACAGGAACTTGCCCTCGGCCAGCTTTCCGGCCGCCGTGGCCCGCGACAGGGCGTCCTGCGCCGTGCCCTCGACGGCGCTGACGCGGGTCTCGACCACGTCCACCCGCGAGCCGACGACGGCCACCTCCTCGCGTACGAAACCCTTGGTGGCGCAGCCTCCAAGCGCCGCCGCGCTCAGCATCACCGCCCCCAGCATCACAACGGACTTACGTTGGCTCATTCCAGATTCCTCCAAAGCTTCCGGTATCGCCCACCGCCGCTAAGCTTCCACTGGGGATTCAATCCGACCTGAAAAAGGCCGTTTCACGGGGCGCTGTGGGCCGAAAAGCGGCGCAGCTTGGCCGTGGTGGCCGGGCTCGAGCAGCAGGCGGAGCTCTGCCGAAACGGAAGTCGCCGGTTGCGCATTTGGGGACCACGGGGGCCCCAGCCGGACGCAGCATGAGCAGTATCGTCGACCTGATCGAAGCTACCGTCCGGATCGAGCAACAGATAGAGGATGGGCGGGCCACCGTCGGCACCGGCTTCATCGTCAAGGCCACAGCGGCCGACGGCTCGCCCCGGACCATCCTGATCACCGCCAACCACGTCCTAGCCCAGATGCCGCGCGACAAGGCCAGCGTCGGTTTCCGCGTGCGGGACGATCAGGGCGACTGGCGGTTCGCGCCGGTCAGCGTGCGGATACGGGACGCGGACGGCGATCCTATCTGGACCCGCCACCCGACACAGGACGTCGCCGGGATCGAGCTTCCCGCCGGCGTGACGGAGGAGGGCCTGCCGGCCGCTGAGTTGCCCGGCGCCCGGGCCCTGCACGCGCTCGGCATAGAGCCCGGGGACGAGATGATGGTGCTGGGGTACCCGCGTGGCTTCTCGGCCAACAGCGCCGGCTTCCCGATCCTGCGGGCGGGCCGTGTCGCGTCCTTTCCGCTGTCGCCGGCGGACCGCTACCCTACCTACATGCTGGATTTTTCCGTCTTCGGCGGCAATTCGGGCGGACCCGTCTATGTGGTCGTCACAGGCCCGCCGGAGAATCCCCTGCCCACGGGCCCCGGCGTGATGATCACCGGAATTCTCACCCAGCAGATCAAGTTCGAGGGCGATCGCCTCGAGATCGGCAACGTCACCCAGGCCGACTTCATTGAGGAGACGATGGCGCTCATGGGCGCTGTCCGCCCGACCGAGGTGGCGGCCTCGGACGCCCGGCTGCCCCAGGGCGATCCCGAACCCGCTGCCGATCCCCAGCTATCGGCGAGCGATCGCCTGCGGGAAGCCTGGGACACCTTCGTCACCGACCTCAATATCCTGATCCGCCGCGCCTGGATCGTCGCACGCGACGCCGTCCTGGGCTGGACCACCCCGAAACCGAAGCGGGTGTGAGGCGCGTGCTTTGCGTCGAGGATATGAGACCGCCGTGGGGGCGGCGCGCCACATCCCATCGCCGTCATCGCCCGGCTTGTCCGGGCGCCCCATCGACACCATGGAAACGCGCGGGCCCGAGCGGTGACGCAGCGTGTCACCCCCCGACCTGCGCTCATGGATGGCCCGGACCAGCCGGGCCACGACGACGGGTGTAGCCTAGCGACTCGGCCGAGCGCCTAGTGCTGGCTCTCGGGCATGGTGACCTTCAGCCCGTCCAGATCGTCGGTGACCTTGATCTGGCAGGAGAGGCGGCTGTTGTCCTGCACGCCCTCGGCGAAGTCGAGCATCGACTCCTCCATGGCCGACCGTTCCCCGGTCTTGTCGAGCCAGGCCTCGTCCACATAGACGTGGCAGGTGGCGCAGGCGCAGGCGCCGCCGCAGTCGGCGTCGATGCCCGGTATGTTGTTCTTCACCGCGCCTTCCATGACCGTCAGGCCCGTCTTCACGTCGATGACGTGTTCCGTGCCGTCGTGCTCGATGTATGTGATCTTGGCCATGGGCGCCCCTCACTGACCGCCTTGTTTGGCGGCGACCTCTTTCATGGAAACGGTTGGGTCCGCAAGCTTCGCCTTGTCGACGGGCTTGCGGTTCAGGATGAGCATCTTGCCCATCATGAATTCGGGCGGCGAGTTGATCGCCTCGACGGATTGGACCTGGTCGCCCTTCAGGTGGAAGACGGCGAACTTGGCGGCGGCGGGATCGCCGCGCACAAGCACCTCGTCCACATCGAAGGCGTAGCCCGCGATCTGGAGCTTCAGGTCGAACTGGTCGGACCACTGCCACGGGCACTCGCCCGGCGGCTGCGGCCGGCCGGTGATCGCGCTGGCGGCCTGCTTGGCCTGTTCGAGCGCGTTCGGAACGCTCTCCATCCGGAACATGCGGTCGTAGATCGGCATCGGCCGATGCGCCACGTCACCGATGGCGAAGACGTCGGGATCGCTCACCGAACGCGCGTCCAGGTCCACCACCACACCCCGGGCGCACTCCAGGCCCGCGTCCTTGGCCAGTTCGTCGTTGGGCGTGGCGCCCACGCCCACCACCACGGCGTCGCACGGGATGACCCGGCCGTCGGCCAGCTTCACCCCCGTGACGCGGCCCCCCTCGCCCTCGAAGGCCACCACGCTGCAGCCCAGCTCGAACCGCACGCCGTGCTTCTCATGATAGTCTTGAAAGAAGTCCGACAGCGCCTGGCAGGCGACACGGGCGAGGATCCGGGACTCGCGCTCCAGCACCACCACTTCGGCGCCGAGGGCGCGGCCGGACGCGGCCACCTCCAGCCCGATGTAGCCGCCGCCCACCACGGCCAGGCGCTTGCCCGGCCCCACCTGAGCCTTCAGCGCCTCGGCGTCGGCCGCGGTTCGCAGGAACAGGATGCCGCCCAGGTCCTTGCCGGGGATCGGCAGGGCGATGGCGCGAGCGCCTGTGGCTAGGATCAGCTTGCCGTAGGTCAGGGTCGAGCCGTCCGAGAGCACGACCTTCTTCGCGCTGCGCTCCAGCTTCACGGCCGTCACGCCAGGGCGGAAGTCGATGTTGTTCTCGGCGTAGAACTCCAGGGGCTTCAGCGCCAGGGAGTCCGCGTCGGCCTCCCCCTTCAGCCAGGCCTTACTGAGCGGCGGCCGCTGATAGGGCGCGATGGGCTCGTCGCCGACCATGGTGATCGGGCCTTCGTGGCCGTACTGGCGCAGCAGCGCGGCGGCCGTGCCCCCCGCATGGCCCGCGCCGACGATCACAACGTGAGCCGTGCTGTCGCTCATGGTTCTCCGATGCCTAAAAGTGACGCCGGCGTCAACTTCACTGACGACGCAAGCGGTTCTACACCGTATGCCGCTACGGCGCCCTTTGACCTGCCTCAATCCGGCTCAGAGCCGGTCCCACCCCTCGACGAACGGATAGCGCTTCGGCCAGAAATCGGCCAGCCGGGGATCGGCGTCCACCCGGCGGACCGCCTCGCCCATCCGCGGCGCGGCGGCGTAGAACCGCTGCCGGCGCGGACGGAAGCGCGAGACGACGGCGACGTAGAGGTCCAGCACGGTCATTTCATCGCCCAGGATGTACCGACCGGGCGAGACCTGCGCCTCCATCATCCGCCAGCAGTCGTCGATCCGATCCTGGATGCGCCGGTCGACGTCAGGGTGCAGCGATGCATCGGCGACAAGCCGGCTCGGGTCGTCCTTCAGCCAGTAGTGGGCGTAGATCGAGGCCGAGACGAAGGTCATCCAGCGCAGGAACTGGCCGCGGTGCGGATCAGTGTGGCCCGGCGCGAGCCCGGCCTCCGGGTGCAGCTCGCCCAGCCGCACCAGGATCGCGGCGCTCTCCGTCAGCACCTCCCCGGTTGGGAGCACCAGCGCGGGGACCTGCCGCATCGGGTTGGCGGCCAGGACACGGTCGCCCGCGGCCATGTCGTCGAAGTCGTAGGTCGGCGCCTCGACGAGCTCGTAGGGCTGGCCCATCAAGGTCAGCGCCGCCTCCACGGCGACCCCACCCGAACCGGCTGCGGAATACAATATGTAGCGGTCGCTCATGCCTCATCCACAACAAATGGTGTCGCCGTCCCCAGGCCGCGACGAATTCTCCCTGGTGCGCCGGGCGTCCAACAGGCTTACCTTTCCCTTAACGGAGGCGCCGGCCTCCTGATTCGCGGGGCTCGAGTCGCATGTCCAACGCCAACGTCCGCCAGCTTCCAGGCCTCCTGACGCCGTCCTACGCCTACAAGCCGTTCCGCTACCCGTGGGCCTACGACTTCTGGAAGAAGCAGCAGCAGGTCCACTGGATGCCCGAGGAGATCCCGCTGGGCGAGGACCTCAAGGACTGGGCCTCGAAGCTCAACGACCGCGAGCGCAATCTCCTCACCCAGATCTTCCGCTTCTTCACCCAGTCGGACGTCGAGGTGAACGACAACTACATGGAGCGCTACGGGCGGGTCTTCAAACCCACCGAGGTGAAGATGATGCTGGCGGCGTTCTCCAACATGGAGACGATCCACATCGCCGCCTACGCGCTGCTGCTCGAGACGATCGGCATGCCCGATTCAGAGTTCACGGCCTTCCTCGACTACCAGGCCATGCGCGACAAGCACGACTACATGCAGCAGTTCGGCGTCGACTCCGACGCCGACATCGCCCGGACGCTGGCCATGTTCGGCGGCTTCACCGAGGGCCTGCAGCTGTTCGCCAGCTTCGCCATGCTGATGAACTTCCCACGCCACAACAAGATGAAGGGCATGGGCCAGATCGTCTCCTGGTCGGTGCGCGACGAGAGCCTGCACTGCGAGGGGATCATCAAGCTCTTCCACGCCTTCAACGCCGAGACGAAGTGCGTGACCAAGGCCGTCGCCGACGACATCGTCGACTGCTGCCGGACGGTGGTGACCCTGGAGGACAAGTTCATCGACCTGGCCTTCGAGGCCGGCGAGGTCCAGGGCATGACGCCCGACGACATCAAGCAGTACATCCGCTTCATCGCCGACTGGCGCCTGCGCCAGCTCAAGCTGCCGGAAGTCTACGGCGTGAAGGAAAACCCCCTGCCCTGGCTCCAGTCGATGCTGAGCGGCGTCGAACACGCCAACTTCTTCGAGGCGCGGAGCACCGAATACTCCAAGGCCGCGACCAGGGGCCAATGGCACGGCGAAGCCGGCGTCTGGGCCGAATTCGACCGCATGCAGGCCAAGCGCGCCGGGGAGACCGTGCTGCCGGCGGAGTGAGGGAACCCACAGCCCAGCTTGCTCGTTCATTCCCTCGGCGGTGAGACGAGCCCCCCGACACCGGCTCTCCGTCTAGTTCGAAAGCCATCGCCCCCGGCCACCCCTCGGCCGGGGGCGATTCTCGTTTCCGGGCATGGAAAAGGCCCGGCGATCTGCGCGACCGCCGGGCCCTTCGTCTCTTCGGACGTCAGCCGCCTACTTCGACGGGCTGGTGTCCGGGGTGTTCTCGGTGGTCATGCCGCCGTCGGCGTTGCCGGCCTGCTGCTCGATGGCGTCGGCCTGGGCGTTGAGCTGGGTCTCGACCTGTTCGTTCGGCGTGGCCGCGGCCTGGCTCTCGAGCGCGTCGGCCTTCTGTTCGGCCGCCTCATCCTGCGGACTGTTGCAGGCGGCGAGGGCGAGGGCCATGAGGCCGGCGGCGGCGATGGTGATCTTGGTGCGCATAGGAACAACCCCTGCTGTGAATGCGTGGCGGGGCTCTAAGCGCACGAAACCGTGATCGGGTTCCGGCCCTTCTGTGGATCGATCCTCAGACCCGCGCCATCACCAGGCAGCCGTTCGTCCCGCCGAAGCCGAACGAGTTGCTCATCACCGTCTCCAGCGCAAAGTCCTGGCGCTCGCGCACGATCGGCAGGTCGGCGAAGGCCGGGTCCAGGTTCTCGATGTGCGCGCTCTCGGCCACGAAGCCGTTGTTCAGCATCAGGAGTGAGTAGATCGCCTCCTGCGCCCCGGCCGCGCCGAGGCTGTGGCCCGTCAGGCTCTTGGTCGACGAGATCAGCGGCGGCTTGTCGCCGAAGACGGCGCGGACCGCCTCCATCTCCTTGGCGTCGCCCACCGGGGTGCCGGTGCCGTGCGGGTTCAGGTAGTCGATCGCGCGGCCCTGCGGATTGGCCAGCTTCATGCAGCGCGCCGCGCCCTCGCCGGACGGCGCCACCATGTCGAAGCCGTCGGAGTTGGCTGCATAGCCGACGATCTCGCCGTAGATCTTCGCCCCGCGCGCCTTGGCCCGTTCGTACTCCTCCAGCACCACGATCCCCGAGCCGCCGGCGATGACGAAGCCGTCCCGGTCGGCGTCATAGGCTCTGGAGGCGGTCTCGGGCCGGTCGTTGAACTTCGAACTCATGGCGCCCATCGCGTCGAACAGGACCGACAGCGTCCAGTCCAGCTCCTCGGTCCCGCCGGCGAACACCACGTCCTGCTTGCCCATCAGGATCTGCTCGTAGCCGACGCCGATGCAGTGGGCCGAGGTGGCGCACGCCGAACTGATCGAGAAGTTGAGGCCCCGGATCTTGAACCAGGTGGCCAGCGTCGCCGAGGGCCCCGAACTCATCGCCTTCGGCACCGCGAAGGGTCCGATGCGCTTCGGCCCGCGGGTTCGCGCGGTCTCGGCGGCCTCGACGATCGCGCGGGTCGAGGGCCCACCGGCGCCCACGATCAGGCCGGTCTTCTCGTGGCTGACCTCGCCCTCCTCGAGGCCGGAATCGGCGATCGCCTGCTCCATGGCGATATGGGCGAATCCCGTGCCCTGGGCGAGGAAGCGGGCAGCCCTTCGGTCCACCATCGCCTCCCAGTCGATGCGGGGCGGGGCGTGCACCTGGCAGCGGAAGCCCAGCTCGGCGTACTCCGGGGCGGCGGTCACCCCGGACTTCGCCTCGCGCAGGGACGCCAGAACCTCGTTGGTGTTGTTGCCGATGGACGAGACGATGCCCATCCCGGTGACGACGACTCGACGCATGCCTCGAACCTCCCGCCCTAGGCGCGCTGGTAGAGGCCGACCCGAAGGTCGGTGGCCGTATAGATGGGCTTACCGTCGGCTTCGAGAACCCCGTCTCCGATCCCCATCACCAACCGCCGATTAATCACTCGCTTCATCTCGATCTTGTAGGTGACAAGCTTGATGTCCGGCGTCACCTCTCCCGCGAACTTCACCTCGCCGCAACCCAGCGCCCGGCCCCGGCCCTTGCCGCCGATCCAGCCCAGGTAGAAGCCCACCAGTTGCCAGAGGGCGTCCAGGCCCAGGCTGCCCGGCATCACGGGATCGCCGCGGAAATGGCAGTCGAAGAACCAGAGCGACGGATTGATGTCGAACTCGGCTTCGATGATTCCCTTGCCGTGGGGGCCGCCCTCGTCGGTGATCTTGGTGATCCGGTCGAACAGCAGCATCGGCGGCGCGGGCAGCTGGGCGTTGCCCGGCCCGAACATCTCGCCCTTGGCGCAAGCCATGAGCTCATCGAAGCTGTAGTGGTCCTTGGCCTTGACGGGAGACATGTGGCGATCCGTTCCGTGAAGGGAGCGGGCCTAGCACACGCCGCGCCGCGGCCTCAACGACATTGCGCCTGCGCGGCGGTGCCCCACAGGTCGCCCTCGCGGGTCCAGCCGCTGACGCCGCCGGCCTTCACCCGGCACCAGCCGTCCTTGCAGCGGTCGAGCTGGGCCAGGGCGCGGACGTTCAGATAGGCCGCCGCCTCGGCCTCGGCCTTGGGCCTGCGGCGCAGCACGGCGGGCGTCTCGCCCGTGTTCATCACCGCGCGGCGGCCGTCGGTCACGCGCTTGTGCACCCAGGCCAGGCCGCCCTCGGGGTCGCAGATGCGCCGCCATTCGCTCGTCTCGGCCACCACCTGCACCGGCAGCCCGCGCGCACGATAGACCCAGAGCAGGCGGTGATCGTCTCCCGGTCCCGCCCGGGCGTTCACCTCGCCGAACTTCAGCGTGATGTAGCGCGGCACTGGAAAGCCGGACGGCGTCGTCCGCTCGGGCCCGGCGCTCGCGCCCGGGGTGGGCGCCAGGGCGGCGCCTGCCAGGGCCGCCGCCGCTACTCCCGGAACGACCGCCGCCATCCTCCGCTGCAAACCCAACCGCGTTCCCCAAGGTCCGAAAGGACGTCGCTCGCCTTGGCCGTGCCGGGGCCCTTTGCTAAGGGTTCGCCCAACGCGCCTGCGCGGCGCAGCCAGCGTCCCCTTTCTTCCGTAGGCACATGCCCGCCCGCAAGCCGAAAGTCATCGTCACACGCAAGCTGCCGGACTCGGTCGAGACCCGGATGCGCGAGCTGTTCGACGCCGAGCTCAACCTCACGGACGAGCCGATGAGCCGCAAGGCGCTGATCGAGGCGGTCGGCCGCTGCGACGTGCTCGCCTCCACGATCACCGACAAGATCGACGCCGGCCTCCTCGAAAAGGCGGGCGAGCGGCTCAAGCTGATCGCCAACTTCGGCGCGGGCGTGGACCATATCGACGTGGCCGCCGCAAACGCGCGCGGCGTGATCGTGACGAACACCCCTGGCGTGCTGACGGAAGACACCGCCGATCTGACCATGACATTGATGATGGCCACGCTGCGCCGGGTCATCGAGGGCGCCAATGCGGTCCAGGCCGGCCAGTTCACCGGCTGGGCGCCCACCTGGATGCTGGGGCGCCGGATCAGCGGCAAGCGGCTCGGCATCATCGGCATGGGCCGCATCGGCACCGCCGTGGCGCGCCGCGCCAAGGCCTTCGGCCTGCAGATCCACTACCATAACCGCAAGCCCGTCAGTCACCTGGTGGCCGAGGAGCTGGAGGCGACCTACTGGGACAGCCTCGACCAGATGCTGGCGCGGATGGACATCATCTCGGTGCACTCGCCCCACACCCCGGCGACCTACCACCTGCTGTCGGCGCGCCGGCTGAAGCTGTTGCAGCCGCACGCCGTGCTCATCAACACCGCGCGAG
This sequence comes from Pseudomonadota bacterium, assembly GCA_049323595.1. GTDB lineage: Bacteria > Pseudomonadota > Alphaproteobacteria > Caulobacterales > Caulobacteraceae > Phenylobacterium. The sequence continues at coordinate 19,916 of JBMOOD010000033.1, forward strand.
GCGAGATCATCGATGAGCAGGCCCTGGCCGACCTCCTCGAGGAGAACCGGATCGCCGGCGCCGGGCTCGACGTGTTCGAGCACGAACCGCGGATCAATCCCAAGCTGCTCAAGCTCCCCACGGCGGTCCTCCTGCCGCACATGGGCTCGGCCACCGTCGAGGCCCGCGTCGACATGGGCGAGAAGGTGATCATCAACATCAAGACCTGGATGGACGGGCACCGCCCGCCCGACCGGGTCATTCCCCAGATGCTCTGACGATTTCCAAGCTTCACCGTTGACGCGCAGCCGCGGCCCCCGCAACCTTAGCGCCAGTTGGAGGTCGGGGGGCCTTTCGTAAGATGCTGACGCGCCGCGGACTCCTGGCGGCGGGGGCCACCGGGCCCGCTTTTGCGCCCGCGACCCTGCGGGCCCAGGCCCAGCCGCCGAAGCCGCCTACGATCGATGAGCTCCTGAAGGAGCCCGTCGTACACGATGCGGCGATCTCGCCCGACGGCGAACAGCTCGCCGTCCTGCGCACCCAGTCCAAGGGCGACAAGTCCGTCGCCTTCGTGGCCTTGAGCCGGTTGGCCGATCTCACCACGTCGCCGTCGGTGGTGTTGCTGGGAGAGCACGTCGTCAATCAGGTCGAGTGGGCCAACAACGAGCGCCTGCTCATCTGGGTGACCTACTTCAAGAACGACAAGGGCGAGCTGTACGGCCTCTGGTTCTACGGGATCTTCCTGCCCATCCCGATCCGCCGGGTGATCTCCGTCGACCTGAAGGGCGAGAACCCGGTAGTGATGTTCGCCAACATGAACGCGGTCCTGCGGCGCGGTTTCGACGCCTCCATGGTCGTGGACTTCATGAAGGACGATCCGCGCCACGTGCTGATGCAGTCCTGGAACCCGAAGCGGAACGCCTTCGCGCTCTACCAGGTGGACGTCTACACCGGCGAGGCGACGTTGACCGAGCAAGGCGTCGGGCGCACCGACTTCTGGCTCACCCAGGGCGGCGTGCCGATGCTGCGCATGGACTCCAACTCGCGCGGCACCGTCGGCTGGGTCTACGGCCGCGCGCCAGGCGAGACCGACTGGAAACTGGTCCGCAAGTCACGGCTCAACCAGATCCGAAAACTGCCGGACTTCGACGTGGTGGCCGCGACGCCGAAAGCCGGTGTCTTCCTGGTCTGCCAGCAGATGGAGGGCCGTGACACCCGCGTGATCCGCAGCTTCGACCTCGCCACGCTCGAGTTCGGTGAGGTGGTGGCCGAACGCGAAGGTCGGGACCTGGAGGGCGCCTTCGTCGACGAGTCGCTGAACCTCGTAGGGACCGCCTACTGGGACGACCGGCTGAACTACGAGTTCGCGGACCCCGCCTTCGCAGCCCACTTCAGGGGGGTGAACACCGCACTGCAGAACGCCTGCAACGTGCGCCTCTACGACATCGACCGCGAACACCGGCGGGTCCTCTTCCGGATCACGGGGCCACGGGAGCCGGGCGCCTTCCAGATCTACGACCGCGAACGGCGAAACCTCGAATACGTCGGCATCAGCCGCCCGTGGCTCTCCGCCGAACGGCTCGCCGGCGCCGAGGCGCTGCGCGTGAAGACCCGCGACGGCGCCGAGATCAGCGCCTATCTCACCACGCCGATCAATGCGCCCGAGGGGCCGCTGCCCATGGTGGTGATGCCGCACGGCGGGCCCGAGGAACGCGACTTCCTCGACTTCGACATCAACGCCCAGGCCCTCGCCGCCCAGGGCTGGCTGGTGCTGCAGCCGAACTTCCGCGGATCGGGCGGCTACGGCAAGGCGTTCGCCGAGCTGGGCTGGCGCCAATGGGGCGGCCGCATGCAGGAGGACGTCGAGGACGCCGTCGCCCACCTCGTCGCCAGCGGTCGCGCCGACCCCCGGCGGCTGGCGATCTACGGCATCAGCTACGGGGGCTATTCGGCGCTCATGGGGGCCGTGCGCACGCCCGGCCAGTACAAGGCCGTGGTCTCAGTGGCCGGCGACGCCGACCTGATCGCCGCCTTGGCGTTCTCCCGCAAGGAGGACGGCTCGGACTCTCCGGCCTACGCCTACTGGCGCAAGTCAATGGGCGATCCGAAAGCCGACGAGGCCCTGCTGATCCAACACTCGCCCGCCCGCCGCGCCGCCGAGATCCAGGCCCCGGTGCTGCTGATCCACGGAACCGAGGACACCATCGTCGACCCCCGGCAGTCGAAGATCATGGCCAAGGCGCTGCAGGCCGCCGGCAAGACCTGCGAGCACGTCGAGCTGAAGGGCGAAGGCCATCGCAACTGGTCGGACGAGACGATCAAGAGCGTGCTGGAGTCGGTGACCGGCTTCATCGCCAAGCACATCTGATCCGGGCGATCAGCCTCCGCAGACCGGGCACTCCGGATCGCCGGCCACCCTCACGGTGCGCGTCTCGCCGGCGAGCGCGTCATAGATCAGCAACCGCCCGGCCAGCGGCTCGCCCGCGCCCGCGATCAGCTTGATCGCCTCCAGGGCCATCATCGAGCCGATGACCCCGGCCAGGGCGCCGACCACGCCGACCGCCACGCAGGTCTCCGCGTCCGGCGGAATCTCCGGCACCAGGCAGCGATAGCAGGGCTGGCGGCCGAACACGCCCACCTGACCGGTCCACCGCCCGATCGCCCCCGACACCAGCGGCTTGCCGTGCCGCACGCAGGCCGCATTCACGCAGAACCGCACGCCGAAGTCGTCCGTACCGTCCAGCACCAGGTCCACGCCCGCGACCAGCTCGTCGGCGTTGCCGGCCGCCAAGGCCTCGCTCACGCCGCTCACCGCCACGTGGCCGTTCAGCGCCCGCAGCCGCTCGGCGGCCGCCTCCACCTTGGGCCGGCCTGTATCCTCGTCGACATAGATGACCTGGCGCTGCAGGTTCGAGCGGTCCACCACGTCCGGATCGACCAGGCGGATTTCGCCCACGCCCGCCGCAGCGAGATAGAGGGACGCCGGAGCCCCCAAGCCTCCCGCGCCCACGATCAGCACGCGCGCGCTCTTCAGCCTCTGCTGGCCGGGTCCGCCTACTTCGCGAAGCACCAGGTGTCGGGCGTAGCGCTCGATCTCTTCGTCGGTGAAGGCCATGCTTTCGTCTCGGCGGCGCTTGACCGCCGCGGTCCGGCTGATCACATCGCGCCGATGTCGAATAGCTCAACCTTCCCCGATTGGCACGGCACCACGATCCTGGCGGTGCGCAAGAACGGCCGCACCGTGGTGGCCGGCGACGGCCAGGTCTCCATGGGCCAGACCATCGTGAAGGGGACCGCGAAGAAGGTCCGCAAGCTGGCCGGCGGCCGCGTAATCGCGGGCTTCGCCGGCTCCACCGCCGACGCCTTCACCCTGATCGAGCGACTCGAGGCCAAGCTCGAACAGTATCCCGAACAACTGGCCCGGGCCTGCGTCGACCTTGCCAAGGACTGGCGCACCGATCGCTATCTTCGGCGGCTCGAAGCGATGCTGATCGTGGCCGACAAGGACCAGATCTTCACCGTCACCGGGGTCGGCGACGTGCTGGAGCCCGAGTCCGGCGTCGCCGCCATCGGCTCGGGCGGCAACTTCGCCCTCGCCGCCGCCCGGGCGCTCGCCGACGTGGACGGCCTCGACGCCGAGACGGTCGCCCGCAAGGCCATGGCCATCGCCGCCGAGATCTGCGTCTACACCAATGGGGAGCTGACGGTTGAGACGCTGTAGCCGCCGTAGCGCCCCCTCCACCCTCTGGGTCTCCCTCCCCCGCGGGCGGGGGAGGAGAGAGGCCAGGTTCCTCCCAAGTGCAGACGGGGGAGGGGGACCACGAAGTGTTGGAGGGGGCGCCGCCGTCGCGCTCGCGCTAGCCCTCCTCGCCGCGCCGGCCCTCGCCGCCGAGCCCACCCCCGCTCCCGTGGTGGCCGCCGAACGCGCGTTCGCCGCCGATGGACTCGAGTTGGGCGTCCAGGCGAGCTTCCTGAAGCACTCGGCCCCTGAGGGCGTCGTCTTCGCGCCCGAGCCCGTCCTGGCGCACGCGATCTACGGCAGGCCGCGCCCCAAGGGGCCGCCGCTCGTCTGGTGGCCGCTGTGGGCGGGGATCTCCGTCTCGGGCGACCTGGGGTTCACGACCGGCCCCTTCACCTACGACGGCAAGCCCGGCGGGTACTACTTCACCGTCTGGGCGAAACAGCCGGACGGGTCCTGGAAATGGCTGTTCGACGGCGGCCCGCCCAGCGACACGACCGGCGCGGCGCCCAAGGACTCGCCGGTCGCCTACGCCCGACCGGCGGCGCGCCGGGCCGGCTCGGCCGTCAAGGCAATGACCGAGGTCACCGCAGCCGAGGCGAAGCTCCACGCCGCCGCCGCGACCGATCTCAAGGCCGCCTTCCTCGCCGCCGTGGCGGACGACGGCCGGATCGTGGGCTCCAAGGCGGCCCCGCCGGCCAGCCGCGCCGAGACCGAGGCCGAACTCGCGACCCGCCCCGCCACCGCCCTGTTTGCGCCGCTGGGCGGCAGGGCGTCGGACGCCGGCGACCTGGCCTGGACCTACGGCGCGGCCAAGTGGACCAGGGACGGCCAGGATCAGCGCGGCCACTACGTCCGCATCTGGCGGAACGACGCCGCCGGATGGCGCCTTCTCTTCGACGAACTCCTGCCCGCGCCGCCGCTGAAGACCCCGCCGTCGACTTCGCCGGCGTCGTGACTATCTGGGACGCATGACCGAATTTTCCCCCCGCGAGATCGTTTCCGAGCTCGACCGCTTCATCGTCGGCCATCCCGAGGCCAAGCGCGCCGTGGCGGTCGCCCTCCGCAACCGCTGGCGTCGCCGGCGCGTGCCGGACGACCTGCGCGACGAGGTGACGCCCAAGAACATCCTGATGATCGGCCCCACCGGCGTCGGGAAGACCGAGATCGCCCGGCGCTTGGCCAAGCTCGCCCAGGCGCCCTTCCTCAAGGTCGAGGCCACCAAGTTCACCGAGGTGGGCTACGTCGGCCGCGACGTCGACCAGATCGTCCGTGACCTGGTCGAAAGCGCCATCGCCATGGTGCGCGAGAAGCGCCGCGCCGGAGTGCGGGCCCGCGCCGAAGCCGCCGCCGAGGAGCGCATCCTGGACGCCCTGACCGGCCCCGGCTCCACCGCCGCCCGCGAAAGCTTCCGCAGGAAGCTGCGGGCAGGCGAACTGGACGACAAGGAGGTCGAGCTGCAGCTCGCCGACACCGGCCCCTCCCTGCCGATGATGGACATCCCCGGCCAGCCGGGCGCCTCCATGGGCGTGCTGAACCTGGGGGACATGCTGGGCAAGGCCTTCGGCGGCCGCACCAAGACCCACAAGACCACCGTGGCCGGCGCCTGGGCGCCGCTGATCGCTGAGGAGAGCGACAAACTGGTCGACCAGGAGGCCCTGACCACCGAGGCCCTGGAGCTGGCCGAGAGCCAGGGCATCGTCTTCCTGGACGAGATCGACAAGGTCGCCAGCCGACAGGACCGCGCCGGCGCGGACGTCAGCCGCGAGGGCGTGCAGCGCGACCTGCTGCCGCTCATCGAGGGGACCACCGTCTCCACCAAGCACGGCCCGGTGAAGACCGACCACATCCTCTTCATCGCTTCGGGCGCGTTCCACGTGGCCAAGCCGTCCGACCTGCTGCCCGAGCTGCAGGGCCGCCTGCCGATCCGCGTCGAGCTCAAGGCCCTGACCCGGGCGGACATGCGCCGCATCCTGACCGAGCCCGAGGCCAACCTGATCCGCCAGCACCAGGCGCTGCTCGCTACGGAAAACGTAACGCTGGAGTTCTCCGAGGACGCCATCGACGCCCTCGCCGACGCGGCCGTGGCCGTGAACGGCTCGGTCGAGAACATCGGCGCCCGCCGCCTCCAGACCGTCCTCGAAAAGGTCATGGAGGAGATCAGCTTCTCCGCCGCCGACCGGGCCGGCGAGACCATCCGGGTCGACGCGGCCTACGTGAATGGCCGGGTGGGCGAGCTCGCCGCCAACACCGACCTGTCGAAGTTCATCCTCTGATGTGCGGCCGCTGCGCCGCGCTGTCCCGCCGAGGACTGCTGGCCGCTCTGGCCGCGAGCGGCGTGGCCGCATGCAGCGAGAACGCGGTCACCGGCCGCCGCCAACTCGTCCTGGTGGATGACGGCCAGCTGGCCGCCATGGCCGACCAGGCCTGGGCGGGCGTCGTCGCCCAGGTCCCGCCCGTCCGGGACCCCGCCGCCCACGCGCGCCTCGCCCGCCTCGGCGCGCCGCTCGTCGAAGCCGCCGGCCGCACCGACCTCGACTGGTCCTTCACGGTCCTGGACAGCCCCGAACTCAACGCCTTCGTCCTGCCCAACGGCCGGGTGGGCTTCTTCCGGGGCCTGCTGGATTTCGCCGGCAGCGACGACGAGGCCGCCTCGGTGCTGGGCCACGAGGTGGGGCACGTGGTCGCCCGGCACGCCGCCGAGCGGCTCAGCCAGGAACTCGCGGTCCAGGCTGGCGTCTCGCTCGCCCAGGCGCTGATCTCCGAGGACGCCGGCCAGTACGCCGACGAGATCGGCGCCGCCCTGGGCCTCGGCGCGGTGGTGGGCGTGCTGCTCCCCTACTCCCGCCGCCACGAACTCGAGGCCGACCGCATCGGCGTGGACCTGATGCGGAAGGCGGGCCTCGATCCCTCGGCCGCCGTCCGGTTCTGGGAGCGTATGGCGTCCCGCTCCGACGGCGCCCAGCAACCTCCCGAAGTCATTTCCACTCACCCGGCGGACGGACGGCGGCTGGCCGAGCTGAAGGAGGCGGTCGCCGACGCCGAGCCGTCGCGGGTGCGCTCGCCTGCGGGCTAGCTGCGGTGCCGTCGCGCCCGCCAGATCGCCTCCTCCAGAGCCCGGGCGAACTCGCGTCGCTCGCCTGGGCTCAACGCCACGGCGACGGGCGTCTCACGCCCGGACAGGGTCAGGCGCAGGGTCGTCAGGCGGTCGTCGTCGTCGCTTTCGGCGACCACCCTCGTGAAGGCCGTCGGGCTTTCCCACACCACCCGCACCAATTTGGGCGTCTCATAGGTGATCCTGATCGCCGAGGCCGTCACCTGCACCCGCTCGATCACACGGGCGGCGCGGAAACTCACGAGGAACGCCACGATGATGGCGACCACGTCCAAGCCCAGGAACGGCAGGACGAAGTGCGCGCCCATCTTCACGAAGACGGCCGCGCAGGCGACGTTCACGGCCGTGACCACGGAAATGAGGATGATGAAGCCCCGCTCCGACAGCGAGCGGTTCGGCCGGATCTCGGCGTCCATGAAGAGGGGCCAACTCATCAGGGCGCGAAGTTACGGCCTTGCCGGGCCGGCGGGAAGGCCATTGGCGCTGTACTGGCGTCGGCAGTCGCCTTGAAGGCGCGCGCCCGAGCGCCTATCCCCGCTCCATGAGCAACGACCTCTGGGCGGCGGGCCGGACGGCCCTGGTGACGGGCGCGACATCCGGGTTCGGCGAGGCCATGACCCGGCGACTGCTGGCCGGCGGTGCGCAGGTGATCGCCACCGGCCGTCGCGTCGAACGGCTGCGAACGCTGGCGAGCGAGCTCGCAAGCGAGCGCCTGCTGACCCGCGAGCTGGATGTGCGGTCCGAGGACTCGATCGCCGCCCTCCTGCCCAGCCTGCCGGACGATTTCACGGCGATCGACATCCTCTACAACAACGCCGGCCTCGCCCTGGGTCTCGGCAAGGCGCACGAGGCCAGCCTCTCCGACTGGGAGACGATGATCGAGACCAACGTCACCGGCCTGGTCCGCGTCACCCGGGCCGTCCTGCCCGGCATGGTCGAGCGCAACCGTGGCGACGTGCTGAATATCTCTTCCGTGGCCGCCACCTACCCGTACCCGGGCGGCAATGTGTACGGCGCGACCAAGGCCTTCGTGCGCCAGTTCTCGCTCAACCTGCGCGCGGACCTCCTGGGCACGAAGATCCGCGTCACCTCGGTCGAGCCGGGCATGGCCGAAACCGAATTCTCGGTGGTCCGCTTCGCTGGCGACACGGACAAGGCCGCGGGCGTCTACAAGGGCGTGCACGCCATGAGCGCCGACGACGTGGCCCTGGTCTGCGAGAGTGTCCTCAGGCTGCCCGCACACATCAACGTCAACACGCTGGAGCTCATGCCCGTCCAGCAGGCGTTCGGCGCCTTCGCCGTCGACCGGGGATGAGGGCGTCCTATCCCGCGGCCCGTTCGTGGACCGTGCCGGGCGCGCCGCTGGAGTCGTAGTAGACAACCGCGCCGCTGGCGAAATAGTGCCCGACGATCGACTTGCGCGACCGGCTCCGGTCGAGCCGTGGCGAACCCGCGTGCATCAGGTTCTCGTGCCAGATGAGCACCGTTCCTGCCTTGGGCCGATAGACCTCGCGCGGGTAGCCGCCCCCGATGATGATGTCGGTCCATAGTGGAACGACCTTTCGGCCGAACTCGGCCCATTCGTCGTCGGTCACCTTCGCCAGGTCCGCGTCCCGCATATACACGCGACGGGCCCGGTGGCTCCCGGGAAACACCACCAGTTCTCCGGAGTCCGGCTGGACGTCCTCGATCGCCGTCCAGACGCCGCACATCCGCCCTGCCGGGAACGGCGTCAGGTGGATGGTGTCCTGGTGATGTTCCTGTTCGGAGCCGAAGACGTAGCTGAGCGACTGGCAGGGATTGGCCGGGGCCTCGAAAATCAGGTCGAGCACCCGAAGGATCTTCGGGTGAAGCCACAGCTCGCGCACCGCCGGATACTGGAGGTGGAGGTTCCGCAGCCTCTGGCTTTCGCCCCACCGGTAGCCTTCGACACCCTTCTCGACGGCGTCGGCCAGGGCGGCGTCCAGCCGAGCCAGATGCGCCGGATCGATGGCGTCCGGCAACATCAGGAAGCCCTGGTCGGCGAAGTGGCGCAGCGCCTCGATCTCCTCCGTCGTGGCCGCGCCCTGCGCAGCGAGGCCGGCGAGGTGGGCCTCGATCGCCTCCGGCTCCCGGTCGAACCAGGCGGTCAGGGATGCGTCGTCATAGTCGTACAGCCGGCTGTCGACCGGCCCATGAACGACGAGCGGCGCGCCGCGCCGGCGAAGGCTTTCCGTAACCTGTACGGCGAGCCCGCCGAGGTTGCGCACGTTCAGCGTCAGCCGGGCGTCGGCCATACGGCGGCCTTCGCCGTCGTGGAGCTCGAGACGCAGGTCCGAAGGCCCGTTCGGCAGCAGGTGGCCATGCACGGCGAGTTGGACGTCTTGCGGTTTCGGGCCGAGCGTGATCGCCACATCAAGGGCCGACTGGCCGGCCAACCAAGCCTTCAGCCGCCCTGTCTGGGGACTGGCCGCCGACGCCTTCACCTCCACCGCAATCAGGCCAGGGACAGGCTGGGCCGTGGCGGAAGAAACTGCCGAAAGCGACGCCTTCCGACGGGCAATGCCGAGCAACTCGAGAACGGACGGCACGGGTGTTTCCTGGGCGGCTAGCGTTGACGGTGATGCGCTTCCGGGGCAACCAGCCTCGCGCCCCGCCGAGCGTCAAGGTCCATCCGTCGGATGGGAGGAAATCAAGCGCAGCGCCATGACCAGAGCCGCCGACCTCATCCCCCTCGCCACGCTGGCCGCATTGCTCGCCGGCTGCGACAACCCAAAGCCACGCGATCCGCCGCCGCCCCTGCCGATGGCGCAAACCGCGCCGATGTCGACCGATGAGCGTGCGCCAGCCTGGGCCGCCGAGGTCATGGGCAAGCCGCTGGCCAGCCTCTATCCGCCGCCGACGGGCATCTGCGTCGGAAACGCCGACAACGTGCAGGCGCGGTCTGCGGCCGGCGCCGAACTAGTCGGGTGGGGTTGGGACGCGGAGGCGAAGCGACCGATCGCCCGCATCCTGCTCGTCGATTCCGGGGGTGTCGTCGTGGGCGTCGGTGAGCCGGGGATCGCCCGGCCGGACGTCACCGCGGCCCGGTCTGAGATCACCGCCCCGGACACGGGCTGGGTGGCGCGGACCCAACGCACCCGGGGGCCGGTCGATGTCGTCGGCGTGACGGGTGGCGGCAAGGTCCTCTGCCGGCTGGGCCGCCTCGACCTGGGCTGACCCGCGCGGCCTAGAAGGCCCCGCCCCGCCCCTGGCCCGAGACGAAGCGCGATGCGCCCTCAACGGAGGAGCCGGATCGCAGGGTTTCCATGCCGACCTTGATCTCGAAGGCCTGGGCCTCGTCCCAATCCAGCGACCACTGCTGGATCGCCGAGAGCCGGTCGTTCCGCATGCAGAGCTGGGGGAAGCCGCTTATCTGGCGCGCCAGGTCGACGGCGGCCGCGAGCGCTCCGCCTTCGGGCGCGATCCGGTTGGCGAGGCCGACGTCCAGGGCCTCGCGCGCGCTCACGGGGCGGCCTGTAAGGATCATGTCCATCGCGCGAGAATGGCCGATCAGGCGCGGCAGGCGCACGGTGCCCAGGTCGATCAGCGGCACACCGAAGCGGCGGCAGTAGACCCCGAACGTCGCCCCCTCCGCCGCCACCCGCAGGTCGGCCCAGCAGGCCACCTCCAGGCCGCCAGCGACAGCCGGGCCCTCGATGGCGGCGACAACCGGTTTGCCGAGTCGCAGGCGCGTGCAGCCCATGGGTCCGAAGTCGCCATCGGGCGCCACCCGATTGCCGCGTCCCTCGGCGACGGCCTTCAGGTCCGCTCCGGCGCAGAAATAGCCGCCGCGGCCCGTCAAGACCGCCAGGTCCAGCCCTTCGTCCGCGTCGAACATCTTGAAGGCGTCGTAGAGCGCCTGGGCGGTCGCCGCATCCACGGCGTTGCGGCGCTCCGGCCGCTCGATGGTGACGACGCCGATGCGCCCGTCGCGCTCGAAGCTCACGGTGGACATGCAGGGCCTCCTGTGGACGGGCATCCTCGCGCTTGCGACCGCGGGGAAGGCAAGGGCAAATGCCCCTGGAACGACAGAGGGAACATCATGAGCAAGGCGGAACGGCTGGGCTTCTCCAAGGCGCGTCTCGAACGGATCGACCGGTTCCTCCAGGAGCGATACGTCGGCCCCGGCCGGCTTCCCTGCGCCCAGTTCGTCCTCGCCCGCGGCGGAGAGGTCGTCCACCAGACCCTGCTCGGCCAGCAGGATCCGGAACGCGGCGTCCCGCTCGCCGAGGACACCGTCTACCGCATCTACTCGATGACCAAGCCGGTCACCTCGGTCGCCCTCATGACCCTGGTCGAAGAGGGCCTGATCGCCCTCGACGATCCGGTCCACCGCTTCATCCCGGCGTGGAAGGATCTCGGCGTATTCTCGGCGGGCGTGAACCCGGTCTTCGCCACGACGCCGCCTGAGCGCCCGATGCAGGTGGTCGACCTGATGCGGCACACCTCGGGGCTGACCTACGGCTTCCAGAACCGCACGAACGTCGACGCCGCCTATCGCAAGCTCAAGCTGGAGGCGATGCACGGCGAGCACGACCTCGAGACCATGATCGACATGCTCGCGCGCCTGCCGCTGGAATTCTCGCCCGGCGAGGCCTGGAACTATTCGGTCTCCACGGACGTGGTCGGCTATCTGGTCCAGAAGGTGGCCGGCAAACCCCTGGACCAGGTGCTGGCCGAGCGCATTTTCGAGCCGCTGAAGATGGTCGACACCGGCTTCCATGTGCGTGACGACCAGCGCAGCCGCTTCGCCGCCTGCTACGACGCGGTGCTGGGCGGCAAGATGAAGCTGCAGGATGATCCGCAGAAGAGCCCCTATCTCGAGCCGCCGAAGCTGCTCTCGGGTGGCGGTGGCCTCGTGGGCACGGCGGCCGACTACCTGCGCTTCGCCAACATGCTGCTGAACCGCGGCGAGCTGGACGGCGCGCGCATCCTGGCGCCCAAGACGGTGGACCTGATGGCGTCGAACCACCTGCCGGGCGGCGGCGACCTGACGGAGATGTCGCGCTCGCTGTTTTCGGAGAGCACCAACGCCGGCGTCGGGTTCGGCCTGGGCTTTGCGGTCGTCTTCGACCCGCCCCAGACTCTGATCCCCTGCAGCCTGGGCGAGTTCTACTGGGGCGGCGCGGCCTCGACTGCCTTCTGGGTGGACCCGCTGGAGGACGTGACCGCTGTCTTCATGACCCAGCTGTTGCCGTCGTCGACCTATCCCATCCGGCGCGAACTCAGGACCCTGGTCTATTCCGCCCTGATGGAGACGAACGGCTAGCCTCGGCCGCCTTGGCCAAGGCCTCGGCCTCCTCGATCATCGGCTGGCCGAAGCCGGTGTCCGGCTCGTCCGTGACGGGCGGCGTTGTGGGCAGCATCCGCGACGTCCGCCAGCCGCCCCAGACGTAGTAGGCGCCCGCCAGCAGGAGCGTCGTCGCGCTGCCAATCGGGAAAGCCAGCCAGATGGCGTCGGCGCCGATCGAAGGCTCCAGAAGGTTGGCCAGCGGAATGCGCACGCCCCACAGCGAGACGATCATGGCCAGGAGGGGCGGCCAGACCGCGCCCGTCGCGCGGACCACGCCCGAGAAGATGAAGGCGATGCCGAAGGGAATGAAGCCCCAGAGCACGTACGAGTTGATGTGGATCGCGATCGGCAGAGACGGGCTGTCGGCGGGCAGGAAGGCGCGCAGGACGATCGGGTCGGCCAGGACCAGCGTCACGACGGGGACTCCGGTGAAGACCAACGCGTAGAGCGCCCCGGACCGCGCCACGCGCTCGACCCGGTCCATGCGGCCTGCGCCGACGTTCTGCGCCGCCATGGACGAGACCGCCGCCCCCAGCGCCATGGCCGGCATCTGCACATAGGTCCAGATCTGTGCGGCGGCCCCATAGGCGGCCGAGGTGGCCACGCCATAGCCGTTCACCAGGCCCATCATGGTCACCGCCGCCAGCGAGGTGACGATCATCTGGAAGCTCATCGGGATTCCCTTGGCGACGAGCGTGCGGATGATGGTGAGATCGGGGATCAGCCGCCGGAACTCTCCCGGGCGCAGGACCAGGATCGAGTCCTTGCGGTAGAGGTGGACCAGCATGGCCGCGAGCGTGACCGTCTGGCCGATGAGGGTCGCCGTCGCCGATCCGGCGATGCCGAGCCGCGGAAACGGACCGAACCCGGTGATCAGCAGCGGGTTCAGCGCCACGTCCAGCAGGACGGCCATGAGGGAGAAGTAGAAGGGCGTACGACTGTCGCCCGTGCCCCTCTGGGCCATCATCATGTACGAGAAAAAGTACATGAACGGCATCGCCCCGAAGATCACCCGCAGATAGGCGATGGCGCCGGGCCGGGCGTCGGCCGGGGTGTTCATGGCGTCCAGGATGTGCGGCGTCAGCCAGACGCCGAAGGCGCCGACGCTGAGCGACACGACCAGGAAGAACGAGGTGGATGCGCCCACGACCCGGCGGGCCTGCTCCGGGTCGCGCGCGCCGACGGCCTGCCCGATCAGAATGTTCGAGGCCATGGACAGGCCGAAGACGGCGCCCAGCAGCAGGAACATGATCTGGTTGGCGTTGGAGGTCGCCGTCAGCGCCGCCTCGCCCAGGATATGGCTGACCCAGATCGCATTCACAGAGCCGTTCAGCGAATGCAGGATGTTGGTGCCCAGCACCGGCAGGGCGAAAAGGATCAGCGTCCGGCCGATCGGGCCGGTGGTGAGGTCCGGCATCTGGCGGCCCGGCGGACCGCCCGGCCCCCGCGCCACGCCTGTCGACCCCGCCAAGATTTCCCCCTCGATGCTCCATACCGAGTCTACGGGTGCGCCGGGGCCGCGTTCAAGCGCAGAGCCGGGGTTGAGGCGTCACGGATTCACGCTAGGACAACCGCATGACGCTTCGCATCCTCCAGTTCGGAACCACCGGCCAGCTCGCGACCGAGCTGCTGCGGCAGGCGCCCGGCCACGACATCGCGCTGACGGCGCTCGGCCGGGCGGAGGCCGATCTCTCCGATCCAACCGCCGCCGCCCGCAGGGTCGCCGAGGCGAAGCCGGACGTGGTCGTCATCGCCGCCGCCTACACGGCGGTCGACCTGGCCGAGACCGAGACCGACCTCGCCCACAAGGTGAACGCCGAAAGCCCGGGCGCCATCGCAGCGGCGGCGGCGGCGGCCGGCGCCGCGGTGATCAATGTCTCCACGGACTACGTCTTCGATGGCGCGGGCGGCGCGCCCTATGCGGAGGATGCGCCGGTCAATCCGCTGAACGCCTACGGGCGGACGAAGCTAGAGGGCGAACGCGTGGTGGCGGCGGCGTGCCCGCGCGCCGTCAACATCCGCACATCGTGGGTGGTGTCGCCGCACGGCAAGAACTTCGTGAAGACCATGCTGCGGGTGGCTGCGGCCGGAAGCCCGCTGAAGGTGGTGGACGACCAGTCCGGCCGCCCGACGTCCGCCGCCGACCTGGCCGGCTTCATCCTGGACCTCGCGCCGCGCCTGGCGGCGGCGAGCGCCGGAGATCCCCTGTTCGGGACCGTGCACTACGCCAATTCCGGCGAGGTGACCTGGCACGGCTTCGCAGTCGAGATCTTCCGCCAGGCCCTCGGGGACCAGGCGCCCGAGGTCGCCGGCCAGAAGACCGCCGACTACAAGACGCCGGCGCAGCGCCCGCTTCGCGCCACCATGGACCTTTCCAGACTCCAGCGTGTGTACGGCGTCACGCCGCGCCCGTGGGAGGCCGCCCTGAAGGACATCGTGGCGGACCTGAAGGCCGCGTCAGGCTGAGGCGGCCAGCCGGCTCTTCGCCCGGCCATAGGCGAGGTAGACGCCGATCCCGACGACGTTCCACGCCAGGAACCGCCAGATCGTCGACCACGGCAGGCTGGAGAAGAGGTAGAGGCAGCCGGCGATCGCCAGCGGCGCCACCAGCCACCAGAGCGGCGTGCGGAACGCCCGCGGCAGGTCCGGCGCCCGCACCCGGAGGATCATCACGCAGGCGGCGGTGGCGATGAAGGCGGCGAGCGTGCCGGCGTTGGCCAGCGCGGCGATCTCGCCCAGGGGCAGGAAGCCTGCGATGGCGGCGGCGATGACGCCGGTCATCAGGGTCACGGCGGCGGGAACGCCGCGGGCGTTCACCTTCGACAAACCCTGCGGGATCAGCCCGTCCCTCGCCATCGCGAAGAAGACGCGGCTCTGGCCGAACATGAAGACCATGATGACCGTCGGCAACGCCACGACGGCGGCGCCGGCGATCACGCTCGCTGCCAGCGGCTGGTCCAGGGCCCGCAGGATGAAGGCCAGCGGCTCAGCCGTCTCCGAGAAGACCTGGAATGGCGAAGCGCCCAGCGCGGCCGCGGCCACCACCATGTAGATGGTCGTGCAAAGGAGCATCGAACCCACGATGCCGATTGTGAGGTTTCGGCCCGGATCCTTCGCCTCCTCCGCGGCGGTGGAGATGGCGTCGAAACCATAGAACGCGAAGAAGATGATGGCGGCTGCAGCCATCATGCCCCGCTTCACGCCCTCGGCGTCCTCCGCTGACCCCAAGCCATAGGGCGCGAACGGGCGGAAATTGGCGGCGTCGAAGTGCGGCAGGGTGAGCGCCACGAAGGCCGCAAGTGCCGCCATCTTCACGAGCACCAGGACGAAGTTCACCGTCGCGCTCTCACGTGTGCCCAGGAGAAGAAGCCCCGTGACCAGGAGAGCGATGAAGATCGCCGGCAGGTTCACGAGACCGCCTGCGCCCGGGCCCGCAAGCAGCGCTGCGGGGATCGGCAGGCCCGCCTGCTGCACCATGCCCGAGAAGTAACCGGACCAGCCCACCGAGACGGCGCTGCATACCACCGTGTACTCGAGGATGAGGCTCCAGCCGATGATCCAGGCCAGGAGCTCGCCGAGTGCGGCGTAGGTGTAGGTGTAGGCGCTGCCCGCCGCCGGGATCATGGTCGCCATCTCCGCATAGCAGAGCGCGGCGAAGGCGCAGACGGCCCCCGCGACCATGAACGACAGGATCACTGCGGGCCCCGCCAGTCCGGCCGCGACCCCGGTCAGGGTGTAGATGCCCGTGCCGATGATCGCGCCGACCCCGAGGGCGACGAGGTGCGGCCAGCCGAGCGTGCGCTTGAGGCCGCTGTCGGCGTGTTCCGCAACCTCGATCGGCCGGGTGCGGGTGATAAAACTCATGGACGCCCCCTACGACTTCGAGGCGACATTTGCGCTGAGCCGCCTCGATCTGCCAAGCCTTGCCCCGAAGGCTTGGCGCCGCCGCCAGGACGGTCCAGCCTGCCGGCCTTTTCGGGGGAGAGTTCATCGATGCGCATCCTGATCCTGGCCATGGCCGCCGCCCTCTTCGCCGCGCCGGCGCTGGCCCAGGACGCGCCGATGGACAAGCTCGCGGCCGACTTCGACGCCTGGATCCTGGCGGAGGAGCCGACCCTCGCGGGCCGGCAGGGCGTGCGCGAGGCACTTTCGAAGCTGCCCGACGTGACGCCGGCGGCCGATGCGCGGAGACTGAAGGCGCTCGAGGCGTTCCAAGCCCGGCTCGAGGCCATCCCCGAGGCTGGGCTTTCCGAGCAGGCGGCGCTCGACCGCGGCTATCTGGCATGGGAGCTGGGCAGCCGGATCGGCCAGATCCGCCACGACACCGCCCGCATGCCGATCTCGTCGGATGGCGGCTTCGAGGACACCCTGACCTATGTGGCGGCCACCACGCCCATGCGCTCGGCGGCCGACGCCGGGGCCTGGCTCGCGCGACTGCAGGCGGCGCCGCAGTACTTCCACGACAACATCGAGAACGCCCGTCGGGGCGTCCGCACCGGCTTCACCCAGCCGCGGCCCACGGCCGAACTGGTCCTGGCCCGGGCCAGGGCGGCTGTCGACGCGCCGATTGAGACCGATCCGCTGCTGCGGCCGTTCCGGAACCTGCCCGACTCCATCCCGGCGGACCGGCAGGCGGCGATCCGGGCGCAGGGCGAAGCCATCGTACGCGAGAGGATCCGGCCGGCCCGGCGCGAGTTCGCGAGCTTCCTCGAACGGGAGTACCTGCCCGCTGCGCGCCGGGGCCTGGGCATCCGCGCCGTTCCCGGCGGCGAGGCCTACTACCGCTTCGCCGTGCGCGACTTCACCACCACTGGGCTCTCGCCGGACGAGGTGTTCGCGCTAGGCGAGGCCGAGGTCGCCCGCATCCGCGCTCAGATGGAAGCGGTGAAGACGGAGGCGGGATTCGACGGGGATCTTCCGGCGTTCATCGCCATGCTGCGCCAGGACGCCCGCTTCCACGCCGCGTCGCGCCAGGACCTGCTTGAGAAGGCGTCCGAGATCGCCAAGCGGATCGACGACCAGCTTCCGGGCTGGTTCGGGACCCTCCCCCGCCTGACCTACGGCGTGCGCCCCGTGCCGCCGGAGATCGAGGCCACCTACACCACAGGCCGCTACTTCCAGGGCTCGCCCGATCAGGGCGTGGCCGGCGGCTACATGGTCAACACCTACGCCCTGGACCAGCGGCCGCTCTACGAACTGCCCGCGCTCACCGCGCACGAAGCCGTGCCGGGCCACCATCTGCAAATCGCGCTGGCCCAGGAGCTGGAGGACCTGCCGATGTTTCGGCGCGAAGGGGGCGTCACGGCCTTCGTGGAGGGTTGGGGTCTCTATTCCGAGAAGGTGGCCGGCGAGATGGGAATCTACCGCGACGCCTACGAGCGGTTCGGCCAGCTGAGCTACGAGATGTGGCGGGCCTGCCGCCTGGTGGCGGACACCGGCGTCCACTGGAAAGGCTGGAGCCGACCGCAGGCGGAGGCGTGCTTCCATGAGAACACCGCGCTGTCGCCGCTCAACATCACGGTCGAGGTCGATCGCTACATTTCCTGGCCTGGTCAGGCCCTGGCCTACAAGCTGGGGGAGTTGAAGTTCCTCGAGCTCAGGGCGCGGGCGAAGGAGAGGCTGGGCGATCGCTTCGACGTCCGCAGGTTCCACGATGCCGTGTTGCTTGCAGGACCTCTACCACTGGACCTGCTGGAGCGCCGGATCGACGCCTGGATCCTTCGCCAAACGTCATCTGAACATTGATCAGAAATAATGATGCAACGCGCATCGGCTTGAGTATGATTTGGCGTAACGAGAATTTTCAGGAGTGGGCGCGACGGTGCGTAGGTCGCCGGCGACGTCCAACGGGAGGAGTTGAAGGGATGACGAAGACGCGTATTTCCGCGTTGAGCGCCGCCGCGGCCACGGCCGCCCTGCTGGCCAGCTGCACGACCGATGGTCAGGCCCCGAACGCCATGTCGGCCGCGACGCCGACGGCTGCCGCCGAAACCACCACGGCGGTCGCGCCGGCGACCATCGACAACTTCATGCTCGCCGACAGCGACTACATGGGCCATGAGCTCTACCGGATGAGCGACGCCAAGGCGATCGTGCTCATCTCGCACGCCAACGGCTGCCCGATCGTTCGCAACCTCGCGCCGCGTCTGCGTGAGCTGAAGGCGAAGTATGAGGGCCAGGGCGTGGAGTTCCTGATGATCAACTCCGCGCTTCAGGACAGCGTGGAGGCGATCGCCAAGGAGAAGGCGGAGTTCGGCTTCGATATGCCGATCCTGAAGGACACGCACCAGCTCGTCGGCGAGCAGCTGGGCGTCACCCGCACGGCCGAAATCTATGTGATCGACCCCAAGACATGGAAGATCACCTATCGGGGCCCGCTGGACGATTCCCTCGATTACGGCACGCAGAAGAAGCCTGAGCACGCCTGGGCCGCGGACGCGATCGACGCGACGCTGGCTGGCCGGCCGGCGCTGGCGGCGAACAAGCAGACATCGGGCTGCCTCATCGACTTCCCCGAGCGGAACAAGGTCGCAAAGATCTCCTACGCCAAGGACGTCGCACCCATCCTCGAGAACAAGTGCGTGGCCTGCCACGTGGAGGGCGGGATCGGTCCATTCGCCATGACCAGCTATGAGATGGTCAAGGGCTTCTCGCCGATGATCCGCGAGGTGATCCGCACCGACCGCATGCCGCCGTGGAACGTCGACCCCCATGTGGGCGAGTTCAAGGACGACAAGAGCCTGACGTCGGCCGAGGTGAAGACCATCGTCCACTGGATCGAACAGGGGGCGCCGCGCGGCGACGGCCCCGATCCGCTGGCGATCAAGCGGCACGTGGCGCAGGACTGGCCGCTGGGCAAGCCGGACCTGATCCTGGAGATTCCGGCCTACACGATCCCGGCTTCCGGTGTCGTCGACTATCAGCGGCCTTACGTGGTCAACCCGCTGACGGAAGGCCGGTGGGTGAAGGCCTCGGCCTTCAAGATCGGCGAGCGCCAGGCCGTGCACCACTTCCTGACCGGCTACCTCAAGGACGTGCCGAAGGAGAACTGGGCGAGCGAATCCCGTTGGGGCGCCTCCATGGGCGGATATGCCGTGGGCGCCGAAGCCAGCCTGTGGCCGACCAACGTGGGCACCTTCCTGCCGCCGGGCGGCGCGATCGGTCTCCAGGCGCACTACACGCCCTTCGGCAAGGAGGTGACCGACAAGTCCTACCTGGGCCTCTACTTCTACAAGGATGGCGAGACCCCTGGGCTGGTGATGCGCAACTCGGTGATCGTGGACAACACGATCACGATCCCGGCGGGCGAGAAGCGCCACAAGGAGACGGCCTACTTGGAAGTGCCGAAGGACATGCTCCTCTACTCGGCCTTCCCGCATGCCCACTACCGCGGCTACGCCTCCGACCTTTGGCTGGAGACGCCGGACGGCAAGACGACCCGCCTGCTGGCCATGCCGCGCTACGATTTCAACTGGCAGCGGGAATACACCTTCGCCGAACCCGTGAAGGTGCCGGCGGGATCGCGGCTGATCGCCAACTACTGGTACGACAACTCCAAGCAGAACCCGGCGAACCCCGACGCCTCGAAGCAGATCGTCTGGGGCGACCAGTCCTGGGAGGAGATGTTCTACACCGCGGTCCGCTACCGCTGGGTGGACGAGACCTCCAGCAAGCTCACCGAGTACGACGACCTGATGAACAAGACCCGGATGATGGGCATGTTCGACGACAATCTGGACAGCAAGATCCAGAAGGCCGAGCTCAAGGGTGAATTCGGCGCGCGCATCGCTCCGTTCTTCGCCCGGGTCGATCAGGACGCGGACGGCGGCATCAACAAGACCGAGCTCGCAGCCCTCCAGTCCTACCTGGGCAGCATGCGCCGCCGCGACCAGGCCCAGCAACAGCCGCCCGCCCCGGCGGCGGCTCCGGCCAAGACGAGCGGCGGACAGTAGCCATCACGGTCTCTCCCCGGCTAAGACCGGCCGGGGAGAGACCGATGCGCCTTCTGATCCACGAAACATCCTTCCGCCGGCTCGAGGCGGAGATTTCGGCCCTCGGCCCCGCCGTGGAACCGGTCGTGATGGGCCCCGCGGGCGAGTTCAGCCTGCGCGGGGAGCCGGTGGCTGTCGAGGCCGCGGCCCCGGAAGCCGCCTGGACCAACGCCGATGTCTTCTTCGGCCCGTCCGTGCGGTCCTTCATGATCGCGATGCTCAAGTCGACCGACCTTAAATGGGTTCAGAGCGGGGCGGCCGGCTTCGACAACCCCGTCTTCGCGCAGATCGTCCAGAAGGGGGCGCGGCTCACGACCAGCCACGGCCAGGCCGTGGGGATGGCCGACTACGTCCTCTGGGGCGTGCTCGACGCCCTGCAACAAGGGCCCAAGCGCCGCGCTGCTCAGGCGGCGCACGCGTGGACGCGCGTACCCTTTCGCGAGATCGCCGGGACAAGATGGACCGTCGTCGGCTTCGGCGCCATCGGTCAGGGCGTCGGCGTGCGGGCGCGCGCATTCGGGGCCGAAGTGACGGGCGTTCGGCGCAGCCAGGCGCCTGATCCCGCCGCAGACCGGATCGCCATGCTGAAGGACCTGCCGGGTCTGTTGCCGCAGTCCGACGTGGTGGTCCTGGCCTGCCCGCTGACCGACGAGACCCATCACATCGCGAATGCGGACTTCTTCGCCGCGATGAAGCCGGGGGCCATTCTGGTGAACGTCGGCCGCGGCGGCCTCGTCGACGAGCCTGCGCTGCTGGCGGCGCTGGATCGTGGGACGCCGGAACACGCTGTGTTGGACGTCTTCGAAACCGAGCCGTTGCCGAGCGACAGTCCTTTCTGGAGTCACCCTCGTGTGACCCTGACGCCGCACGCCTCGGGCATGAGCGCCGGCAACGCCGCCCGGAACGACGCCCTCTTCATCGACAACCTGCGCCGATATCTCTCCGGCGAGCCGCTCCGGAACGAGGCGGATCCGGCGGACGTGCTGGCAGGACGGTAGTCCGGCGCTACGCCCGGCTCAGGACGGCGCCGCCAAGAGGTCGGCGCCTTCCATGGCGCTCATCAGAACGTGCGTTCCTGGTACTGCAGCGTGCCCAGGTCGTAGCGCTTGTTCACCTGGGTATTGTCGGGGTTGCGCACCGTGGAGAAGTTCAGGCCGATCGACTGGTTGGCCGTCAGATATTCCCACGAGCGGCGGACCCGCTTCAGGCCGTCGGGATCGACCGGCTGGGTGTAGTTGGCGGTGGGCTCCAGCGCCGGGTCGTGCAGGAAGGCCCAGATGTTGAGCGCCTTGGCGATCTCTTCATCGGCGCCCATCGGATAGCGAAGATCGGCGGTGCAGACCGACGAATTCACGCCCGAGGGATAGAGGATCACCTGATAATGGCGGCCCTCGCTGCCGAAGGCGCGGGACCAGGTCATGTCGCGGCGGTTCTGCTTGAAGCCGCGCGCCTTCGCCACGTCCGCGATCTTCTGCCCGCGCACCGCGGGAACGCAGATCTCCTCAACGATCCGCACCGCCTCATAGCCATAGCCGCTGGTCGGCAGGGTCGGCGGCGGCGGCGCGGGCTCGGCCGGCGGAGCCGGGGGCGCTTCAACAGCGGGCGGGCTCGCAGCCTCCGGGGCGTTCGGCGCCGCTTCCGCCGGAGGGGCGGGCGGCGCACTTTCGGCCGCAGGTGCGGGCTGTTCCGGCGCCGGTTGGGCGGCGGGGTCCTGCGCCTGGGCGGCCGTCGCAAGACCGGCGGCGAGGGCGAGGCTGGTGAAGGCGAGGCGCATGGATATTCGTTCCCCTGACTTACGGCCCGGCATCAAACTTAAACAAGGCGCCGGAGGCAAGGCCCGGAGGCGCCCGATTTACGGCGGTGAATTCACGTGCCCGTTAGACAGCCTCGGCCGCGTGCTCCGCAAGGATGGTCAGCCCTTCCGGCGTGACATCCGCGAAACCGCCGCGCACCTGGTAGGTCCGGACGCTTCCATCGTTGTAGACGCGCACCGAACCCTCCTTCAGGGCCGTCATGAAAGGCGCATGGTTCGCCAGGACCCCGAAGTCGCCTTCCGAGCCCGGCGCATCCACCTGATCCACGAGACCCGAGAAGAGTTCGCGCTCCGGCGAGACCAGAGAGAAGTGGAGCTTCTCGGCCATTAGGCTTCCGCCGCCAGCTGCTCGGCCTTCTTCACGGCGTCCTCGATGGTGCCGACGTTGTAGAAGGCCGGCTCGGGGAGGTGGTCGTACTCGCCGTCCACCAGCGCCTTGAACGAGCGGATGGTGTCCTCCAGGCTGACGAACACGCCCGGCAGGTTCGTGAACTGCTCGGCGACGTGGAACGGCTGCGACAGGAAGCGCTGGATCTTGCGCGCCCGGGCGACGATCAGCTTGTCCTCTTCCGACAGCTCATCCATGCCCAGGATGGCGATGATGTCCTTCAGGGCCTTGTACTGCTGCAGGGTCTCCTGCACGCGGCGGGCGACCTGATAGTGTTCCTCACCGATCACCAGCGGGTCCATGATCCGGCTGGTGGAGTCCAGCGGGTCCACGGCCGGGAAGATGCCCTGGGCGGCGATGTCGCGGCTCAGCACCGTCGTCGCATCCAGGTGGGCGAACGAGGTGGCCGGCGCGGGGTCGGTCAGGTCGTCGGCGGGCACGTAGATGGCCTGCACCGAGGTGATCGAGCCCTTCGACGTCGAGGTGATCCGCTCCTGGAGATTGCCCATCTCGGTGGCGAGCGTCGGCTGGTAGCCCACGGCCGACGGGATGCGGCCCAGAAGCGCCGACACTTCCGAACCCGCCTGGGTGAAGCGGAAGATGTTGTCGATGAACAGCAGCACGTCCTTGCCTTCCTGGTCGCGGAAGTACTCCGCCTGCGCCAGGCCGGTCAGGGCCACGCGAGCGCGGGCGCCCGGAGGCTCGTTCATCTGGCCGTAGACCAGGGCGCACTTGGAGCCCTCGGTCGAGCCGTTGTTCTTGGCCGGGTCCACGTTCACGTTGGACTCGATCATCTCGTGGTAGAGGTCGTTCCCCTCGCGGGTCCGCTCACCCACGCCGGCCAGGACGGAGTAGCCGCCGTAGGCCTTGGCGATGTTGTTGATGAGCTCCTGCATGGTCACGGTCTTGCCCACGCCGGCGCCGCCGAACAGGCCGATCTTGCCGCCCTTGGTGTAGGGGCAGAGCAGGTCGATGACCTTGATGCCTGTGACCAGCACCTCGGCCGACGTCGACTGCTCGACGAAGCTCGGCGCATCGCGGTGGATCGGGCTCATGATCGCGCTGGAGATCGGGCCGGCTTCGTCCACGGGGTCGCCGACGACGTTCATGATGCGGCCGAGCGTGGCGGGACCGACCGGCACGGTGATCGGCTTGCCGGTGTCGACCACTGGCTGGCCGCGCGTGAGGCCCTCGGTGGTGTCCATGGCGATGGCGCGCACGGTGTTCTCGCCCAGGTGCTGGGCCACTTCGAGCACTAGGCGGAAGGGCTGGCCGGTCCGCTGATCGGTGTTGGTGGTCTCGAGCGCGTTCAGGATCGCCGGCAGATGACCCTCGAACTCGACGTCGACGACGGCGCCGATGATCTGCACCAGCTTGCCGGTGGCGACGGCCTGGGCGGCGGCTTTCGGAGCCGCAGCCTTCGGCGCGGCGGGCTTCTTGGCGGCCGGCTTGCGGGCGGCGGGCTTCTTGGCGGTGGCGGCTTCAGACATGGCGGGTTCCAAAATTCGAGATTAGATCGCTTCGGCGCCGGAGATGATCTCGATCAGCTCCTTGGTGATCTGCGCCTGGCGGGCTCGGTTCATCTGCAGGGTGAGATTGGCGATCAGGTCGCCGGCATTGCGGGTGGCGTTGTCCATCGCCGTCATCTGGGCGGCGAAGAACCCGGCCTGGTTCTCGAGCATGGCCGAGAACAGCTGGGTGGTGATGTTCCGTGGCAGGAGCGCTTCGAGGATCGCGCCCTCGTCCGGCTCATACTCGTAGGCGGCGCCCTTCAGGTCCACCTTCGGCGCGCCCTCGGACACCTGGGCCGGGATCAGCTGGGCGGCCGTCGGCACCTGGCTGACGACCGACTTGAAGCGGCTGAAGAACAGGGTGACGACGTCGACCTCGCCCGTCTCGAACAGCTCGAGGATGCGGGTCGAGACCTGTTCGGCCACCTCCAGAGACGGATTGCCGCCGGCCTCGAAGGTCCCGACGAAGCGGTCGGCGTAAAGCCGGCGCAGCTGGTCGCGGGCCTTGCGTCCGACGACCAGGATCCGGACGTCCTTGCCCTCGTTCAGCAGCTTTCCGATCCGCTCGCGCGCCGCGCGGACGATCGAGCTGTTGAAGCCGCCCGCCAGACCCCGGTCACTGGTGGCGACCACGATGAGGTGGCGCTGGTCCGATCCCGTGCCGACCAGCAGCTTCGGCGCGCCGTCGCCCGACACCCCGGCCGCGAGGTTGGAGATCACCGCGGCCATCCGTTCGGCGTACGGACGCGAATCCTGCGCGGCGTTCTGCGCCCGCCGCAGCTTCGCGGCCGCGACCATCTGCATCGCCTTCGTGATCTTCTGGGTGGACTTCACCGCAGAGATCCGACCGCGCATTTCCTTGACGCTGGCCATGGCCGGCTACCTGCTCCCTTTCGGCCGCGGCGTTACGCGAAGGTCTGGTTGAAGGCGGCCAGCGCCGACTTCAGGCGCTCTTCCACCGGTCCCAGATCCTTCTTGGTGCGGATCTCGTCTAGCAGGTCCTGGTGCTTGGCGTGCAGGTGCGCCAGCAGCTCGCGCTCCCAGCGGCCGACCTGCGCGGTCGGCACCTTGTCGAGATAGCCGCGGGTGCCGCCATAGATCACGGCCACCTGCTCCTCGACGGCCAGCGGCGCGTACTGGGGCTGCTTGAGGAGCTCGGTCAGGCGCTCGCCCCGCGCCAGCATCCGCTGGGTGGCGGCGTCCAGGTCCGAGCCGAACTTCGCGAAGGCGGCCATCTCCCGGTACTGGGCGAGCTCGCCCTTGATCGGGCCCGACGCGGCCTTCATCGCCTTGATCTGGGCCGACGAGCCCACGCGCGAGACCGAGATGCCGACGTTCACCGCCGGACGGATGCCCTGGAAGAACAGGTCGGTCTCGAGGAAGATCTGGCCGTCGGTGATCGAGATCACGTTCGTCGGGATGTAGGCCGACACGTCGTTGGCCTGGGTCTCGATGAGCGGCAGGGCGGTCAGCGAGCCCGAGCCGTTGTCCTCGTTCAGCTTCGCTGCGCGCTCCAGCAGGCGGGAGTGCAGATAGAAGACATCGCCCGGATAGGCTTCGCGGCCCGGCGGACGGCGCAGCAGCAGCGACATCTGCCGGTAGGCGACGGCCTGCTTAGAAAGGTCGTCATAGATGATGACGGCATGCATGCCGTTGTCGCGGAACCACTCGCCCATGGCGCAGCCGGAGAAGGGCGCCAGGAACTGCAGCGGGGCGGGCTCGGACGCCGTGGCCGAGACGACGATGGTGTACTCGAGAGCGCCGCGCTCCTCGAGGGTCTTCACGATCTGGGCGACCGTCGAGCGCTTCTGCCCGATGGCCACGTAGATGCAGTAGAGCTTCTGGCTCTCGTCGCCGCCGGCGTTCACCGCCTTCTGGTTCAGGATGGTGTCGATGGCGACGGCGGTCTTGCCGGTCTGGCGGTCGCCGATGATCAGCTCGCGCTGGCCGCGGCCGATCGGGATCAGGGTGTCGATGGCCTTGAGGCCTGTCTGCACCGGCTCGTGCACGGACTTCCGCGGAATGATGCCCGGGGCCTTCACGTCCACCCGGCGGCGCTCGGCCACGTTCTGGATAGGACCCTTGCCGTCGATCGGCTCGCCCAGCGGGTTGACGACGCGGCCCAGCAGACCCTTGCCGACCGGCACGTCCACGATCTCGGACAGGCGACGGACCTCGTCGCCTTCCTTGATGCCGCGGTCTTCGCCGAAGATCACGACGCCGACGTTGTCGCGCTCGAGGTTCAGGGCCATGCCCTTCACGCCCGCGGAGGGAAACTCCACCATTTCGCCGGCCTGGACGTTGTCGAGGCCGTAGACGCGGGCGATGCCGTCCCCGACGGACAGGACCGAACCCACGTCGGAGACGTCGGCTTCCTCGCCGAAGTTGGCGATCTGGGACTTCAGAATGGCCGAAATCTCGGCGGCGCGGATATCCATCGTTCTTACGCTCTCTTGAGGGCGAATTTCAGGGAGTCGAGCTTCGACTTCAGCGAAGCGTCGAAGAGGCGGGAGCCGACCTTCACCTTGATGCCGCCGAGGATGGCGGGATCGATGCGGGTCGTGATCTCGGGGTCCTTGCCGAGGCTCTGGCGCAGCGCGGCGGCGACGCCCTTGGACTGGGCGGGCGTCAGCGGCACGGCGGTGGTCACTTCGGCCGAGACCGCTCCGCGGGCGGCGGCCGACAGCCTGGCGAACGCGTCGATGACGGCCGGCAGGGCCGCGGCGCGGCCGTTCGAGGCCAGCAGGCCCAGGAACTTCAGCGTCGTCATGTTGAACTTGGCCTTGGCGCCGACGCCGACCAGGCCCTTGGCCTTGTCGTCGGCGCTGAAGGCCGGCGAGCCCAGAAGGGTGCGCAGGTCCTTGGAATCGGCGATCGCAGCCTTCAGGGATTTGAGGTCGGCCTCGACGGCCGAGACTTGCTTCTGCTCTTGCGCCAGATCGAACAGGGCCTGCGCGTATCGGGAGCCCACATTCGCTAGAGAGGAGTCGTCAGCCACTATCGTCCGCCCGGGTCGCGTTTCACGAGCCGCCAGCGGAACGGTCCGCCGCGACTAAAGGCTTGAAAGCGCTTGAAAAAAGCACAACGGCCCGGGGCTGAAGATGGCCCCCGGCGCAAAGCCGCGCGCCTACTAGCACGCGATGTTGTGCGCCGCAACCGAGGCCGGAGGGGGTTCCGCAGGGGGAACGTGAGGAAATCCAACGGGTCCGGCGGCGCCACCCAAAAAGAAGGCCCGCGGGCGAACCCGCGGGCCAGTCGTGACAGAAGCTCGACTAGAGAGCTGCTGGGAGATCGTGCGCCTTACTTCTGCTCGGCGAGCTGGGTCGCGGCCTGGGCCTTGGCGAAGGCCTTCTCGTTGCACTTGGCCAGCTTGGTGTCGTCGAACGACTTGCGGCCTTCGAACGAGGCGACCACGCCCACTTCGTCGGCGATGGTCTTGCAGGTGGCGGTGGCGAAGGTCTGCGAGGTCGGGGCCAGGGCGATGCAGGTGTCGCCTTCGCAGTTGAACATGGCGCCGCCGGCGATGAACTTGGTCTTCTCCGCGACCGGCGAAGCCAGCTTCGCGGTGATCGGCTCGCCCGCGAAGGCGGCGCCGGCGGAGAGGGTGGCGAGGGCGGCGCAGGCCGCAAGGATTTGGAGCTTCATTGAGCCCTCCAGCGTTCGGGGAGTGTCGGCGTTCAAGGATTTGAGTACCGGCCCGGCCCTTCGCGTTGGGATCGCCTCGGGTATCCCCTCCCTTGGCGCACGTCGAACTGAGCATTGCTAAGATAACGGTGTTAAGATCGACCCGCAACTGCGATTTGTCTTTATCCGGTATGCGGAAATGCAGACCCGATCTGCGCGGCCGCAAGAACCGTTCATCTCTCGTCAATCATGTTGGGCGTTCCGTGCGGGCTGCTATATGCGGGGCCGGGGCGGGCTCCATCTCGGTTAGGACGACGCATACATGGCCCATGCGCAGCCTCCGGGGCGCGGGCGCGATCCGCGCGCCAAGCGGTCGCCCCTGCAGGCCCTGATCTACTGGACGCTGGTCGTCGGCGTCTGGGGGCTGATCTTCATCGTCGCCTTCTTCGCGGTCTTCGCGGTGGACCTGCCGGACACCTCGAAGCTGTATGACGTCGAGCGCCAGCCGTCGGTCTCATACCTCGACCGCTCGGGCGGGCTGATCGCAGTGCGGGGCAGCCAGTACGCGCCCCCGGTGGACCTCGACCAGCTGCCGGAACATGTGCCCGAGGCGTTCGTCGCCATCGAGGACCGCTGGTACTATTGGCACTTCGGGTTCAATCCCTGGGGGATCATCCGCAGCCAGATCTACAACATGCGCAACGCCGACGAGGGCGGGCCCCTTCGCGGCGGATCGACCATCACCCAGCAGCTGGCGCGCAATCTCTTCCTGACCCCCAACCAGAACTACCGGCGCAAGGCCCAGGAGCTGATCCTCGCGGTCTGGCTCGAGACGAAGTTCTCGAAGAAGCAGATCCTCGAGCTCTATCTCAACCGGGTCTACTTCGGCGCCGGCGCGTACGGCATCGAGGCCGCTTCCCAGCGCTACTTCGGCAAGCCCGCGCGCGAGCTCACGCTCGGGGAAAGCGCGCTGCTGGCCGGCCTCATGAAGGGGCCGTCGCGCTATTCGCCCGTCGCCTCCACGGACCGGGCGGCCCGTCGCGCCACCGTCGTGCTGAACGAGATGGTCGAGGCCGGCTTCATCACCCCGGCCGAGCGCGAGGCGGCGATCAAGACCAGGGTGCGGGTCAACCCGGTGCTGGCCAACCAGCGGGCGCAGTATTTCACCGACTGGGTCGACGACCAGGTCCGCACCCTGGTGGGCGAGCCCACGGAGGATCTGGTCGTCGAGACCACTCTCGACCTGCCGCTGCAGGCGGCGGCGGAGAAGGCGCTGCGATCCGGAGTGTCCGCCGCCAAGGGCCAGGGCGTCGAGCAGGGCGCCCTGGTCTCCATCGACGGCGAGGGCAGGGTGCGAGCCTATGTCGGAGGGGTCGACTATCTCGAGAGCCAGTTCGACCGGGCGACGATGGCGCGCCGCCAGGCCGGCTCGGCCTTCAAGCCTTTCGTCTACCTCGCCGCCATGGAGGCCGGCCGCACGCCCTATACGCCGGTCCTCGACGA
Source organism: Pseudomonadota bacterium (assembly GCA_049323595.1). GTDB lineage: Bacteria > Pseudomonadota > Alphaproteobacteria > Caulobacterales > Caulobacteraceae > Phenylobacterium. Next base: position 48,893 of record JBMOOD010000033.1, read on the forward strand.
ACCCATAAGGATCGGAACCTGGGAGCCGCGCAACTACACCGGTCAGTACCTGGGTCCGATCACGCTCTCGACGGCGTTGGCCCAGTCCGTCAACACCGTCGCCGCCCAGCTCGCCAATGAGGTGGGCACCGCCAACGTGGCCGCGACCGCCCGCCGGCTGGGGATCAGCTCCCCGATCCAGCTCGACCCCTCCATGGCGCTCGGCGCCGTCGAGGTGAGCCCGCTGGAAATGGCCCAGGCCTATGCGCCCTTCTCGAACGGGGGCTTCCTGGCCCGGGGCTATGGCATCGAGCGCATCCGGACCGCCGAGGGCCGCGTTCTCTACGATCGCAACGTGGATCGTCCGCCGCGAACCCAGGTGATCGGCCAGCCCGCCCTGGCCTATATGGTCAATATGATGCGCGGCGTCGTGGATGGCGGCACGGGCGGGCGCGCCAAGGTCGCGGGCTACGACCTCGCGGGCAAGACCGGCACCACCAGCGATTACCGGGACGCCTGGTTCGTCGGCTACACCGGCGGCTTCGTCACGGCGGTCTGGGTAGGCCAGGACGACAACGGCGCCATGCGACGGATCACGGGCGGCAATGTCCCAGCCGCGGTCTGGAAGGATTATATGACCGCCGCCCTGCCACGCCTGAAGGTGCAGCCGATTCCGGGCGGCGTCATGCCCGAGCCGGAGCCACAGGGGCCGATCGATCAGATCCTCGAAGGCGTTTCGGGATTCTTCGCCGGACGTGACGAGGAGAGGCCACCCGACGGCGGGCCTCCGCAGCGCCAGGATCCGCCATTCTGACGGAGTCGCTATCGTCCGAAGGCGTGCAGCCGAGCGCCTTCCTCCCGGAGCCAGGCGCGGTGACGCTTCTCGTCGCCGACCAGAGCCCGCACGTAGGCCCAGAACCGCGGCCCATGGTTCATCTCCAGAAGATGGGCGCACTCGTGGGCCGCGACGTAGTCGGCCACCTCGAAGGGGGCGAGCGCCAGCCTCCAGGAATACCGGATCGTCCCCGAACTGCCGCGAGGTCCCGGCTTGCAGGAACCCCAGCGTGACCGGGCGTCCGCCACGCTGACCCGCGGTATCGGGGCGCCGAGTTGCGCGGCGTAGTGCGCCGTGCGCGCCGTCATCACCTCCAGGGCTTTCCGCTTGATCACGAGGATGACCGCTCGGGCGTATCCTTCGCCATCGCCCATGGCCGCGATTCTCGGCGGCGCGCCATCCTCCGGCTCGATCCAGCGGGCGCGCCCCCCGGCCGATTCCAGCCTCACGGGTCGGCCGAAGACCTCGACCAGCATTCCAGGCGCGATCGGTTCGGGTGACGGAAGCTCGGCCAGCCGTTCCACGATCCAGCCCGCACGGTCCCGGGCAAAGGCGGCCGCCTCCGGCAAGCGACGCGGCGACGGCGCGGTGGCGACGATCTCCCGCCGCGTGCGATCGAGGCGCAGGGACACGCGCTGGGCGCGGCGGTTCACCTTGAGACGCACCGGCGCGCCGGCCACCTCCAGCCGGTCGCCGTCTGCGAGCGTTCGTCCGAAGAAACTCATTCCGCGGAAGCTAAGGCGTTCTCGCCCGCGCGCGAAGCCGGTTCAGCCCTTCGCCGATCGCGGCCGTATCGGCACGACGTCTGCAGAGTTCCCAGCCTTGCGCGACAGATCTCCCTCCATGCGCCGGACGAAGGCGCGGACGCGCGGATAGATCTCCTCGCGGAAGCGGCGACCGTTGAAGACGCCGTAGTGGCCCACGTGCGGCTGGATATAGTCCTCCTTCATCTCCAGGGGCAGGCTGAGGCAGAGACGGTGCGCCGCCTGGGTCTGGCCGATCCCGGAGATGTCGTCGTTCTCGCCCTCGACGGTGAGGAGGCCGATGTCGGTGATCCGCTCAGGCTTCACCTTGCGACCACGATGCACGAGCTCGCCCTTGGGCAGCAGGTAGCGCTGGAACACGACGTCGACCGTCTGAAGGTAGAATTCCTCCGTCAGGTCGAGGACGGAGAGGTACTCGTCGTAGAACTCCAGGTGCTTCTCAGCCTCGTCGCCATCCCCTTCCATGAGGTGCGAGAGGTAGCGCCGATGGGCTTCCTGGTGCTTGTCCAGGTTCATCGACATGAAGCTGGCGAGCTGGACGAACCCCGGATAGACGCGCCGGCCAGCGCCCAGGTAGGGGGGCGGCACGTTGTAGATCATGTTGGATTCGAACCACGCGAACGGCCGTTCCTCGGCGAGCTTGTTCGTCACCGTGGGCGAGAGGCGCGCATCGATCGGCGAGCCCATGAAGGTCATGGAGGCGGGGCGGCTCTCCTCGCGGTCCTCGGCCATCAGCGCGGTTGCAGCCAGGACGGGCGGCCCAGGCTGGCAAACCGCGACGACGTGCGGGCGCGGACCCAGGACGCGGAGCATCTCGCGGATGTGGTCGATGTAGTCGTGGAAATCGAAGCGGCCCTCGACGACCGGCACGTCCCGCGCGTTGGTCCACTCGGTGATGAACACCTCGTGATCCTGCAGGAAGGCCTCGACGGTGCCTCGCAGCAGGGTGGCGTAGTGGCCCGACAACGGCGCCGCGATCAGAACGGCGGGCTCGAGCTGGGTCTTGCCCGCCCGCCGTAGATCGGCGGCGTCGCGCGCGAAGTGGGTGAGCTTGCACCAGGGCGTGGACCACACCGTATGCGGCCGGATCCGCACCTGCCGGTCGTTGATGGTCACCGCGCCAATGTTCCAGCCAGGTCTTCCGTACCGCCGCGTCAGGTTCGCGAACAGATCGGACGTGGCGTAGAGCCTACGGCCAAGGTCGCTGTCCGCAGCCGGGTTGAGGGGCGAGCTCCAGAAGTCCCGGGCGGCCAGTGCGGCCCACCTCAGGGGCGAGGCGGCGTAGTAGCCGGCTTCGTAGAGAGTATAGAGCATTCCGGACCTGCCTTTGTGCGCCGCAGCATAACATGCAACCCGTTAACGGGGTTCACAAGCTCCACCTTGCGCGCAATGTCGCAGGCGACGCGGGGCGCCGGATTTCCGGACTAGCAGCTTTCGGCCGAAGCGCCCTGCTGCATCGCCGCAACGATCTTCGCGGCGGTCTGCTCGGGGGTCAGCTCGTACGGCAGCACGCAGACGAAGCGTCCGGCTGGACTCATGAGATAGCTGTAGGAGGCGTGGTTGACCGTATAGTCCTCCCCCTCCCCGGCCTTCTGGTAGAAGACCTTGTACGCCTTGGCGGCGGCGTCCACCTGCGCCGGCGTTCCGGTCAGTCCGACCAGTCGCTTGGGGAACGCGGGATTGGCCACATAGGCCCTCATCTGTTCCGGCGTGTCGCGTTGGGGATCCACCGAGATGAGGACGGCCTGGAAGTTTTCGGCGCGCGCGCCCAGGGCCGGCTCGACCTGCGCCAGCTCGAAAAGGGTGGTCGGGCATATGTCGGGGCAATGGGTGAACCCGAAGAACACCACGCTCCACTTGCCCTTGAGCAGATCCTGGTCGACCGTAGCGCCTGTCGTATCGACCAGCTGGAACGGTCCTCCGATGGCGGCGGTTTGCGGTTGGGAGCCAAGGACGCCCTTGCGGACGGCGAGACCGGTGAGGATGGCGAGCGCAAGCGCCAGGACCGCGATGAGGGCCAGGATACGCCTGGACATGGGTGTATTCCTTGCTGCGGGCGGACCGTTCGCCCGGCGGAGACCTGGGCCATGAACGCGCCGCTGGACGTCTCCGCCGAAGGCCGAGATACGGTCGCCGAACCAACGGCGCAAGACGTGTGGGACGCCGCGGCCATCCGACGCGGCCACCTGCGCGTGCGAACGCTGGTCAGCCTGCGCTGGGTGACCCTCGCCGGCGAGCTGGCGCTGATCGCCGCGATGGCCTTCGGACTCGGCTATCCCGCCCCCTACTTCACCGCAGCAGTCGTGGTGGCGGCCGGCGCCTTCGTGAACGTGTTGACCGGGGTGGCCTCGCCCCTTCAACGCGTGATGAGCGACGGGGAAGCCGTCGCGCATCTGTCGCTCGATGTGCTGCAGATGTCGGTGCTGCTCGGGCTGATCGGCGGCACGGCCAACCCGTTCATCCTGATCCTACTGGCGCCGGTCACCCTGGCCGCGGCCACCCTGCCGCTACGCCCCCTTATCGTCGTGGGCGTGCTGGCGTCGGCGACCTCAGTCCTGCTGGCGTTCGTCTCGCTGCCCTTTCCGCCGATCGATCGAGCCTCTGGGCTCGCGACCGAGTTCCGGATGACGGTCGGCGTCGCCAACGTGGCCGGCATAGCCCTCGTCGCTGGCTACGTACGCCAGTCGGTCGTCGAAGCGGCGCGCATGGCGCTGGCGCTCGACGTCACCCAGAGCGTGCTGGCCCGCGAACAGCGCCTGTCGGCGCTTGGCGCCCTGGCCGCCGCCGCGGCGCACGAGCTCGGAACGCCGCTCGCCACCATCTCCATCGTGGCCAAGGAGATGGCGCGGGAAGCGACGACGCCGGCCGTCAAGGACGACGCCGATTTGTTGATCGCGCAGGCCGAGCGCTGCCGCGAGATCCTCCGCAGACTCGCGGCGACCCCGGACAAGGCGACGGACGAGGTGCACGAGCGGCTTTCCCTGCGCCAGCTCGTCCAGGAAGTCATCGAGCCCCACACCAACGCCTCCAAGGAGGTCCGCGTCGAGGCCATCGTCACCGGGGCGAAGGACGTGAAGGCGCCCGATGTCCGCCGGCTTCCGGAAATCACGCACGCCTTCACCTCGTTCGTGGAGAACGCCGTCGACTTCGCGAAGTCCGAGATCCTCGTTTCGGCCCGGTTCGACGCTGACACCATCACCATCGAGGTGCGCGACGATGGCCCGGGCTTCGCGCCCGAGATCCTCGCCAAACTCGGAGAACCCTACGTCACGACCCGCCCGGGGGCCGAAGGCTCGCGCACAGGGCACATCGGCATGGGCCTGGGGTTCTTTATTTCCAAGACCCTGCTGGAACGAACCGGCGCGGAGGTGAGCTTCTACAATGGCCGGCCGCGGGGCGCCGTTGTATCCGCGCGGTGGAAGCGTTCGGAACTGGAGGTTGTCTGAGATCAATGCAGCCGTGCTTGTACACAGCCATCCTGATGCGACACTCTGCCGCAGTTAGAAGTGAGGGAGCCCTCAACCGAGGGGCGACGGAATGACCGATCTCTCTGCTGAAGTGACCGCCCTGCCCGACAAGAGCCTGCTCGTCCTCGACGACGACGCGCCGCTCCGCACGAGGCTGGGCCGGGCGCTCGAGCAGCGCGGCTTCGAACCCACCCTGGTGGGCAGCGTGCAGGAGGCGATCGCGGCCGTAAAGGCCCGGGCGCCCGCCTACGCCGTACTGGACATGCGGCTTGAGGACGGGTCGGGACTCAAGGTCGTGGAGGCCGTGCGCGACGCACGACCTGACGCCAAGATCATCATGCTGACCGGCTACGGCAACATCGCCACCGCCGTGCAGGCGGTGAAGGCGGGCGCCGTCGATTATCTTTCGAAGCCGGCCGATGCCGATGACGTCGTCCGCGCCCTGCTGGCAAGGGGCGACGCCCCGGCCGCGCCGCCGGAGAACCCCATGAGCGCCGACCGCGTCCGGTGGGAGCACATCCAGCGCGTCTACGAGTTGTGCAACCATAACGTCTCAGAAACCGCGCGGCGCCTGAACATGCACCGGCGAACGTTGCAGCGGATCCTGGCGAAGCGCGCACCGCGTTAGAGTTCTGCCGCCGCCACCCCGGCGGCTCGCATCGCCGCGAGTCTGGCGAAGGCCAGCGTGAGCGCCTTTCGCCGCGCCCCAGCCAACGGCGCGGAAGGCGCCTCGCGGAGGATGGCGCCTCCAAAACTGTCGGCGACGATCAGTCCGGGCTCTTCGGGCAGGATGTCCCGCGGGAACTCCGGGGCCACCGCGAAGGCGAAGGCGTCGCAGTAGGGCATGTATTCCGGCCACTTGCCGTCGACGCGGAAGTCCTCGACCCCCGACTTCACCTCGACGATGAAGATCTCCCCCTTCGGCCCAAGGGCCATGAGATCGGCGCGGCGGCCATTCGGGAGCGTCACCTCGGCGAGGGGCGCATAGCCCAGGGCCGTCAGCAGGCGCGCCGCGCCGCGGGTGACGGCGGCGGTGGTCTCGGGACGCGAGACAGTGACGATCGTGACGTCCATGACGCCACCATGTTCAGTCTTCGTTCCGAATTCAAGCGGCCCGGCGTCAGATGCGCGGGCGTGGAAACTCGAGTCGGCCGACGTCGAAGCCGAGCTGACGGATGCGCGCCAACGCCTGGCCTTGAATGGCGGCGGGCAGCACGGGCTTCTGGGACATCAGCCACAGATACTTCCCGTTGGCCGTCGCCAGGACCAGCCAACCCTGTTCCGGCCGGTGGTCCACGACCACGTAGTCCTGGCTGACCAGGCCCCCGAAGAAGCTCATCTTGAATTTGGCGTTGGTCCGGGGATCGGCCACGGTCGCCTTCGCCTTCCAAGTCTTCAGCGGCCCTTTGGGACTGTCCTTGTGGCAGGATTGAACCACCGCGAAGCCGTTCGCCTGAGGCGTCCAATCCGACGCCCCGGCCTGGCAACCGTCCTGGAGCTGGTTCGGCACACGGGCGACCTCGTACCAGCGGCCCATCATCATCGACAGCTCGATCCGCTTCGTGGGCTCCACGGCGACCGCGGGGGCGGCAGGCGCGAGCAACAGCGCGACGGCGAGCGCCGTGAGGGCGAAACGTTGGATCATGTTGCAGCGCAATACCGAGGAATTGTGACGGACGGAACCGCGACCGCACGCCGGGGCGCGCGATATAGGGACGCAGAGCCTTGGTCAACACGGGGTTAATGAGCCCCGGTCCCCGAAAGGTGCGGGCCCCCTGCCAACGGGAGCCCGCATCCAGGACGGCCGCCGTCAGCGGGCGATGTTGAGCCGCATGAAGACCCCCCGTCCGGCGCCGGGGAGCCGCGCGCCGAGAGCGACATCCGATCCGGAAATTTGATTGTACCCGGACAGATGGTCCGAGTAGCGGCGGTCGAAGATGTTCTCGACGCCGGCCGACAGCTGGACACCGTCACGGACGCGCCATTGACCGTGGAGGTTGAAGACGGCGTAGCCGCCGGTCCGCTCTTCCGAGTTGGTTTCGGACACCTTGTTCTGGTCGGCGACGGCCCGAACCTCCCCGGTGATCGACCAGGTGTCCCGCTCGTGGGTGACGGCGGCCGTCAGACTGGGAGGCGAGATCCGGTAGAGGCTGTCGGACACGTCGCGCCGCTTGCCCCGCACGTACGAGGCCACGCCGTCCACGCGCCAGCGTTGGCTGAGCTTGAACCCGGCGCCGACGTCGAACCCATAGAGCCGCGCATCCACGTTGGCGAACCTGAGCGGCGTTGGATCTCCATTCATCGCAGCGACGCGCTCGTGCAGCGTGTCGGCGATCCCCGGCGTCGCATCGAAGGGCGCGCCCTGGATGTAGTCGTCCACCTCGCGGATGAAGACCGTGGGGCGCAGGTAGGCGCGCGGGCTGACATAGTCGAAGCCCGCCTCCGCGATCCAGGCGACCTCCGGCTCCAGGGCGAGATCGCCCACGTAGATGTTCCCGTCCGCCAGGCCGCCGCTGGCGTTGGTGGGCAGCCAGCCGAAGCGCTCGACGTAGCCCGGGGCGCGGGTCTTTCGGGCGAGCGTGAGCCGCCAGGAGACACCGTCCTCGGCCGGCGTCCACAGCCGCGCCACCACGTCGAAGGTGGTCTCTCCGCGCTTGCGGTCCGCCGCATTGAACGCCTGGGCCAGAAGGACCGGCCCCCCGGTGATCGCCGGGCCGGTGACGGCGCGGCCGGCCGAATCCTCGTGGCGGTCCACGCGCGCCCCGACCTCGGCTTCGACGGCGCCCAGCCGACCCGTCCACTCCGCGAACGCGCCGGCGCGCCGCATCTCGATGTCGGGAAGAGAGGTGATGAGGAAGCCGGCGTTCGCCGGGTTGGTGATCGAGACGTTCCGGTCCACGTCGTCCAGATCCCCGCCGATCTCAAGACGACCTCCCGCGAGAGGCGCGGTGAGGCTGGCTTCCGCCGACCGCGTGACGGCCTCGGCCAGGCTCTCGCGCCGCTGTGCGGGCGGAGGCGACGGGCGCAGGTCGAAATTGTTCATCGCGTGGCCAACGTCGGCGTAGCTGAAGGCAGCCTTCACGCCGAGATCGCCGAACATGGCGCGATAGGCGATCCGCGCGAAATCCGTATCGAAGTAACGGATATCCATCGGGAATGGCGGGTTGCCCGTCGGCCCGGTGTCCTGGTGGCGCAGGTCGAGCGACAGTTCGTGCGGGCCGTGGATCAGGCCCGCCGAGGCTCCATAGACGGTGCGCTCGTATCTCGACGCCCCGATCCGACCCCCGGGAAAGCGGGCGTCCTCACCCTTCTCGTAGGCGCCGAGGGCGCTCGCGCGCCAGGTCGAACTCGAGGCGCCCGCGACGCCTCCGATGGAGACGCTCTCATCGACGCTCCGCCCTTCGGCCGTGAGGTCATAGGCGAAGGCGCCGTGCGCCTCCTCGGTGTAGTCCACGCGCTTGAAGACGGCGTTCATGCCGCCAGCGAGACCTGGCCCTTCGCGGACCGGGCTCACGCCGCGATCGATCTCCACGGCCGCCAACAACGCTGGGGGCGCGTAGTGGAAGGGGGGATCCATCAGGTTTGGCCCGCCCGAGGCGAACCGCTGGCCGTCGACGCGCAGGTTGAGCCTCGGTCCGAAAAGCCCGCGGTACTGGGCCTGGCCGGACAGGGCGCCGTTGCCGATCCGGGCGCCGCCGGGCGTCCACGCCAACAGCGCCGTGGGATCCGGGCCCGCAACAGCTGTCGGGCTGAGGACCTCCGAAGTCGGCGTGGCCGTGGTCGCGCGCGGCGCCGTGACGACGATGACATCCACGAGGGACGCAGGAGGCTGGGCGTCGGCCGGCGTCTCGGCGCGAGCGGCCACGGGCAGAGCGGTCGCGGCCATGAGGCCGGCCGAAGCGAACAGAAGGGTCTTCATGAGCGTGTTCCCCGGCGCGCCGCAGTAGGGCGCGCGTCAAACCAGGCTGACAGGGCGGCCGCGCAGACGGCCGCATCGGCTCGCCGCACGCTTCGGCGCGGCGGGATCAGGTCAGCAGGCTGGGGGGACCTCGCGCGGGCAGGGGCGGGGCGGCGAGGCCACGGCCGGGGGCCAGATGGGTGAGCGACCTCTCGGGCGGGCGCTCGTAGTTGGCGAACTCGACGGGATCGGGCTCGGAGTGGCTTGGCGGGCCGGCGAGCTGGGCGCTGGCCGCGAAGGCGCAGAGCCCGTCGGAGGCGCTCCCGTCCTGAGGCGCGTGCCCCGGATCCGTGGGATCGCCGAGCGGAGCGCCAGGCTCCACCGTCATCGCGCCCTGCGCCGTGCATAGGACCAACGGGAACGGCATCTCGTTGACCGGCGCCGCGATCATGAAGCCGGGCGGCGTCAGGATCTTCAGCGCCAGCGCCAGGCTCGCCAGCGCGAGCCAGAGCCTGCTGTTCACGTGTCGCTTATGGCGTAAGGCGAAGGTCACGGCAGCGCTCCTAGCGCACGGGCCCGCCCCTGTCGCCTCCGTACTGGCCGCATGGATGCGCTCAAATCGTCGCGGCCGCGCACCGGAAATCGCTTCCGCGGAGCGCGCCGGCTCTTCCCCTGAGGTCGCCTTTGCGCCAGACAGCGCGCACTCCTGTGTGTCGCTCGAAAGACCTCCTCCCCATGGACCTCTCCAAGATCCCCGTCGGCAAGAACCCGCCGTACGACGTCAACGCCGTCATCGAGATCCCGCAGGGCGGGGAGCCGGTGAAGTATGAGCTGGACAAGGACTCCGGCGCGATCTTCGTCGACCGGTTCCTGCATACGGCGATGTTCTATCCCGGCAACTACGGCTTCATCCCGCATACGCTCGCGGACGACGGCGACCCGATGGACATCATCGTCGTGGGCCCGACCCCGGTCGTCCCGGGCGCCATCATCCGGGCGCGGCCCGTCGGCGCCCTGATGATGCGCGACGAGGCCGGCGGCGACGAGAAGGTCCTGGCCGTGCCGGTGGACGCGCTGCACCCGTTCTATGCTGGCGTGGACTCCTGGCGTTCCCTGCCGGCGATCCTCACCGAGCAGATCGCCCATTTCTTCAAGCACTACAAGGACCTGGAGAAGGGCAAGTCGGTCGAGATCGTGCGCTGGGCCGACCCGGCGGAGGCGGCGCAACTGATCAAGGAATCGATCGACCGCTACAACGCGTCGAACGGCTAGATCCGCACGAAGTCCAGGAAGACCGGCGCGCAGTCGCCGAGCCTTTTCTCTTCGTACCGCGTCGTGACATGGTCGGGGGGCGGCTGGCGCCAGTCGTCCGCCCGGACCGCGGTCCACTCGAACGCCGGATTGGCCGCGAAGCGCGCCAGGGCCCAGTCCACGTAGTCGGCCCAGTCGCTGGCGAAGCGGAGACGTCCGCCCGGCTGGAGCACACGCGCGAGCTCGGCGACGACGTCGGCCTGTACCAGCCGCCGCTTCTGGTGCCGCGCCTTGGGCCAGGGATCGGGAAACAGGATGAAGACCCGCGCCACGCTGGCGTCCGGCAGGCGCGCCATCAGGTCGCGTACGTCGCCATCGTGCAGGCGCACGTTCTGCAGGCCTTGTTCGTCGATGTGGCGGACCGCACTGGCGACCCCGTTCTGGAAGGGCTCCGCGCCCAGGATCAGGACGTCCGGATGGCGCGCGGCCTGAGCGGCCATGTGCTCCCCGCCGCCAAAGCCGATCTCGAGCCAGGTTTCCTTGGCCGCCGGCATCAGGCGCGCCAGATCGACGGGCCCGTCGGGGACCCGCAGTTCGGGCAACCGCGCATCCATGAGCGCGGCCTGCCGCGGCTTGATCGGTCGCGACTTCAGCCGCCCGTAGGAGCGAAGCGGGGGATGCGCGCCGGACATGCCGACGCCTCTAGCGCGACGGTCGCCCTCAGGCCAGCGCGCGGAGCTCGGCGGCCAGGTCGGTCTTCTCCCAGGAGAAGCCGCCTTCGTTGTCCGGCTGCCGGCCGAAGTGGCCATAGGCCGCGGTGCGCGCATAGATCGGGCGGTTGAGCTGCAGGTGCTCGCGGATAGCCCGCGGCGTCGCGCCGCCGATCATCTCGGGAAGCACCTTCTCCAGCTTCGCCGGATCGATCTCTCCGGTGCCATGGGTGTCGACGTAGAAGCTGAGCGGCTGGGCCACGCCGATCGCATAGCTGATCTGGATCGTGCACTTCCTGGCCAGCCCCGAAGCCACGACGTTCTTGGCGAGATAGCGGCAGGCGTAAGCGGCCGAACGGTCCACCTTGGTCGGGTCCTTGCCCGAAAAGGCGCCGCCGCCGTGCGGAGCCGCGCCGCCGTAGGTGTCCACGATGATCTTGCGGCCCGTGAGGCCGGCGTCCCCATCGGGACCGCCGATCTCGAAGCGGCCCGTGGGATTCACGTGCCACCTAGTCTTCTTCGTGATCAGCCCCGCCGGGATGACGCCCTCCACATAGGGCCGGATGAGCGCCTCGATCCGCTTCGGGGTCGCGATCTGCAGGCCGATCCGCTTCTTGTGCTGGGTCGAGACGACGATCTGCAGGACTTCGACCGGGCGGCCGTTCTCGTAGCGGACCGTCACCTGGCTCTTGGCGTCGGGCTCCAGCACCGCGCACTCCCCGGAATGGCGGACCTCCGCAAGGCGCTTCAGGATATTGTGCGAGAACTGCAGCGTCGCCGGCATCAGTTCTTCGGTCTCGTCGCAGGCGTAGCCGAACATGATGCCCTGGTCGCCGGCGCCCTCGTCCTTCTTGTCGGTGGCGTCCACGCCCTGCGCGATGTGGGCCGACTGCTCGTGCAGATGGCAGGCGTACTTCGCCTTCTGCCAGTGGAAGCCCTTCTGCTCGTAGCCGATGTCCTTGATCGCGGCCCGGACCTTGGGCTCGAGCGACCTGACGATGTCCTTGGTCAGCGCCTTGTTCTCGGCCTTGGAGCCGCCGGGCTTGCCGGCGCGGACCTCGCCCGCCAGCACGACCCGGTTCGTCGTCACCAGGGTCTCGCACGCCACGCGGGCTTCCGGATTGGCGGCCAGAAAGGCGTCGACCACCGTGTCGGAGATGCGGTCGGCCACCTTGTCGGGATGGCCCTCGGAGACGCTTTCACTGGTGAAGATGTAGTTGGAACGGCTCAAGTCTGGCTCCGGAAGTGGGATCGAGGCCCTGGCGACCTGTGAGGGGGAGGCCAGCCTATAAAGAAATCCTTATGTGGCGCCAAGCGCTAGGCCGCTAGTCGACGGGTGGTCGCGGGCGGCGGCGGCGACCCGCAAGCCATGCGGCCCCCGACAGCAGCAGGAGCCCGCCGAAGAGCCAATCCCCGACCCGGCTATAGGGCGTGGGCGCCGCCGGCGCCGGGAGGCGCGCGTCGATGACGCCGTACGCGCCGAGGCCCAGACGGGTCCCGGGCACGATCCGGCCCTGCGGGTCGATCACCGCAGAGACGCCGGTCGGCGTGGAGCGCACCATGGGAAGCCCCTGCTCGATGGCGCGATAGCTGGCGATGTTCAGGTGCTGCCAGGGACCGCTGGTGCGGCCGAACCACGCATCATTGGAGACGTTGAGAATCCAGTCGGGGCGCCCCGGCCCGTCGTCCGCCAGCCCCGGGAACAGCGCCTCGTAGCAGATCAGCACCTGGACCGGCGGGACGCCCGGCACCACGAGGGGGCGCGGCGGCGGGCCGAAGCTGAAGTCCTCGGGCATATGCACCAGCGCCCGAATCCCGAGCCGACCCGCCAGGTCGCCCAGCGGCAGGAACTCGCCGAACGGAACCAGCCGGAACTTATCGTAGTAGCCGCTGACCCTGAGCGCCTCGTCCTCGCGGCGAAACGCGACCAGGGTGTTGAAGTAGCGCCATCCGCCGGCGCCGTCGGGTTCGACCCGATTGGCGCCCATCAGGAGGGTCTGGCCCGGTTCTATGGCGTCGCGCAGACGCGGCGCGTACGGTGAGCCCGGCGCGATCAGGTCGTCGATCACCGCGGGCAACGCGCCCTCGGGCCAGATCACGATGTCCGGCGGGACGGCTGCCGGCCGAGCGGTCAACTGTTCATAGGCCGATACGACCGCGTCGAGGTTCTCGGGCTTCCACTTCTCCTTCTGGTCGATATTGGCCTGCACCACCCGGATCGTCGGCGAGTCCGGCGCGGGTCCTGGGCGCGCGGCCGCGGCGAGCCGCCCGGCGCCGCCGGCATAGAGCACGGTGAGCGCCACGCCCGCGGCCACCAAGAGGCCTGCCTGCGCGAGCCGCCGGACCGGCAGCATGAGCACCGCCGGCGCCGATGCGATCGCCAGCGTGATCCAGGTCAGGCCGTAGGCCCCCACGAGGGCCGCCGCCTGGGACGGAGCGCTCCCTGCCCGCCAGGTTTCGCCCGGCAGGTTCCAGGGAAACCCGGTGAGGACATGACCGCGCAGCCACTCGAGGCCGGCGAAAACGCCCGCGAACACGATCGCCTTCCACGCGCTTCGCGGCCGAAGCGCCCGGTAGATGAGCCCGCCGATCCCCCAGAAGAGCGCCAGACCTCCGCCCATGAGCGCCACGGCGAACGGCGCCATCCATCCATGGACCGCGATATCGACCAGGAACGGCTCGGCGATCCACCAGGTCGAGACCCCAAAATAGCCCAGCCCCGCTAACCAGCCCATCAGGAACGCGGAACGAAGCGGCCGCTCATGGACCGTTTCGAGGCGCAGCAGGATGAGGCTGTAGCCGAGGAGTCCCGGCAGCAGGCCGAAGGGCGGGTGGGCCAGGCCGGCGGCGAGTCCTCCCAGAATCGCCGTCATCGGCGCGTACCAGGCGGGTCGCGCCATCAGGCCTCGGCGACGGCTTCGCGGTCGCGGACGCGGCGGACGCGCACGCGCTTCACGCGCCGCGGATCGGCGGCCAGGACTTCGAGCAGGTAGCCGTCCGGATGTTCGATCTGTTCGCGCTTCTGGGGCACGCGGCCAGCGAGCGCATTGACCAGGCCGGCCACCGTATCGATCTCTTCGTCCAGGTCTTCCGGCGCCAGATCGGCGCCCGCCCCGATCGCATGCTCCAGCTCTTCCAGCGGCGCGCGACCGTCGACGATCCATCCGTCGTCATCGGCGACGATGGGCTCGTAGGCCTGGTCGGCCTCCTCGTCGTGCTCGTCCTCGATCTCCCCGACCAGGGTCTCCAGCAGGTCCTCCAGGGTGACCAGACCGTCGACCCCGCCGAACTCGTCGATCACCAGAGCCATGTGGCTGCGCCGGGCGCGCATCATCGTCAGCAACCGGGCGGCCGGCATCGAGGGGGGCACATAGAGCACCTCCCGCACCAGGTGGTGGCGCCCCGAAAGGATGTGATCCTCGGGCTTCGGCTGCCGGGTCTTGCGGGCGAGCAGCTTGAAAACGTCCTTCACGTGGACGACGCCCACGGGTTCGTCGAGCGTCTCCTTGTAGACGGGCATCCGCGAATGCTCGGCCTCGATGAAGCGCGCCACGACCTCCGCGAAGGTGCAGCTCCGCTCGACCGCCACGATGTCCGCCCGCGGCTTCATTACGTCCTCGACCCGCAGGTCCTGGAAGGCGCGAGCCTGGCTGACCAGCTCTCCGCCGCCTTCGCCGATCTGTTCGGGCGCTTCATCGGCCGATGGTTCGCCCGTTCGACGGAAAAGATCGAACATACCCAGGAGCCCGCGCCGGTGGCGCGGGCCGGTTCGACTAGGAGGTTCAGGGTCGTTCATGCTCTCCCTCGCCGACGCCATAAGGGTCGGGAACCCCCAGTTGCGCCAGCACCGCACGCTCGAGGCTCTCCATGGCCTCGGCCTCATCATCGCCGATGTGATCGTATCCGAGAAGGTGCAGAACGCCATGCACCGTCAGGTGCTGCAGGTGATGACCGATCGGCTTGCCCTGCTCGGCGGCTTCGCGCGCGCAGACGCCGTAAGCCAGCGCAATGTCGCCCAGGTGTCGCTCCGGATTGTGGGGCGCGGGAAAGCTCAGCACGTTCGTCGGCGCATCCTTGCCGCGGAAACGGGCATTCAGCTGGCGGACCGCCTCATCATCGGCAAGGAGGATGGTCACGCCCTCATGGCCCGCCCCCTCCGCATCCAGCGCCGCGAGCGCCGCGCCTCGGGCCAGCATCTCGGCCTGCGGCAAGGCGGCGGTCCAGGCCTCGTCCTCGATCTCGACGTCGATCACACGGTTCGTCCCCGCCGCGCCGCATCGGCGTCGTAGGCGCGGACGATTTTCTCCACCAGAGGATGGCGGACCACATCCTCTGCCGAGAAGCGCGTTATGCCGATCCCCTTCACGCCTTCCAGGAGGCCCACGGCATGGGCCAGGCCAGAGTCACCGGGATTGACCAGGTCGATCTGGGTCGGGTCGCCGGTGACCGCCATGCGCGAGCCCTCGCCGAGGCGGGTCAGGACCATCTTCATCTGGGCGCGGCTGGCGTTCTGGGCCTCGTCCACAATGACGAAGGCGTGGCTCAGGGTGCGGCCGCGCAGGAAGGCGATGGGCGCTACCTCGATTTCGCCCTTCTCACGCCGTCGGCGCAGCTGCTCGGCGCCTAGGATATCGGTCAGCGCCTCCCAGACGGGGGCCATGTAGGGATCGACCTTCTCGGTCAGGTCGCCGGGCAAGAAGCCCAGCCGCTCGCCCGCCTCCACAGCGGGGCGCGAGACGATCAAGCGATCGACCGCGCCGCGCAGAAGGAGGCCGCAGCCGTGCGCCACGGCCAGGAACGTCTTGCCGGTGCCGGCGGGTCCCAGCCCGAAAACCAGATCGCACTGCGACAGCGCCTCAAGGTACTTCGCCTGGGTCGGCGTCTTGGGCGCGACCTGACCGCGGCGGCCGACCGGAAGGGGCGATGCGCCTGCCGTTCCGCGGCCCGCACGCGCCTGGCCGATCGCGACGCGGACGTCGGCCTCGCCGACCTCCAGCCCCTGATCGGCCCGCTCGGCCAGCGACTCGATGGCCTTTCGGGCCGCCGCGCGCGCTTTCGCGTCGCCCTTGGACAGGGAGACACCCCCGCCTGGTGTCTCCAGAAGAACGCCGAAGGCGTCCTCGATGAGCGCAGCGTGGCGGCTGTTCGCGCCCGCCACGGCGCGGGCGGCGACGTCGGAAAGCACGATGAATTCAGGCGCGCGACTCACGCGGGCTCCAATTCCCCGGCTGAGGACAGCTCGCCCGCCAGGCTGTTGCGCGCCGCTCCGGCGATCGTCACCGGAACGATCTCACCCAGCAGACGCTCCGGCGCCGTCACGTGGACAGCCTGCAGGTAGGGGCTCTTCCCGACAAGCTGTCCGGGATGACGGCCCGGCTTCTCGAACAGCACCGGCAGGGTCCGGCCAGTCTGCGCGACGTTGAACGCGCGCTGCTGCTCGTCGAGCAGCGCCTGCAACCGCTGGAGCCGGTCGTCCGCCACCTCGGGCGCCACCTGGCCCATCATGGCCGCCGCCGGCGTACCCGGACGGCGGGAATACTTGAACGAGAAGGCGCTGGCGTAGCCCACCTCGCGCACGAGCTGCAGGGTCGCCTCGAAGTCGGCTTCGCGCTCGCCCGGGAAACCCACGATGAAATCGCCCGAGATCGCGATGTCGGGGCGCGCGGCGCGGATCCTTTCGATCAGGCGAACATAGCTCTCCGCCGTGTGCGCCCGGTTCATCGCCTTCAGGACCTTGTCCGAGCCGGCCTGCACCGGCAGGTGCAGATAGGGCATCAGCGCCTCCACCTCGCCGTGAGCGGCGATCAGGGCGTCGTCCATGTCGCGCGGATGGCTGGTGGTGTAGCGGATGCGGTCGAGGCCTTCGATCTTCGCCAGGCGCCGGACCAGGGCCGCGAGGCCGCCTTCACCGGCGTAGGCGTTGACGTTCTGTCCCAGGAGGGTGACCTCGCGCACACCTCGGGCCGCGAGCGCGCGGGCCTCGGCCTCGATCGCCTCGGCCGGACGGCTCCACTCGCCGCCGCGCGTGTAGGGCACGACGCAGAAGGTGCAGAACTTGTCGCAGCCCTCCTGCACCGTCAGGAACGCCGAGACCCCGGTGGTCCGGCGGTCCGTGGGGAGCGCGTCGAACTTTGCGTCGGGCGCGAAGTCGGCCGCCAGGCGCTCGCCCCGCGCCCGATGCGCGCGGGCGATCAGTTCCGGAAGCTGGTGATAGGCCTGGGGCCCGACCACGAGGTCCACGGCCGGCTGCCGGCGCATGATCTCCTGGCCTTCGGCCTGGGCGACGCAGCCGGCGACGGCGATGGTCATCCCCCCAGGCGCCGCCTCCTTGAGGCGCTTCAGCTGGCCCAGCTCCGAATAGACCTTCTCGGTGGCCTTCTCCCGGATGTGGCAGGTGTTCAGCACCACGAGGTCCGCGCCGGCCGGGTCGTCGGTCACGCCATATCCCAGCGGCGCAAGGACGTCGGCCATGCGCTCGCTGTCGTAGACGTTCATCTGACAGCCGTAGGTCTTGATGTAGAGGCGCTTTTTGGGCGCTGGCTCGGACATGGCCGGCGTTATGGGGTTGCGGAGAGGGCGGCGCAAGCGCGGCGCGTCAACCCTGGTCCTCGATGGGCATGCCGTAGAGCTCGAGGCGGTGGTCCACCAGCTTGTAGCCGAGCTTCCTGGCGATGGCCTCCTGCAGAGCCTCGATCTCCTTGTCCACGAACTCCACCACCTTGCCGGTCTTCATGTCGATGAGGTGGTCGTGGTGCTCGTCGGTATGCTCCTCGTAACGGGAGCGCCCATCCCGGAAGTCGAGGCGATCGATGATGCCCGCCTCCTCGAACAGGCGCACCGTGCGGTAGACCGTCGCGATCGAAATGTGCGGATCGATCAGGTGGGCGCGGCGGTGCAGCTCTTCGACGTCGGGGTGGTCGCTGGCTTCGGACAGCACGCGCGCGATCACCCGCCGTTGCTCGGTCATGCGCATGTTCTTTTCGAGGCACAGCCTCTCGATGCGATCCGACACGTGGCCTCCGTCGTTTGCGCTAAGGATAGGTCTAGTGCCCCTCGGATGTAAGGTCGAGACGCATGACCAGCGCGTCGGCCCGTCCGTTGTGCCCGCGGTCGTAGTAGGCTTTTCGCAGGCCCGCGCGCATGAAGCCGAGCGACTCGTAGAGGCTCACGGCCGCCGCGTTGCCGACATCCACCTCGAGGAACATGTCGGCGGCGCCGGCGTCTCGCGCCAGGCCCGCGGCGGCGGCCATGAGCGCCCGCGCGACGCCCTGCCGGCGGGCCCAGGGCGCCACGCCGATGGTCAGGATTTCGGCCTCGCCGGCCACCGCGCGGCAGACCAGGACGCCGGCCGGATCCTCAGCGCGCACCAGGAGTCCGAAGACCCCCTCGCCGTCGAGCAGGTCCTCGAAGTCGCCCTCCTCCCAGGGGCTGTCGAACGCCTGGGCGTGCACCGAGGCCATGTCAGCCGCATCGGCGGGCGTCGCGGCCAGGAGCTTCATGCCGGAAGCTTCGCGTCGGGCGCGCGCAGATAGAGGGGGCGGATGGGATTCGCCGGGCGCGCTGCGGCCAGTTGGGCCACAAGGCGCGGATCGCACCCCTCGGGCGTGAGCACGCAGGCCCCGGCCGCAGCGTCCGCCAGCAACGGCCCGCCAGACCCGACCAGGGTCGGGATGCGGCCTTGGGCGATCTCCAGGACGCGCGCCACCGCCGTGCCGATGGGCAGGGCGTCGGGCGCCATCACCGCCTGGCCGTCGTCGAACGCCTCCAGGTAGACCTGCTCGCGCCGCGCATCGATGGCGGCGACGACCAGCCCTTCGGCCTCCGCGGCCAGCGCTTCCAGCGTCCCCACGCCGACGGCCGGCACGCCCAGGGCGGAGCCGAGACCCTTGGCGAAGGCCACCCCGACCCGCAGGCCGGTGAACGACCCCGGCCCGACCGTCGCCCCCACGCGCGTCAGGTCCCCGAACCCGGCGCCGGCCTCCGCCATGACTTCCTGCACCAGGCTCGCCAACCGCTCCTGGTGGCCACGCAACATGGGTTCATAGGCGTACGCCAACACCTGCCCGTCATGCAGGACCGCGGCGGAGCAGGCGTTCAGGCAGGTATCGAGGCCCAGCACGAGCATGGAACGGGGCGTAGCGGGTTCCGGCTCTGGCTCAAAGAGCCTGTTCGACCCGGGTCACCTCGGGGACGTAGTGCTTCAGCATGTTCTCGACCCCGGCCTTGAGCGTCGCCGAGGACGACGGACAGCCCGCGCAGGCGCCCCGCATGTTGAGCCAGACCACGCCGGTGTCCGGGTCGAAGCGGTTGAAGAGGATGTCGCCGCCGTCTTGGGCGACGGCCGGGCGGATACGCGTGTCGAGCAGGTCCTTGATCTCGGCGACGATCTGGGCCGTCTCGCCTTCGTAGGCGCCGCCGTCGTGACCGGCCGCCGCTTCTGCGTCGCTGCTGAAGAGCGGCCGGCCGGCCGTGAAATGGTCCATGATCGCCGCCAGGATCGGCGCCTTCAGCATCGGCCAGTCCACGGAGGCGTGCTTGCCGACGGTGATGAAGTCGGGACCGAAGAACACCCGGGTCACCCCGGTGATGGCGAACAGCTCGGCCGCGAGCGGCGAGGCGTCCGCTTCCTCCGGATCACGGAAGTCGCGCGTCCCTTCGCCCAACACGGCCTTGCCAGGCAGGAACTTCAGGACTTCGGGATTGGGCGTGGCTTCGGTCTGGATGAACATGGGTGTGATGTGGGCCTTGGCGGCGGAACTCGCAAGCACTTCAACGCTTAAGCGAGATCCGCGATCTCGTCGTCCGTCAGGTCGCCGGGGACGATCGTGATCGGCACCTTGCGGCTGCCCCAGCGGACGCCCTCCTTGGCGATGGCGCTGACCAGGGGGCCGGGACCGCGGCCGCCGCTGGCCGCCGCCAGCACCATGATCTTGATGTCCGGGTCGTCGGAAAGGACCTGCTTCAGGGCCGCCCGGGTCGAGTCCGCTTCCTTGATCAGATATTCCGGCGGCAGGCCCGTCTCGGCCTGGACGAACTCCGCCGACTGCTGCAGGGCGGCCTCGGCCTCCTCACGCTGCTGACGGGCGATCTCCTCCCGCACACCCGACCAGTGCTCGAACACCGCCGGCTCGATCACCCGCAGCAGGGCCACATAGCCGCCGGTCGATCGCGCCCGGCGGCAGGCATAGCGAAGGGCCGCCTGGAACTCCGGCGAGTCGTCGGCCACCACCAGGAACTTGCGCCGGGTCGTCATGGGCCGGGAGCCTGCGCTGTCATCGCCCCTCAGGCAAGGCCGCGCTACGCGCCCCAGAGGCCGACGATCTTCTTGACCTCGGCCATGGTCGGCGCGGCGATGGCCCGCGCCCGGTCCGCTCCGTCGGCCAGCACGCGGTCGATCTCGGCCTTGTCCGACAGCAGCCGGCGCATCTCGCCGCCGATGGGGCCCATCACCTCGACCGCCAGATCGGCCAGCTTCGGCTTGAACGCCCCGAAGCCCTGGCCGGCGAACTCGGCCAGCACGTCCGCTTCGGACTTGCCCGCCAGCGCCGCGTAGATGCCCACGAGGTTCTTCGCCTCCGCGCGCCCCTCGAGGCCCTCGGCCGTCTCCGGCAGGGGGTCGGGGTCGGTGCGCGCCTTGCGCACCTTCTGGGCGATCGCGTCGGCGTCGTCGGTCAAGTTGATGCGCGAATAGTCGGACGGATCCGACTTGCTCATCTTCGCCGTCCCGTCGCGCAGGCTCATGATCCGCGCGCCCGGCCCTTGGGTCAACGGATCCGGGAGCGGGAAGAAGCCCGGCGCGTCGAAGTCGTTGTTGAACTTCTGGGCGATGTCTCGGGTCAGCTCCAGATGCTGCTTCTGATCTTCGCCCACCGGGACCTTGGTCGCCTTGTAGACGAGGATGTCCGCCGCCTGGAGCACCGGGTAGGTGTAGAGCCCGACGCTGGAGCGCTCCTTGTGCTTGCCGCTCTTCTCCTTGAACTGGGTCATGCGGTCCAGCCAGCCGAGGCGGGCGACGCAGTTGAAGATCCAGGCCAGTTCGGCGTGTTCGGGCACGGCCGACTGGGCGAAGATGGTGGCGACCTTCGGATCCAGCCCCGTCGCGAGGTAGGCGGCGGCGATCTCGCGCACCTGGTCCTTCAGCTTCGCCGGATCCTGCCACACCGTAATGGCGTGGTAGTCGGCCACGAAAATGAAGGTCGGGATCTCGTGCTGCAGACGCGCGAACTTGGCGAGGGCGCCGAGGTAGTTGCCCAGGTGCAGATCGCCCGAGGGCTGGACGCCCGAGAGCACGCGGTCGGGGCCCGAGTAGGAGGCGGGAGGCTGGTCGGTCATGGCGATGGGTCTCTAGCGAGCGGACAGGCGGGCGCGAAGCCCGGGTTCGGGTTCAGGCGGTCAGCGCCATCGCCAGGTCAGGTGTCCGCGAGCCATGGCCGCGCCATTAGCCCGCGCGCGCGGTCACAGCAAGTCCGCCGCCGGCGCCGGCGGGTCGCCTTTGCGTCGGCGCAGGGCCGCCTTGGCCTCGGAGACGGTGACGCCGCCGGACGCGAACAGCAGGACGGGGTAGAGCGCCGCGCCGACCGCGCAGACCAGCAGGATCGCCACTTCCTTCACCCCGCCCGGCAGCACGGCGGCGATGGCCGTCTCGATCTGCGGCCGGAAGACGTTGGCGAGGATCAGGATGCCGCCCAGGGCCGCGCTCGCCACCGCCACGCGCCCGATCTTCGACACGGCCCGCGCCGAAGGCCGCCAGACGCCGCGACGGGTGAGCGAAAGCCACATCTGCAGTACGGTGATCCATGCTGCGACGCTGGTGGCGATGGCCACGCCCTGGAACCCGATGGCGTAGAACAGGCTGACGCCCAGGGCGATATTCACGCCCACAGAGATGAGCGAGAAGCGCATGGGCGTCCGGGTGTCCTGCCGCGCGAAGAACGCCGGCTGGAGGATCCGCAACAGGACGAAGGCCGGCACGCCCCAGCCGTAGTGGAACAGCAACTGGCCGGTGGCGGCCGCGTCAGCCGCCGTGAACTGGCTGCGGGTGAACAGGCCGTCGATCAGGAACACCGGCAGCGCCATGAGCGCAGCTGCGGCCGGCAGGCTGAGAGCCAACGCGAAGACCGCACCCTGGTCCATGGCCGCCTGGGCGTCGTCGTGGTCCTCGGTCTGCAGCGCTTGGGAGAGCCGGGGCAGGAGCGCGACGCCGATCGCGACGCCGACCAGGCCCATCGGGAGCTGGTAGAGCCGGTCGGCCACATTCATCCACACGCGCATGCCGGCGATCTGCGAGGCCAGTATGCCGGAGATGAAGATATTGATCTGGGTGGCCGAGTTGGCGATCGCGGCCGGCACCGCCAGCTTCACCAGGACCTTCATTTCCGGCGTGAGCCGTGGGCGCACTAGCCGCAGCCTCGCCCCGCTGCGGCGGGCGCCCCACCAGCAGATGCCGGCCTGTCCGATCCCCGCCAAGACCACAGCGCCCGAGGCCCACCACGCCGCCTGGATGGGGTCGGTCTGCGGCAGCACCACCGCCAGCATCACGAGGTTGAGGATCGTCGGATAGGCCGCCGAGACGATGAACTTGCCGTGGGCGTTCAGGACGCCGGAGAACAAGGCCGCGATCGCCATGCACGGCAGGTAGGGCATGGTGACCTGGGTCAGCATCCACGACAGGCGGAACTTGGCAGGATCGTCCGCGTAGCCGGGGTTGATCACATACATCAGCCACGGCATGGCGAGCTGGGCCGCCAGCATTACGGCCACGGTCGCGAAGGCGACGGTGGCCAGGGCGTCGGCGGCGAACCGGTCGGCCTCGGCCTCTCCGTCGCCGGCCAGCTTGCGCGAGTACATGGGCACGAAGGCCGCCGCAAAGGCGCCTTCGGCGAAGATTCGCCGGAAGAGGTTCGGGAAGGCGAGGGCCGTATAGTAGGCGTCCGCGGCGATGGTCTGGCTGGCGCCCAGCCGCGCGGTGATGACCAGGTCGCGCACCAGGCCCAGGATCCGGCTGACCAGGGTCAGCCCCGAGAAGATCATCGACGACCGCAAGAGGCCGCCGCGTTTCGCGGGGCTCGGGTCGGGGCGCGCGGTGTCGGTCACGGAGCGTTGGTCATCTGCGTCGGGCGGCGCGTCAACCTAGCGGGCGGAACGCCGCCGCGCGTGTGGAATCTTGATGCAGGCGCTGTAGGGTCGAAGGCGCACGAAGGGGGATGGCGGATGGCTTTGAAGGTGATCGGGTCGGGCTTGGGGCGGACAGGTACGCTCTCCACAAAACTCGCCCTAGAGCAGTTGGGCTTTTCGCCCTGCCATCACATGGCCGAGGTGTTCATGCGCCTGGAGACGGTCCCGCTGTGGGTCGCGGCGGGCGAGGGCCGGCCCGACTGGGACACGATCTTCGCCGACTACCAGGCGATGGTGGACCACCCCGGCTGCGGCTACTGGCGCGAACTGGCCGACTACTATCCCGACGCCAAGGTGCTCCACACCGTTCGCGATCCCGATAAGTGGTTCGAGTCCACTCAGGCGACGATCTTCAACCCGGATCGGCCGCCGCCGCCCGAAGGCACGCCCCTGCGGACCTTCTTCGACCAGCTCTACGCCTGGTACGGCGGCGACATGCACGACCGCGGGTTCATGACCGACTTCTTCCGGCGGCACACAGAGGCCGTGACCACCGCCATTCCGCCCGAGCGGCTCCTCGTGTTCAACGTGGCCGAGGGCTGGGCGCCGCTCTGCGCCTTTCTGGGCGTTCCCGCGCCCGAGACGCCGTTTCCGCGCGAGAACACGAAGGAAGAATTCCGCGCCCGTATGGCGGCGGGCGCCATGCCGATCGACATCGCCAAGCTGAGGGCTGCGCCGTGACCGAAAGGGCGCTGGGCTGACCCTAGACCTTCTCGCCGCCGATGCCCGCGCGCTGTTCGTGCTGTCCTCCTGTGGACGCATCGTGTTCGAGAACGATCCCGACCGGAGCGAAGGGCCGCGCCTGGCGGTGCTGGGGTGCCGGGAAGGCAACCTCGCGCTCGTCCGCCATGACGTCGCACGCCCGCAAGAACTCATGGATATCATTGCGGCGCAGCCTCCCTGGGTCGATGCCGACACACTCCCCCCGTGGACCGAGGCGCTGATCGGTCGTCTCGCGCCCATCCGCGAGTCGTCGATGTCGATGTTATTCGCGCTGCCAAACCGGCTGGGCCAGCCGGAGCCCGACATCGCCTGTAGCGACGATAGTTCTGGCCGTCGGCTCCTGGCGTCCCTCGAGCGCGACGGCGTTCCGCCGCATCTCGCGGAGGCGGGTTTCGCGACCGTCAGCGACTTCTGGGCGCCTTGGTGCGCGGTGATGGACAAGGGTCAGGTAGCCGCGCTCGCGTTCGCGGCCCGTCTTGCAGCCGATGCCGCCGAGGTCGGCGTCTACACCTTTCCCCAATGGCGCAGGCGCGGCTTCGCTGCGAGAGCGGTCTCCGCCTGGGCCGGTCTTCCCGAACTCGCCAACAGGTCCCTGTTCTACAGTACCTTGGCCACCAACACGGCCTCCCGAGGCGTCGCCGCCCGCCTCCGCCTCAAACACATCGGGGCGGGGCTCCGCATTTCCTAGCGCGCCACGCTGGCGCGCGCGCGCTGGAGGTTGCCGCGGCGATTCCGCGCCGTTTCCGCCTCGCTGTCGTTCAGGGCCGCCAGGAGCGACGCCTTGAGCGAGTTCCGCCGCCGGGCGTCGGCGAGCTTCTGGCCGTTCTCGTCGACCACGTAGAAGGCGTCGACCGCACGCTCGCCATAGCCGTCGATATGCGCGGAGGTGATCTGCAGGCCGGCGTCGGAGAGGGTGCGGGCCAGGCTTGCGAGCAGGCCCGCCCGGTCCCGGCCGGAAACCTCCACCACCGTCGCCGTCTCCGAGGCGTCGTTGTCCAGCATGACGGAGGGTGTGATCGCGAAGGCGGCGGCGCGGCCGAGGTCCTGGCGACGGGGCTCACAGACCGCCGCTTCGCCCCGCGCCGCGGCCGCAAGGGTTTCCGCCAGCCGCGGCAGGGCCCGCCCGTCGCTGGCGCCGAAGGGCTGGCCGGTCACGTCCTGCACGTAGAAGACGTCCAGCGCCTGACCGCCATGGGAGGTGAAGACCCGCGCGCCCACGACATTGGCCCCCGCGCCGGTGATCGCCTGGGCGAGGTCGACGAAGAGGCGCGGTCGATCGGTCGCGGCGACGACCACCTCCGAGGCGTTGAGGTCGGCGCGGATCCGGCCCTCCGCGGCGCTGCCGCCCTGGACCGCTGCGCGCGCCAGACGCGCATGGATCGCGACCTCCTCGTCCGAGAAGGCCGTGAAATAGGCGTCCTCCATGGAATCGCCCCAGGCTTCGGCCTGCGCGTCCGACTTAGCAAGGCGCACTCGCGCGTCGTAGGCTGCGTTCTCCTGGTAGCGACGCAGCGCCGCGGCGGCGTCCGAGCCCCGGCCGCCGCGGAACACCGCCTCCGTGGCGTTGTAGAGTTCGCGCAGCAACTGGCCTTTCCAGCCGTTCCAGACCCCCGGCCCGACCGCGCGGATATCGGCGACCGTCAGCACCAGCAGGAGGCGCAGCCGCTCGGGCGTCTGCACGATACGCGCGAAGTCGGCGACCGTGCGGGGATCGGACACGTCGCGCTTTTGGGCGTAGTCGCTCATGACGAGGTGATGCTCGACCAACCAGGCCACGAGCTCGATCTTCGACCGCTCCAGCCCCAGCCGCTCGCAGGCCTGACGCGCAGCCCGGGCGCCGGCCACCTCCTGGCCGCCCGCCCCGCCCTTGCCCGTGTCGTGCAGCAACATGGCCAGGAACAACGCCTCCCGGTCGGCGATGCGCGGCATGATCTGGGTGGCCAGGGGGTGATCGTCGGGCAGGCGACCGGCCGCGATGTCGGCGATGATGCCCACCGCGCGCAGGGTGTGCTCGTCGACCGTGTACGAGTGGTACATGTTGAACTGCATCTGCGCGACGATGCGGCCCCACTCCGGCAGGTAACGGCCGAGCACGCCGGCCTCGTTCATCAGGGTGAGCGTCGTGCGCGGGTCGCGACCACGGGCCAGGATGTCGAGGAAGACCTTCGCCGCATGCCGGTCCCGGCGGACCGCCGAGGTGATCAGTCCCACCGAGCGGGACGCCGCCGTGAAGGCGTCGGGGTGCAGGTCCAGGTTTCGCTGGTCCGCTATCCGGAACAGGCGCAACAGGTTTACCGGATCCTGTTCGAAGACATCGGGGTCCACGTCCAGGCGACCGCCGACCTCGTGGAAGCCTGGCTCGTCGAGCGGCTTGCGCTTCACCCGACGGCCCGGGATGAAACGGCTGATGCCCTTGGGGGCCATCTTGACCTGGTCGGCCTCCAGCTTGGCGGCGAAGACGCGGGTCAGGGCGCCCACGTCCTTGGCGATCAGGAAATAGCGGCGCATGAAGCGCTCCACCGCCGGCGCGTCGCCGCGGTCGCCATAGCCCATCCGGCGCGCGATCTCGGGCTGCAGATCGAACGACAGCCGCTCTTCCGGCCGGCCGGTCGCGAAGTGCAAGTGGCAGCGCACCGCCCAGAGGAAGTCGAAGGCCTTGATGAAAGTCCGCACCTCGCGCCGGTCGAACATCTCGAGCTGAAGGACCCGCTCGATCGACTGACCGGGGTGCAGATACTGGGCGATCCAGAAGAGTGTGTTCAGGTCGCGCAGGCCGCCCTTGCCCTCCTTCAGGTTGGGTTCGACCATGTAGCGGGAGGCGCCGGCGCGCGCGTGGCGCTCGTCACGTTCCTTCAGCTTCGCCGCGACGAACTCGGCGCCGGTCCCCTTCACGACTTCCGAACGGAAGCGGCTCACCAGTTCCTCGGCCAGCTGCTCGTCGCCGGTCAGGCGCCGGGCCTCCAGGATGGAGGTGCGGATGGTGAAATCCTCGCGCGAGAGCTTGATGCACTCGTCGATAGTCCGCGAGGCGTGGCCGACCTTGAAGCCCAGGTCCCACAGCGCATAGAGCATGTACTCGATGACGCTCTCGGCGTGGGCCGTCTGCTTGTACGGCCGCACGAAGAGCAGATCGATGTCGGAATAGGGCGCGAGGGTCCCCCGGCCGTAGCCGCCCACCGCCATCAGCGCCAGCCGCTCGCCCTCGGTCGGGTTGCGCGCCCGGAACACGTGTACGGTCGTGAAGTCGTAGAGGGCCGAGACGACCTCGTCGGTGACGCCGGACAACAGGCGCGCCGTCTCGATGCCGCCCGCGCCGTTCTCCAGCCGCTCCTTGGCGATCATCCGGCCGCGGAACAGGGCGGCCTTGAGGATGTCCAGCGCCGCCTTGCGCTGCGCCGCCTCGTCGCCGACGTGCTCGAGCGCGGCCGTCGAGAGCTGTGCGCGCAGGCGCACGCCGTCGACGACGTATTCCAGACGGGTCGGTTTCAGGCGCGTGGGCATGGCGGCTGCATGCCATATAGGATGGATCGTTAACGCGCGCAGGAGGTCTCGGCTTTTCCTGGGCCGCGTCGCCCGCTATGGCCTCCCGCCCCGAGTTTCGGTGACGGCGTACCCATGGGCAGAGGATCGTACAGAGGCGGCTCGACGCCGGTCGGCTGGAACGCCAACCGCTATGTCGCGCCCTCCCTGACCGGACGCACGCGCAAGGGCAAGGCGCTGATCAAGGACCTGACGGCCCGGACGGCCCAGAGTCGATCCGAGCTCGCCGAGCAGGACCGCCTTGCGCGCAAGCGCCACGGGCTCGCGCCCCGCAAGCCGAAGGCGGCCGAACCGCCCGGCGCCTCCGCCAGCGACGTCGGCGGCATGACCCGCAAACGCCGGAAGGGCGAGGCGCCGAAGCCCTTCGCCGTCACCGTCGTCCGGCGGCGACGATCCAAGCGTCAGGGGGTCTCCGGCTCCGGCCC
This sequence comes from Pseudomonadota bacterium, assembly GCA_049323595.1. Taxonomy (GTDB): domain Bacteria; phylum Pseudomonadota; class Alphaproteobacteria; order Caulobacterales; family Caulobacteraceae; genus Phenylobacterium. The sequence continues at coordinate 76,659 of JBMOOD010000033.1, forward strand.
GACGTAGCGGGCGCGGGGGCGGATGAGGCCGTCGGACTGCCCCTGTTCGATGGCGTGCGCGATCCAGCCCGCGCACCGTGCGACGGCGAAGAGGGCGAAGGCGGCGTCGTCCGGCAGCTTCAGGGCGTCGCAGGCGGCCACCAGCGCGAAGTCGACATTCGGCTCGAGGCCGGCGACGGCGCGGACGGCGCTCTGCAGCCGGACGAGGTCCGCGGGCGGCTGGAAGCGGTCCAACAGCGCCGTCGCGCGCGGGTCGCCGTCGGGATAGAGGTTGTGACCGAAGCCCGGGAGCGCCCGGTCGTCGGTCAGGCGGCTCGCGATCGCCTCACGGGGACCCAGTTGCGCCGCCTCGGCCGCGAACTTCCGGACCGCCGCGGTGGCGCCGCCGTGGCGCGGCCCGGACAGCGTCGACAGGCCGGCGAGCGAAGCGGCGGCCAGCGAGGCGCCCGTCGAAGCCGCCACCCGCGCCGCGAACGCCGAGGCGTTCAGCTCGTGATCGGCGACCAGCACCAGGATCCGTCGGATGAGGTCCGCGCCGGGGCCGCCGGGACCCTGGCCCCAGGCCAGCGCCAGACGGTTGTGGATCGCGCCGCCGCCCACCTCGCCCGCGACGGCGTCGGCCAGCACATCCAGCAGCGTCGCCGCCTCGACGGCCAACGCGAGGGCGGCCCGCCCCCTTGCCGGCGGGTCGTCGGCCGCGCGCCGCGCCAGGGCGAGGAAGGCGCGGGTCCGCATGTCCGCGCCCTCCGGCGGGGTTGGCCGATCGGTTCGCTTCAGCGCCGCGCCATGCCCGCCGCGCAGGAGGCGGGCGACCGCCTCCAGCGTCTCGGTCTCCGCCAGGCGGATCGCATCCCGGCCGCGATAGTAGAGGCACCCGCCCGCGACGGTGGTGATCGCCGATGACAGCACGGGTTCGCCCCAGCTGATCGCGCCGGCGGCGACGTCCGAGATCCTGCGGCTGCGCGCCTTCCGTTCGGCCAGCGCGGCGATATCTGCCGCCCGGTAGAGGCTGCGGCGCGGATCGGCCGGATCAGGGCGCACACCGACCCGGCCGCGGCTGACGTAGGCGTAAAGGGTCTGCGCCCGCACCCCGAGACGATCACGGGCTTCCTCGGCGGCGATCCAGTCGGCGTTGGGCATTTATATTGATTACATTGATCAAGATTGACGGCCATAGCCTGACAGCAGATGTGTCCTTCCGCAATGCAGAAGGAGACTTGTCCATGACCGGGACATCCGATGGTCTGGAAGGCGTGGTGGCCGCCGAGACTGTGCTCAGCGAAGTGGACGGCGCGCAGGGCCGACTGATCATCCGGGGCCGCTCGCTCGATGAGCTGGCCGGCCGCACGACCTTCGAGCAGGCAGTGGCGCTGCTGTTCGAGGGCTTCTATCCCGAGTTGCCGGACGATGTTCGCGCCGCCCTTGGCGCGGCGAGGGCCGAGGTCTTCGCAGAGGTCGCGGCGCTCGACACGGGCCTTCTGGACCGCTCGCCCATCGAGGGGATGCGCGCACTGACCGCGCGCCTGGGGGACGGTGACGACATCGGGACGGCGTTCCGGTTGCTGGCCGCGCCGGCCGTCTTCACCGCCGCCGTCGTCCGCGCCCAGGCGGGAGAGGCGCCCGTGGCGCCGGACGCGAGCCTGCGCCATGCCGAGGACATCCTGAGGATGCTGCGCGGCGCCGCGCCCACCAAGGCTGAGGCCGACGCTCTGGACACCTACCTCGTCACCGTCGCCGACCACGGCCTCAACGCCTCGACCTTCGCCGCGCGGGTGGTGGCGTCCACGCGCGCGGGCCTCACCTCGGCGGTGCTGGCGGGGATCAGCGCGCTCAAGGGTCCGCTGCACGGCGGCGCGCCCGGGCCCGTGATCGAGATGCTGGACGAGATCGGCGAGCCTGCGAACGCCAGGGCCTGGATCGAGGCCGCGCTGGCCCGCGGCGACCGACTGATGGGCTTCGGCCACAGGATCTACAAGGTGCGCGACCCGCGCGCCGACGCGTTGAAGGCCGCCGTGAGGTGGCTGGACGCGCGCCAGGGCCGCCTGGAATTCGCCGAAGCCGTGGAGGCCGCCGCGCTCGCGATCCTGCGCGAGCACAAGCCCAACCGGTCGCTGGAGACCAACGTCGAATTCTACACGGCCCTGTTGCTCGAGGCTCTGGCGTTTCCGCCGCCGGCCTTCACCTGCGTCTTCGCCATGGGTCGGGTGGCGGGTTGGCTTGCCCATGCCCGCGAGCAACTCTCCGGCGGTCGGCTGATCCGCCCGGCTTCGGTGTACGTCGGGCCGACGCCACGGCGAGCCGCCTGACGGCTCCCGTAGTCGTCGCCGCGCAGGGGAAGCCTCCCGCCACGCCGGCCGGGTCGCCGCGTGTCGCCCGCGCAATGACGAGCCTTGGCTTGGCGGTCAGGAACCGCGTGTCGCGGCTGGTGCCGGCCGACGACCTGGACCGGTTCGTCGCGATGATCGACGACACCGCCGCCGCCATCGAGAAGAGCTGAGCCCTCAGTCCATCAGCTTCTGGGCCAGGTAGACGTAGTGCCGGGCCCAGCGGCGGGCGTTCAGCGCCGGATCGGCGTCGTTCGCGTGACCGCCGAAGGTCTGCTCATAGTAGAGGTAAGGGATCCCCATCGCCTCCAGCCGCGCGGCGAACTTCCGCGCATGGCCCGGGTGCACCCGATCGTCCAGGGTGTTGGTCGTGATGTATGGCTCGGGGTACGCCACGCCCGGCTTCAGGTTCTGATAGGCCGAGTATTTCGCGATGAAAGCGCGGTCCTCCGGCTTTTCGGGGTCCCCGTACTCGCCCACCCACGAGGCGCCCGCCGGCAGCTTGTGGTAGCGCAGCATGTCGATCAGCGGGCTCTCGATGACGACGGCGTTCCAGAGCTCCGGGTGCTGGGTCATGGAGACGCTGGTCAGGACGCCGCCGTTCGATCGGCCATAGATCCCCAGCCGGCGCGGCGAGGTGATGTTGCGGGCGGCCAGGTCGCGGGCGACGGCGGCGAAATCGTCGAAGGCGAGCTGGCGCTTCTCACGCAGCACCGACTGGTGCCACGCCGGGCCGAACTCGCCTCCCCCTCGGATGTTGGCGATGACATAGGCGCCGCCGCGCGCCATCCACAGCTTGCCCGCCTCGGGCATGTAGATGGGCGGCTTGGCCACCTCGAAGCCGCCGTAGCCGTACATCAGCGTCGGGATGGAGCCGTCCAGCGGCGCGTTCTTCGGCCGGACCACGAAATACGGGATCTTCGCGCCGTCCGACGAGGTCGCCCAGAACTGTTCGACGAGGTGCGTCGAGGCGTCGAACCGGGCCGGCAGCGCCTTGGCGCGGACAGCGTCCGCGGCTGCCGCGTCGGCCAGCCAGAGCGCCGTGGGCTCGAGGAAGCCCTCGACCGTCACGAACAGCCGGTCGCTCCCGCCATCGGTGTCGACGAGGTTGATATTGGCGTCCTCAGGAAGCGGCAGCCGGCGCGCCGACCACCGCCCCCCCTGGAAGTCGTAGGCGTCGACGGCGCCCTTCACATCCTCCAGCAGGACGATCACAAGTCGGCCGTCGGTGGCGGCGACCTGCTGCACCGCCTGGCGCGGTCCCGGCTGGAAGACCAGGACCGGCCGGGCGCCGGCGGGGTCGCTCCGCAATGCCGCAAGGTCGTAGGAGATGACCGCGCCCGGCTGGAACGCCCGCCAGGCCTCCTTGAGCGCGAAGACGACCTGGCCGTCGACGTAGGCCTGCGGCTCGGCCTTCCTCGGAAGCGGGATGGGGGCCAGTCCCTGGCCGGTTTCGAGGCTGAACTCGCTCTCGTAGAAGGTCACGGCGCGGGTGAGCACGACACCCTCGGACCGGCCGCCTTCGCCCCGCAGCACCGTCGCCTGCGCAGAGACGTCGGTCTTCTCGCCGCGGAACACCTCGAACGCCCCGCCGTCGCGCTTCACGAGCTTGACGACATAGGCATAGCCCGAACTGGTCACCTCGCCGGGCATCCACTCGCGGGCGGCCACCAGCGTGTCGCCGTCGACCCAGTCGATCGCCTGCTTGCCGACCGGGAAGCGGAAGCCGCCCTCCACAAAGGCCTTCCTCGCCGTGTCGAACTCGCGGATCTCCACGGCGTCGCCGCCGCCATCGGACAACCGCACGAGGCACAGGATTTCCGCCGGCTTGAGACAGGTGGCGCCCTTGAAGAACCACTTCTTCCCCTCGGCCTTCGAGAGCGCATCGAGGTCGAGCAGCGTCTCCCATCGCGGCGTATCGGTCCGGAAGCTCTCCAGGCTCGTATGCCGCCAGAGGCCGTGCGGGTGCTCGCCGTCCTGCCAGAGGTTGTCGATCCCGCCCGCGCGGAAGTGCGGCGTGGGAATGCGGTCCTGGGCCGTGAAGATCGCCAGCGCCTCCGCCCGGAAGGTCTCGTAGCGGGGATCCTGTTCCAGGCGCGCGGCGCTGCGGGCGTTCTGCGCCTTCACCCAGTCCATCGCGCGGGCGCCGTTCACATCCTCCAGCCAGAGGAAGGGATCGGGTGAGTTGTCCTGGGCAAGGGCGGGCGGCGCGAACAGAGCGAGCGCCGCAAGGGCGGAAACGAGCGACTTCATGCCCCGAGCCTAGCCGGGAGCGACGGGCCCTGTCACCGCCTTCGCTCGACAGGGCCGTACGCGGCGGCCAAGCTCCGAGAAAGAGGCGGGGAGGACGGGATGGACCGGAGGCAGGTGCTGGGCGGCGCGGCCGCGCTCGCGGCGACGAGCTCCACGGCCCGGGGCGCGCGCCGCCGTCCGCTCAATGTGATCGTCATCCTGGCCGACGACCTGGGCTACGGCGATCTCGGGGTCCAGGGATCTTCCCTAATCGCGACGCCGAACCTCGACCGCCTGGCGCGCCAGGGCGTGCGGATGACCGACTTCTACGCTTCGGCCAACGTCTGCACCCCGTCGCGCGCAGGCCTGCTGACGGGGCGCTATCCGATCCGCACGGGCCTGGCCCGGGACGTGATCCGCCAGACCGACACCCACGGGCTGCCCCCCGACGAGGTCACGATCGCCGAGGTGCTGAAACCCGACTACGCCACGGCCCTGATCGGCAAGTGGCACCTGGGGCACACCCCGCCCTTCTGGCCGCCGACCGTACAGGGCTTCGACCTCTTCTTCGGCCTCCCCTACAGCCACGACATGCAGCCGCTCGGCCTCTATGCCGCCGGACCCGGCGTGGAGCTGACCCGCGAGGACGTGGACTTCTCCCGCCTCACCGAGCGCTTCTTCGACAGGGGCCGCAGCTTCATCGTTTCCAACCGTGATCGCCCCTTCTTTCTGCTGCTCGCGCTCACCGCGCCCCACCTGGCCCTCTTCCCGCATCCTGATCACGCCGGCCGCTCCAGGGCCGCCGCCTATGGCGACGTGGTGGAGGAGGTGGACGTCCAGGTCGGGCGCCTAGTCGACCATCTGAGACGGCTTCGGCTCGAACGCGACACGCTCGTCATCGTCACCTCCGACAATGGCCCGTGGTTCGAGGGTTCGTCGGGACCGCTGCGCGACCGCAAGGGCGGCGCAGGCTGGGACGGCGGCTACCGCGTTCCCTTCATCGCCTGGGCCCCGGGGCGGCTGCCCGCCGGCCGGGTCAGCCGGGAGATCGCCATGAACACCGATCTGTTGCCAACCATCGCCGCAATGACCGGACGGCCTTCGCCGGCCGCCGAACTGGACGGGCGCGACCTCTCCGGCGTCCTGGCGCATGGCGCCAAGAGTCCGCACGAGGAGCTGATCCTGTTCAACAACGAGCAGGTGGCCGCCGTGCGCACCGACCGCTGGAAATACGTGGCCCGCAGCTACTACCGCAGCATCGACCTGCCGCTGGCGCTGGTGAAGGGCGTCGGCCTGTTCGACGTCCGCGCCGATCCGTCCGAGGACTACAATCTCGCGACCCTGCATCCGGAGGTGCTGGCCGACATGGCGGGTCGGTTCGAACGGGCGAAGGCCAGATTCGAGCCGCTGGGAACACGCAGCAGGCCGCCTCAGGTGAACTGAAGGCCGTTCTCGCCTATATAGCCGCGGCCATGAGCCGTCCGTTCCTCAAGATGAACGGGCTCGGAAACGACTTCGTCGTGGTCGAGACCCGCACCGCGCCGTTCGAGCCGACGGCCGAAGAGGTGCGCGCGATCGCCGACCGGAAAAGCGGCGTGGGCTGCGACCAGCTCATCGCCATCGAGAAGGCCGAGGGCGCCGACGCCCGGGTCCGCTTCTGGAACGCCGACGGCGAGGAAGTGGGCGCCTGTGGGAACGGGACGCGCTGCGTGGGCTGGCTGCTGATGCAGTCGACCGGCAAGGACGAGATCGCGATCGAGACGAAGGCCGGTCGCCTGGTCGCCACGCGTGCGGGCGACCGACTGGTCGGCGTCGACATGGGCGAGCCGGGCCTGGACTGGCGCGAGATCCCGCTCGCATCCGAGCACGACACCCGCGCCCTGGACGTGCGGCTATACGACCATCCCACCCTGGCCCTTTCGCCCGGGTGCGTCTCCATGGGCAACCCGCACGTGGTCTTCTTCGTGGACGACCTGTCGGCGGTTCCGATCGAGCAGATCGGCCCCGCGGTGGAGACGCATCCGCTGTTTCCCGAACATGTGAACGTCGGCTTCGCCCAGGTGCTGGAGCGCGACCGCATTCGGCTGCGGGTCTGGGAGCGCGGCGCAGGTCTCACGAAGGCTTGTGGCACCGGCGCCTGCGCGGCCCTGGTCGCCGCCGCGCGCCGCGACCTGACGGATCGGCATGCGACGCTGGTTCTGGACGGCGGCGAACTCTTCATCGAGTGGGACAAGCGCGACCATGTGATCATGACGGGGCCGGCCGCGGTCGACTTCGCGGGAGAGCTGCCGTGAGCACTCTTTCCGGCCTGCAGGCGGCCTTCCTGACCCCGTTCCTGCTGCACTTCGTCCTGATACTGGCGCTCTACGTGGCCCTGACGGCGGCCCGCCTGGCGGCCGTCCGGCGGGGATGGGCCGTTATCGGCGACTTCGCCCGCGCCGACGGGGATCCGCCCGCCGCCGCCCGCATCCCGCGCAACCTGTCGAACCAGTTCGAAGCGCCGATGCTCGCCTACTTCGCCGCGCTGTTCCTGTTGTTCGGGGGTCATGTCGGCGTGTTCGACGTCGCGGCGGCCTGGGTGTTCCTTGCTGGTCGCGCGATCCACACCCTCGTCCAGACCCTGACCGACAACGTGCGCCTGCGCGGCCTGGTCTTCATGATCAACTTCGCCGGCGTCCTGGCGCTCTTCGGCCATGTGGCCTGGGCGGTGCTGTCATGACGACGCGCAGCCAGCCGCCGGATGTGGATATCGTCACCTTCGGTTGCCGCCTGAACGCCTACGAGAGCGAGGTGATCCGCAGGCGCGCCGCCGAAGACGGGCTGGCCGACGCCATCGTCTTCAACACCTGCGCGGTCACCGGCGAGGCCGTGCGCCAGGCGCGGCAGGCGATCCGCAAGGCGCGGCGCGAGCGGCCCGGCGCGAAGCTGATCGTCACCGGTTGTGCGGCCCAGATCGATCCCGCCGCATTCGCCGCCATGGACGAGGTGGACCTCGTGCTGGGCAACGCCGAGAAGAGCGCGCCCGGCGCCTATGCCCCACAGCCCGAGGCGGGCCGGGTGCGCGTCAACGACATCATGAGCGTGCGCGAGACGGCCGGCCATCTCATCGACGGGCTGAAGGACCGGGCGCGGGCCTACGTGGAGGTCCAGAACGGCTGCGACCACCGCTGCACCTTCTGCATCATTCCATACGGCCGCGGGAATTCCCGCTCGGCGGCGGCCGGCGAGGTGGTCGAGCAGGTGCGCCGCCTTACCGCCGAAGGGTACCGGGAAGTGGTGCTGACCGGCGTGGACGTGACGAGCTGGGGCGCCGATCTGCCGGGTCATCCGACGCTCGGCCAACTGGTGGCGCGGATTCTGAAGCTGGTCCCCGAACTGCCGCGCCTTCGGCTCTCCTCCATCGACGCCGCCGAGATCGATCCCGACCTGATGCGCTGCCTGGCGGAGGAGCCGCGGCTGATGCCGTATCTCCACCTGTCGCTGCAGGCCGGCGACGACATGATCCTGAAGCGGATGAAGCGCCGGCATAGCCGCGCCGATGCGCTGAAGCTGGTGCGCGAAGTGCGCGCTGCGCGCCCGGACGTGGCGTTCGGGGCCGACCTGATCGCCGGTTTCCCCACCGAGACCGAGGCGATGTTCGAGAACACCCTGGCGCTCGTAGAGGAGGCGGGCCTCGCCTTCCTGCACGTCTTCCCCTTCAGCCCCAGGCCCGGCACGCCGGCGGCCCGGATGCCCCAGGTGAAGCGCGACGTCGTCAAGGCTCGCGCCGCTCAGCTGCGCGCCGTCGGTGAGGCCGGCCTGGCCCGCCATCTGGACCGTCAGATCGGCCGCACGCTGCTGGGCCTTGTCGAACGGCCGGGCGTGGCGCGCGCCGAGGACTTCACTGAGATCGCCTTCGAGGGCGAGGGGCCGATCGGCGAGGCTGCGGCGATGCAGGTGACCGGCCACGACGGTCGCCGGCTGCTAGCTCGGGTCCTGGAGTTGGAGGCCGCATGAGCGTGACCGGAGGGTGCCAGTGCGGTGCGATCCGCTTCCGTGCGGACGCGCTCGGCGAGGCCAGCATCTGTCATTGCCGCATGTGCCAGAAGGCCACCGGAGGCCTCTTCGGCCCCTATGTCACACTCGACGGCCTCGCGTGGACTCGCGGGGAGCGCAAGCGGTTCCAAAGCTCGAACAAGGTCTGGCGCGGGTTCTGCGAAGCCTGTGGCACGCCCCTGACGTGGGAGCATGTCAGTGGCCTGATGTCGGTGGCGATCGGCTCGCTCGACGAGCCCGCGGCCGTACGGCTGACCGAACAGTTGGGCAGCTCGAGCAAGCTGCCGTGGGTCGACACCCTGGCGGACCTACCCACTCACGAGCCGACAGAGCCGCGAGCCGCGGCGCATCTGGCCAGCATCGTCAGCTTGCAGCACCCCGACCACGACACCTAACCCTCCGGCGGAGCCCGTCCCGGAAAGCCCGGCATACGCCAGCCGAACAGCATCGCGCCCGACCGGACCAGGAAGGCCACGGCGAAGCCGGCGAGTCCGCTGACCATCGGCGGCGCACCCATCGCGTGCAGCGCGACGAAGGCGCCCGCCCCCAGCAGGGCTGGCGTGATGTAGAGCTCGCGCCGAAGCAGCACCGACGGCTCGTGCGCCAGCACATCGCGGATCACGCCCCCGAACGTCGCGGTGAGCACGCCCATCACCACGCTGGAGAAGGGCGGCACGCCCATCGAGGTGGCCTTCAGCGCGCCGACGACCGCGTAGGACGCCATTCCCAGCGCATCGAGCCAGAGCAGCATCCGCTCCCGCGCGCGGCCCCAACCGAACACCCAGACCGCCAGGGCCGCGGCCAGGCACGCGAGGATGTAGCCCGGCCGGCCCACCCAAAAGACGGGGGCCCCGATCAGCAGGTCGCGAAGCGTGCCGCCACCGACGCCGGTGACGGCGGCGAAGAAGCCGAAGGTGATGATGTCGTGCTTACGACGCGCGGCGGCTAGCGCGCCCGTGGCGCCGAATACGGCGACGGCAGCGTAGTCCAGGGCGACGAGAGTGGCGGCCAAGGGCTCCATGGCCCTTGATGCGGTGAGGCGTGACGACGCGCAAGGCGCTGGTCCGGGCTGGCCCGCCGTGCGGGCGGCGAACCGGTTTCCACTTCGCCTGATGGCGCGCTAGAAGCCGGCTCATGTCAGAAACCAAACGCGGTTGGTTCCAGCGCCTCACCGAGGGGCTCACCAAGTCCTCGAAGCAGATGGGCGAGCAGATCGCCCAGGTCTTCGTCGCCAAGGAGCCGCTTACCCAGGCCAAGCTCGACGAGCTGGAGGAGATGCTGATCGAGGCCGACCTCGGCCCGCACTCCGCCGCCCGCATCACCGAGCGCTTCGCCGCCGAAAAGTTCGGCAAGGACGTCGACGAACGGGAGATCAGGGAGGCGCTTTCGACGGCGATCGGGGAAGAACTCTCGTCCCGGGAAGGCGTGTTCGATCCACTGTCGGGACCCCGCCCCTATGTCGTCCTGTTCATCGGTGTGAACGGCTCGGGCAAGACAACCACCCTCGGCAAGGTCGCGACCGACCTGCGTCGGCGCGGGGCGAAGGTGCTGGTGGTGGCCGGAGACACCTTCCGCGCCGCCGCGGTCGAGCAGCTCAAGGTGTGGGCCGACCGCGCCGGCGCCGATTTCATGGGGCGACCGACGGGATCCGACGCCGCCGGCCTTGCGTTCGATGCGGTCCAGAAGGCGAAGACCGAGGGTTACGACGTCGTCCTCGTCGATACGGCTGGCCGGCTGCAGAACAAGCAGGGTCTGATGGAGGAGCTGCTGAAGATCATCCGGGTGGTGAAGAAGGTCGACCCAGACGCGCCGCACGAGACGTTGCTGGTGCTGGACGCAACGGTGGGCCGCAACGCGCTCGCCCAGGAGAACATCTTCGGCAACCAGATCGGCGTGTCGGGGATCGTCATGACGAAGCTGGACGGGACTGCCCGCGGCGGCGTGCTGGTGCCGGTCGCTCAGGCGTCGGACTCTCCGATCAAGCTGGTCGGCGTCGGCGAGGGCGTCGATGACCTGCAACCCTTCAACGCCCAGGCCTTTGCGCGGTCTTTGGTGGGCCTCGAGGAGCCGATCCGATGAACGCCGAGAACCGCCGACACTGGGTCCGCTATTTTGTCGACTACGCCGCCCTCGTGGCGTTCCTGGCCGCGTTCATCGCGACGCGCGACCTGACGCAGGCCACATGGGCGCTGGTGATAGGGTCGGCGCTCGCGCTGGGCGTGGGACTGGCGGTGGAGCGTAGGATCGCGCCCTTTCCGCTCATCGCCGGCGGCGCCGCGCTCTTGTTCGGCGGGCTGACCCTTATTTTCGATGATCCCCGCTTCCTGAAGATGAAGCCGACGATCATGAACGGGATCTTCGGGGCGATCCTGGTGATCGGGCTGCTCATGGGCAAGCATCCTCTGAAGCTGCTTCTGGGCGAGGCTTTCCAGATGCCCGAGGCGACCTGGCGGCGGCTGACGATCAACTACGCCCTGTTCTTCTTCGCCCTGGCGGCGCTGAACGAGGCGGTCTGGCGCACGCAGCCGGACGAGATCTGGGTCGCCTTCCGATTCCCCGGCCTGATGATCCTGACGCTGGTCTTCTCCTTCGCCCACGCCCCACTGCTGATGAAGTACGTTCGCGCGGGAGACCTGCCGCCGCCGCCGACCGAGTAGGATCAGTCCTTCGGAAAGCAGATGTTGGCCGGCCGCAGGTGGGGCGTGGCGAGGCGCGAGTACGACGCGTCCGGGAGTTCGCCCAGGATCATGTCGAGGATCATCGCCCCGTCCGCCTCGCGGGGCGGGGGCTCTCCATAAAGGCTCCGCCACAGAGCGGCGGCTTCCTCGTAGATCTTCTGTTCCCGTCCCGGCATGGCTCAAGCTGGCGTTGTGTCGCGATGCAAAAACCCGCGACATGCATCCGGCGTTCCAGGATAAATTTAGTTAATCTCGTAGCTTGAGCGGAAAACGTGGCTTTCTGGCTACACTCGGATATCGATGATGGATCCGGGGCGCAGGATCTTCTGCGGCGACTCGGCGGCGGTCGCCGCGGGCGGCGCCACAGAGTCGCTTCCCGCCCGGGCCGCGTGCGCTGGCGCCTCAGCCGTCGTCGGCTGAGCCTTCCCCGCGAGGGCCGCGAAGAACGCGCGCTGCGCCTCCATCTTGGGCCCCTCCGGCGGTTGTGGCCGGGGCGGAACCTGGGGAAAGGCGTTGGGGCGGATGATCGTCAAGGACTGTCGCCGAACATGGTTAACGGGCGAGCCCAAACTGGCGCGCCGTCCTCAACGCAAGGTTAACGGGCCAGCTTCTCCAGGCGCTGGGCGTCGGCTTCGGCCAGGGGCCCCGTATGCTTTGCGAGCACCGTCCCGTCGCGGTCCACGACGAAGGTCTCGGGCACGCCGGTGACGCCGAACTCCACCCCCGCCCGCCCATCGAGGTCGACCAGCACGGTCGCGAACGGATCGCCGAGCCGAGCCAGGAAGGCCTGGCTCTGGGGCGGCTTGTCCTTGTAGGCGATCCCCACCACGCGGACGCCGCGGCCCTTCAGCCCCATGAGCACGGGGTGCTCGATCTGGCAGGGTGCGCACCACGAGGCGAAGAAGTTCACGATCACCGGGCCATCGGCGGCGACCTCACGGATACGGACGCTCGTTCCGTCCGCAAGAGTTGGCAGGACGAGATCGGGAACGGGCTTTCCGACCAGCGCCTGAGGTTGGTATTCGGTGCTCTCGCGCTTCAAGGCGAAAAAGTAGAACAGGGCGCCCACCGCCACGAGGGCGACAAGGGGCAAAGTGGCCAGCCAGCGGCTCACTTGCGGTTCAGCTCTTCGAAGCGGCGCTTCCACCGCCGGGCATGGTTCAGCGAGAAGACAACCATGGCCCCAAAGACGACGGCCGTGATGGCGAAGGCCGGCACGATGAACTCGGCGTACTTGCCGTCGAACATGGATCAGCCTTTCGCTGCGCGCAGGGCCGCGGCGTCGGCGCGCCGGCGCCAGACCTCGCCGCGGATGCGGACCAGCCAGAGCGACCCGAACGCGGCCATATAGGCCAGCGCCATGATCAGGAGCGGCCAGAGGAAGACCGGATCGAGGGTCGGACCGTCCCCGCGGAAGACGGAGGCGCCCTGGTGGAGGGTGTTCCACCAGTCGACGCTGAACTTCACGATAGGCAGGTTGATCGCGCCCACGAGAGCCAGGATCGCGGCGGCGCGGGCGGCCTTGGTTTCGTCGTCGAGCGAGGCGCGCAGGGCGATGTAGGCGATGTAGAGCAGGAACAGCACTAAGACCGACGTCAGCCGCGCATCCCAGACCCAGTAGGCGCCCCACATGGGCCGACCCCACAGAGCGCCGGTGACCAGCGCCAGGAACGTGAAGGCCGCCCCCAGCGGCGCCGCAGCCTGCGCCGCCGCATCCGCCAGGACGTGCCGGAACACCAACGACAGAAAGCTCGCCACGGCCAGGCAGGCGTAGACGAACATCGAAAGCCAGGCGGCCGGGACGTGGATGAACATGATCCGGACCGTCTGGCCCTGCTGGTAGTCGTCCGGCGCCGCAAAGCCCATCCAGAGACCGACAACGGCCAGCGCCACGGCGATCGCGCCGAACAGGGGAGCCGCCCAGCGCGAGAACGCCATGAAGCGCTCGGGATTGGACAGGAAGGCGGGCGCCCAGTTCATGGGATCGCCATAGGGCCGCAGCGTCCGCCCGGCAAGCCTAGGGCGTCGGCGGTTCCGGCGGCTTCGGCCGGACCGGTCGCCCCGGCATATGGTGCGCGAGGTGAGCCGGGTGGGGAATCATCATCGGCCCCATGCTGGGCCCGACCATCATCAGCATCGGCAACGCGTCGAACGCCTTCTGCTGCTTCGCGTCCAGCTGGCCGTAGAAGGTGCGGATGGCGGCGATCTTCCGCCTAGCCACAGCCTGCTGCTCGGTCAGGCGCGCCTCCATTTGATCCAGACGCTGAAGCGTGGAGCGTTCGCCGCCCCGCTCGAACTTGACCATGTGCTCGCGCCCGTCCTTTTCGGCGCGCGTCGCGTCGAGGAAGACCTTGAGCGCCGGCTGCTGTTCCGGCCGCAGTTGCAGAATGTCGGACAGGTGCTCGGCGGCGCCGGCGCCACGCATGACCATCATCGCGTCGCCGTGACGGTAGACGTGGACGTCGCGGCGGTGCTTGCCGGGCTCAGCCTTGGACTGCGCCTTGGCCGAGTCTTCGGCCGCCTCGTTGCGAGCCACTTGTTCCGTCGCCAGGGCGGCGCCGGCTGTCAGCGCCAAGGCGGCGGCGCCCAGTATCCAGGAGGCGGGTTTCGGCATGCTGAGTTCTCCCGATGAGCATTTCCCTTCGAGGTTCATGCTCTGGCGCAGCTTGAGGCGGAAAAGCGGCGCTCGGGATTAAGCTTTGTTCATGTGCGTCAAGGGCTTCGCCGCGCCATATGGCCAGGGCTCGCCATCCGGAGGCCCACCTTGTTCGCCGCAATCTTGCTCGCCGTCGCCCTCGCGGCGCCGGCCGAGCCCGCGCCGCTCGACCCCGCCGCGGTGGAGGCCATCGAAGCCGTCGCCTACGACTATGTGGATGGCCAGCTCGAGGGCGATCCGGACCGCGTCGCCCGATCCCTGCACCCCGACCTCGCCAAGCGCGCCGTGGTGTCCCGGCCGGACGAGACGCTCGGCCTGCGCCGGATGACCAAGGACGAGCTGGTCGACCTGACGGCGCAGGGGGTCTTGAAGACCCCGCGGGATCAGTGGGACCGGTCGGTCCGGGTGCTCGACATCGCGGGCGACGCCGCCGTCGCGCGGGTCGAGACGCCCTGGTTCGTCGACTATTTTCACCTGGGCCGCTTCGGGGACCGCTGGGTGATCGTCAACGCTCTCTGGCACTCGAAGCCGAAGGCGCCCCGCTAGCTGAGGGCGTTGCGGCAGGCGGCGGCCATCGCCAACGGCCCGAAGGCCACCGCGGCGGCGGCATAGGCGCCCAGCAGGGCGAAGCCGCTGGACCAGGGCAGGCCGTTCGCGAAGGCGTCCAGCGCGCCGCCCCCGAAGATCACCGGCGGCGTGAACAGCGGCAGCACGATCACCGCGGTGAGCAGGCCGCCACGCCGCGCGCCCAGGCTGAGCGCCGCGCCGATCCCGCCGACGAAGGCGAAGGCGATGCCGCCCAGCAGCGCCGTTGCGAACGTTAGCGGCGCCAGCGACGGGTCGGCGCCCAGGGCGATGGCGGCGAACGGCGCGGCCAAGGCAAGCGGGGCGCCCGCGGCCAGCCATTGCCCGATGCACTTGACCAGGCACGCCAACTCCAGCGGGACGGGCGACAGGATCATCAGGTCCAGCGCGCCGTCCTCGTAGTCCCGCTCGAACAGCCGCTCCAGCGACAGAAGCGAGGCCAGGGCGAGCGCCACCCAGGCGGCGCCTGGAGCGATCGCGGCGAGGCGCTCGGGCTCGGGCCCAATGGCGAGCGGCAGGAAGGTGGCGACGCCTGCGTAGAAGCCCACGGCGACCAGCGGCCCACCGCCGCGGCCCCACGCCAGCGCAGTCTCGCGCGCCAGAAGGACCAGAAGCCGGTTCATGCGCCGAGGTCCAGGCTCACGGCGGGCAAGGGCAGGGGGTCGTGGACCGCCGCCAGGATAAGGCCGCCCTCGTCCAGGTGGCGGCGCATGAGTCCGCCGAAGACCTCGCGCCAGCGCGCATCCAGCGGGCTGAGCGGCTCGTCCAGCAGCCAGAGCCGGCGGGGCGCGGCCAGCAGCCGGGCCATGGCGAGCCGCCGTCGCTGGCCTGCGGACAAGCGGCGCACCTCGAGGTCGAGCAGGGGAACGAGCTCGAGGGTCTCCGCCGCGTCCAGCGCCGAACGTTCGGTGCCGCCGCACCAGCGCGACCAGAACGACAGCTCCTCCCGCGCCGTTCGCGCGGGCTTCAGCCCGTCGAGATGGCCCACCAGGTGCAGGTGCTCGCCGCGCGCTTCGGCGGGGTCCAGGGGGCCGAAGGCGATCTCGCCCGCCTCGAGCGGCACGAGTCCCGCCACGGCGCGAAGCAGGCTGGTCTTGCCCGAGCCGTTCGGCCCCGTGAGCGCACAGGCCTGCCCCCCCTCGAGCGCCAGCGAAACGCCTTGGAACAGACGCCGCCCGCCCCGCCGCACCGCCGTGTTCCTCAGCACGAGTTCGGTGATCACGCCGTCCCGCCCCCCAGTTCCGGCATGGCGCATGGACGGCGCGAGAGCCGAGAGCTATGAAGCGGCGGCCGCCGGGACTGGAGGGGACCGACGCCGCGCGGGATCGGACGCTGTGTGTCCGTTCCTGAGACAGCGCGCGACCCTTCCGGAATGTGATGGGCGGCAGGGAACAGAGAAAGGATCTCCCCTCATGGCGTCTGTCGACAGCCTGAAAACCCGCCGCGAACTCACGGTGGGCGACAAGACCTACGCTTACTACAGCCTTCCGGCCGCCGAGGAAGCCGGCTTGACGGGCGTTTCGCGCCTGCCGATCTCGATGAAGGTCCTGCTGGAGAACCTGCTCCGCAACGAGGACAACGACACGGTCAGGGCCGAGGACCTCAAGGCCGTGGCCGCCTGGCTCGAGAACAAGGGCGCGGTGGAGCACGAGATCAGCTTCCGGCCGGCGCGGGTGCTGATGCAGGACTTCACGGGCGTGCCGGCCGTCGTGGACCTGGCCGCGATGCGCGACGCCATGACCAAGCTCGGCGCCGATCCCGAGAAGATCAATCCGCTGAATCCGGTAGACTTGGTGATCGACCACTCGGTGATGGTCGACTACTTCGGCACGGCCAAGGCGTTCGCCTCGAACGTGGACCGAGAGTACGAGCGCAACATGGAACGCTACCGCTTCCTGCGCTGGGGCTCGTCGGCCTTCAACAATTTCCGCGTGGTGCCGCCCGGCACGGGCATCTGCCACCAGGTGAACCTGGAATACCTCGCCCAGACAGTGTGGACCAACGCCGACGGCGGCCAGGAAGTCGCCTATCCCGACACGGTGGTGGGCACCGACTCGCATACCACCATGATCAACGGGCTGGCGGTGCTGGGCTGGGGCGTCGGCGGCATTGAGGCCGAGGCGGCCATGCTGGGCCAGCCGATCCCGATGCTCATCCCCGAGGTCATCGGATTCAAGCTCACCGGCGTGATGCCGAACGGCACGACCGCCACCGACCTGGTCCTGACCGTAACCCAGATGCTCCGCAAGAAGGGCGTCGTGGGCAAGTTCGTCGAGTTCTATGGCGACGGCCTCGCCAAGCTCACCCTCGAGGACCAGGCGACCATCGCCAACATGGCCCCGGAGTACGGCGCCACCTGCGGCTTCTTCCCGGTGACCCAGGCCACCCTGGACTATCTGACCGCCACGGGCCGCGATGCCGACCGCGTGGCGCTGGTCGAGGCCTACGCCAAGGCCCAGGGCATGTGGCGTGAGCCGACCGACCCGGATCCGGTGTTCACCGATACCCTGGAACTGGACCTCGGCACGGTGACGGCCTCGCTCGCCGGCCCCAAGCGGCCGCAGGACCGGGTGCTGCTGACGAGCGCGGCGGATGAATTCAAGGCGGCGCTGGCCGGGGAGTTCGGCATGCCCGATGCGCTCGCCGAGCGCTTCAAGGTCGAAGGCGAGAACTTCGACCTCGGCAACGGCGACGTCGTGATCGCCGCCATCACCTCCTGCACCAACACCTCGAACCCCTCGGTGCTGATCGCCGCGGGCCTGGTGGCCAAGAAGGCGGTGGAAAAGGGCCTGCGGGTGAAGCCCTGGGTGAAGACCTCGCTCGCGCCCGGCTCTCAGGTGGTCACCGACTATCTGAAGGCCGCCGGCCTGACGAAGTCGCTGGACGCGCTCGGCTTCAATCTCGTCGGCTACGGCTGCACCACCTGCATCGGCAACTCGGGCCCGCTGCCCGAACCGATCAGCGAGTGCGTCCAGAAGAACGACCTCGTGGCCGTGTCCGTGCTGTCGGGCAACCGCAACTTCGAGGGCCGCGTGAACCCAGACGTGCGGGCCAACTACCTGGCCTCGCCGCCGCTGGTGGTGGCCTACGCCCTGGCCGGCTCGATGCAGCTCGACCTCGCCAACGACCCCCTGGGCGAGGGCAAGGACGGCAAGCCGGTCTATCTGCGGGACATCTGGCCGACGACGGAAGAGATCGCCACCCTCCAGCGCAAGCATGTGACGAACAAGATGTTCGCGACGCGCTACGCCGACGTGTTCAAGGGCGACAAGCACTGGCAGGGCATCAAGGTGGCCGGCGGCCAGACCTACGCCTGGGACATGGGCAGCACCTATGTGCAGAACCCGCCCTACTTCCAGGACATGGCGATGGAGCCCAAGCCGGTGACGGATATCGTCGAGGCCCGGATCCTGGGTGTCTTCGGCGACTCCATCACCACCGACCACATCAGCCCCGCCGGGTCGATCAAGTCGACCTCGCCCGCGGGCGTCTACCTGCGCGATCGCCAGGTGCCGACGTCGGAGTTCAACTCCTATGGCGCGCGCCGCGGCAATCACGAGGTGATGATGCGGGGCACCTTCGCCAACATCCGCATCCGCAACCGGATCACGCCCGAGATCGAGGGCGGGGTGACCAAGCACTTCCCGTCCGGCGACCAGATGTCGATCTACGACGCGGCCATGCGCTACCAGGGCGAGGGCCGCCCGCTGGTGGTGTTCGCCGGCAAGGAGTATGGCACCGGCTCGTCGCGCGACTGGGCGGCCAAGGGCACCAAGCTCCTCGGCGTCCGCGCCGTGATCGCCGAAAGCTTCGAGCGCATCCACCGCTCGAACCTGGTCGGCATGGGCGTCCTGCCGCTGCAGTTCACCCAGGAGGGCTGGCACAAGCTGGGGCTCACCGGCGAGGAGATCGTGACGATCCGCGGCCTCACCGAACTGGCGCCGCGCAAGCAGCTCATCGTCGAGATGTACCGCCCGAGCGACGGGCGCATCGCCCGCTTCCCGGTGCGCTGCCGGATCGATACGCCCACCGAGCTCGAGTACTTCAAGCACGGCGGGGTCCTGAACTACGTCCTGCGCAGCCTGGCGAAGCCGGCGGCGTAAGCCCGGTTTTCCGAGGCGGGGGGCCCCGGCATTACGCCGCGGGCCCCTCACGGCTTCTTGTGATTTACAGCCCCCGGAAGTCTCCTTAAGTCGGGGCGATGCGGAAAGCCGCGCTATTCAGTCTGGTTTTGGCCGCCACACCGGCCGCCGCCACCGCGGGCAAGCCTCCGGTGCTGGTCGAGCTGTTCACGGCGCAGGGCTGCGGCTCGTGCGTCGATGCGAACGCGCACATCAACAAGCTGGCGGAACGCCCCGGCGTGCTCGCGCTCACCTTCTCGGTCGACTACTGGGATTACCTGGGCTGGGCCGACACCTTCGCGCGCCCCGAGTACGCGGAGCGGCAGCGGGCCTATGTGACGCGGCTGAAGCTGCGCGAGCCCTACACGCCTCAGGTCGTGATCGATGGCCGGGAAGAGGCGCAGGGGGTGAAGGTCGCGGAGGTCGACCGCCTGATCCGCGCCGCCGCAGATGAACCGCGGAACCCGCCGGACATCAGCTTCATCGGCACGGGCCGGGTGGACGTGGGCTCGGGACGGGCCGGACGCGGCGGGGCCGAGGTCTGGCTGATCCGTTACGATCCCCGCGAAGTCGAGGTGACGATCCGGGCCGGCGACAACCGCGGCGAGACCGTGACCCAGCGAAACGTCGTGCGGCAGATCGACCGACTGGGGACATGGCGCGGCCGGCCGCAGGCCTATCGCGTGCCGAAGCCCGTCGAAGAGGGGCTGAAGACGGTCGTCGTGGTCCAGCAGCCCGGCGGCGGTCGGGTGATCGGCCTGGCCCAGGCCCGCGACCCGAACAGGTCCTGAAGCCCTGCGCGCATGCGCGACGACCCGCGCGACTGGAGAGGGTCCGCGCGGGCTGACATCGGGAGTCCATGGCAAGGGGGTGTCGGCTGACCGGCCGCCGATCCAGGGGGGCTGGGGGGGCTGTTCAGGATCCGGGACCAGCAGTTTCCCGGCCAACCGACACTCCAAATATCGGGGGCGCATCTGGCGGGCGCTGGACCGAAATAAGGTCTTTTCGCGGCGCGACCACACCACATGCAGCGTCGAATTGGGGGGTGGCCGGACTCGAAAAATTCATACAGGCTCTCGATCGATGTCATTCGACCCGAGCTACGCGGCCCCGCGCCAGGCCGGCGTGTTCTTCGAGCGGCGCGAGCTCGAGCGGCTGTTACGGCTCTACGGGCGGATGGTCGCGGCCGGCGAATGGCGCGACTACGGCATGGACAGCCTGGCCGAAGCGGCCGTCTTCTCGGTCTTCCGGCGATCCGCCGAGGCGCCCCTCTACCGGATCGAGAAGCGCCCGGCGCTGGCGCGCCGTCAGGGCGCCTGGGCCGTTGTCGGACAGGGCGGCCACATCCTGCGCCGCGGCCACGACCTGGAGCAGGTGCTCCGCTTCTTCGACAAGGGACGCTTCTCGGTCGTGGAGTAACGAAAAACCCCGGCGGTCGCCCGCCGGGGTCTCGAACTCCGGTCCTGAACTGAGGTCTAGCGGCGGTCGCCGAAGATCGACAGTAGGAATTGGAACAGGTTGATGAAGTTGATGTACAGGCTGAGCGCGCCGTAATTGGTAGCCACGCCCATGGCGGCCTGGTTCCCGCCCAGCTCGTAGTAGGTCATCTTCAGACGCTGGGTGTCGTAGGCGATCAGGCCCGCGAAGATGAACACGCCGAGAACGCTGATGATGAAGTTCATCATCGAGTTCTGCAGGAAGATGTTGACCACCGAAGCGATGATCAGGCCGATCAGGCCCACCAGCAGGAAGCTGCCGAAGCCGGTCAGGTCCTTCTTAGTCGTGTAGCCGAAGAGGCTGAGACCGCCGAAAGCCGTCGCGGTGATCAGGAACGTCGAGGCGATCGAGGCGCCGGTGTAGACCAGCGTGATCACGCCCAGCCCTGCGCCGATCAGCGATACGATCGTCCAGTAGAGGATACCGGAGGTGCGCGGCGAGGCGTTTCGCAGGGCAAACATCCCGAACAGGATCACCGCCAGAGGCGCGAAAGCCACGATCGTTCCGAGCATGGTCATGCCGGCTAGGCGGCCATCGGGCGTGACCGAGTACATCAGGTCACGGACGGGCGGGTATTGACCGGTCAGGAAGGCCAGCCCGGCCGAGACCAGAAGGCCCAGCGCGACCTTGTTGTAGACGCCGATCATGAAACTGCGGAGGCCCGCGTCCACCGACATGTCGGCGCGGTCCGCCGGCACTGTGCGTGCGTAGCCGCGGTTGAAATCGCTCATGAGAGCAAAGCCCTTGAGGTTACGCGTCCCAAATCGGACGCCTGCAAAATATCGGGGCGACGTGTCGTGGTGGCAAGGCCTGACGGATCACGTCTAGGACAGGCTATGTAGCGGACATGATCAGACTCTTCGCCGCCCTGGCTGTTCCGCCCGACATCGGACGCAGCCTGCAGATGCGCCAAAGCGGCGTCGAGAACGCCAGATGGCGGCCGCTGGAGGCCCTGCACGTCACGTTGCGGTTCTTCGGCGAGATCCGTCAGGACGTGGCGCGAGATCTCGACGCCGAGCTGGTGCGGGTGGACGGCCGTCCCTTCGAGATCGTCCTCGAGGGGGCGGGCGCCTTCGGGGAGGGCGCCGACGTCCATGCGGTCTGGGCGGGCGTCCGGGCGAACGCGGAGCTGAGCCGACTGGCCGAGGCGTGCGAGACCGCCGCGCGGCGCGCGGGCCTGAAGCCCGAGAAGCGCCGGTACCACCCGCACGTGACCCTCGCCTACACGCGCCGGCCGAATCCGGCCGAGGTGGCGGCCTGGGTCCAGAGCAACAACCTGCTGAAATCGCCGCCGATTTCCGTCGATCGCTTCGGCCTGTACTCGAGCACCCTGGGCGGCGAGGGGGCGCACTATAGGCTGGAGGCCGAATACCCCCTGGGCTAGGCCTCGACGGCGTAGTCCTTCAGGACGCCCAGCGGCACGATCGCCAGCGTCTCTTCGTGCGTGCTCTCAAGCACCACCTGCGGGGCGGCTCCAGCGTCCAGCGCCTCCTTCCAGCGGGGCGCGCAGAGGCACCAGCGGTCGCCTGCCTTGAGGCCCGGAAAACCCAGATCGGGGCGCGGCGTGGACAGGTCGTTGCCGACCGCCTTCGAGAAGGCCAGGAAATCGTCGGTCATGACCGCGCAGACGGTGTGCATGCCGACGTCGTGCGGGCCGGTCTCGCAGCAGCCGTTCCGGAAGAAGCCTGTGACCGGGTCCAGGGAGCAAGGCGCCAGCTCCTTGCCCAGGACATTTCGCGCGCCGGCGTCGTAGCGGATGGGACGTGTGGCCATAGCGCCATCCTAAACGCTAAGACTTGGCCCTAGCCAATGCGCGAAGGAGCCCTGAGACCCGATGCCGGCCGCCCGACCCCGCCGAAGCGCCCTCTACCTGCCGGCCTCCAACGCCCGGGCGATCGAGAAGGCGAGGGACCTGCCCTGCGACATGGTGATCCTGGACCTTGAAGACGCCGTGGCGCCGGACGCCAAGCTCGAGGCCCGGGCCGGCGCCGTCGCAGCGGTCGCCGCCGGCGGCTTTGGCGGCCGCGAGGTGGTGATCCGGGCGAACGGCCTCGACACCCCCTGGGGCGTCGAAGACCTGTCGGCGGCCTCCGGGGCGCGACCCCACGCCGTGCTCGTCCCCAAGCTGTCGGCGCCGGAGGACCTCATCCCGATCCGCACGGCCCTCGGCGAGGGGTTGCCGATCTGGGCGATGATCGAGACTTGCGCCGCGGTTTTCCGGCTAGACGCCCTGGGCGCGGAGTCGCGGCGGCTGGGCGTCGAGGCCTGGGTCATCGGCTCGAACGACCTCGCGAAGGAAATGCGCTGCGAGCCGGGCGTGGGGCGCGAGCCGCTGCAGACCGCGCTCTCGCTCGCCGTGATGGCGGCCCGCGCGCACGGCCTGGCTATCCTCGACGGCGTCTACAACGAGATCGCCGACACCGATGGGCTTGTCCGCCAGTGCGCCCAGGGCGCGGCGTTCGGATTCGACGGCAAGACCCTGATCCACCCCAGCCAGATCGAGGCCGCCAACGCCGCCTTCGCGCCCGATCCCGCGGCCGTCGCCTGGGCCCGGACTGTCGTGGCCGCGTTCGAGCAGCCCGAGAATGCAGGGAAGGGCGTCCTGAAGGTCGAGGGCCGCATGGTCGAGCGGCTGCACTACGAACAGGCTCGGCGCGCGCTGGACGTCGCCGAGGCCATTGCGGCCAGGACGGCATGACGGCGATCAGGGGGCTCGCGCTGGCCGCGCTGGCGTGGCTCTCCGGGGCGTCGGCGATGGCGCAGGCGCCCGCCGCCGATCCGATCGGCGCGCTGCTCCAGCCCGAACCGCCCATCCTCGTGGACGAAACCGGGCGCAACCCCGACGGGCCGCCCAGCGCGGAGGACGAGGCCTATGACGGCCGCATCCGCTCCTCGGCGGCGGCCGCGCGCGCGTTCCAGGGCCCGCTCGACGGGAGCTGGTCGCTCTCGGCTGGGGCGCGCGAACTCTACATCCTGCAGCTCGCCGACAAGGATGGCGTCCTCGAAGGCGCCTGGCGCGATCCGCGCCGGCCCGGCGCGCTGGAAGGGTCCGGCTACCTGGACGTGGCTGACCGCAGCGACGGGAGCCTCGTCCTCAGCTTCACGGGGGCCTTTGCGGTGTTGCGGCTGGTGGAGGGCCGCTGGACGGGCACGCTCTCGGAGGGCGAGCGGACCGAGCGCGTGACCCTGGTCCGAAAAGTTCCCTAGAAGCCAAGCGCGCCCCGCGCCGCGGCCGCGACGATCCGAAGCGTTTCGCCGGAATAGGGTTCCACGACCCCGGCGCCCCAGACCGGGCCAGGCCAGGCCACATCGTCCGCGCGCCGGCCGACGACGTGGACGTGCAGCTGGGGCGTCACATTCCCGAGCGCGCCGATGTTGAGCTTCTCGACTGGCCGGCCGGAGGACGCCCCGATCGCCCGCACGGCGCGGCCCGCGAGGACGATCTCTTCCAGCAGCGCGGCGCGGTCGTTGGCGCACAGGTCCTCCAGTTCGCGCGCGCCGGCGATCCTCGGGATCAGCACGATCCAGGGGAAGCGGGCGTCGGCCTGCAGCCGGACGTGGCACAAGGCCAGGTCGCCCAGGGGCTCGGACGTCGCGGGGAAGGCGGGATGGAGTTCGAACATCGCTTTCGCGCCTGCGGCATTGCAGCCCCGCGGTCAACGGGCTAACGAGCGCCCGCGCATTCAGACAAGGAGCAGCACCCATGGCGAAGAAGCCCATCCGCGTGGCGGTCACCGGCGCCGCCGGCAACATCGGCTACGCCCTGCTGTTCCGTATCGCCTCGGGCCAGATGTTCGGCGCCGATCAGCCGGTGATCCTTCAGCTCCTGGAGATCCCCGTGGAGGGCCCGCAGAAGGCGCTGAAGGGCGTGGCCATGGAACTTGAGGACTGCGCCTTTCCGCTCTTGCAGGACATGGTGCTGACGGGCGATCCCGACGTGGCCTTCAAGGATGCGAACTGGTGCCTCCTGGTGGGCTCCAAGCCCCGCGGCCCCGGGATGGAGCGCGCCGACCTGCTGAAGGACAACGGCAAGATCTTCATCGCCCAGGGCCGTTCGATCGACGCCAACGCCGCCGACGACGCACGCGTCGCGGTGGTGGGCAATCCCTGCAACACCAACGTCATGATCGCCGCGAGCCAGGCCAAGCGCCTGTCGCCCGATCGCTTCACAGCGATGGTCCGGCTGGACGAGAACCGCGGCCGCGCCCAACTCGCCCAGAAGGCCGGCGTCTCGATCAACGAGGTGTCGGAACTGTTCATCTACGGCAACCACAGTCCGACCATGTTCGCCGACTTCACCCACGCCAAGATCGGCGGCAAGGCGGCGGCCGAGGTGATCAACGACCGCGCCTGGCTGGAGAATGAGTATCTCCCGACCGTCGGCAAGCGCGGCGCCGCCATCATCGAGGCGCGCGGCCAGAGCTCGGCGGCCTCCGCGGCGAACGCCCTTGTCGACCACGTCCGCAGCCTGGTGACGCCGGGCGAAGTCCACTCCGTCGCGGTCAACAGCGAGGGCCGCTACGGCTTCTCGGAAGGCGTCTGGGCCGGCATGCCGGTGCGCACGACGACTCCCGGCTCGTACGAGGTCATCACCTCCTATAAAATGGACGACTTCGCCAAGTCGAAGATCAAGATCACCAATGATGAGCTCATCGGCGAGCGCGACACGGTGAAGGACATGCTGGGCTGAGCGCCCGAGCGGGATTCAAACCACAGAAAACACAGAGGAACGCGGAAGGCCGGCCAGGATTGCTTTCGGTTCGTCCTGTGAGTTCTGCGGTTCCGATCAAGGCGGCGCATCGCGCCGCCTTTTTCACGCCGGCTGGTAGAGGGCGAACTCTTCCTGCACGGCCTTCTGGACGGCTGGCCGGCTCATCAGGCGCGCCTGATACACCTGGATCGCCGGATAGGGGCTGAAGTCGAGCCTCACCGCCTGGTTCCAGTTCAACACCGCGAAGAGATAGGCGTCGGCGACGCTGAAGCCGTCCAGCAGCCAGTCGCGGCCGGTCAGATGGTCGTTCAGATAGGCGAGCTTGCTTGCCGCCTCCTCCTTCGCCTTGCTCTTGGCCTCAGGCGGGAAGTTCGCGCCGAGCAGCGGCGTGAAAACCGACTTGTGCAGCTCGGACCCGATGAAGCTCAACCACTGCTGGAGCTGATAGCGGGCGAATCCCGAGGGCGCCAGGCCGGCGGCGGGCTTCCGGTCCGCGAGATAGGGCAGGATCGCTGCGTTCTCCGTGAGCACTTCCCCGTCGTCCGTGCGCAGCGCCGGCACGAGCCCCTTGGGATTGATCTTCCGGTAGTCCTCGCCGGATGCGGTGCGGCCGGCCTTGGTGTCGACGCGCTCGAGGTTTGCCTCCTGTCCGGTCTCGTACAGCACGATGCGGCTGGCCAGGGAGCAGGCGAGCGGCGAGAAATAGACGTCCATGGGGTGATCTCCGGGTCGGAATGATATTCATACCGTCCCGCACAAAATATCGGCGGTCAAGGATTGTTTGCGATATGGTACAAAAAGAACCTGGGAGACGCCCCCGGGGACGCCCGCGGTCCTTCAACCCCGACGCGGCGCTCGATAAGGCGCGCGCCGTGTTCTGGAACCTGGGCTACGCCGCAGCGAGCCTGGATGATATCGCCGCCGCCACCGGCCTGAACCGGCCCAGCCTGTACGCCGCATTCGGCGACAAGCACGCGCTCTACCTCGCGGCGCTGAAGCGCTCCGCCGAGGAGGGTGTCGCCTCGCTCACGACAGCGCTGAAGACGGAGGCGCCCCTTCGCCGCGTGCTCTCGGCGATCTTCGACCGGACCGTGGACATCTACCGCGCCGGCGAATTGGGGCAGCGGGGATGCTTCCTGGTGGGGACGGCTGTCACCCAGGCGGTCGACGACCCGCAGGCCCGGGGCCTCCTGAGCGATTTCATCGCCGCGACCGACCGGCTGTTCGGCGAGCGATTCGTGCGCGACCGGGACCAGCTCGCGGCCGGCATCGGCCCCGACGCGGCCGCCGTGATGGCCAGCGCCACCTTCCACACCCTCGCGATACGCGCGCGGTCGGGCGCCGGAGAGGCCGAACTCAAGGCGATCGGCCACCATGCCGTCGATCTGATCTGCGGTCCGGCCGCCTGAGCCAGCGGGCAGAAAGAAAAAGGGCGGCCCACCGGACCGCCCCTCTCCGACGCGCTTCGGCGGCGCGCCTACTTCTTCAGCATCTGCTTGATTTCGGCCTCGGTGGCGTTGACCGACGCCGAGCCGTCCGCAACGGCGAGGCTGGCCGTATCGACCGCGAAGGTGTCGGCGCCCATCTGGATGGTCGCGGTCTGCTTGCCGTTGGCGCCGGTCTTCACCTCGGCCACCTTGCCGATGGTGGCGCCAGTCTTGTCCTTCACGTCCATGCCGGTCGTGACGCTGACCGGCGCCCCCGAAGCCGAGGCGCTGGCGGCCGTGCTCGCCGAAGCGTCGGCCTCGGTCGCCGTCGCCGCGGCCGGTTCGTCGGACGTCGGCGAAGTGGCCGGCGGCGTGGCGGTGGAGGCCGGAGGCTGGTCGCTGACGGCGTCAGTCGCCGCCTTGGTGGCTTCCGGCGACTGCGCCATGGCGGCCGTCGCGCTCAGGGCGAGCGCCGCAGCGGCGGCGAAAGCAAGGCTCTTGTGCATGGATTGAGTTCCCTAAGGCGCCCCCACACCCCAGCGCGCTCTCAAACTCGTGAAGGGGCGCGAAGGTTCCAGCCGCCGCGTTCGATCCATGACGGCGCCTGCCGCAGGGGAGCGTTGTCCGCCGACACGCGCATCTGTAGGTTGGCCGCCTTTACGGCGGGGCGTCCCGGCGGGCGGGCAGAGCAGTCATGGATCAAGTCGAGAAACGCACCTTCACGGACGAGGAGGCGCTGAGCTTCCACCGCTACCCCACGCCCGGAAAGATCGGGATCGCGGCGACGAAGCCCATGGCGACCCAGCGCGACCTCAGCCTGGCCTATTCGCCGGGCGTCGCCGTGCCGGTGCTCAAGATCGCCGAGGATCCGGAGAGCGCCTACGACTACACCTCGAAGGGCAACCTGGTCGCCGTCATCTCGAACGGCACGGCCATCCTGGGCCTGGGCAACCTGGGCGCCCTGGCCTCGAAGCCGGTGATGGAAGGCAAGGGCGTGCTCTTCAAGCGTTTCGCCGACGTCGATGCGATCGACGTCGAGATGAGCTGCACCGACCCCGACGAGATCATAACCGTCGTCAAGAACATCGGGGTCACCTACGGCGGCATCAACCTCGAGGACATCAAGAGCCCCGACTGCTTCCGGATCGAGACCGAGCTCCAGGAACTGCTGGACATCCCCGTCTTCCATGACGACCAGCACGGGACGGCGATCATCACGGCCGCCGGGCTGATCAACGCCTGCAAGATCACCGGCCGAAAGCTGGACGAGATCAAGGTGGTGCTGAACGGCCCGGGCGCGGCGGGCATCGCGACCCTCGGCCTCATCAAGGCGATGGGGGTCCGCCACGAGAACGTCATCGCCGTCGACCGCAAGGGCGTCCTCTACCGCGGCCGCGCCGAGGACATGAACCAGTGGAAGTCGGCCCACGCGATCGATACCGACAAGCGGACCCTGGCCGAGGCGCTGGACGGCGCGGACGTCTTCATCGGCGTGTCCGCCAAGGGCGCGCTGACCCCCGACCTCGTGAAGACGATGAAGCCGCAGCCCATCATCTTCGCCATGGCCAACCCCGACCCGGAGATCACGCCCGAGGAAGTGTTCTCGGTCCGGCCCGACGCCATCGTCGCCACCGGGCGCAGCGACTATCCAAACCAGGTCAACAACGTCCTGGCCTTTCCCTACCTCTTCCGCGGAGCGCTCGACGTGCGGGCCCGGCGGATCAACATGGAAATGAAGATCGCCTGCGCCAACGCCCTGGCCCAGCTCGCCCGCGAAGACGTGCCGGACGAGGTCGCCGCCGCCTACCACGGCGCCCAGCTGAAGTTCGGGCCGAAGTACATCATCCCCACGCCGTTCGACCCGCGGCTGCTGTCCTACATCCCGCCCTTCATCGCCAAGGCGGCGATGGACACGGGCGTCGCGCGCAAGCCGATCGAGGACATGGAGGCCTACCGCGCCTCGCTGGCGCAGCGGCTCGATCCAACGGCGGCCTTCCTGCAGAAGCTGCAGGGCGCCGTGCTGTCGGGCCCGGAGAAGAGGATCGTCTTCGCCGAGGGCGAGGAGACCTCGGTGATCCGCGCCGCCTACGCCTTCCAGACCGCGGGACTGGGCAAGTCGGTTCTGGTCGGGCGCGAGGACCTCGTGCACGAGAACATGCGGACCGCCGGCCTGGACCCGAAGGATGCCGGCATTGAGGTGCTGAACGCGCGCCTGTCGTCGTGGAACGAGGCGGCCGTCGACTTCCTGTATTCCCGCCTGCAGCGAGAGGGTTACCTGCGCCGCGACGTCCAGCGCCTGATCAACCAGGACCGGAACGCCTTCGCCGCCGCCATGGTGGCCCTGGGGCACGCCGACGGCATGGTCACCGGCGTGACGCGGAATTTCGACCAGGTGCTGGAAGAGGTGCTCAACGTCGTCGACCCCACCCCCGACGGTCGCGTCATCGGGATGAGCGTGGTCATGGCCAAAGGCCACACCCTGTTCATCGCCGACACCAACGTCACCGAGATGCCGGTGGCGGAGGAGCTGGTGGAGATCGGGATCGAGGCGGCCCGCGCCGTCCGCACCCTGGGCTACGAGCCGCGCGTGGCGTTCCTCAGCTATTCCACCTTCGGCCAGCCGATGGGCGAGCGCTCGGAGCGGGTCCGCCGGGCGGTGGCCATGCTGGACGAGATGGAGGGGATCGATTTCGAGTACGAAGGAGAGATGCCGCCCGAGCTGGCGCTCAACCCCGACAGCCGCGGCGCCTATCCCTTCATGCGCCTGACCGGCCCTGCGAACGTGCTGATCATGCCGGCGATCCATTCGGCCGCGATCTCGACCCAGCTCATCAAGTCGCTGGGCGGCGCCGAGGTCCTGGGGCCGATCCTGCTGGGGCTGGAGAAGCCGGTGCAGATCTGCCCGCTGGGGGCCTCGGTCTCGAAGATCCTGAACATGGCCACCGTCGCCGCCTACGACCGTCCGCTGGTGGAGATCGACGGCTGATGGACAGCGCCCTGCGCCAGCACGCCTAGGGATCGCGCGCCTATCGGGGAGCGGGCGGTCCATCGTCCCTCCCCGGCAGAAGGAGCGCGGCCATGAACGGCCGAAGTAGCCGCTACAGTCTCGGCATCGACTTTGGGACCACCAACACGGTCCTCTCCCTGGCTGGTCCGGAGGGCCCGGCGCGTCTCGTGCGCTTCCCGGCGACGGAGGGAGAACTCTTCGCGTTCCGCTCGTGCCTGTCGTTCTATGCGCCGGCCGAGAACCCGACCGACCGCCACATCGCCGCCGGCCCCTGGGCCATCGAGGCCTATGTGGAGGATCCAGCCGAGACCCGGTTCATCCAGAGCTTCAAGAGCTTCGCCGCGCAGGAGAGCTTCACCGAGACCCAGATCCTGGGCCGGCGCTACCGGTTCGAGGACCTGCTTTCCACCTTCCTGCTGAAGGTGCGGGAGTACGCGGGCGCCGAGCTCGCCGAGTTGCCCGAGCGGGTGATCGTGGGTCGGCCGGTGCGGTTCGTGGGCGCGTCCCCGTCCGAGGCGCTGGCGCTGCGACGCTACGAGACCGCCTTCCACCGGATGGGGGTGAAAGAGGTGCTCTACGCCTACGAGCCCGTGGGCGCGGCGTTCTTTTTCGCCCGAGAGCTGGACCACGACGCCACCGTGCTGGTCGGGGACTTCGGGGGCGGCACCTCGGACTTCTCGATCATCCGGTTCGAACGGAGCGGCGGCGCGATTCAGGCCGTGCCGCTCGGTCGCGCCGGCGTCGGCGTGGCGGGGGACGCCTTCGACTACCGGATCATCGACAACCTGGTCTCGCCCGAGCTGGGCAAGGGCGGGGATTACGTGTCGTTCGGCAAGACCCTGCCCATTCCCTACAAGTACTATGCGGCCTTCGCGCGATGGGACCAGCTGGCCCTGCTGCGCGCCAGCCGGGACATGCGGGAGATCCGGGCGCTGGAACGCGAAGCCGCGGAGCCGGAGCGGATCGCCCGGCTGATCGAGGTGCTGGACGAGAACTACGGCTATGCCCTCTACCGCGCGGTCTCGCGGCTGAAGGAGGCGCTGTCGCAGGAGACGGCCGCCGAGTTCCGCTTCGAGGCCGGCTCGATCTCGATCGTGCGGGACGTGGCGCGCGGCGACTTCGAGGGCTGGATCGCGCCGGAGCTCGGCCAGATCGAGGCCGCCGTGGACGCAGCGCTGGCGGATGCGGGCCTCGGCCCGGACGGCGTCGACCGGGTGTTCCTCACCGGCGGCTCGTCCCTGGTGCCGGCGGTGCGGGCGATCTTCCACCGCAGGTTCGAGCCATCTCGCATCGAGACCGGCGCAGAGCTGGAATCCATCGCCGCCGGCCTGGCGCTGATGGCCCGCGAGCGGGATCTGACCCGGTGGACGATGAGGGCCGAGGCTCAGGCGGTCGGATAGCCGCTTTCCCTTCAGCGCTCGCTCTTCGGCGAACGGTCCCCCCTTCCCGCAGAGCGGGAAGGGAAAGGACCCCCTGTCTCTACTTCGCCTTCTTGAGGCCGGGGCTCGTGAGGTCGAGCTGGTCGGCGGGAATCACCTCGAGCGACGGCAGCTTGGCCTTCAGGCCCGCCTCGAAGGTCTTGGCGTCGCCGGCGACGATGACGCTGGCCTTGGCAGGGTCGAACCTCTGGCGCGCGAAGGCCTGGACCTCGTCGGCGGTGACCGCCTCGACCTTGCCGGTGTAGCGGCTCATCTCGTCGAGCGGGATGCCGTAGACCGCGAAGCCGCCCAGGATGTCGGCGAGGCCGCCGGACGTCGCCAATTCGCGGCCGAACCCGCCCACGAGAGTCGACTTTCGCGCCTTCAGCTCTTCGGGGCCGGCCGGCGCCGCGGCCAGCTTCGCCAGTTCGGCGTTGATGAGGTCCAGCACCTCTGCGGCGGACTCGTTCTTGGTCTGGGCCGCAGCGCGGAACGATCCGGTGGTGCGGGCGGTGGAGAGGCTGGCGCGGGCGCCGTAGCTCAGGCCGCGCTTGATGCGGATCTCCTGGTTGAGCCGCGCCGAGTAGCCGCCGCCGAGGACCGTCGTGGCGACTACGCCCGGATAGTAGTCCGGGTCGTTCCGGGCGATGGACGGCGAGACCACGTTGACCGAGGCCTGGCCAGTGCCCGGAATGTCGATCGCCACGGCCCTGACGGCGGCCTGCGGCCGGATCTCGGGGGGCGGCGCGAGCGGCGCGTCGGGCTTCGCCCAGCCGCCATAGGCTTCCTGTGCGAGACGGAAGCCCTCTTCGGGGTCGATGTCGCCGGTGAGCACGAGGATGGCGTTGTCCGGCCGGAAGCCGCGGGCGTGGAGGGCGGCGAGGTCCGAAGTCTTCAGCCTGGGAAGGGTGTCGGGCGTCCCGTCGGGCGCATGGCCGAAAGGGGTGCCGGAGTAGATCAGGGGCGCCGTCGCGAAGGCCGCCACCGATCCCGACTGCTGGTAGGCGACACGCAGGCCATCCAGCGCCTGTTCCCGCTGACGATCGAGTTCCTCCTCCGCGAAGGCGGGGTTCATGGAGACGTCGGCCATGATCGCCAGGCCTTCGGCGAGCTTGTCGGGCATGACGTTGAGCGTCACAGACGAGGCTTCCAGTCCGCCGCCGGACGACAGCGAGGCGCCCAGGCTCTCGACCTGGCTCGCGATCTGCTGGGCGGAGCGGGTCTTGGTGCCCTCGGTCAGCATGCCCGCCATCATCGAGGCGGCGCCGGCCAGGCCGTCAGGATCGGCCCAGGCGCCGGTCTTAACCGTCAGGTCCGCGGTGACCAGCGGCAGGTCCGACGAGCGGGCGACGATGACCCGCAGGCCATTGGCCAGGGTCCGCTCCGCGGGCGTCGGCAGGACCGGCTCGACCGGCTCGCCTATGGCCGGCGGCGTTTCGCGCTCGCCTTCGGGAGCCAGGGTGTAGACCGGCCCATCGTAGCTGGCGACGGTCTTCGGCGGCGCGGGCGGCGGAGCGGGCGTCAGGCCCACCGGCCGCTCGCTCTCGGCCCGGTAGCGGATGGTCATCCGTCGCTGGGGATCCAGGTACTTGCGAGCCACGCGCTGGACGTCGGCGACGGTCACGGCCTGCAGCTTCGCAAGCTCAGTGTTCACCGCGTTGGGGTCCTTGTCGACGATGAGGGCGTAGCCGATGGCGCTGGCGCGGCCCTCGATGGTCTCGCGCTCGCGCAGGGCGGACGCGAGGAGTTCGTTCTTGGCCTCGGCCAGCTCGGCGTCGGTTGGCGGCGCCTCGCGCAGGCGATTCACCTCGGCCAGCAGGGCTGCCTCGCCTTCGGCCACCGTGTGGCCGCTGGCCATGATGGCGCCCAGCAGGACCAGTCCCGGGTCCTGCGGCAGGTCGGCCTGCGAGAAAGCCTCCACCGCCACCTGCTGGTCGTAAACCAGGCTGTTGTAGAGGCGCGAGGATTTGCCGGCCGAGAGGATGGCGTCCAGCACCTTCAGCGCCGGGGCGTCCGGGTCCGAGGCCGCGGCGCCGTGCCAGGAGAGCACCACCGCCGGCAGGGGCACGTTGGGCCCATAGCCCTCGAAGGTCCCGGGGGCCGTCCGTGGCGGCTCCTGGGCGGTGACCTTCGGCAGGGGCTCGTCCGGGTTCTTCAGCGGGCCGAAGTACTTGTCGACCCAGGCGTCGAGCTTGGCCGGATCGAAGTTCCCCACGACGACCAGGGCGGCGTTCTGCGGCCGATAGAAGGTGCGGTGGAAGGCGCGCACATCATCGATGGTGGCCGCGTCCAGCTCCGCGATCGAGCCGATGCCCGGGCGGCGGTAGGGGTGGGTCGTGTAGCTGGCCTGGGGGACGTAGAGGGCGAACAGGCGGCCGTAGGGCGAGGCCAAGACGCGCTGGCGCAGCTCCTCCTTCACCACGTCCCGTTCGGACTTGAAGATCGCCTCGTCCACCACGAGCGTGCTCATCCGGTCGGCCTCGGCCCAGATCAGCCGCTCCAGGTGGTTTGCGGGGACCACCTCGTAGTAGTCGGTGAAATCGTCGGCCGTGGAGGCGTTGTTGAAGCCGCCCACATCCTCGGTCATGCGGTCGATGGTCTCGGCCGGCATGTTGCGCGTGGCCTTGAACATCAGGTGCTCGAAGAGGTGCGCGAAGCCCGAGCGGCCCTCGGGATCGTCCTTCGAGCCGACGCCGTACCAGACCTGGACGGAGACGTTGGGCGTCGAGCGGTCGACCGAGGAGAACACCTTCAGGCCGTTGGGCAGCGTCCTCTGCTGGAACTTGATCGGCGGGACCTCGGCCGCCGCGGCGGCCTGGGGCGCGAGCGCGGCCGGGACGAAGGCGGAGGTGGCGAGCAGGAAGGCGAGACCGGCGGCGCGGGCGGTGCGGAGCATGAATTGTCCCGGCTGTGGGAGGGCGAGGGGCGAATCCTTAGCACCTGTCCGGGACGGGGGAAGCTTACGAGGCTGTCATCTGAGGCTCGCATCGCCACGCGAGCGGCGCTGTCCGAATAGGCGAACCACGGAAGACGCCGTAAGACGGTTGCGCCCGAGACGATGCCGTCGTCGCGCGCCTTTCATTTGCAGTCCGCTCGTGGCGGGCGGCTTCCGCTACGATATCTGCGCTCTTGCAGGAGGGCTCTGCGTAACCGCAGAATGCGCGCCATGTTCGACTGGAACGATCTCAAGGCGTTTCTCGCCGTGGCGCGAGGGGGATCGACCTTGGCTGCGTCTCGGGCGCTGGGCGTCAACCAGACGACGGTGGCGCGGCGGATCGAAGCGCTGGAGCAGGCGCTGGGATTCAAGCTGTTCGAGCGCGGCCAGACCGGAAGCAGGCTGACCGAGGCTGGGGAGGCCCTGATCGGCGACGCCGAGATGGTGGAGCGCGCGGCGATACGGTTCGCCAACCAGGCGGCCGGCCAGATGCGCGGCGTCGCCGGCGCGCTGCGGCTTACCACCAATGAGCTGGTGGCCAACACCATGGTGATCCCGGCCCTGGCCGAGTTCCGCAAGCTGCACCCGGACGTGCAGATCGACCTGGTGATCACGGACCGCTCCCTCGATATCGAAAACGGCGAGGCCGACCTCGCCATCCGTACGGCCGTGGCCCTGGCCCCGTCCGATCTCGTGGCGCGCAAGATCGCCGAGCATCCGATGGCGCTCTACTGCAGCCGCGACTACGCCGCGCGCCGCGGCGTCCCGGCCTCCCTGGAGGCGCTAAAGGATCACGACCTGATCGACGTCGCGCCCGAAGGCGGTGAGATTCCGGCGGCGAGCTGGATGATGCGCTACGCCGGCGGCAAGCCACCGATCACGCGCAGCAACAGCATGGGCAGCCTGGTGCATGCGGTGAAGGCAGGCCTGGGGATCGGCGCCCTGCCGTGCACGGTGGCCGACCCGGACCGCGAACTGGTGCGCTGCTCGGACGACATCCCCGAGGGCCGCGCCAGTTCCTGGATCGTGACCCGGCGGGAGCTGAAGGACACCCCGCGGGTTCGCGCCTTCATCGACTTCCTGGCGCCCTACCTGCAGGATTTCCTCAAGCGAATAGAGGCGCGCGGCCGCCAGCGCCTGGCCGAGGACGCCGATACGGTGGTGCCCTTCCCGACCAAGACCGCCAGCTAGACCACGTCGCCCCAGTCGAGCCGCCGCGCGGCGGCGTGGGCGACCTTGTCACGACGCGGGACGAAACGGGTCTCGAGGCCCTCCGGCGCGCAGAGCTTGAGCTCGATGCCCGGCTTGCCGGCCCTGGGGCGGGCGAGGACGCGCGGGCGCGGATCGGCCGCAGCGACCGACGAGCGGGCCGCAACGAGGTAGGCGAACTTCTCGTCCTCGAAGGGGACAGCGGCGCCCTTGGCGATGAGGTGGTCGCGCGAGCGCGGCAGGCGCACGGCGAAGTGGCACCAGTCGGGCGGCGCCAGCGGGCAGTCGCCCTGTTGCGGGCACGGGGCGAGGATCCGAGCGCCCGCCGCGATCAGGCGCTCACGGGCAGCCAGCAGCCGGACGTGACCGGCCGGCGTCCCGGGCTCGACGAGGACCAACAGGCCCTGGCAGGCCGCCCACAGGGCGTCGGTCACGGCGGGCTGGGCGGACGCGCCGATCTCCGCCAGGGCGTAGCTCGCCAGCACCAGGTCCGCGGGGGGAAAGTCGCCGGCCAACAGGTCACCGCGGCGGGTCTCGGCCGACCTGACCGGCGCGGGGCCGCCGGCCCCAAGGCGGGCGGCGAGGTCCAGGAAGGGGGGCGAGGCGTCGAGCCACGTCACGCGCCGCAGGCCGGGCCACGCCTCCGCCGCCGCCCAGCTTCCGCCGCCGGGGCCGCAGCCGGCGTCCAGCAGCGAAGCGGGCGCGAAGTCCCGCGCGGCGCGACGGGCCTCGCCGAGCGCCGCAGCGCAGGCGGCGTAGGTGGCGGGCAGGCGGGCGACGGCGTAAGCGAGCGCATCGCCCCGGCCCCGGATGGCCGACGCCGAGGTCCCGCCGGCGCGGTAGGTGGCCGTCGTAGCAGCGGACCGGCCGGCGAGGTCGCGGCGGGAGGCGCCCTCAAGCTCCCGGGCCAGCGCGGCCCGGAGCGCCGCCGGAAGCTCGGGCGTCATGTCAGGCCAGCGCGTCGGCCCGCGACTTCACGAGCTCGTCCACCACGCTGCGGTCGGCGACCTCGGAAAGGTCGCCGCCCTCGGCGCCGCCGGTCTCGGCGATCCGCGTCAAGACGCCGCGCACGACGTCGCCGTCGCGGGTCTTGGGCAGGGCCCGAGCGAACTGGACCACGGCCGGGGCGGCCTGCGGCGACATCTCGCGGCGGATGTAGCCCTTGAGGTCGGCGCCCAGCACATCGGTGGGCGTCACGTCGGCCTCCACCGTCACGAAGGCCCAGAGAGACAGGCCCTTGGTGGGATGCTGGAACGGCAGGACGGCCGCCTCGCACACCGCTTCGTGGGCGATCAGGGCCGCTTCGACGTCATTCACCGAGACGACCGCGCCGTCGATGGTCACGTCGTCGTCGGTGCGGCGGGCGGCGCGGTTCTTCACGAGGTCGTCGACCACGGCGGGATCGGCCAGGGTCGAGGTGTCGCCCAGGCTGGACAGCTCGTCCTCGGCGATTTTGCGCAGGATGCGGCGCATGATCTTGCCCGAACGGGTCTTCGGAAGGCCGGGGGCGAATTGGATCAGGTCCGGCGCGGCGAACGGGCCGATCTCTCGTCGGACCCAGCCGCGGAGCTGGGTGCGAAGGAGGTCGGTGGGCTCCACGCCGACCTTCAGAGTGACGTAGCAGTAGATTCCCTGGCCCTTGATGTCGTGCGGATAACCGACGACGGCGGCCTCGGCGACCGCCTCGTGGGCCACGAGGGCGCTCTCGATCTCGGCGGTGCCCAGGCGGTGGCCCGAGACGTTGATGACATCGTCCACCCGGCCCGTGATCCAGTAGTAGCCATCGGCGTCGCGGCGTGCGCCGTCGCCGGTGAAGTACTTGCCGGGATAGGTGGAGAAATAGGTGTCGAAGAAGCGCTGGTGGTCGCCGTAGACCGTGCGCATCTGGCCGGGCCAGGAGTCTGTCAGGCACAGGTTGCCGCTGGTGGCGCCCACCAGTTCCTTGCCCTCGGCGTCGACAAGCTGCGGATAGACGCCCGGTAGCGGCTGGGCGCAGGAGCCGGGCTTCAGCGCGTGCGCTCCGGGCAGCGGGGTCATCAGGCAGGCGCCCGTCTCGGTCTGCCACCAGGTGTCGACGATGGGGCAACGCCCCTCCCCCACCACGCGGTGGTACCAGAGCCAGGCCTCTGGATTGATCGGCTCGCCGACCGTACCGAGCAGACGGATCGATTGGCGGCTGGTCCGCTTCACCGGCTCATCGCCCTCGCGCATCAGGGCCCGGAGCGCGGTGGGGGCGGTGTAGAAGATCTCGACCTTGTGCTTGTCGCAGACCTCCCAGAAGCGGGAGTTGTTCGGATAGTTCGGCACGCCCTCGAACATCAGGCTGGTGGCGCCGTTGGCCAGCGGGCCATAGACGACGTAACTGTGGCCGGTCACCCAGCCCACATCGGCAGTGCACCAGAAGACCTCGCCCGGCCGGTAGTCGAAGACCACCTCGTGGGTCCACGAGGCCCAGGCCAGGTAGCCGCCGGTGGTGTGCAGCACGCCCTTGGGTTTTCCCGTGGAGCCCGAGGTGTAGAGGATGAACAGCGGATCCTCGGCGCCCATCGGCTCGGCCGGGCATTCGTCGGAGACCGTCTGCTTCAGGTCGGAATAGAACTCGTCGCGGCCGGCCTTCATCGGCACGTCGGCGCGGGTGCGGCGCACCACGATGACGCTCTCGACGCCGGGACAGGACTCAAGCGCCTCGTCGACGTTGAGCTTGAGCGGCACGACCTTGCCGCCGCGCAGTCCCTCGTCGGCGGTGATGACGATCCTGGAGTCGCAGTCCTGGATGCGGCCAGCCAGGCTGTCGGGCGAGAAGCCGCCGAACACCACCGAGTGGACGGCGCCGATCCGGGCGCAGGCCAGCATGGAGGCCGCCGCCGCGGGGATCATCGGCAGGTAAATGGTGACGCGGTCGCCCTTCTTGACGCCCTTGGCCTTGAGCACGTTCGCCCAGCGGCAGACCTC
Source organism: Pseudomonadota bacterium (assembly GCA_049323595.1). Taxonomy (GTDB): domain Bacteria; phylum Pseudomonadota; class Alphaproteobacteria; order Caulobacterales; family Caulobacteraceae; genus Phenylobacterium. Next base: position 114,446 of record JBMOOD010000033.1, read on the forward strand.
GGCGTGGAGCTGGCGGTAGGTGAGCGCGTCGTAGGACTGGCCGTCGTCGCTTTCCCAGATGATGGCGGTCTGGTCGCCCCGGGTCTCAAGATGGCGGTCAAGGCAGTTGGCGGCGACGTTAAGGACGCCGTCGGAATACCAGCGGATGCGGAAGTCGGCCTTGTCGAAGGAGACGTCCTTCACCTGGGTGAAGGGCTGGATCCAGTCCAGGCGGCGTCCGAGCTCGGTCCAGTAGGCGTCAGGATCCTCAGCCACCCGTTTGACCGCGGCCGCGTAGGCTTCGGCGTTCATGTGGGCCTTGGCCGCCCACGCTTCTGGAACCGGAAAAACTTCGCCGTCGGACACCGTGGACCTCCCGATGGGACTATGGTTCCGGAGTAGGCGCAGCGGGCCGCGGGCGCAACACGCGACGCTGCGTCCTCTTGCGGCGACGCAGCGGAAGGGAGGACCTTTCAGCGATGATTCGTGTCGGCGTTCTTCTCGCGCTTTCATCCCTCGCCCTCGCGGCCTGTGGCGACCGCGCGCCGAAGGGGGCGGCGGAGAGCGCCAGCCGGCTCCTCACCGCGGCCGTCTACGAGGACGAGGCGGCGTTCGAGGCCGAGATCGACCGGCCGGCGGTACGCGAGGACATCCGCCGACAGGTCAGCGCCCTTGCCCGCGACGAGACGCTGGAGGTGGACGGCGGGCCCTCCGACTTCGCCCTGGACCGGATGATCAGTCCCGTGGCTATCCGGGTGGTGAGCCCCGAGGGCGAGGCCCTGGCGACGCCCCCCACCGCTGAGCAGCTCGCCCCGATGCTGAAATCGGTCGGCGACGACCAGGTCTGCCTGCGGGGCGAGAGCCACGAATGCCTGCTGACCTTCGCCCGCGAGGCCGGCGCCTGGCGGCTGGTGGGGATGAAGGCCATGGACCTGCGGATCGAACTAGCCAGCGCCGGCGACTGACAGGCGATTTCGAATTTACTGTACAGGCCTCCCTGCGCCGTGGGACGGCAAGGCCATATCCGCACAAGACTAAGAGTCTCGCCAATGCTCCTGCACCTCTCCACCTGGGCCGAGATCGAGGGCTTCCTCGCCCGCTCGAAGACCGTGGTCATCCCCATCGGCTCGAACGAGCAGCACGGGCCCACCGGCCTGCTGGGCACCGACTGGCTGTGCCCCGAGATCATCGCCCACGAGGCGGAGAAGTCCGGTGACATCCTGGTGGCGCCGACCTTCAATATCGGCATGGCCCAACACCACCTGGACTTCCCGGGCACCATCGCGCTGCGTCCCTCGACGTTCATGCTGGCGATCGGCGACTGGTGCCGCAGCCTGGCGCACGCGGGCTTCGAGAAGCTCTATTTCCTGAACGGCCACGGCGGGAACGTCGCCACCATCGAGGCGGCCTTCTCCGAACTCTACGCCGAGGCGAGCTATGCCGGCCGCAACCGCGGCTTTGCCTGCAAGCTGAAGAACTGGTGGGACCTGGCCGGCGTCCAGGCGCTGGCCAACCGGCAGTTCCCGGTTGGTCACGGCAGCCATGCGACGCCGTCCGAGATCGCCGTGACCCAGTGGGCCTATCCGGACTCGATCAAGAGCGCCAACTATGCGCCGCAGATCGCCCCCACCGGGCCGATCCGCGAGGCGGCGGATTTCCGCGCGCGCTATGCGGACGGCCGCATGGGCTCAGACCCCGGCCTAGCGACGCCCCAGAAGGGCGGCGAGCTCGTGAAGACGGCCGCGGCGGCGCTGCTGGACGAAGTGGCGGCGTTCGGGGCGGAAACGGCGCCGACCTAGCTCCGCGTCAGGCGGCGGCAGATGTCGTCGAGCTGCTCCAGGGTGGCGTAACGGATGCGGACCTCGCCCGCGCCGCCGCGGTCCGCCACGTCGACCGACAGGCCCAGCGCCTCCTCGAGGTCGGCTTCCAGGGCCGCGGTGTCGGCGTCCTTGGCCGGCTTGCGCGGTCCGGAGGCCTTCTTCGGCGCCGAGGACCCGCCGCGAACGAGGGCCTCGGCCTCGCGCACCGAGAGCTGACGGTCGACCACCAGCTCGGCCACTTGTTCGGGCTCGCTGGCCGACAGCAGGGCGCGGGCATGTCCGGCAGTCAAACGGCCATGAATCACGTGCTCCTGGACGCTCTCGGGAAGCTGCATCAGGCGCAGGGTGTTGGCGACGTGGCTGCGGCTCTTGCCTACCGCCTCGGCGACCTTCTCCTGGGTGTGGCCAAAGCGGTCCATCAGGGCGCGGTAGGCGCGCGCCTCCTCCATGGCGTTGAGGTCTTCACGCTGGACGTTCTCGACGATGGCGATCTCGAGCGACTTATCGTCGGAAAGCGCCCGGACGAGGGCCGGGACCACGACGAGGCCGGCCGACTGGGCCGCGCGCCAGCGGCGTTCGCCGGCGACGATCTCGTACTCGCCGGGCTTCGACGGCGAGGGCCGGACGAGGATCGGCTGCAGCACGCCGTTCTCGCGGATCGAGGCCGCCAGCTCCTCGATCTGCTCCGGATGGAACATCTCACGCGGCTGCCCCGGATTTCGATGGATCAGCTCGATGGGGATCTCGCGCACGCCGGCCGCCGGATCGACGGCGTGGGTGATCTCCTCCGCCTCGCCCAGCAGCGCCGACAGGCCCCGTCCCAGTCCCCTGCGGTTCTCCGCCATCTCTAGCTCACTTCCAGTTCTTGCCCCGCTCGGCGGCGACGCTCGCGCAACACCACCTCGCGGGCCAGCTTGAGGTAGGCCTGGCTGCCGGCGCACTTGAGGTCGTAGACGAGCGCCGGCTTCCCGAACGACGGGGCCTCGGACACGCGCACATTGCGGGGGATCACCGTCTGGTAGACGGCCTCGCCGAAGTGGGCGCGCACGTCGCTGGCGACCTGTTCGGACAGGGAGTTGCGGCGATCGTACATGGTCAGCACCACGCCCTGCAGCTCCAGCGCCGGATTGAGGCTGCCGCGGACGAGGTCGATGGTGCGCATGAGCTGGGTCAGGCCCTCCAGCGCGAAGAACTCGCACTGCAGCGGCACCAGGACGGCGTCGGCCGCCGCCATGGCGTTGACGGTGAGCAGGTTGAGCGACGGCGGGCAGTCGATCAGGACATAGGTGTAGCTGCGGCCCGACCTCAGCGGCGCAAGCGCATCTCGCAGCTTGAACGACCGGCGCGCCTGCTGGCCCAGCTCGAGCTCTACGCCCGACAGGTCCGGATCGGAGGGGATCAGGTCGAGGCCCGGCACCGCGGTCTTGACCACCGCCGCCTGGACCTCCGTCTCGCCCATCAGGACGTCGTAGAGGGTCTTCTTGCGCAGGGCCCGGCCGACGCCGAGGCCGGTGGAGGCGTTGCCCTGAGGGTCGGAGTCGATCAAGAGGACGTTCTCGCCGACCGCCGCCAGGGCCGTGCCGAGGTTGATGGCCGTGGTCGTCTTGCCGACGCCCCCCTTCTGGTTGGCGACGACAAGGACCCGTAGGCCCCGGTCGGTCTTCGGGTAGGACTCAGCCTTTTCGGGCACGCCCCAGCCTCCTCACACGCACGATGCGGCCGCGTTCGTCACTGAGCGACGGCACGGTCTCCGCCTCGAATTCCCAATATCTTGTAGCCTCTTCCAACTCAGTGACAACATCTTGTCCTTTGAGGAAGAGACCCGCCGCGCCCGCCTTCAAGTATGGCCGGGCATACCCCAACAGGCGGTGAAGGGGCGCACAAGCCCGTGCGGTCACGATGTCCACAGCAAGCTGAAGGTTCTCCGCCCGGTCGTTGTGGACGGTGGCCGGCAGGTCCAGCTCGGCGACGACCTCGGAGAGGAAGCGGCAGCGCTTGGCCATGCTCTCGACGAGGTGGACGTGGAAGCCCGGCCGGCCCTTGCCGAGGATCGCGAGGACCAGGCCCGGAAAGCCGGCGCCGGCGCCGAGGTCGGCCCAGACCTTGGCCTCGGGCGCCAGTCGAAGGAGTTGGGCCGAGTCCCAGGCATGGCGGTTCCAGAAATCCGGGAGCGTGGCCGGGCCCACGAGGTTCATGACCGCGTTGCCGGCGGTGAGCATCTCCAGGAAGCGTTCAAGGTCGGCGATCTGGGCGGGCGTCGCTCCACTGGCGGCGGCGAAGGTTGCGGCGTCGGTGATGGGACGCAGGGCCCCCTCCACGCCTTCGGGGTCCGCCTCCCCCGCAAGCGGGGGAGGAACTTCTGACTTGGCCCTCACGCCGCGTGGCGGCGGACGTGGGCCAGGAGCGCCGTGAGGGCTCCGGGGGTCACGCCCTCGATGCGCGCGGCCTGGCCGAGGGTGAGCGGGCGGACCGCGGCGAGCTTCTCGCGGACCTCGTTGGAGAGCCCGCCGATGGCGGCATAGTCCAGCGCCGCGGGTAGGCGCAGGTCCTCGTCACGGCGGAAGGCTTCGGCGTCGGCGGCCTGGCGGTCGAGATAGCCGGAATAGGCCGCATCGATCTCGATCTGCTCGCGGACCGCACCCGGCCATTCTGAAATGACGGGCCAGACCTTCGCCAGGTCGTCGAAGCCGATCGTGGGATAGGCCAGGAGTTGGCTCAGGCTCCGGCGCTGGCCGTCCGCCTTGACCGGCAGGCCCGCGCGGGCGGCCTCGCCGGGCGTGAGCGAGAGCGTGGCCGCCTGGGCCCGCGCCGCGGCGAGCGCCGCCTGTTTCACGTGGAACACCCCGGCCCGGGCGGCGCCCACGACGCCGAGGTCGATCCCCTTCCCCGTCAGGCGCTGGTCGGCATTGTCGGCCCGCAGCGTCAGACGGAACTCGGCCCGGCTGGTGAACATGCGATAGGGCTCGGTGACGCCGCGGGTCACCAGGTCGTCGATCAGGACGCCGATGTAGCCCTCGTCGCGCGCGAACTGGGCCGGTTCTGCGCCGGAGGCGGCCCGGGCGGCGTTGAGGCCGGCGACCAGGCCCTGGGCGCCCGCCTCCTCGTATCCCGTCGTGCCGTTGATCTGGCCCGCGAGATAGAGGCCCGGCAGGCGCTTGACCTCCAGCGTGGGGAAGAGCTCCCGCGGATCGACGTAGTCGTATTCGATGGCGTAGCCGTGCCGGCGCACCCTCACCTGCTCCAGGCCCGGAATGGTGCGCAGGAACAGGTCCTGGGTCTCCGCCGAGACCGAGGTGGAGATGCCATTCGGATAGACGGTGTCGTCGTCCAGACCCTCGGGCTCCAGGAAGACCTGATGGCTGGTCTTGTCGCGGAAGCGGACGACCTTGTCCTCAATGGAGGGGCAGTAGCGGGGGCCGCGGCCGGAGACGCGGCCCCCATAGACGGCGGATTCGCCCAGGCGCTCGGCGATGATCCGGTGGGTTTCCTCGGTGGTGTAGGTGATGCCGCACTGGACCTGCGGCGTCGTGATCCTCTCGGTGAGGAACGAGAACGGGATCGGATCGGCGTCCGCGTCCTGCATCTCCAGCCGGTCCCAGGCGATGGTCGAGCCGTCCAGGCGCGCGGGCGTGCCGGTCTTCAGCCGCCCCATGTTGAGGCCGAGGTCATAGAGCCGGTCGGAGAGTCCGATGGCCGGCGCATCGCCGATGCGGCCAGCCGGGATGCGCTGTTCCCCCTGGTGGATCACGCCCTTGAGGAAGGTGCCGGTGGTGAGCACCACGCGGCCAGCGGGGTACTCCGTCCCGCTCGCGCCCACGACGCCGGCGACGGCGCCGTGCAGGACGATCAGGTCCTCGACGGCCTCGGCGCGGATCTCGAGGTTGGGGGTCCGGGCGAGCTCGGCCTGCATGGCCTCGCGGTAGAGGCGCCGGTCGATCTGACTCCGGGGGCCGCGGACCGCGGCGCCCTTTGAGCGGTTCAGCATGCGGAACTGGATGCCGGCCACGTCGGCCAGGCGGCCCATGAGTCCGTCGAGAGCGTCGATCTCACGGACGAGGTGACCCTTGCCCAGACCGCCGATGGCCGGGTTGCAGCTCATCTCGCCGATCGTCTCGAGCTTATGGGTGAGCAAAAGGGTGCGCGCGCCGAACCGCGCCGCCGCGGCCGCCGCCTCGCAGCCGGCGTGCCCGCCGCCGATGACGATCACGTCCCAGGTCATGGTGCGGGCATATAGGGGAAAGCGCCTGACGTTTCACGTGAAACAGTGGCGCAGGTCCCCCACAAGGCTGCCGCGCGGCCCCTCCCTCCCTCTCAAGGATGAGATTATTTCCCGATGCAGAAGGTCGCGAAGATGCGGCCGAGGACGTGCTCCGGGTCGATGCGGCCCGTGATGCGGTCGAGGGCCCGGGCGGCGAGGCGGACGTCTTCGGCGGCGAGCTCAAGATGCTCGTCGTGCGTGAGCGCGTGGCGCAGGCGATCGGCGGCTTCGGTGAGCAGTTCCTGGTGGCGCACGCGGGTGGCCGCCGGCGGTTCGATGCCGGCCAAGGCGTCGACGATCCGCTCCTCCAGGGTGGTGCGCAGCCAGGCGAGGTCGCCCGGACCCCGGGCGGTGATCTCCGCCGACGGCAGGCCCAGGCGCCTGGCCTGGCCCGCGGCCCAGGCGCCGGCGGGGCCGATGGCGAGATCCCTCTTGGTGATCAGGCAGAGGTCGCCGGAGCGAAGCTCCAACGGCACGGTGGGGTGGGAGTCCGCCGAGCCATCCACGAGCCACAAGCGCAGGTCGGCGCCGGCGGCCCAGGCGCGGGCGCGTCGGACGCCCTCGGCCTCGATCTCGTCGCCGGTTTCCCGCAGGCCCGCCGTGTCGGCGAGCAGGGCCTTGTAGCCGGCGAGGACCAGGGGAACCTCGATGATGTCGCGCGTCGTGCCCGGCGTGGCGGTCACGATGGCGGCGTCGCGGCCCGCCAGCGCGTTGAGCAGGGTGCTCTTGCCGGCGTTCGGTGCGCCGATCAGGGCGATCCGGTAGCCTTCGCGAATGCGCTCGCCGCGTTCGGCGTCGGCGGCCGCCGTCTCCAGCTCGGCGACAAGCGTCTCGATGACCGGACGGGCCCGGGCGGCGACGTCGGCGGGGACCTCCTCGTCGGGGAAGTCGACGGCCGCCTCCAGCATGGCCAGGGCCTCGGTGAGGGCGTCGGTCCAGCGGGCCTGGGCCTCGGAAAGGCGCCCGCCGAGCTGTTCCAGGGCCTGGCGGCGCTGGGCCTCGGTCTCTGCGTCGACCAGGTCGGCCACCGCCTCGGCCTGGGCGAGGTCGAGCTTGCCGTTCTCGAAGGCGCGGCGGGTGAACTCGCCCGGCTCGGCCAGGCGCAGGCCCAGCCCGGACAGCGCCTCGAGCAGGGCGCCGACCACCGCGGTTCCGCCATGGACCTGGAACTCGGCGACGTCTTCGCCCGTGTAGCTCTCGGGCCCCTCGAAGAAGAGGATCAGGGCCTGGTCGATGACCTGGCCCTCAGCGTCCTCGAGCGGCCGCAGCACCGCCCGGCGCGCGGGCGGGACACCGCCCGTGAGGGCGTCCAGGGCGTCCCGGGTGCGCGGGCCCGAGACGCGCACCACCGCGACCGCCGCGCGGCCGGCGGCCGTGGCCGGGGCGAAGATGGTGTCGCTCATTTCTTGGGCGTGGCGGCGTCCATGAAACGTCGGAACTGCTCCTGGGCGCCGGCGCCCAGGGTCATCCAGTTCTTCATGAACTCCTCGGGATTGAGCATGCCCATATTGGCGTCGATCCGCTTGCTCATCTCGGTGACGAGGTGGTCGTTGAGCGCGCTGACGTCCGGCAGGCCCAGGAACCGGCGCGCCTCTTCGGGGGTGCAATCCACCTCGATGGTCATCTTCATGGCGTCTGGCCCTCTCAATCGTGAGTGAGCATATGGCCGCGACCCGGGAAGTTGCGCTAGAGCAATCGGGCGGCCGCAGCGCCCCCTCCACCACTTCGTGGCCCCCCTCCCCCGCTCCCCGAGGGAGGAACTGGGTGGGATCACGGGCGCTTGCGTCAGGAAACCGATCAGGAAGAGGACGAACATGGGCGAGCGCATCACGATTTCGGCGCAGGGCGGCGAGTTTTCGGCCTATGTGGCGCGGCCGCAGGCGGCCAAGGCGCCGGCCGTGGTGGTCATCCAGGAGATCTTCGGCGTGAACAAGGTGATGCGCGACATCACCGACGGCCTGGCGGGCCAGGGCTATCTGGCGATCTGCCCCGACCTCTTCTGGCGGATCGAGCCGGGGATCGACATCACCGACCAGTCGGAAGCCGAGTGGAAGAAGGCCTTCGAGCTGTTCAACGCCTTCGACGTAGACCAGGGCGTCAAGGACATCCAGGCGACCATCACGGCGATCCGCGGCGACGCCGGGTGCAACGGCAAGGTGGGTGCGGTGGGCTTCTGCCTGGGCGGGCTTCTGGCCTTCCTGACGGCGACGCGGACCGACGCCGACGCCGCGGTTTCCTACTACGGCGTGGGGATCGAGAACCGGACGGCGGAGGCCGAGACGCTGGGCCGGCCGCTGCTGATGCACATCGCCGAGGAGGACCAGTTCGTGCCGAAGGAAGCCCAGGCCGTGATCCTGAAGGCGCTGAAGGACCATCCCCAGGTGGAGATCCACACCTATCCCGGCCGCGACCACGCCTTCGCGCGGGAGGGCGGCGAGCACTATCACGCGGGCGACGCCCGAGCCGCCGGCGAGCGCAGCCTGGCCTTCTTCAAGCGGACGATCGGCTGATGCGCGCCATCCGTTTCGAGACGACCGGCGGCCCCGAGGTGCTCGAGGCCGTCGAGGTCGAGGCGCCCGAACCCCGGCCCGGCCAGGTCCGGATCCGCCACGAGGCAATCGGGATCAACTTCATCGACACCTATCATCGCACCGGCCTCTATCCCGTGAAGCTGCCCTGCATCCCCGGGGGAGAAGCGGCCGGGGTTGTGGACGCCATCGGCGAGGGCGTGACCCGGCATCGAGTGGGCGATCGGGTCGCCTACTCCGGCGGCTTCGGCGCCTATGCCGAGATGAACGTCGTGCCGGCCGACCGAGCGGTAAAGATCCCGGACGGGATCGACACATCCACGGCCGCGGCCGTGCTGCTCAAGGGCATGACCACCGAGGCTTTCATCCGCCGCACCTATCCGGTGAAGGCCGGGGAGACGGTTCTGGTGCACGCCGCCGTGGGCGGCGTCGGCCAGATCATGACCCAGTGGCTGAAGGCGATCGGCGCCGAGGTGATCGCCACCGTGGGCTCGGAGGAAAAGGCGGCGCGGGCCCGGGAGCTGGGGGCGGACCACGTGATCCTCTACCGCGAACAGGACGTGGCCGCCGAGGTGCGTCGCATCACCGGCGGCAAGGGCGTGCCGGTGGCCTACGATTCGGTGGGCAAGGACACCTTCGAGGGCACCCTGGCGAGCCTGGCGCGGCGGGGCCTGTTCGTCAGCTTCGGCAACGCCTCGGGACCTGTGCCGCCTTTCGCCCCGGCGCGGCTGGCGCAGGGCGGGTCGCTCTACCTCACCCGGCCGACGCTGTTCGACTACATTGTCACGACCGAGGAACTGGACGCCTCCGCCGCGGCCGTGTTCGGCATCATCGCGTCGGGTCAGGTGAAGATCGACATCGGCCAGACATTCGCGCTTTCGGAGGCCCGGAAGGCCCATGAAGCGCTGGAAAGCCGGGCCACCGTGGGGGCGAGTCTGCTGATTCCTTAGGGTGGCGACGCCCCTTTCCCTCGCCCGCGGCGTGCGTGCGGCGCCCGGTCGCACCCGGGTGTGGCTACGCCTTACAGAGCAAGGGATTGAAGTGTTTCACGTGAAACAGTGAAGGTCGAACTGGCGGTATGACCGGTAGCACTCCGAATCAGACGCCGAACCTCACCCGCCCTTCCGCGTCGATACGCCAGGCCGGGTTCCAGGCGACCTCCCAGGCGTGGCCGTCGGGGTCGGCGACGTAACCGCGGAAGCCGCCGTGCGGCGGGGCGTCGGCCGGCCGCAGGACCGCCCCGCCCGCAGCCGCGAGCCTCTCCATCGCGGCGACCACCGCCTCGGCGCTAGCCACATTGTGCGCCAGGGCGTAGGCGCCGTCGCCCTGCCCCACCCCGCGGGCCATGTCCTCGGCGAGGGCCGATCTGATCCACGTGCCCAGGACCAGGCCGTTCATCTGGTAGAAGACGATCTCGTCGTTTTCGAAGACCGGCCGCCACCCGAAGCCCGCCGCATAGAAACGCCTGGATGCGGCGAGGTCGGCCACGCCGAGCGTGATGACGGAAATCTGCTGCTGCATGGCGGAGGTCCTCTGCCGCGGCTCGCGATCGCTGCGTTGTTACGTCTTTTGGGTGAGCAGGCCCATTGCGCGTTGGCGCCCGCCTTCCGTCATCCCGGGCCACAGGCCCGCACACGCGGGCCGGAGAGTCGGGAACGAGAGGCGAGCCCGAGAATACTGGGTCCCGGATCGGCCTTGCAGGCCGTCCGGGACGACGCGTCCGTTTCGTGGGCGGCTTCCTGGTCGTGCTGTGGCGCAGGGAGACGGGCCAGCACACGGCTGTCGCCCCTTATTTCGCGACAGCGGGGATTCTGTTCTCCGGCCGTTGAATTCGTTGATCTTTCCAGAGCACGAAAAAGGGGCCCCCGATCGTCCGGAAGCCCCTCGATCTGGATCGCTCTACCTGTCGTAGAATCTAGGTGTTCATCGACTGGAAGAAGTCGTCGTTGTTCTTGGACTGGCGCAGCTTGTCGAGCAGGAACTCGATCGCGTCCTGGGCGCCCATCGGGTTCAGGATGCGCCGCAGAATATAGGTCTTCTGCAGGTGGTCCTTCGGCGTGATGAGCTCTTCCTTCCGGGTGCCGGACTTCAGCACGTCGATCGCCGGATAGACCCGCTTGTCGGCGACCTTGCGGTCGAGGACGATTTCCGAATTACCCGTGCCCTTGAACTCTTCGAAGATCACCTCGTCCATCCGGCTGCCGGTGTCGATCAGGGCCGTGGCGATGATGGTGAGCGAGCCGCCCTCCTCGATGTTGCGCGCGGCGCCGAAGAAGCGCTTGGGCCGCTGCAGGGCGTTGGCGTCGACGCCGCCGGTCAGCACCTTGCCCGAGGACGGGACGACGGTGTTGTAGGCGCGGCCGAGGCGGGTGACCGAGTCCAGTAGGATCACCACGTCGTGCTTGTGCTCGACCAGGCGCTTGGCCTTCTCGATGACCATCTCGGCCACTTGGACGTGACGCGTCGCCGGTTCGTCGAAGGTGGAGGAGATCACCTCCCCCTTCACCGTGCGCTGCATGTCGGTGACTTCCTCGGGCCGCTCGTCGATGAGCAGGACGATGAGGTAGCACTCGGGGTGGTTCGTCTCGATCGACTTGGCGATGTTCTGCAGCATCACCGTCTTGCCCACCCGCGGCGGGGCTGTGATCAGGCAGCGCTGGCCCTTGCCGAGCGGGGCGACGATGTCGATGACCCGGCCCGAGCGGTCTTTCAGCGTCGGATCGTCGATCTCCATCCGAAGGCGGGAGTCGGGATATAGAGGCGTCAGGTTGTCGAACATCACCTTGTGGCGGACGTTCTCGGGCGCCTCGAAGTTGATCTGGCGCACGTTCACCAGGGCGAAGTAGCGCTCGCCTTCCCGCGGGGCGCGGACCGCGCCCACCACCGTGTCACCGGTGCGCAGGCCGAACTTCCGGATCTGTGACGGCGAGACGTAGATGTCGTCCGGGCCCGGGAGGTAGTTGGCTTCGGGGCTGCGCAGGAAGCCGAAGCCGTCCTGGACCACCTCCAGCGTACCTGAGCCCTCGATCTCGACGCCCTCTTCGGCCAGCGTCTTGAGGATCGCGAACATCATGTCCTGCTTGCGCATGGAGTTCGCGGACTCGACCTCGAGCTGCTCGGCGAAGGCCAGAAGGTCGGCGGGCGACTTGTCCTTGAGTTCCTGCAGGCTCATGCGCGTGAGCCCCATGGCCGCGATGGCCTTGGCGGCCTGGGACGGCTCGTCCGGCTCTTCGTCGCCGTCGGTGGTGGTCTCTTCGGCGGCGGTTTCTTCGGCCTTGGCCTCCAGGACGTCGGTATTGTCCGCGGTCTCATCCACGGGCGGGGCCTGGTCTTCGGTATTGTCGGTCATTGATTTCACTTCAGGATTCGCGCGTCCCCGGACGGACTCCGGGTGCGGGCGGGTTAGTCATGGGGCGCCGTCGGCGCGATGGGCTTTCGTCTGGGGGCCGGCCGTGTCGCGACGACGCGCGGGGCCGGAAAAAGGCGGGGCGCGCCGGTGTCCGACGCGTGTCGCCAGCGGAAACACATCCGCGAAGGCCGGTCAAGCGGCGCCGGCCTCGCGGTCGCTCCGCTCGATGGCTCCCGGTCTTCGGTTTCGCCGAGACCGGGACGACACACCTTGCTAGCGGCTCCAGAACTGTAGCGTCACCGCCAGGACCGCGACGATGGCGATCAGGAAGGGGATCTCGTTGGTGGCGCGCCAGAACTTCGCCGACTTGGGCCGCTCCCCGGTGGCGAGCTTGCGGCGGGCGCCGGACAGGAAGCCGTGCCAGCCCGAGAGGAAGATCACGGCGGCGAGCTTCACGAGCATCCACGGCTGCAGAAGGAAGGTCCAGCCTTCGTTGGCGGCATAGACGTGCCAGAGGATCAGGGTGATCCCGAGGATCCACGTGAGGATCATCGACGGGTTGATGATGATCCGCAGCAGCTTCGCCTCCCACACCTGGAAGTGGGCGTCGAACGCGCTGCCGGGCGGGGCGGTCTCGGTGTGGTAGGCGTAGAGGCGGGGCAGGTACATCATCCCGCTCATCCAGGCGATCACCGCGATGATGTGCAGACCGCGCAGCAGATCGAAGCCGAGGAACGTGGGCCAGGTCATGCGGTCGCCTCCCTGCACGCGCACTTCGCATGGTGGGCCGGGCAGCGCCAGGGGCCGAAGGGGTTGATCCCGTCCGCCTCGAGGGCGTCCTGGGTCGCGTCGGCCAGGGCGGCGATGAAGCCCGGGTGGGTTCCCGGCGTGCGGGCGCGGATGTAGGGCGCGACCCCCAGCTCTTCGGCGAGCTTGGCGTACTCGTGGTCCAGCTCGACCAAAGTCTCCACGTGCTCGGAGACGAAGGCGATCGGGGAGATCAAGACACCTTTGCCGTCGTCGGCGGCGCGGCGGATCTCGGTCTCTGTGGAGGGCTCCAGCCACTTGAGCGGCCCGACCCGGCTCTGGAAGCAGATGCGCCAGTCGCCGAGCTCGCGCACCCGGGCGGCCACCGCCATGGCCGTGGCCTCGACCTGCACATGGTAGGGATCGCCCGCGTCGACCACCTTCTGCGGCAGGCCATGGGCCGAGAACAGGACCCGGATGTTGGGCGGCGAGCCCGCCGCCTGCCACGCTTGCCGGATCTGGGCGGCGTGGGCGTCGGCGAGGCCCGGCGCGTTGGGATAGCAGCCGATGGTGCGGACGCGGCCGGGGCCCTTGTAGGTCTGCGCCCACTCCTTGAGCGAGGAGCCCGAGGTGGTGGTCGAGAACTGCGGGTAGAGCGGCAGCAGGATCACCTCGTCGGGCGCGTAGGCGGCCACGGCGCGCGCGGTCTCGGCGGTGAACGGATGCCAGTACCGCATGGCGATGAAGACGCGGGTCTCGTCTTCCGGGAGCCGGCTTCTCAGTTCGGATTCCAGGGCGGCCGCTTGGGCCTGGGTCTCCTCCAGCAGGGGAGAGCGGCCCCCCATGACCGCGTAGTTCTCCTGGGCCAGTTTCTCCCGGGTCCGGGAGATGAAGCTGGCCAGCGGATAGCGGACGAGCGCCGGGGCGCCGATGATCGCCGGGTCGCGGAACAGGTTTCGCAGGAACGGACGGACGGCCTGGAGGCTGTCGGGTCCACCGAGGTTGAACAGGACGACGGCGATCTTCACGCGGCGATGGCCTTCGCGGGCTTGCCCGTCACGCGTTCGACGACGCGGGCGATGTGGTCGATGGGAGTGTCGGGCATGACGCCGTGGCCAAGGTTGAAGATGTAGGGGCCGCCGCTCCACTGGTCGAGCAGTGTCTCGACGCGCGCGTCCAGAGCGGAACCGCCGGTGAGCAGCAAAAGGTTGTCGAGCGCGCCTTGGATCGCCTTGCCGCCGGCCTGGATGCGCTGACCGAGCGCCGCGCTCGCCTGGGTGTCGAGGGCCACCGCCTGGACGGGAACCTTGGCGGCATAGGTGTCCACAAGCGCCCCGGCGCTTCGTGGGAATCCGATGAAGGGGGTGTCGACACCGGCGGCGCGGACCTTTTCCACGATGCGGATGTGGGGACCGACGACGATCCGCTCGAAGACGTCCTCGGCCAGATTGTCGGCCCAGCTCTCGAACAGCTTCAGTGCCTGGGCGCCGGCCTTAGCCTGCATGACGAGGTAGCGCGCCGTCGACTCCACCAGAACGTCGAGCAAGGCGTCCAGCTCCTCCGGGTGGCGATAGGCGTAGGCGCGCGCAGCTTCCCGCTGGGAGCCCCGGCCCTCCAGCATGTAGGTGGCGACCGTCCAGGGCGCGCCGGCAAAGCCTATCAGGGCGCGGTCGGGCTCGAGTTCCGCGCGGACCCGGGCAAGCGTCTCGCCGACGTTCGCCAGCTTCGCCGTGGAGCCGTCGATCGCCTCACGCAGCGCGTCGATCGCCGGCAGCGGCCCGAGGCGCGGCCCCTCGCCCGCCTCGAACCAGACCTCCTGGCCCAGGGCCAGAGGGATCAGCAGGATGTCGGCGAAGACGATGGCGGCGTCCATGGGGAAGCGCCGCATCGGCTGCAGGGTCGCCTCGGCCGCCATCTCGGGATCCAGGCAGAAGGCGATGAAGTCCTTCGCCCGCGTGCGCAGCTCCCGGTATTCGGGCAAAGACCGACCTGCCTGGCGCATGAACCATATCGGGGGCCGTTCCAGGGTCTCCCCCGCCAGGACGCGAAGCAGGCGCGGTGTCGTCTCGCTCATGCCCCGCCTTAAAGCCTGCCCGCCCGAAAGGCTCAAGGCCGTCCGGTATGACCAGGTTTTCCCCTTCCATCTTTCTAGATTCGAAATGGATGGAGGAAGGAGCGATTGGGCCTGTCGAGGGCGTGGAAAACCTTGACGATCCTTTGACAATCGACCGCCTGTCCCCAGCCCGTCCCCAGGCCGCCTCCCGGCTCGAACCGCCCTGTGGATTGCGGGGAAGGTCGGCGAGCCTCCCGAGAGACATTAAGGATTCGTTTACCGTTGATGGGAGAACCCCGGGCGCCGGCGCGCCTGTCCCATCCGGTAGACGGCCGTGCACGGATTGGCGCCCCGGACCACAGGCCTGGGGGTTAAGACATCGTTAACGGCCGATTCCGTCCTCGGGTTCCCACTGCGGGCCGGATGCAAGCCTTCCGCACCGGCTCTATCCCCAACCGCGTTCAGCTTCGCTAAGACTTGCGTCCACCGATCCGTCCCCAGAACTCTTTTCCGGGAGCCCGCTTGCCCACGTCGTCGCCGCCGCGCCTGGCCACCTATTTCCATATCCATCTCGTGTCGGACTCCACCGGCGAGACGCTGAACGCCATGGCCCGGGCCGTGTGCGCGCGGTTCGAGAACGTGCTCCCGATCGAGCACATCTACGCCCTGGTGCGCTCGCAGCGTCAGCTGGACCGGGCGCTGGGCGACATCGAGGAGGCGCCGGGGATCGTCCTGCACACCATCGTCGACGACAAGCTGCGCGCCTCGCTGGAGGACGGCTGCCGCCGGCTCGACATGCCGTGCCTGCCGGCGCTCGACCCGCTGGTCAGCGCGATGCAACGCTACCTGGGCGCGGCGACCACCTCGCGGGTGGGCGCGCACCTGCGGCTGGACAACGACTATTTCAACCGCATGGACGCCCTGAACTACGCCATCGGCCACGACGACGGCCAGGGCGGGCAGGACCTGGACCAGGCCGACGTGGTGCTGCTGGGCGTGTCGCGGACATCGAAGACGCCGACCTGCATCTATCTCGCGCACCGCGGCGTGCGGGCGGCGAACGTGCCCCTGGTGCCCGGGCGGCCCCTGCCGGAGAAGCTGTTCCAGCTTCGGCGGACACTGATCGTGGGCCTATTGATCTCGCCCGACCGGCTGATCCAGATCCGCCGGAACCGGCTGCTCAGCCTGAAGGAGAACCGGGACACCAGCTACACCGACCAGGAGGCCGTGCGCGAGGAGATCATCGCCGCGCGGCGGCTCTACGAACGCCACGGCTGGCCCACGATCGACGTGACGCGCCGCTCGGTTGAGGAGACGGCGGCGGCGGTGCTGAACCTACTGCATAAAGGCCACGGCCAGGTGGAGGTGCTGGGGTGAGCGTCATACTGGCGTCGAAGAGCGCCGCCCGCCGCGCCCTGCTGTCCGGCGCCGGCGTGACCCATGAGGCGGACGTAGCCGGGGTGGACGAGGAGGCCGTGAAGACGACCCTGCTGGCAGACGGAGCGACGCCGCGCGACGTGGCCGACGCGTTGGCGGAGCTCAAGGCGATCAAGGTCTCCGCGAAGCGCAGCGGGCTGGTGATCGGCGCGGACCAGACCCTCGACCTCGACGGGACTCTCTACGACAAGACCGAGACCCTCGAAGCCGCGCGCGAACGGCTGATGGCCTTGCGGGGTAAGACCCACAAGCTGCACTCGGCGGTGGTGGTGGCGAAGGACGGGGCGCCGATCTGGCGCGAACTGGCCACGGCGAGCCTGACGATGCGCGACTTTTCCGACGCCTTCCTGGACGAATACCTCGCAACCGAGGGCGATCAGGCGCTGGGTTCCGTGGGCTGCTACCGACTGGAGGGGCCGGGCGCGCAGCTGTTCTCCAAGATCGAGGGCGACTATTTCGCCATACTGGGCCTGCCGCTCCTGGGCCTGCTGGATCTGCTGCGCCGGCACGGGGAACTGCGGACATGATCAGCGGCAAGACGGTGGTGGCCGGCGTCGTGGGTCGTCCGGTGACCCATTCGCTTTCCCCGATCCTGCACAACGCCTGGCTGGCGGCGGCCGGGATCGACGGGGTCTATGTGCCGTTCGCGCCGGATCCCTACGGCTTCGAGCGCCTGGTCGCCGGCTTCCGCGGCGGCGCCATCCGCGGCCTCAACGTGACCCTGCCCTTCAAGGAGGACGCCCTGCGCCTGGCGGACGAGGTCAGCGAGGCCGCTCGCAAGGCGGCGGCGGCGAACCTCCTGGTCTTCGATCCCAGCGGCCGGATCCAGGCGGACAACACCGACGGCGTCGGCCTGTTGAAGGCCTTCGCGGCCCAGGCGCCGCAGTGGAGTGCGGACCGCGGGCCGGTGACGGTGCTCGGCGCCGGCGGCGCGGCGCGCGGCGCCGTGGCGGCCCTGCTGACGGCCGGGGCCCCCAAGGTCTGGGTGGTGAACCGGACGGTGGCCAAGGCGGAGGCGATCTCCGCCGCCCTGGGGCGCGAGGTCAAGCCGTTGCCGCTGCCGCACGTGGTAGGGGCGCTTCGGGACTCTACGGCAGTGATCAACGCCACGTCGGCGGGACTGGCGGAATCGGGCGCGCTCGACATCCCGCTGGAGACCACGCCCGAGGGCTGCGTGATCATGGACATGGTCTACAAGCCGCTGGAGACGCCGCTGCTGGCCCAGGCCCGGGCGCTAGGCCGGCCGACCGTCGACGGGCTGGAGATGCTGATCCGCCAGGCGGTCCCCTCCTTCGAGGCCTTCTTCGGCGCGTCACCGCCCGCCGACGTCGATGTCCGTAAACTGGCGCTGGAGGCGCTCAATCCATGAAGATGATCGGTCTGACCGGGTCCATCGGCATGGGCAAGTCGACGACGGCGGCGATGTTCCGGGACGCCGGTATCCCCGTCTACGACGCCGACCAGGCGGTGCACGACCTATACGACGTCGGCGGCGCGGCGGTCGGGCCCGTGGGCGAAGCCTTTCCCGGGGTGGTCAAGGACGGGCGTGTCGACCGGGAGGAACTGCGTCAGCGGGTGCTCGGCAAGCCGGACGAGCTGAAGCGTCTGAACGCCATCGTCCATCCGCTCGTGGGTCAGGACCGCGGAAAGTTTTTCAAGCATGTGGAAGAGATCGGCGCAGATATGGTTGTCCTCGACATCCCTCTGCTTTTCGAGACCGGCGGCCACAAGAATGTGGATGCGATCGTCGTGGTCTCGGCGCCGCCCGAGATGCAGCGCGAGCGCGTCCTGGCGCGGCCCGGGATGACGCCCGAACGGCTCGACGCGATCCTCGCCCAGCAGATGGCCGACGCCGAGAAACGCGCCCAGGCCCACTATGTCGTCGACACCAGCCGCGGCCTGGAAGCGGCGCGCGAACAGGTGACGGCGATCATCGCCGACCTGCGGTCAGACCCGGCACTACTGTGATTCGGCGGTAGCGCTAAGCTTCGCGGAGCGGGCCAGGCGCTGCTCCCGCCAGGTGATGAACAGGGTGGAGGCGACCACCACCCCGGCGCCGGCCATGGTCCAGGCCGTCGGAATCTCGCCGAACAGCAGGAAGCCGGCCGCGGCGGTGAAGACCAGGCGCGTGTAGTCGATGGGCGCCATGGCCGCGGCGTCGCCCTGCTGCATCCCCTTGATGTAGCAGGCCTGGGTGATGGTTCCGAGGACGCCCATGGCGCAGAGAAGCGCGAGGTCGACCGGCTCTGGCCAGCGCCAGGCGATGAACGCCCCGGGGATGGCGAAGACGAAGCCCAGGGTCGCGGCCCAGACCAGTAGGACCGTGGGGGAATGGTCGCGCGTCATCACCTTCATGCCGGTGATGGTGAGGGCGAAGAGCAGGGAGGCGGCCAGCATGGCCAGGGCCGGCAGGCCCAGGGCGAACTCTCCGCCCGCGCCCGGCCGCACCATCAGGAGCACGCCCAGGAAACCCACAACCGCCGCCCCGATGCGCCAGCGCCCGACGTGCTCCCGCACCACGAAGGCCGCCAGGGGCACGAGCCACAGCGTGCGGGTGAACGACAGCGCGTTGGCGTCGGCAAGCGGCATCTTCTGGAAGGCGTAGAACGACAGGATCATGCCCAGCGTCCCGGCCGCCGAGCGGAAGAAAAGGATGCCCGGACGAGTGGTGGCGTAGGCCGCGCCGCGGTGGCGCAGGATCACGGGCAGCAGGATCACCAGGCCCGCGGCCTGCCGATAGAACGTCTGCAGCGAGGCCGGATAGTCGTCGCCCAGGAACTTGATGAGCACGGTCATGGCCGTGAAGCCGAGCGCCGAGCCCAGCATCCACAGGGCGCCGGCCAGATTGTTCGGCTGGGCCGGCGCGGCCTGTCCGGTCATGAAGCGGCTTGCGGCGCCGAGAAGGCGTCGCCGAACAGTTCGGCGAAGGGCGAAGGCCCGCTCTGGTCCCAGCTATGCCGTGAGCCGACGGTGATGCCGCCGTCGACGACGAGATGCGTGCCGGTGACGAAGGCCGAGGCGTCGGAGGCGAGATAGAGCGCGGCCTGCGCGATGTCGTCCGGCATGCCTGCCTTCGGCACCGGCTGGACCTTGGCGGCGTGGGCGGCGACCTGGGCCGCCATCTGGTCGGCGACCTGGCGGGGCAGGCCCAGCGAGGCCCCGAAGATCGAGGTGGCGATCAGGCCCGGGCAGATGGCGTTCACCCGGATGTTCTGCGGCGAGAGCTGGGCGGCGGCCACGCGGGTCATGTGGATCACGGCGGCCTTGGCCGACGAGTAGGCGATGGGGCCCCAGCCCGCCTGCAGGCCCGCGATCGAGGCGGTGTTGACGATCGCGCCGCCGCCCCGGTCCAGCATCAGCGGGACGGCATGCTTCATCCCCAGCGCCGGGCCCCGCACCAGGACGTCGTAGATCCAGGTCCAGGTCTCGGCCTCGATCTCGCGGATCTCGCGCATGGCGTCGGAGATGCCGGCGTTGTTGAAGAGGATGTCGAGACCCCCGAACTCGTCGGCAGCCAGCTTCATCGCCGCGGCGATCTCGCCCTCATTGGTGACGTCGCAGCGGGCGTAGCGGACGCGATCGCGGAACCGCTTCTCCAGCATCTCGCCCTTCTCGTCCTGGATATCGGCGGCGACCACTTGGGCCCCCTCGGCGAGGAAGAGCTCGAGCGTGCCCAGTCCGATCCCCGAGACTCCGCCGGTGATCACCGCCACCTTGCCGTCCAGCCTGCCCGCCATCATCCGCCCTCCCGATAGGTTATCGGCGATCAGTACACGCGTCTTTGGCCCGCGCGAAGACGCCGGAGCTTCCGCCGACCGTTCGTCGCGGGAAACCGCGCCCGCGCCGCCGACGGGCTTGGCCGGGACCTGCGCTGGGCCGAGCATGGCGGCGGAGGAGGAGGCGCATGCAGACGCGGCGGAGTTTCCTGGCCGGGATCGCCTCGACGGGGGTCCTGGCGACGTCGGCGCGGGCGGAAGAGGACGGCGCGGCGGCGGCCGCACGCCTGGTCGCGGCCATGGGCGGCGCGGACGCCTGGACGCGGGCGCGGGGCCTGACCATCGCGGCGACCCATTACGAGTCCGACCTCGCCCAGCCCTACGACAACATCCTCTGGATCGATCTCGACGCGCCGCGGATGCGGTTCGAGGGCCGCAGCGCCTGGGGCATGGACCGAACGCGGGCGGTCGTGGGCGATCGCGGCTGGCGCGTGAGCGAGGTCTCGCCCCTGGGGCCGATGACGGCGCAGCAGGTGAAGGGCGACCTGGACTGGTGGGACGCCCATCCCTATCGCAATGTGCGCCGCCTCGCGCTCGGCGACGCCACGCGGCGGCCGCGCCTCGGCGACGGCGGACGGCTGGAGCTGGTGCGGCCCGACGGCTCGATCCTGATGTGGTACCGGCAGAACCCGGCGGGGGAGCCGTTCGCCTTCGGGGTCGGTGCGGGTCCGGCGGGGGTCGTGCTGGGTCCGCTGGCGCCGGTCCCGGGCGGAGCGCGGCTGCCGATCTGGTCAGCGCGGATGGATGGGACGTTCCGCGCCACGGGACAGAAGGGCCGGGTCCTGCCGACGCCGCCCCAGGTCGACTGGGAGCGGCCCTGACCCGCCACCTGTACGGCAAAGCTCCGCCACATTCTCGCACAGATTGCGAAAGACGTTCTGCGGGTGAGCAACGAGCCTGCTGCAGCCGCGACAGATCCTACGGACGGACAAGCCGGCCCCGCCAAGGCCTCGGTCAGCTATTTCCTGCCCGGCGAGCCGCTCCGGAAGGCGGTGACGACCTACTACCTCGTGCGCGTCTGGGGCGAGGGGACCGTCACGGACCAGCTCTTCCCGGAGTGGGCCAATTTCCGGGTCATCCTGTCCGGCGCGTGGACGGCGAAGTTCCCGGACCGGGACGTCGAGGCCGTACCGCCCATCGGCGTGACCGGGGCGCTGGAGCGGGCGATCATGGTCACGGGCTCGCCGGGGCTGCTGGTCGGCGTGGGCCTGATGCCCCAGGGTTGGCCGATGCTGACGGCCCAGCCGGCGGACGCCTTCGCCAATCGGATGCGGCCTCTGGGGGATGCGATCGGGCCGGCTGCGGAGGCGCTCTCCGACCGGCTGCGCGCGGCCGCGGACGAGGCGGCCATCTTCGGCGTCCTGGACGAGGTCCTGACGAGCCTCCTGCAGGACGCGCCCGAGGCGGCTCTCGTGGGCGTGGCGCACGCCGCACTCCAGGACCCCGAGATTCAGACCGTGGCGGACTGGGCGGCGGCGGTGGGCCTGTCGCCGCGGCAACTGGAGCGGTTCTGCCTGCGCCACCTGGGACTGCCGCCCAAGCGTCTGCTGCGCCGCCAGCGGGTTCTGCGGACCCTGGCGGCCATGCGCGAGGCGCCGCAGGACGGCTGGTCGCGGTCTCTGGACGAGCAGTTCACGGACCAGGCGCACTTCATCCGTGAATTCAAGCACTACATGGGCCAGTCGCCGCGGGCCTGGCTGGCGCGCGAGCGGCCGTTCATGGCCGAGGCCTGGCGACGTCGGAAGGCGCTGCTGGGCGCCCCGGTCCAGGTGCTCCAGCCGCCGTCGGAGCCATCGGCTTGACGGCTGTCAAAGCCTCGTCATGTCGCGTTCCTACAATTCATGCATCGGCTCCCGAAGTTCAGTGAACGCGGTATGTGGGAGTTCAGGGGTGCTGGGTATGGTTGATCGCGTAGGACAGATCGTGGGACGTCGCATGAGAAGGCGGCGGCGGCTCCTGGGTATGACGCAGCAGTCGCTGGGCGCCGCCTGCGGCCTCACCTTCCAGCAGATCCAGAAGTACGAGAGCGCGCGGTGCCGCGTCTCGGCGACCGTGCTGTGGCGCCTGTCACAGGCGCTGGACGTGGAGATGAACTACTTCTTCGAAGGCCTGGACGACGAGTCGGCGCCGAGCCGCCAGACGCCCCGCACGACCGAGCGGCCGTACCTGCGCCTGGCGGTCTAGCAGTTCCTATCCGACCGTCACCACGACCTTGCCCATGGCCTTGCGGCTGGCGAGGTGGGCGATGGCCTTCGGGGCGTCGGCCAGGGCGAAACGCTCGGAGACATGCGGCTTGATCTTGCCGTCCTCGTACATTTTCAGGAGCTCGGCGACGCTCTCCTGGTGCCGCTTCGGATTGCGGCCGACCCAGGCGCCCCAGAAGACGCCGACGATCTCGCAACCCTTCAGGAGCGCGAGGTTCAGCGGGATCTTCGGGATCTCGCCGGCGGCGAAGCCCACCACGAGGTACTTGCCCTCCCAGGCGATCGAGCGGAGCGCCGGCTCGGCGTAGGCGTCGCCGATGGCGTCGTAGATCACGTCGGCGCCATTGGGCGCGGTGGCGTCCTTGAAGAGCGCGGCCAGGGCCTTCTGGCCGTCGCGGTCGAAGGGACCCTTGGGGTAGACCACGCCCGAGGCGGCGCCGCGGCTGAGGCAGAGGTCGACCTTCTCCTGGCTCGAGGCGGCGGCGATGACGGTGGCCCCCATCGCCTTGCCGAGCTCGACGGCGGCCAGGCCGACGCCGCCGGCGGCGCCCAGGACCAGCAGGGACTGGCCCGGCTGCAGGTTCGCCCGGTCCTTCAGGGCGTGCCAGCTGGTGCCGTAGGTCATGATGAAGGCCGCCGCGTCGTCGAACGGCATGGAGTCGGGGATCTTCACCAGGCGGGCCGCCTCGAGCGCGATCTGCTCGGCCATGCCGCCCCAGCCGGTGTTGCCCAGCACCCGGTCGCCGGGCTTCACGTGGGAGACCCCCTCGCCCACCGACTTTACGATCCCGCTGATCTCGCCGCCGGGCGAGAAGGGACGTTCGGGCTTGAACTGGTACTTGTCCTCGATGATCAGCACGTCGGGGAAGTTGACCCCGATGGCCTTGACCTCGACCACCGCGAAGCCCGGCTTGGCGACCGGATCGGGCACATCCTCCAGCACCAGGGTCTCGGGCCCGCCGACGGCCTTGCTGAGCAGCGCTTTCATGGAGGAGTCTCCCGCCTGACGTTCGTTTGGGCGGCGACCCTAGCCGGGTCGAACGGATGTTTGAAGTGGCCCCGGCGTCAGCCATTTGGTGACGGGCCGCGTGTCACCTATATTCGCCGCTCTCCAGAAGGATCGAACCCCGTGGGCGTGACCCTCGACCTGAGCCGGGCTCCGGCCGAACCGCTTGCGCCCAAGGCGCCCAACCTGACCGGCCTGTCGCGTCAGGAGCTGGCGGCTGCGCTGGTGGAGGCGGGCGTCGCGCCGCCCGAGAAGGCGCGGATGCGGGCCACCCAGGTCTGGCGTTGGATCCACCACTACGGCGTCACGGATTTCGGCGCGATGACCGACATCGCCAAGGAGACGCGGGCGAAGCTGGCGGAGGCCTTCTCGCTGGATCGTCCCGAGGTGGTGGAGCGCCAGGTTTCGAAGGACGGCACCCGTAAGTGGCTGATCCGGATGGCGCCCGGAATCGAGGTGGAGACGGTCTATATCCCCGACGTGGGCCGGGCCGGCGCCTTGTGCGTGAGCTCGCAAGTGGGCTGCACATTGAACTGCACCTTCTGCCACACGGGCACCCAGGCGCTGGTGCGCAACCTGACCGCGGCCGAGATCGTGGCCCAGGTGCAGGTGGCGCGGGACGACCTGGACGAATGGCCGAGCCCCAAGGAGGACCGGCGGCTCTCGAACATCGTCTTCATGGGCATGGGCGAGCCGCTCTACAACCTCGACAACGTGGCCCAGGCCATCGACATCATCGCCGACAACGAGGGCATCGCCATCTCGCGCCGGCGGATCACCGTCTCGACCTCGGGCGTGGTCCCGCAGCTGGCCGAGCTGGGCGAGAAGACGCAGGCGATGCTGGCCATCTCGCTGCACGCCACGAACGATCCGCTGCGCGAGAAGCTCGTGCCGCTCAACAGGAAGTACCCGATCGCCGAGCTGATGGCGGCGATCCGCGCCTATCCGGGCCTGTCGAACGCCAAGCGGGTGACCTTCGAGTACGTGATGCTGAAGGGCGTCAACGACAGCCCGGCCGACGCCAAGGCGCTGGTGAAGCTGCTGGCGGGCATCCCGGCGAAGATCAACCTGATCCCGTTCAACCCTTGGCCGGGGACCGAGTACGAGTGCTCGTCGTGGTCCAGGATCGAGGCCTTCGCGGCAATCCTGAACCGCGCCGGCTACGCCTCGCCCATCCGCACGCCCCGCGGCCGGGACATTCTCGCCGCCTGCGGCCAGCTCAAGAGCGAGAGCGAGAAGCTCCGGGCCAGCGCGCGGCGAAAGGCGGCGGCCGGGTCGTAAGGCCCCTGCAGCGCGACGCCGCGTTCCGGCGGACAGCTTCGCCGTGCTAGGGAAGGCGCCGACAGTTCGGGGACGCGTCAATGCCGACACCTTCGCCTGAGATCCAGGCCTTCGCTTCGGGCTTTCCGATCTTCCTTGCCCACGCCGGGGTGACGGTGCTGATCCTGCTGATCGGCGCGGCGATCTACGTCCTCCTGACACCGCACAAGGAGATCTCGCTGATCCGCGAGGGCAATACGGCCGCGGCCGTGTCGCTGGGCGGCGTGCTGCTGGGCCTGGCGATCCCGCTGTCGGCCTCGCTGCGAGCGTCGACCAACATCATCGAGATCGGGCTGTGGGGCGCTGTCACGGTGGTGGTGCAGCTTCTGGTCTTCCGCCTGGTGGACATGCTGCTGCGCGGCTTGCCGCGGCGGATCCAGGACGGCGAGATGTCGGCGGCGGCCCTGCTGGTGGGCGCCAAGATCGCCACGGCGCTGATCGTGGCGGCGGCGCGGAGCTGACATGAAGTTCCCGCGGCTCCCGGACTGGGTGGTCTATGCCGCGGTGGTGGTGGCCCTGTTGGCGGCCGCCGTGGGCCGGGACGAGCGGGCCGACGCCCCGCCCCCGCCGCCTAAGGGCTCCGAGCCTCTGGGCGAAGCCCTGGGACCGGCGTCGCCGTTCGACCCGTCGGTGGTGGTGGACGTGCCGGCGAAGACGGGACCCGCCGCCGGCACGGCCTTCTCGATCGCCCGGTCCGGTGTCTGGCTGACCGCCCGCCACGTCGTCGACGGCTGCCGGCGAACGGCGATCGTGGTGGGGCCCGGGACCGGCGTGGCGGTGAACGTGCGCGTCGATCCCCGCGGCGAGGCGGCCATGCTGTTCACCGAGGGCGGTGCGGCGCCCCTGCCCCTCGCCCTGGGCGAGCCCCTGCGCCGCGGCCAGCGGGCGTTCCACCCCGGATTCCCGCAAGGCGAGCCCGGCGAGGCGAGTTCGCGCCTGCTGGGCCGGGAGAACCTGGTGGTCCGCGGCCACGGCGCGCGCACCGAGCCGGTGCTGGTCTGGGCCGAGACGGGGCGGACCGATGGCCTTCAGGGGTCCCTGGGCGGCCTTTCCGGCGCGCCGGCGCTGGACGGCCAGGGGCGCGTCCTGGGGGTGACGATCGCCGAGAGCCCGCGCCGGGGGCGGATCTACACGACGGCGCCGGAGGTGGTGACGGCGACCCTCGCGGCGGCGGGCCGCCGGCCGACCACGCCGGGAAGCGGGCCGGCCATCACGCCGCAGAACTACTTCTACGTCGCCGACGACCTGCGCCGGGAGCTGCAGGTGGCCCAGGTGGTCTGCCTCGACGGCTAGCCTAGGGGGCGCTTTGCCTGTAAGCCGCGCCGGCCAGTCCAGGGGAATTCCGCCAGCAATGCCAGAGCTCTACGACGTCGCCGCGATCGGCAACGCCATCGTCGACGTGATCGCCCCCTGCACGGATGCGTTTCTCTCCGAGAACGGGCTGACCAAGGGCGCCATGATGCTGGTCGACCCCAAGGCCAGCGCTGCGCTCTATTCGAAGATGGCTTCGGCGGTCGAGGCCTCGGGCGGCTCGGCGGCCAACACCATTGCGGGCCTGGCCAGCTTCGGCGGCAAGGGCGCCTTCATGGGCAAGGTGGCCGACGACCAGCTGGGCCGCATCTTCGCGCACGACATGCGGGCCATGGGGGCGCGGTTCGAGAACCAGCCGCTGGTGGGTGGCCCGGCGACGGCGGTCTCGATGATCAACGTCACGCCCGACGCCCAGCGGACGATGTGCACCTACCTGGGCGCCTCGGTGGAGTTCTCGGATGACGATGTGGAGAAGGACATCGTCGAGGCGGCGAAGATCGTCTACCTTGAGGGCTACCTCTTCGACGCCGAACCGGCGCGGCGCGCCTTCGCCAAGGCCGCGGCCCTGGCTCACGGCGCGGGACGGATGATCGCCCTGACGCTGTCGGACAGCTTCGTGGTGGAACGCCACCGCGGCGCCCTGCTGGGCTTCATCGAAGGCCAGGTCGACCTGCTGTTCGCCAATGAGGACGAGCTGAAATCGCTCTTCCAGACGGATCGCTTCGATGACGCCCTGCACCAGCTGCGGCCGATGGTGAAGCTCGCCGCCGTGACCCGCAGCGAGAAGGGGTCGGTGATCCTGGACCACGGGCAAAGGCTGACGGTCGACGCCGAGCCGGTCGAGAAAATCGTGGACTCAACGGGCGCGGGCGACCAATACGCGGCCGGGTTCATGTTCGGCCTGTCGCGCCGCCGGCCGCTGCAGCAATGCGGCAAGCTGGCCAGCCTGGCGGCGGCGGAGGTGATCTCGCACTACGGCCCGCGTCCGGCGGTGTCGCTGAAGGAACTGGCGGAGTCGAAGGGATACTGAGGCAGATGAGCCGCAAGGCCGAGGTCGTCCGCAACACCAAGGAGACCCAGATCCGCGTCGCCGTGGACCTGGACGGGACCGGCATGTCCACGATCACGACCGGGATCGGCTTCTTCGACCACATGCTGGACAGCTTCGCCCGGCACGGCGGCATCGACCTCACGGTCGAGACCAAGGGCGACCTGCACATCGACATGCACCACACGGTGGAGGACACCGGCATCGTCATCGGCCAGGCGATCAAGGAGGCCCTGGACGGCTTCAAGGGCATCCGCCGCTTCGGTCACGCCTACATCCCGATGGACGAGACGCTGACGCGTTGCGCCATCGACCTGTCAAACCGGCCCTACCTGATCTGGAAGTCCGAGTTCCGCACGCCCAAGGTGGGCGACATGGACACCGAGCTCTTCAAGGAGTTCCACCACGCCTTCGCCATGAACGCGGGCGCGTGCGTGCACCTGGAGTGCCTGTACGGCGCCAACAGCCACCACATCGCCGAGAGCGGCTTCAAGGCCCTGGCCCGGGCCCTGCGCCAGGCCGTCGAGCTGGACCCCAAGACCCACGGCCACGCCCCCTCCACCAAGGGCGTGCTCTAGGACATCCCATGCAGAGCGTCGCCCTGATCGACTACGGGTCGGGCAACCTGCGCTCGGCCGAAAAGGCGCTGGTCCGCGCGGCCGAGGGCCGTGCCGAGATCACCGTCACCCACGATCCCGAGACGATCGCCCGCGCGGACCGGATCGTCCTGCCGGGCGTCGGCGCCTTCGCCGCCTGCATGGATGCGCTGTCGGCGCGGGCGGGCGCCGTGGAGGCCATGACCGAGGCCGTGCGGGGGCGCGGCGTCCCGTTTCTCGGCATCTGCGTGGGCATGCAGCTCCTGGCCAGCCGCGGCCACGAGTTCGGCGTCACGGCCGGCCTGGACTGGATCGCCGGAGACGTGCGGCGTATCCAGCCGGCGGATCCGCGCCTGAAGGTGCCGCACATGGGCTGGAACAATCTCGAGCGCGTCACCGACCAGCCGGTCCTGAAGGACCTGAAGGACGGCGCGCCGGTGTATTTCACCCATTCCTTCGCCATGTACCCGGAAGACCCGGCGGACGTGGCGGCCTATGTGGACCATGGCGGGCTGTTCCCCGCCGCCGTCGCGCGCGGCAACCTGGCCGGGGTGCAGTTTCACCCCGAGAAATCGCAGGCCGCGGGGCTGAAGCTCCTGGCCAACTTCCTGGAGTGGCGCCCGTGATCCTCTACCCGGCCATCGACCTGAAGGACGGCCAGTGCGTGCGGGTGCTGCACGGCGATCTTTCGACCGCGACCGTGTTCAACTCCGACCCCGGCGCCCAGGCGAAGGCGTGGGCGGACGCCGGCTTCCACTGGATCCATGTGGTCGACCTGAACGGGGCGGTCTCGGGCAAGGCGGTGAACGCCGCAGCGGTCGAGGCGATCCTGTCGAAGGTCTCGACGCCCGTGCAGCTGGGCGGCGGCATCCGCACCCTGGGCGATGTCGAGCGCTGGATCGAGGCGGGGGTCAGCCGGGTGATCCTGGGCACCGTGGCGGTGAAGGAGCCCGACATCGTGCTCAAGGCCGCCGAACTCTATCCGGAGCAGATCGCCGTCAGCGTGGACGTGCGCAAGGGCAAGGTGGCCGTGGACGGCTGGACGGCCGATTCCGACCTCGACGCCATCACGGTGGCCAGGCGGTTCGAGGACGCGGGCGTCGCCGCCCTGATCGTCACCGATATTGACCGCGACGGCACCGTCATGGGCTTCAACGTCGACGCCTTCGGCGCGGTGGCCGACGCCGTGAAGATCCCGGTGATCGCCGCCGGCGGGCTGGCCAGCGTCGACGACATCGTAAAGCTGAAGGCGCGCAAGGGCGTGCCGGTCGCCGGCGCCGTACTGGGCCGGGCCCTCTACAACGGCGCCATCGATCCGGCCGAGGCCCTGGGGGTCGCGGCGTGACGCTCAAGGTCCGCGTCATCCCCTGCCTGGACGTGAAGGACGGCCGGGTGGTGAAGGGCGTGCAGTTCGTGAACCTGGTGGACGCCGGCGATCCGGTGGAGCAGGCCCAGGCCTATGACGCCGCCGGGGCCGACGAGCTGATGTTCCTGGACATCACGGCATCCCACGAGGATCGCGGCATCATCCTGGACGTGGTGCGGCGCACCGCCGAGGTCTGCTTCATGCCGCTCTCCGTCGGCGGCGGTATCCGCAGCGTCGAGGACGGCCGCCGGCTGCTGCTGGCCGGGGCGGACAAGATCTCGATCATGACGGCGGCGGTGAACGATCGCGACGTGGTCAGCCGCTGCGCCGACGCGTTCGGCAGCCAGGCGGTGGTGGTCTCGGTCGATGCGAAGCGGACGGGTGATCACTGGGAGGTGTTCACCCACGGCGGGCGCAATCCCACGGGCCTGAACGCGGTGGACTACGCCGTGGAGGTGGTCGAGAAGGGGGCGGGCGAAATCCTGCTGACCTCCATGGATCGCGACGGCGCCAAGATCGGATACGACCTGGACCTGCTGCGCGCGGTCAGCCGGGCGGTCTCGGTGCCGGTGATCGCCTCGGGCGGAGCCGGGACCACGCAGCACCTGGTCGAGGCCGTGCAGGCGGGGGCGGACGCGGTGCTGGCCGCCTCGATCTTCCACTTCGGCGAGATCTCGATCGGCGAGGCCAAGACGGCCATGGCCCGCGCGGGGATCGACGTGCGGCTGACGGAGCCCGTGCCCGCATGAGCCGCTTCAGCGACGTCGTCGGCCGGCTGGCCGCCACCATCGAGAGCCGCCGCGACGGGGACACGTCCAAGTCCTACACCGCCCAGCTGCTGGCCGACATCGACCGCGCCGCGAAGAAGATGGGCGAGGAGGCGGTGGAGACGGTGATCGCCGCAGCCCAGGGTGATCGCGAGGCGCTCACCGCCGAGAGCGCGGACCTGATCTATCACTGGCTGGTGCTGATCGCTGCGGCCGGAGTGAGCCTGGACGAGGTGGCCGAGCGCCTGGAGGCGCGGGAAGGAACCTCGGGCCTGGCGGAAAAAGCCGGTCGCAAGGCTTAGCTTACCGCGATTTCACTCGGCCGGACCTGTGGCGGGCGTTATCGCGGGAACGGCCTGACAGGTCGACACGACGGCTCCCACCGCCGCCGACGCAGGCTGGGAGACTTTGCGGTCATGTCACGACGCCTCCTCCTCTCCGCCGCCATCCTCGGCCTCGCCGCCTGCAGTCCGCCCCCGCCGCCGCTCACTTCGGCCCCGGACGCTGGCTGGGCCTACTACGGCGGCGACGCTGGCGGTCAGCGGTTTTCGCCCGCCGCCCAGGTCACCCCGGCCAATGTGCGGCGCCTGGAGGTGGCGTGGCGGCACTCGACAGGCCATCTGGCGGCGAACCCGGACGCCGTGGAGCGCGCCTCGTTCCAGGTGACGCCGATCCTGGCCGGAGGACGGCTCTATATCTGCACGCCGTTCAACGCGGTGAGCGCCCACGACCCGGGC
The DNA here is from genome assembly GCA_049323595.1 of Pseudomonadota bacterium. Lineage (GTDB taxonomy): Bacteria > Pseudomonadota > Alphaproteobacteria > Caulobacterales > Caulobacteraceae > Phenylobacterium. Next base: position 144,748 of record JBMOOD010000033.1, read on the forward strand.
ACCGGCGAGGTCCTGTGGCGCTACGATCCGCAGATCGACAAGACCCTCAACTACCCCAACGAGTACAACTGCCGCGGTGTCGCCTGGTGGCGCGACCCCGCCGCGCCGGCCGACGCCCCCTGTGCCGAGCGGATCTTCACGAACACCAACGACCGGCGGCTGATCGCGCTCGATGCGGCGACGGGGAAGACCTGCCCGGGCTTCGGTCGGGACGGCCAGGTGAATGCGCTGCCGGACGCGCGCCTGGCCCGGCCCGACGGCGCCCAGATCACCTCCGCGCCTGTCGTGGTGGGCGACGTGGTCGTCACCGGGTCGTCCATCGACGACAACCAGAGGGTCGACGAGACCTCGGGCGCCGTCCACGCCTTCGACGCGCGCACCGGCGCGCTGCGCTGGCGCTTCGACCCGCTGGCCGGCGCCGACCCGGCGATCCAGGCCGGCGCGGCCAATGTCTGGGCGCCGATGTCCGTCGACGAGGCCCGTGGGCTGGTCTTTCTGCCGACGTCGAGCCCCAGCCCCGACTTCTTCGGCGGCAAACGGCCGGGCAACGCCGGCCACGCCAATTCGGTTGTGGCCGTGCGGGCGGCCACGGGCGAGGTCGCCTGGGGCTTCCAGACAACGCACCACGACGTCTGGGACTACGACGTGCCGGCCCAGCCGACGCTGGGCCTGGTGAGCTACCAGGGCGGCCCGCCCCGGCCGGCGGTGATCCAGGCCACCAAGCAGGGCCTGATCTTCACCCTGGACCGCGAGACCGGCCAGCCGATCATCCCGGTCGAGGAGCGGCGCGCGCCGCAGGGCGGCGAGATCGGCGAGGTGCTGTCGCCGACCCAGCCGTTCCCGGTCGCGCCGGAGCCGCTGGCGCCCAACCGGATCCAAGCAAGCGACGCCTTCGGCCTGACGCCATGGGACCGGGGCGCCTGCGAGAAGCTGATCGCCGGCGCCCGCAACGAGGGCATCTACACCCCGCCGTCGACGAAGGGGACGATCCTCTACCCGTTTACCGGCGGCGGCACGAACTGGGGCGGGATCGCCTACGACGCGCGCGCTGGCGTCGCCTTCGTGAACACGTCCTCGGCATTGCACCGGTTGACCCTCATCCCGGCGGACAAGGTCGATGCGGAGCGGAAGGCGAATCCAGGGGTGGAGATCAGCCGCCAGACGGGCGCGCCGTTCGGGATGAAGCGGGAGGTGCTCTTCTCGCCTCTCGGGCTGCCGTGCAACCCGCCGCCATGGGGGTTGCTGTCGGCGGTGGACATGAAGACGGGCAAGATCCTCTGGCGCACGCCGCTCGGCACGACGCGCGACCTGGCGCCGGGGTCGCAGTTCGTCATGCGCGGCACGGGCACGCCGAACTTCGGAGGCCCCATCGTCACCGCGGGTGGGCTGGTGTTCATCGGCGCGGCCATGGACAACTACCTGCGCGCCTTCGACGCGGCGTCCGGCAAGGAGCTTTGGCGGGGCCGGCTGCCGGCCGGCGGCCAAGCGACGCCCATGACCTATGTCTGGAAGGGCCGCCAGTACGTGGTCATCGCCGCGGGCGGGCATGCGAAGGCCGACACGAAGCGCGGGGACGAGGTGGTGGCCTTCGCCCTGCCGCAGTGAGGGTCAGCCGCGCGGCTTGCGCTTGAGCGCCACATAGAGAGCCCCCTCTCCCCCGTGGCGGCGGTGGGCCTCGGAGATGCCGGCGACGACGTGGGCGAGATGCGGAGCCGCGAGCCACTCCGGGACGCGGCGACGCAGGACGCCGTCGCCCTGCAGACCCTTTCCCGTGATCACCAGAACGGCGCGCCAGCCCTCGTCGAAGGCGCGTTGGAGGAAAATATCGAGGGCCGCGCGGGCGCGGTCCTGGGTCAGGCCGTGCAGATCGATGCGGGCGCCGATCTCCTCCCGCTCCCGGGCGATGCGATGGCGGCGGTTGGGCTCGATGCTCTCCAGCGCCTCGCGCAGGCGCCGCCGGGCCTCTTCGGCGCGCTTGGGCTCGATGCGGGCGGGGGCGTCGAGGGTCTGGGGCCGGGGCGCCTTGGGCGTGCTCTTGCCCGGCAGCGGATGGACCGTGCCCGTCACCAGGGCCCAGAGCCTCTGTTCCTCGGGTTTCAGTGGCCGCTTCATCGGGGGACCAGCCGGTAGAGCCGCAGGGAATGGCGCACGCGGCCCGCCTCGGCGCCGGCCCGGGCGCCTTCGCCGAGGTAGAGGTCGGCGCGAACCTCGCCCCTGATAGCGCCGCCGGTGTCGAGGGCCGTCACCAGCCGCTGATAGGCGGGGAACGCACCGGCGAGCAGGGGCGCGCGGCCGTCGATCCAGAAGGGCCCGCCGTAGGGGTGGAAGGCCGGGTCCACGGCGATCGCACGGCCGGCGGGCAGCGGCACATTTGCGGCGCCGGCGGGCGGCTGGCCATCATCGGGCGCGAGGCGGAAGAAGGCGTAGCGGGGGTTCAGCCGCATGATCTCGTCGGCGGCCGGCCCTCGGTTGGCCGCGAGCCACAGCCGGATGGCGTCGCCCGAGGTGTTGTCGCCGGGCAGCAGGCCGCGCTCGCGCATGGGATTGGCAATCCCCACGAAAGGGCGGCCGTTGTGGGCGGCGTAGAGCGCCTTCATCCGCCGGCCGTCCTCGAAGACCAGCACGCCGGACCCCTGAATCTGCAGAAAGAACAGCTCCTCCGGCCGCATCCAGGCGAGCGGGTGGATCAGCGGCGCGGCCTCGATCGCGGCGCGGTCGGGATAGGGCTCAGTCGTTCCGTCGGCCAGGACGCGCCAGACGGCGCCCTTCTCGCCCGGCTGCAGATCGCCGGGCCGGGGGCGGACCGGGGCGCTGAATTCGGCGTCGGGGGCGCTGCGCGCCTCGTAGACCGGCGCGAAATAGGCGGTGAGCACGCCGTCGCCGGTGAGAGGCTCCGCCTGGAAGGCCCGTTCCAGGAAGTCGCGGCCGACGCCCGGGGCGACCTGCGGCGTCGAGCGCGCGGCAGCGCAGAGGTCGGCGAGCTTCGGGGCCCGGGCGGCGTGGCAGGTGGCGCGCCAGGCGCCGAAGGCGGCGTCGTGGTCCTCGTCGGCCCACCCCGGCAGCTGCGACAGCTCGATCCGCTGCGGACCCGGCTGCGGCTCCGGGGCGGACGGCGCCGGGAAGCCGGGCGGCGTTGGGCCGTGCTCCGACGGCGTGGCGCAAGCGGCGACGCTCAGGGCGGCGATAAGGGCCGCAACGACGCCGAAGCGCATGGTCGATCAGGCCTCGGCGGCGTCGACGTGGACCAGGGTCCAGTTGGGATCGCGGCTCTTGAGACGCCGCTCGAAGGTCCAGAGCTCGGCGGTGCGACGGTCGTCGACGCCCTCGCCCTCGGGCCCCTTGGTGCGGCTGCGGAACTCGGCCAGGAAGCGCACGGTAACCCGGGCGAGGTCGCCCTGGGTCACCTCGGCCTTCTCGAGGTCGGCGCGCGGGCTGTGCAGGAACTCCACCGTCTCGGTGCGGCCCTCGGCGGCCCGCTGGTCGATGGCCCCTTCGAAGCTGGACAGCACGGCGGGCGCCAGCAGGTTGCCGAGCGTCTGCTTATCGCCGGCGGCGAAGGCCTTGACGATCATCTCGTAGGCCGCCTTCGCCCCGTTCAGGAAATGGCCCATGTCGAAGCCGGGGTCCTTGGCCTTGATGGCGGCGAGGCCGGTCAGCTCCACGCCGTCGTCGGCGGGCACGTCGAGCGGCTGGGGCCCGCGAGGCGCAGCCGCGGCCGTCTCGGCGGCGGGCCGATCCTCGGGCTGGCGTCCCACGCGGCGGCCCAGCACGGAATACAGCTGGTAGAGCACGATGGCCGCGAGGCCGGCGAAGATGATCAGTTCCAGGACTTGCACGAACGGCTTTCAGTGTGGCGGAGCTTTGGGCCTTATAGACGAGATTGGTCAATATAGTCCCGAGGAACGCCGCCGTCAGGGGCGGCGTTGCATCGCGGGGGGCGCCATGTTAGCCGCTCGCCCACCACGGGCGCCACGATCGCCCTCCAACCGCTTGAGAAGCTTCACGCCATCATGACCGACACCGACGCCGGCGCGGGCGCGCCGCAGGCCCCCGAGCCCGGCATCCGCATCCTGGCCCAGTTCATCCGCGACCTGTCGTTCGAGAACCCCCGCGCGCCCGATGCGCTGCGGCCGGCGCAGGACCAGCCCAAGATCGACCTGAACGTCGAGATGAACGCCCGCGGGCGCGAGGACGGGCTGTTCGAAGTGGACCTCAAGCTCTCCGCCAAGGCCGAGCGCACCGACGGCGCCCTGTTCATCGTCGAGCTGCTGTACGGCGGCGTCTTCCAGATCGGCGGCGTGCCGGCCGAGGAGATGGAGCCCGTGCTGCTGATCGAATGCCCGCGCTACCTGTTCCCGTTCGCCCGGCGGATCATCGCCGAGGTGACGTCGGAGGGCGGCTTCCCGCCTTTCCTGCTGGACCCGATCGACTTCGCCGGCGTCTACGCCGCCCGCAAGGCGCAGCAGGAGCCCGGCGTCGGGCACGCCTGACCGAAGTCAGATCCCGAATTTCGACCAGAGATCCTCGCTCTTCACTTCCTCGCGAATGAAGGCGGCGTGGGCGGCGCGTTCCATATCCGTGGAACGGGGACCCAGAGGACGGGGTCGCGCGCCATATTCGGCGCGGGCGGTGGCGGATACGGCGCTCACCATGGCAGCGGTGGACAGCTCAAGCCGGCGCTCTCGGCCGCCCTTGAGTTCCAGGTAGACCGCCGCCAGGAGTTTGGCGTCGATGAGGGCGCCGTGCTTTTCCCGCTCGCTGAGCGAGATCCGGAAGCGCTTGCAGAGCGCGTCCAGCGAGTTGTGCATGCCCGGGAAGCGCTGCTTGGCGAGCGCGAGGGTGTCGATCCAGCGGTGATCCGGGATCTCGACCCGGCTGCAGAGCTGAAGCTCCCAGTTCACGAAGCCGCGGTCGAAGGCGGCGTTGTGGGCGATGATCGGCGCATCGCCGACGAACTCCAGGAACGCGTCCACCACCTCGGGGTGCTCGAACCGCGGCTTGCCGCGCAGGAAGGCGGCGGAAAGGCCGTGCACCTTCTCGGCCTCGGCGGGCATGTCGCGGCAGGGGTCGATGTAGACGTGGAAGCTGCGCCCGGTCGGGACGAACTGCTCGATCTCGAGCGCCGCCAGCTCCACCAGGCGGTCGCCGGTCCGGGGGTCGAAACCGGTGGTTTCGGTGTCGAGGACGATCTCGCGGGCCATGGCCTATCCATGCCCCGGTTCGCGCGCGCTCTCAACCGCCGGGCGGGGCGGGAGGCCTATTCGCCGCGCAGGCGCTCGATGTCGCGCTGGGCGGCCTCCTTGTGGCGGGGCTTGAGGTTGCGGCCGATCACCGACATCAGGGCGGCGAAGACCGCGGCGTCGTCGGTGTAGCCCAGGCCGGCGATGACGTCGGGGATCGCGTCGGCCGGCAGGACGAAATAGGCGAGGGCGGCCAGCATCATGCCCTTGGCGACCAGCGGCGTCTCCTCGTCGCGGGCGCAGTGCCAGACCGACAGAGCCTCCTTGGCGAAGGGGATCTTGGCGGCCGTGCGCCGGATCTTGGGCCAGAAGCCCGCGTTCACGCGCTGCTCGTTCAGCCGCATCACCGCAGGGACCAGTGCGCGGCCCGGGGCGATCTCCGCCTCCGGATCGAAGCTGACGTCGGGTGACGCTTTTTCGTGGGCGCTCATCGGGCTAAGGCTTCGCCGAAATTTCTCTCGCGCATCATATGGGAGCGAACCCTCCATGGAACTCAATTCATCCGTCGCCGCGGTGGTGACCGGCGGCGCCTCCGGCCTCGGCGAAGCGACCGTGCGGGCGCTCGCGGCCAAGGGCGTCAAGGTCGCCATCTTCGACATGAACGAACAGAAGGGCGAAGCGGTGGCGAAGGACGTCGGCGGCGTCTTCTGCAAGTGCAACGTCACCAGCGACGAGGAGGTCGACGCCGCCTTCGCCAAGGCGCGCGCGGCCCACGGCCAGGAGCGGATCCTGGTGAACTGCGCCGGCACCGGCAACGCCATGAAGACCGCCAGCCGGGACAAGCAGACGGGCGAGACCAAGCACTTCCCGCTCGACGCCTTCAACTGGATCATCCAGATCAACCTGGTCGGCACCTTCCGCTGCATCGCCAAGTCGGCGAAGGGCATGCTGGACCTGGAGCCGCTGGCCGACGGCGAGCGCGGCGTGATCATCAACACCGCCTCGGTGGCGGCCGAGGACGGTCAGATCGGCCAGGCGGCCTACTCGGCGTCCAAGGGCGGCGTGGTCGGCATGACCCTGCCGATCGCCCGCGACCTGATGAACGACGGCATCCGCGTGAACACCATCCTGCCCGGCATCTTCAACACGCCGCTGATGAACGCGGCCCCGCCGCAGGTGAAGGAGGCGCTGGCCGCCTCGGTGCCGTTCCCGAAGCGCCTCGGCAACGCCGAGGAATATGCGAACCTGGCGCTGTGCATGGTCGAGACGACCTACTTCAACGGCGAGGACGTCCGCCTCGACGGCGCGATCCGGATGGCGCCGCGCTAAAGGCCAAGGGGGGCCGCGCGGCAAGGCTTCGCGCGGCCCTTCACTGTTCCGCGCCCAGGGCGGCGCGACGGCCGGCTTGGGCCGCCGTCAGAGTTCCACCATGTCGAAATCGGACTTGGGCGTTCCGCAAAGGGGGCAGACCCAGTCGTCGGGGATGTCGGTCCAGCGCGTGCCGGGCGCCAGACCCTCGGGCGGGTCGCCCGCCGCCTCGTCGTAGAGATAGCCGCAGGTGCGGCACTGCCAGGTCTTGTAGGGCGCGTCGCTCATGAGGGCTCCTCGCTTGCGACCACGCCCGGTGCGGCCAGGGCCAGGCGCAGGGTCCGCAGGCTGGTCCTGCGGATGGCGTCGATGTCGGTGCTGGGATCGACGAGCTGCTGGACGCTGACGCCGAGGAGCAGCGAGCCGACCATCAGGGCCGCCGCTTCGGGATCCAACTCACGCCGCAGGTCGCCGGCCGCCTGGCCGCGAGCGACCAGGTTCGCGAGCCTGGCCTTGATCCGGTCGTGCGAGGCGCCGAAGGCCGCGCGCAGTTCCGAGGCGTCCGCCACCGCGCCGGCCAGCAGCATGAAGTAGGCCCGCGTCGCCGCAGCTTCCCCGAGGTGGCGCAGGTACAGGTCCACGTATTCCAGCAGCGCCTCCAGCCCCGGCATCTCATCGATGTGATGGGCCGCCATCCCCGCTTCCTGCTTCTCGTGCAGGTCGGCGATGAGCGCCTCGATCAGCCCCTGCTTGGAGCCGAATTTCTGGGTGGCGAGGCCGCGGCTGTAGCCGGCGGAGCGGCCGATCGCCTCGAAGGTGGCCGCCGAGACGCCCTGCTCGGCCACGAGTTGAGCGGTGGCGTCCAGGAGCCGGCGCTCGGACTCGTCGCTTCGCTCTGTCTGGGTTCGCCGCAGGGTCCGGGGCATGGCCCAACTCGTACTTACTTGTTGTACGTATAGCAAGTTGCTCGTACGGTCATGGCGAAGAAACCCGGGCGCCGCCCGAGACCAGAGGGACACCGCGCCATGATCGCGCAGGAGATCGCCGACACCATTGTTGACCCCAAGGCCTACGCCGCCTGGACGCCTATCGAGGAGGCCTTCGCCCGGCTGCGGCGCGAGGCGCCGCTGGACGTGGCCGAGGTCGAGGGCTTCGACCCCTTCTGGGTCGTCACCCGCCAGGACGACATCCGCGAGGTCGAGCTGAAGAACGAGCTGTTCCACAACGGCGACCGCTCGACCGTGCTGACCACCATCGAGGCCGACCGCAAGGTGCGCGCGATGATGGGCGGCTCGCCGCACCTGGTCCGCTCGCTGGTCCAGATGGACAACCCGGACCACGGCAACTACCGGCGCCTGACCCAGGGCTATTTCGCGCCCCAGAGCCTGCGCAGCCTCGAAGAGCGCATCCGCGAGATCGCCAGGGGCTTCGTCGACCGCATGGCCGAGAAGGGCGATCGCTGCGACTTCGCCAAGGACGTGGCCTTTCTCTATCCGCTGCACGTGATCATGGAAGTGCTGGGGGTGCCCGAGGTCGACGAGCCGCGGATGTTGAAGCTTACCCAGGAACTGTTCGGCAGCGCCGACCCCGACCTCAACCGCAGCCAGGGCCAGGTGACCGACACCGACCAGGCGCTGGCCAACATCCAGGGCACGGTCGCCGACTTCATCGCCTACTTCAACGAGATGACCGAGGACCGGCGGCGCAAGCCACGGGAGGACCTGGCGAGCGTCATCGCCAACGGCCAGATCGACGGCCAGCCGCTCGGCCACCTGGAGGCCATGAGCTACTACATCATCGCCGCCACGGCCGGGCACGACACCACGTCCAGCACCACGGCCGGCGCCCTGTGGGCCATGGCGGAGAACCCCAAGCAGTTCCGCGCGGTGAAGAACGACCCCTCCCTGATCCGCGGCCTCATCGAGGAGTCGATCCGCTGGGAGACGCCGGTGAAGCACTTCATGCGCACCGCGACCGCGGACACCGAGCTGGCCGGCCGCAAGATCGCCAAGGGCGACTGGCTGTTCCTCAGCTATCCTTCGGGGAACCGGGACGAGGCGGTCTTCGAGCGCCCCTTCGAGTTCGACGTCGCCCGCACGCCCAACAAGCACGTAGCCTTCGGCTATGGCGCCCACGTCTGCCTCGGGCAGCACCTGGCGCGCATGGAGATGCGCCTCCTGTGGGAGGAGCTGCTGCCCCGCCTGGAGTCGGTCGAGCTGGACGGCGAACCCAAGCGCATGCAGGCAAGCTTCGTCTGCGGTCCGAAGTCGGTGCCGATCCGCTTCAAAATGCACTGATGGGGGGAGGGCTCACCGAGGGCGCCGCGGCCGGCGTCGCCCCAACGGTGGTGCCCAGGAGAGGACTCGAACCTCCACGGCCGTTAAGCCACTGGCACCTGAAGCCAGCGCGTCTACCAATTCCGCCACCTGGGCCCCGTCCGTCGGATCGGGAGGCGGCTACATATGGCACCGCCCCGGCGGGGTCAACGGCCCTTCGATGCGGCGGATTGCGGCCGCCACCGGCTTCGTCTAAGCCGCAGCCTTTCCAGGGGCATTGAAGAGGATCGGCCGTCCCGCCATGCAGAACCTCGTCACCGTCTTCGGCGGCTCCGGCTTCGTGGGGACCCAGGCGGTCCGCTACCTGGCCAAGGCCGGTTGGCGCATCCGCGTGGCCGTCCGAAATCCCAACCTCGCCTACCGGATGCGGCTGCTCGGCGACGTCGGCCAGGTGGACATCGTCCAGGCGAACGTTCGCGACAAGCCGTCGCTGGCGCGGGCTCTGGAGGGGGCGACTGCGTCGCTGAACCTGGTGGGCGTCCTCTATGAAGCCGGGCGCCAGGGCTTTGCGGCCGTGCATGCGATGGGCGCGAAGAACGTCGCCGAGGCGGCGCGCGACCAGGGCGTGGGACGCGTGGTCCAGATGTCGGCCCTCGGGGCCGATCCGGACGCCCCGTCGAAGTACGGCCGGACCAAGGCCGAGGGCGAGGCGGCGGTGCGCGCCGTCTATCCGGACGCGGCGATCGTGCGGCCATCCATCGTCTTCGGTCCGGGCGACGGCTTCTTCAACCGGTTCGCGTCCATGGCCCAGCTGAGCCCTGTCCTGCCGCTGATCGGCGGGGGGGCGACCCGTTTCCAGCCGGTGTTCGTGGGCGACGTCGGCCAGGCGCTCTGCCGGATCGTGACCGACGCGGCCTCGGCGGGCCAGACCTATGAACTGGGCGGCCCGGCGACCCACACCTTCCGGGAGTTGATGGAAAAGATGCTGGCCGAGACGGGCCAGCGCCGGCTGCTTCTGCCGATCCCGTTCCCGGTCGCCGCCATGCTGGGCCGGGTGGGCGACCTCGTGGCCGGCGTCATGCCGCCGCCGGTCACCGCCGACCAAGTGGAGTCGCTGCGCGTCGACAACGTGATCAGCGGCCGCCACCCGGGCCTCGCGGAGCTCGGGATCACCCCGACCACACTGGAAGCGGTGCTGCCGACCTACCTGTATGCCTACCGCAAGGGCGGCCAGTACGCCGATCAGGAAGAGCGCGCGCTGGCGGCGCTCTAGACGGCCATCCGCGGCGCGACGAAGCCGCGCACGTTCTCGTCGATGGCCTGGGCGATCGCCAGGGTCCGCGCATCGCCGGCGAATGGTCCGATGAGCTGGGCGCCCACCGGCAGACCTGATCCGGTCAGGCCCGCGGGGACGACCGTCGCCGGCAGGTGCAGTGCGGTGGCCGGGGCGATCCAGGTGAGCATGCTGTTGTAGGGGATCTGGACCCCGTCGCTCATCTGCAGCCGCCGCTTCTGGAACGGCCGGCTGTCGTGCGGGAAGGCCGCGACAGGGGCGATGGGCGCCAGGATCGCGTCCCAACTCCCGAAGGCCTCTCCGATCTCGTGGCGTAGGCGGGCGCGGACCGCGTCGGCGGCCAGCCACTCGCGATGCCGGGCGGTATAGGCCAGCGTCATAGTCGCATTCGAGAGCGGGCCGGCGCCGCGCGCGGCCGAAGCCTTGGCGAAGGGCCGCGCCATCTCCATGGCCCGCAGGGCGCGGGGCGGCAGGTCCTCGCCGAGCACGGCGCCGAGCAGCGTCTGGTAGGCGAAGAGCAGGGTCCGCATGTCCACCGGACTTGCGATGAGATCAACCGTCGCGCCCGCGGCCCGAAGCTCCTCGGCGAACCGCTCCAGGACGGAGCGGGCCTCCGGGTCTAGGGGACAGAGCGGATCGTCGAGCCAGAGCCCGATCTTGGTCTCCTTCAGGTCGGCGGGCGGCGCCTTGGGCGCTAGGGGACCGTTCTCGATCGTCGCCAGCAGCAGGCGCAGGTCCCGGGCCGACCGGGCCATCGGCCCAACGACATTGAGGTCGCGCTCGGCATGCGAGCCCGGGGTCGGCGGGACGTGTCCGCGCTGGGAGACCAAGCCCCAGGTCGGCTTGTGGCTGAACACGCCGCAGAAGTGGGCGGGGACGCGCAGAGAGCCGCCGATGTCCGAGCCGATCTCGACGGGCGTCACCCGGGCGGCGAGCGCCGCCGCCGCGCCGCCGGACGAGCCGCCGGGGGTTCGCGATCGGTCCCAGGGGTTGTTGGTAGTCCCGTAGAGCGCATTCGTGCTCTGCCAGTCCGCCGCCATGACCGGAACATTGGTCTTGCCCCAGATCACGGCGCCGGCGCGGCGGACGTGAGAGACGGACTGGGCGTCCTCGGCCTGGCGCCGACGGAGGTGGGCAAGGCCGGACGAGGCGGGAAGGCCGACCACGTCGAAGGTGTCCTTGACCGTCATCGGCAGGCCGGCGAGCGGGCCGACCGTCTCGTCGCGCGCGCGGGCGTCGTCGATGGCGCGGGCGCGCTCCAGCGCTCGCTCGGGATCGGCGGCGACGACCGCATTGAGGCGTTCGTGAGTCTCCGCGTGTCGGCTCAGAGCGGCCTTGAGCAGTTCCACGGCAGAGATGCGCTTGGAGGCCAGCGCAGTGAGCTGTCCGGTAGCGTCCTGGTCCAGGAAGTCAGGCATCGCGCTAGCTGTCCCGGAAGCCGAGGACGTCCTGCATGTCGTATTCGCCGGGTTGGCGTCCCGCCACCCAGCGGGCCGCCGTCGCCGCCCCGCGGGCGAAGAGGCTCCGATCCCGCGCAGAATGGCTGAGCGTCAGGATCTCGTCCTCGGCGGCGAAGGTGACACTGTGCTCGCCGACGATCCCGCCGCCGCGCAGCACCGAGAAGCCGATCTCTCCGGTCGGCCGCTCGCCGGTGACACCCTGCCGGTCGTGGCGGGCGACGCGCGCCAGGTCCGTGTTGCGGCCGCGGGCGATGGCCTCGCCCAGCATGAGGGCCGTGCCGGAGGGCGCGTCGATCTTGCGGCGGTGGTGGGCCTCGAACACCTCGGCGTCGTAGGCGTCGGCCGGCAGGGCGTGGGCGGCCTGCTCCACCAGGCCCAGCAGCATGTTGAGCCCCAGGGAGAAGTTGCCGGCGCGAACGATGGCGGTCTTCGTCGCCGCCTCGGCGATGCGCCGCAGTTCGGGCTCCGAGAAGCCGGTGGAGCCGATCACCAGGGCCACGCCCCGGGCGGCGGCCTGGGGCGCCAGTTCGGCCGAGGCCGCCGCCGTGGTGAAGTCCACGACGACGTCGGCGGCGGCGAGGGCGTCGGCGACCGACACCAGGCCCTCGTCCCTGGCCTCCGGCCGGTCGAAGCGGGCGGCGAGCGCGAGCCCCGGCTCGGCCTCGACGGCCGCGGCCACCGCCCGGCCCATCCGGCCCAGCGCGCCGGCGACGGCGATCCTGATGGGGGCGGGCAGGGGGTGGTCCTCCGACGTGGCTGCGTCGCCTAAGTCCCCCGGGCCGCCGCGCCGGTCAATGCCGACGCCCTAATTCTCTCGCGCGTCGCGGATCATGTCGTTGATCTCGGAGATCCGCGCCACATAGACGTCCTCCACCGCCCAGGGCGCCTCGCGGGCTGCGGCGGCGCGGACCTCCAGCCACCGGGCTTCGCGGCGCCGCAGGGCCGCGGCGGGCACGCCGGCCGCCTCCGCGCGGCGATATACGCGCTGAAGCTGCTGGTCGCGGGCGGCCAGTCCCCGGTCGGCGCAGACGAGCGCCGCGCCGGGGTCGGGCAGGGCGCAGGCGTCGCGCGCCACGCGCAGCGGGCCTTCGCCGCGCGGTGCGACGGCCTTCTCAGGTCGCCGCGTCTTCGGGGGCGTGGCCTTCGCGAGCTTCGTCGGAGGCTTCTGCTGGGCGGCGGGTTTGCGGGCCTTGGGCGCCGCCTCGGCCCGGAGCGTCGCCTTCGGCCTGGAGGCCGGCTTCGTCTTGGCCTTGGGCGTGTTCGCCTGGGCGAGCTTCACGGTGGGCGCCTTCCGGGCCTTCGCCGACTTGGACCCGGGCTTCGAGGAGGTCTTGGCCAGGCGCGCGGCGGGCTCATTCGGGCGCGCCTTGCGGACGTCTGGCGCTCGCTCCGGCGGCGCGGCGCGCCGCAGCGCCACCACAGGCAGGGGCGCGGCGGCCGTGGCAGGCTCCACGGCGGCCAGGCCCGGAGGTGCGGGCAGGGCGGGCCGGCTCGCTGCGGCGACCAGATCCGCGGGCAGCACCTCGAGAAGCTGTCCGACCGGCGGCAGGGTGTCCTCGACCACGATCTGCAACGGCTGCAGGGGCGCGGGCGCGGGGGCTTCGCGCGCCGGCGGCGGGTCCGATCTCGCCCAGACCCCCAGCCCCGCGCCCAGAGCGGCGGACACGATGACGCCGGCGATCACGATCCGGACGGACCGCGCCTGCGTTCTCTCGGACAACTGCTGATCCTGCGCCATCGAGGATGCCCCTGAATACCCGGGTCCCTCGACGCATGGGTGAGCTTCGGCTAGGGGCGGCCCGACGCCCCGACGCTTGCCCCAACCCGACACTCTCTCCCGCGCTCCAGATTGAGGCGAAACCACGACCGATGCAAATACCGACTCTCGAGACCAAACGTCTCATCCTCCGCGGGCCCCGGACCGAGGACTTCGAACCGTGGGCGGCCTTCTGCGCCGACGAAGAGGCCGCCCGCTACATCGGCGGCCGGCAGGACCGCATCGGCGCCTGGCGGATCATGTCGGTCATGGCCGGCGCCTGGCTGTCGCGCGGCTTCTCGATGTTCTCGGTGATCGAGAAGTCAACCGGACGCTGGGTCGGGCGGGTCGGGCCCTGGCAACCGGAAGGGTGGCCTGGAACGGAGGTCGGCTGGGGCCTCACCCGCGACACCTGGGGCAAGGGCTACGCCACCGAGGCGGCGGCCACGATCGACTGGGCGTTCGACACGCTGGGCTGGGATGAGGTGATCCACACCATCGAGGCGGCTAACGTGAATTCGCAGAAGGTCGCCCAGCGTCTGGGCTCACGCATCCTGCGCCAGACGGTCCTGCCGCCGCCTATGAGCGTACCGGTCGACGTCTGGGGGCAGAGCCGGGCGGATTGGCTTGCGCGCCGAGGCTAGATCCAGCCCCGGTCTCGCAGCTGGCCCGCATAGGTCCGGCTGACGGGAACCTCCGCGCCGTCCTTGAGCTTGAGCGTCGCCCGGCCGTCGCCTCGCCGGGCGTCGGCGATGGCGTCGCGCGCCACCCACCATGACCGGTGCACCTGCATGCCCTCGATCCCGTCCAGCTCGGACACCGCGTCGGCCAGGCGCATCAGGATCAGGTCCTGCCCCTTCGAGGTGTGCAGGCGCAGGTAGTGGTCCTCGGCCTCGACGGCCCAGACGTCCGCCCCGCGCAGCTTCAAGGGAAGCCGTTCCAGAAAGCGGGGCGGCGGAGCCTGGCCGGCGTCGCCAGCGACGCGGCGACTTTCGATCAGGATGTTCAGCGACGTGATCGCCATCGAAACGAGCAGGACCGGGCCGAAGAGAAAAGGGAGCGCCTCGACTGGGATGCGGGAGTCCAGGATGACGCGCGACGCGACCCACACCACCAGTGTGAACGGGACCGACATCAGGAGCGAGGCGACCAGGCCGTCGAGCCAGATGTTGCCCAGTCGACGGCGCGCCTCGCTGAAGAAATAGCGCGAGACGAATGCGCCCCAGGCGTAGCCGACCAGCATCAACACCATCCAGTAGGCCGCGCGCGGGACCAGCGGCGCCTCTGAGGTGCCGAAGGCGCCCGAGAAGGTCAGAAAGACACCGGAGACAAGCGCCACGAACAGGCCGCGCAGCCAGCCGCGGAGTTCGTCGTACGGGCCCAATCGAAGGATTAGCGACTTCATCGACGCGCCGTCCGCGAAGCGTGAACGGCGGACCCTGGCCGTTCGCGAAGCCCCGCCGTCAGCCGACGCATCCCCGCTGGCACCGTTCGCAACCCGCCGTCATCCGTCGCTGCAACGAAGGCGCGTCGCAGCGCGCCACTCTCTGGAGATACCGGATGTCGCTCGTTTCGCAAACGCAACCCCGCCGCGCCGGCTTCGCGCGCTGGTTCGCCCTTTCCATATTCATCGTCGCCGTCGTCGTAGGCGCGGCCATGGGCCCGTATTGGACGGTCGTGGCGGATGTGGCCGGCAGGTCCCGGCTGCATGCGCCGGACTGGAGCCTGCTGGCCGGTCTATCGCTGCCGATCAAGATCCACCTCGCCACCGCGCTCGCGGCCCTGGTCCTAGGTGCGGTGCTGATGGTCGTGCGCAAGGGCCGGACCTTCCACCGCCTTGCCGGCTGGACCTGGGTCTCGCTGGTGTCCGTCACCGCGGGCGCCACGCTCTTCATCACCAGCCTCAATCACGGAAGCTGGTCGCTGCTGCACCTGTTAACTGGCTGGGTGCTCATCGGCCTGCCCCTCGCGGTCATCGCCGCCCGGCGCCACGCGATCCGCCAGCATCGCCGGCAGATGATGGGCCTCTTCTACGGAGGCTTCGCGATCAACGTTTTCATCGCCCTCCTGCCGGGCCGGGCCCTGTGGATGACTTTCTTCGGCTGACCTCTGCGACGGCAGGCCGCGTCCCCGGCGCGCGGACGGCTTCACCTCGCGTAAGCGTCGTGCGCGCCGGGGCGCATTTCCAGCCCTCACGCGGTTGTCATCACGGGGGCCGGCGCCTATAAGCCGCGTCACTCGCCGTAGGGGCGAGGTGTCGGCAGTCGCCCCAAAAGGCCTCATGAACATTCACGAACACCAAGCCAAAGCCGTCCTCGCGGAGTTCGGTGTGGCGGTTCCGCGCGGCCATGCCGCCTTCTCCGTCGATGAAGCCGTCGAAGCCGCCAAGAAGCTGGGCGGACCCGTCTTCGTCGTGAAGTCCCAGATCCATGCCGGCGGCCGCGGCAAGGGCCGTTTCGAGGGCCTCGGCCCCGACGCCAAGGGCGGCGTCCGCGTCGTCAAGTCCGTCGAGGACGTGAAGACCAACGCCGCGGAGATGCTGGGCCGGGTGCTCGTGACGCACCAGACGGGGCCAGCCGGCAAGCAGGTGAACCGCCTCTACATCGAGGAAGGCGCCCAGATCGCGAAGGAATTCTACCTGTCCCTGCTGGTCGACCGCGAGACGAGCTGGGTCTCGGTCGTGGCGTCGACCGAAGGCGGCATGGACATCGAGGAAGTGGCTCACGCCACGCCCGAGAAGATCGTCACCTTCTCCATCGACCCGGCCACAGGCGTATTCCCGCACCACGGCCGCCACCTGGCCAAGGCGCTGGGCCTCACCGGCGGCCTGGCCAAGGAAGCGGCGACCCTGCTGACCCAGCTCTATACGGCGTTCCTGGCCAAGGACATGTCGATGCTGGAGATCAACCCGCTGATCGTCACCGGCGACGACCATCTCCGCGTCCTGGACGCCAAGGTGTCGTTCGACTCCAACGCCTTGTTCCGCCATCCCGACGTCGTCGCCCTGCGCGACGAGAGCGAGGAGGACCCCAAGGAGATCGAGGCGTCGAAGTACGACCTCTCGTACATCGCCCTCGACGGCGAGATCGGCTGCATGGTCAACGGCGCGGGCCTGGCCATGGCGACCATGGACATCATCAAGCTCTATGGCGCCGAGCCCGCCAACTTCCTCGACGTGGGCGGCGGCGCCTCGAAGGAGAAGGTGACGGCGGCCTTCAAGATCATCACCGCGGACCCCAACGTGAAGGGCATCCTGGTGAACATCTTCGGCGGCATCATGCGCTGCGACATCATCGCCGAGGGCGTCGTGGCCGCGGTCAAGGAAGTGGGTCTTAAGGTTCCGCTGGTGGTGCGCCTCGAGGGCACCAACGTCGAGCTGGGCAAGAAGATCATCAACGAGAGCGGCCTGAACGTGATCGCCGCGAACGATCTGTCGGACGGGGCCGAGAAGATCGTCCAGGCCGTGCGGGGCGCTGCGTAAGACATGTCGATCCTGATCAACAAGAACACCCGCGTCATCTGCCAGGGCATCACCGGCAGCCAGGGCACCTTCCACACCGAACAGGCCATCGCCTATGGCACCAAGATGGTCGGCGGTGTCACCCCCGGCAAAGGTGGCCAGACGCACGTGGGCCTGCCCGTCTTCGACACGGTCGAGGAAGCGGTGAAGCAGACCGGCGCCGAGGCCTCGGTCATCTACGTGCCGCCGCCGTTCGCCGCCGACTCTATCCTGGAGGCCATCGACGCCGAGGTGCCGCTGATCGTCTGCATCACCGAGGGCATCCCGGTGGCCGACATGATCAAGGTGAAGCGCGCGCTTTCGGGCTCGAAGTCCCGGCTGATCGGCCCGAACTGCCCCGGCGTGCTGACGCCGGATGAGTGCAAGATCGGCATCATGCCCGGAAACATCTTCAAGCGCGGCAGCGTGGGTGTTGTCTCGCGCTCGGGCACGCTTACCTACGAGGCCGTGTACCAGACGACCCAGGCGGGACTCGGCCAGACCACGGCCGTCGGCATCGGCGGCGATCCGGTAAAGGGCACCGAGTTCATCGACGTGCTGCAGATGTTCCTCGACGACGACGCCACCGAGTCGATCATCATGATCGGCGAGATCGGCGGCTCCGCCGAAGAGGACGCGGCGGAATTCATCAAGAATTCACCGAAGAAGAAGCCTATGGTCGGTTTCATCGCGGGACGCACCGCGCCGCCTGGGCGGCGCATGGGTCACGCGGGCGCGATCATCTCCGGCGGCAAGGGTGGGGCCGAGGACAAGATCGCCGCGATGGAGGCCGCGGGCATCCGCGTGTCGCCCTCTCCCGCGGCGCTCGGAACCACGCTGCTCGAGGTGCTCAAGGGCGCCTGAGGGGTGACCACGCCGGCGGCCCAATGGGGGCCGGGCCGCGGGCGCGGGTGGTGAGTGAAAGGTAAAGGGCGGTCAGGCCAGGCTCCTTCTCCAGAAGTCCGCGGGCCGGATCGCGGAAGGCGAAGGACATGGCGGACGACGCAGGCCTGATCAACGAAGTTCTGGCCGAAACCTCATTCCTCTACGGTGGCAACGCCGCGTTCGTGGAGGACCTCTACGCGAAGTGGGCGACGGACCCGGGCTCGGTGAGCCCGTCGTGGCAGGCGTTCTTCGCCTCCCTCGCCGACCGCGCGGACGAGGTGAAGCGCGCGGCGGAGAAGCCCGCCTGGACCCGGCCCTCAGCCCCGGCGGCGCGCCCCGACTGGATGAGCGCCATCGACGGCCTCTGGCCCGCGGTCGAGGCCAAGGTCGGCAAGGCGATCGCCGAGAGGAAACCCGCCGCCTCCGAGGACGAGGTCCGCGCCGCCACCCTAGATTCCCTCCGCGCCATCATGATGATCCGCGCCTACCGGATGCGCGGGCACCTGAAGGCCAACCTGGATCCGCTGGGCATCGCGACCACGCCGGGCGACGCCAGCGAGCTGGATCCGGCGACCTACGGCTTCTCCGACACCGACTTCGACCGGTCGATCTTCCTGGACTACGTGCTGGGGCTGGAGACGGCGACGATCCGCGAGATCCTGGAGATCCTGCGGCGCACCTACTGCGGCAACGTCGGCGTGCAGTACATGCACATCTCCGATCCCAAGGAGAAGGCTTGGCTGCAGGAGCGCATCGAGGGCCGCGACAAGGAGATCGTCTTCACGAAGGAAGGCAAGGTCGCCATCCTGAAGAAGCTGATCGAGGCCCAGGGCTTCGAGGCCTTCCTGCACCGCCGCTTCCCCGGCACCAAGCGCTTCGGCCTCGACGGCGGCGAGGCGATGGTTCCGGCGCTGGAGCAGATCATCAAGCGCGGCGGCGCGATGGGCGTGAAGGATATCGTGGTCGGCATGCCGCACCGGGGCCGCCTGAACGTCCTGGCCGCGGTGATGGGCAAGCCCTACCACGTGATCTTCCACGAGTTTCAGGGCGGCACGGCCGTCCCGTCCGACGTGCAGGGCTCGGGCGACGTGAAGTACCACCTGGGCGCCAGCTCGGACCGCGAGTTCGACGGCAACAGCGTCCACCTGTCGCTGACGGCGAACCCCTCGCACCTCGAGATCGTCAATCCGGTGGTGATCGGCAAGGTGCGCGCCAAGCAGGCCTTCACCCTGCGCGAGCAGCCGACGGCGGGCCGTGGCCACGTAATGCCGCTGCTGCTGCACGGCGACGCGGCCTTCGCGGGCCAGGGCGTTGTGGCCGAGTGCTTCGCCCTGTCGGGCCTGCGCGGCTACGGCGTGGGCGGGACGATGCACTTCATCGTCAACAACCAAATCGGCTTCACCACCAGCCCCAAGAACTCGCGCTCGTCGCCCTACCCGACGGACGTGGCGATGATGGTCGAGACGCCGATCTTCCACGTGAACGGCGACGACCCCGAAGCGGTCACCTTCGCCGCCAAGGTGGCCACGGAATACCGCCAGCTGTTCGGCAAGGACGTGGTCATCGACATGTTCTGCTACCGGCGGTTCGGTCACAACGAGGGCGACGACCCCACGATGACCCAGCCCCTGATGTACGCGAAGATCAAGGGTCACCCATCGGTCCGCGACCTCTACGCCCAGCGGCTGATCGGCGAGGGCGTCTGCACCCAGGCCGAGGTGGACGGCTGGGTGAAGGAGTTCGACCAGTTCCTCGACCAGGAGTTCGAGGCGGGCAAGCAGTACAAGGCCAACAAGGCGGACTGGCTGGACGGCAAGTGGTCCAGCGTGAAGCTGCCGTCGGGCGGCGAGGAGCGCTACGCCACCGGCGTGCCGAAGCAGAAGCTGCTCGACCTGGGCCGCAAGATCACCTCCATCCCCGACAGGGTTTCGGTCCACCGCACCGTGGAGCGGGTGATCGCCGGCCGGCGCGAGGCGATCGAGGCCGGCGAGGGCATCGACTGGGCGACCGCCGAGCATCTGGCGTTCGCGACCCTGCTGGACCAGGGCTATCCGGTGCGCCTGTCCGGCCAGGACAGCGTGCGGGGCACCTTCAGCCAGCGCCACTCGGGCCTCATCGACCAGAAGACCGAGGAGGTCTATTTCCCGCTGCGAAACCTGGGCCCCTCCCAGGCGCACTTCGAGGTTCTGGACTCGGCGCTGTCGGAGGAGGCGGTGCTGGGCTTCGAGTACGGCTTCTCGCTGACCGACCCCGACACCCTGACGATCTGGGAAGCCCAGTTCGGCGACTTCGTGAACGGCGCCCAGGTGGTCATCGACCAGTTCATCTCCTCGGGCGAGCGCAAGTGGCTGCGGATGAGCGGCCTCGTCATGTTGCTGCCCCACGGCTACGAGGGCCAGGGTCCCGAGCATTCCTCGGCGCGCCTGGAGCGCTTCCTGCAGCTCTGTGCGGAAGACAACATGCAGGTGGTGAACATCACCACGCCGGCGAACTATTTCCACGTCCTGCGCCGCCAGCTCCTGCGCGAATTCCGCAAGCCGCTGATCGTGATGTCGCCGAAGAGCCTGCTGCGCCACAAGCGGGCGGTCTCGAACCTGGCCGATATGGCCGAGGGCTCCAGCTTCCACCGGGTCCTGCTGGACGGCGCCGAGGCGGGCTGCGACGTGGGCGGGATCACCCTGAAGCCGGACAGCCAGATCTCCCGGGTCGTCGTCTGTTCGGGCAAGGTCTATTTCGATCTCGTCGAACAGCGCGCCAAGACCGGCCGCGACGACGTCTACATCCTGCGCCTCGAGCAGTTCTATCCCTGGCCCCTGAAGTCGCTGTCCAACGAGCTGAAGCGTTTCAAGAACGCCGAGCTGGTGTGGTGCCAGGAGGAGCCCAAGAACATGGGCGGCTGGCAGTTCGTCGATCCGTGGCTGGAGCTCACGCTTGAGCGGATGAACGTGAAGGCCAAGCGGGCGCGCTATGTGGGCCGCCCGGCCTCGGCCTCCACGGCCGCGGGCCTCATGAGCCGGCACCTCAAGGAGCTCGAGGCGTTCCTCACCGAGGCGTTCGCCTGACGTCCCGCCCCCAAACCACTCTGTTTGTGTCCTAGATCCCCAAGGAGCCCTGCCCCCAAATGGCCGACATCATGACCCCGGCGCTGGGAGAGTCCGTCACCGAAGCGACCGTCGCCCGCTGGGCCAAGAAGGCTGGCGATGCGGTCCGCAAGGACGAGATCCTGGTGGAGCTCGAGACCGACAAGGTGAGTCTCGAAGTGGCCGCGCCGGCGGACGGCGTGCTGGCCGAGATCACCGCCGAGGAGGGCGCGACCGTCGAGCCCGGCGCGATCCTGGGCAAGATCAGCGAGGGCGCCGCGGCGAAGGCGAACGGCGGGACCAAGGCCCCTGCGCCGACGTCGAAGCCCACGCCGGTTCCGGCCGGCGAGCTCCAGCCGGAAGCCACCCCCGGGAAGGCCGCGCCCACCTCCGCGCCGGTGCCGGACACCAGCGCGCCAAAGGCCGAACCAGTGCTGGCGCCGTCGGCCCAGCGGATCGCCGCCGAAAACAAGCTGGACCCGGCGTCGATCGAAGGCACAGGCAAGGGCGGGCGCGTGACCAAGGGCGACGCTCTCGCGGCCCTGGAGGCGCGCGCCAAGGCCCCGCCGCCGGCCCCCGCGCCGTCCGCGCCCCGGGCGGTCCACGAGCGCGAAGAGCGGGTCCGGATGACCCGCCTGCGCCAGACCATCGCGCGCCGCCTGAAGGAAGCCCAGAACAACGCCGCCATGCTGACCACCTTCAACGAGGTGGACATGGGCGCGGTGATGGACCTGCGGAACCAGTACAAGGACGTCTTCGAGAAGAAGCACGGCGTGAAGCTGGGCTTCATGAGCTTCTTCGTGAAGGCGGTGATCCACGGGCTGAAACAGGTCCCGGAGGTCAATGCCGAGATCGACGGCTCGGACGTCATCTACAAGAATCACTACGACATCTCGGTCGCGGTCGGCACCGAGAAGGGCCTGGTGACGCCGGTCGTCCGCGACGCCGACGCCATGAGTCTCGCCGACATCGAGAAGGAGATCGGCGCCCTGGGCCGCAAAGCCCGGGACGGGAACCTCGCCATGGAGGATCTGCAGGGCGGGACCTTCACCATCTCGAACGGCGGGATCTACGGCTCGCTGATGTCGACGCCGATCCTCAACCCACCGCAGTCGGGCATCCTGGGGATGCACAAGATCCAGGAGCGGCCCATGGTGGTCGCTGGCCAGATCGTGGCGCGGCCGATGATGTACCTGGCGCTGAGCTACGATCACCGCATCGTCGACGGAAAAGGCGCGGTGACCTTCCTGGTGCATGTGAAGGAAGCCATCGAGGATCCCCAGCGGCTGCTGCTCGACATCTGACGCCAGCGGTGGCGCGGCGCCAGGCGGCGTCGCCGTCCACCGGAAATTTCCCATAGTTCACCAACCCTTAGGGATGTCCCTGGGAAAGTCCTTCCGCAAGGGGAGGGCCGCATGGACGGATCGGTTTCTGCGGGCGGCGGACTGTCGCCCAGCGTCTCGGCGACGCTGGACGTATTGGCTGCGGAGATCGAGCTGGCCGGGGCCCGCTGCATCTATCTGGACCAGATCCTGGGCCAGGTGCTGGATGGGCTGCCCGCGGCCGAGCGCGCGCGGCTGGTGGCCGGCATGCACGGGGTCGACCTGCTGGCCCAGCATCTGACGAGCCTGTCCGCCTTCGCCCGCAACATGAGCCTGGCGGCCCCGGAGGAGATGAAGCTGTCGGTCGACACGGCGCTGTCCGAGATCACCCTTGGCGCGCTGGCCGAGCGGATGCGCGCGGGCCTCGGGGGCGCCGATGACGGCGACGCCGACGGCCAGGACGCGGGCGACCTGGACCTGTTCTGAGGGGCGGCCGCAGGTGACGTCCATGCACTTCGATCTGCGCGGCTCCAAGGTCCTGGTCATCGATAGCGACCGGACCACTCTCGAGATGGTGCAGATCCGTCTCGATGTGGCGGGCTACCACCCCATGTCCGCGCGCAGCGGCCGCGCCGCGCTGGAGCTGCTCGAGGCCACCCGGCCCGATGCGATCATCCTGGAGCGCTGCCTGCCCGACATGGACGCGCTCTACTTCCTGAGGACGATGGGCGCGATGGTCGACCGGCCACCGCCAGTCCTGCTGG
This sequence comes from Pseudomonadota bacterium, assembly GCA_049323595.1. Classification (GTDB taxonomy): domain Bacteria; phylum Pseudomonadota; class Alphaproteobacteria; order Caulobacterales; family Caulobacteraceae; genus Phenylobacterium. The sequence continues at coordinate 167,572 of JBMOOD010000033.1, forward strand.
TGGGCCGTGACCTGGCCGCCGCGGACGTACGCGCGGCCGTCGGACTCGGCGTGCGCGACTGCCTGGCCAAACCGTTCAGCGGCGCGGTCGTGCTGGAGCGCCTCGGCCGGATGCTGAAGAAGGGCCCGCAGGCGCCCGCCCGCCCGTCAACGCCGCCGCCGCCCGCCGTCTACCTCAACGCCTGAGACCGGGCGCAAACGGCCGATCCGGGACAGATCGGCCTTGCCTCCTCGCAGCCTTGCCGCGTAACCGGACGCAACGACTGCGGGGCGCGATCGCACGCGCCCGCCCTCCCAAAGGACGTTTGCTCCATGGCCGAGACCATCACCTACGACGTCGTCATCATCGGGGGCGGCCCGGGCGGTTACAACGCCGCCATCCGCGCCGGCCAGCTCGGCCTGAAGGCCGCCTGTGTCGAGATGCGCGGAACGCTGGGCGGCACCTGCCTGAATGTCGGCTGCATGCCGTCGAAAGCCCTGCTGCACGCCTCCGAGCTCTACGCCGCCGCGGGCGGAGAGTTCGCGACCCTCGGCATCGAGGTCGCCCCCAAGTTGAACCTGCCCCAGATGATGAAGCAGAAGGCCGACTCGGTCGGCCAGCTGACCAAGGGGATCGAGTTCCTGTTCAAGAAGAACAAGGTCGACTGGGTCCGGGGCGCCGGCAAGATCGCCGGTCCGGGCAAGGTCGAGGTGACGGGGGAGGACGGCAAGGTCGCCGTCCTCGAAGCCAAGAACATCGTCATCGCCACCGGCTCCGAGCCCACGCCCCTGCCGGGCGTGGAAGTGGACCAGAAGCAGGTCGTGGATTCCACCGGCGCACTGTCTCTGGCGAAGGTTCCGGAGCACCTGATCGTCATCGGCGCCGGCATCATCGGCCTGGAGCTGGGTTCGGTCTGGCGGCGGCTGGGCGCAAAGGTGACGGTGGTGGAGTTCCTCGACCGGATCACCCCGGGCATGGACGCCGAGGCGGCCAAGACCTTCCAGCGCGTCCTCACCAAGCAGGGCTTCGAGTTCAAGCTCGGCCAGAAGGTGACGGGCGCGAAGGCGTCGAAGAAGGGTGTGACGCTGACGTACGAGCCGGTCGCCGGCGGCGAGGCGCAGACGCTGGAGGGCGATTGCGTGCTGGTGGCCATCGGGCGGCGGCCGTTCACCGACAATCTGGGCCTGGAGAGCGTCGGGATCACGCCGGACAAGCGCGGCTTCATCGAGACCGACCACTTCCGGACCTCGGCGCCCGGCGTCTGGGCGATCGGCGACGTGATCCACGGCCCGATGCTGGCCCACAAGGCGGAAGAGGACGGTGTCGCCTGCATCGAGATCATCGCCGGCAAGCACGGGCACGTGGACTACAACCTGGTCCCGAGCGTGGTCTATACGGCGCCGGAGGTGGCCTGGGTCGGCAAGACCGAGGAGCAGCTCAAGGCGGAGGGCCGAGCCTACAAGGTGGGCAAGTTCCCCTTCACGGCCAACAGCCGGGCGAAGATCAACCACGAGACCGAGGGTTTCGTGAAGGTCCTGGCGGACGCGGCCACCGACGAGATCCTCGGCGCCCACATGGTCGGTCCGTCCGTCTCGGAGATGATCGGCGAGTACTGCGTGGCCATGGCGTTCCGGGCCGCGTCGGAAGATGTCGCGCGCACCTGCCATCCGCACCCCACGCGTTCCGAGGCTCTGCGCCAGGCGGCCATGGGAGTTGAAGGTTGGACGATGCAGGCCTGAACGGGCCCGGTCCGGGCCTGACCATCCGCCGCGCCCGGGCCGAGGAGCTGGCGGCCTGCGCGGAGGTCTATGTCCGCGTCCTGACCGAGACGTTCACCTGGCTCTCGCCGGAGCGCCACAAGGCGGCGGACTTCCTCAAGGCGGCGGCCGACGAGGAGGTCTTCGTGGCGGTTCGGGCGGGCCGGATCGTGGGGGTAGCGGCGCTCTATCGGCCCCAGAGCTTCCTGCACTCGCTCTACGTGACCGACAGAGGCCGTGGGGTCGGCAAGGCTCTTCTGGACCACGTCAGCGCCGCCGCCGGCGGACGCCTCGCACTCAAGTGCCAGGCGGCCAACCTGAGGGCCCAGGCCTTCTACGTTCGGGAGGGCTTCCGCTGCGTCGAGACGGGCCAGGATGGCGACGTCGCCTGGCTGCGCTTCGTTCGTGGCTGAATCTTAATTTGGCGGCCGTCGGTTGCGGTGGCAGCTTTCCGGCCCAAACGTGACTGGAGTCGGTCAATGTTCGCCCTGCTCGCCGCTGCATCGCTCGCCGCCGCGCCCGCGACCAAGGCCGACGCGGCGACCTCCCGCGTGATCCTGGACGAGTCGCCGCTGTCGCGCGGGCGCGCCTGCGGGCTGTGGGACGCCCACCCCGTGCGGCGCGAAGCGCCGACGGCGGGCGCGTCCGCTCTCGGCGAGATGCCTGAGGCGCATCACGAACTCCCCGTGCTACGGCTGGACGCCGACGGCTGTTCGGTTCCGCTGATCATCCGGCGCGATGTGTCGGGCGACGGGCGTTTTGCGGCGCCGCGCCGCTGACGCCGCGAGAGGTTTGGTAGGGGAGGTCGCACTTGTTCGCTCTTTTCGCCGCCGCGGCCGTGGCCGCGGCTTCGCCGGACCCGTCGGCGCTGTCGCCGGCCGAGGCGATGATCCGCAACATGACCACCCGCACGATCCTCGCCAGCCCGGCCCGCTACTGCAAGGAGCCCGCCCGCGCGCAGGCCGCCGCGGCGCCGGCGCCGCTTCGCTGCCGACCCGCGCCCTACTACGTCTCGGCGCGCGACGGCCGGCGCATCCCGCACATCCTGGTCGAGAACCACAAGGGCCCGCCGATGGAGCTCCTCGACCGACAGGGCCGGCCCTGCCACCTGATGCGCTCCCCCGCGGATTCGGACCGGCGCCTGCGGGTCGCGGACTGATCTCAGGCCCTCGGATGCGCCGCGCCGTAGGCGCTGAGCAGGGCCGCCGCATCCACATCTGTATAGCGCTGCGTCGTCGATAGCGACGCGTGCCCGAGCAGCTCCTGGATCGAACGCAGGTCGGCGCCTGCGCCAAGCAGGTGGGTGGCGAAGGAATGGCGCAGGGCGTGCGGCGTGGCGCTGGCGGGCAGGCCCAGCCGGCCCCGCAGGGCCTGGACTGTGGCCTGCACATGACGCGGACTGAGCGGTCCGCCCCGCTTGGCGCGGAACAGCGGCTCCTCCGGCGGAAGGGCGAACGGCGCCTGGGCCAGATAGGCGTCGATCGCCGCGCGCACGGCCGGCAGGACGGGGACGAGCCGCGTCTTTGAGCCCTTGCCCGTGATCCGCAGCGTCTCGCCCAGGGGCGCGTCGGCCCGTCGGAGCGACAGGGCCTCCGATATCCGCAGACCGCAGCCGTAGAGCAGGGTGAGCACCGCCTCGTCGCGCGCGGCCTCCCAGTCTTCGCGGTCGGGGTCGAGTCCGGGTTCGGCGAGCAGCCCAGAGGCCTGGTCCTCGGTGATGGGGCGCGGCGCGCCGGGCTTCACCCGCGGGCCCCGGACCAGGGCGACCGCGGCGTTGGGCGCATCGAGCCTCCGGTCGAGGAATCGGTGGAAGGTGCGGACGGCCGAAAGCGCCTGGCTCATCGACCGGGGCGAGAGGGGCCGCTCGCCGCCCCGCAGGTGCGCCAGCCAGGCGCGGACCTCGCGGGCCGAGACCGCCGAGAGGACCGCTACAGTAACGGCCTCTGCGCGGTGCGCCGCCAGAAAAGCGAGGTAACGGCCGACGGCGAAGCCGTAGGCCTCGAGCGTGCGCGGGGACGCGCGGCGTTCGTTCTGCAGGTGGTCCAGGAACGCCGCGCGCGCCTGTTCGCCGGTCAGAGCAGCGGCCATCGCTCGGCCGTGCGCTCGACGACGCGCGCCAGGAACGCCACAAGTTCGCTGCCCATGTCGGGGGTGAAGCCCTCAGGGTCGGACGAGCCGAACGCCAGGACGCCCTGCCGCGCCGGCTCCCAGATCGCCATGCGCACCAGCGCCACCGAGGCGATCTCCTCGCGCCCTCCCCCGAACAGGCCCAGGGCGGTGGGCACCAGGCCCATACGGGACATCCGCCGCGACCCGCCCAGGATCAGGTCCACCTGGCCCTCCACGAGCCCCTTCCAGCCGGCGGGCGGCAAGCCCTCGCGCTCGAGCGCGATGACGCCGGCGGCCAGGCCGAAGCGCGACCGGGCCAGCTCGTCCACCCGGTGCGCGAGATCGGCGAGGTTGCGGGCCTCCAGCAGATCGACGACGGCGCCGTGGGTCTGCGCCTGGGCGGCGAAGTTGGCGCGCGCCGTCTCCTCCAGGAGCTGGCGCATCTCGGCCTCGCGTTGGTGGGCGGCGTGGACGCGGGCCATTGGGGGGAACTCGACGACCGTGGCGCCGGCCACCGTCAACCCCAGCTCGGCCAGGAGGCCGTCGTCAGCCTTCAGGAAGTCGGGATTGTCCGAGAGGAAGCGGCGGACCGCGGACGGGTCGATCGGACTTTCGAACGAGAACTCAGTCTGCGACCCGTCCATGTCACCTCAAGCCTCTACAGAATGGACTGACCGGTCTTCGCCCAATCAGCCATGAACTGTTGGAGCCCCCGTTCGGTTAACGGATGCTTGAAAAGCGCCTGGAAGACGTCCGGCGGAATGGTCGCGCAGTCGGCGCCGGCCAGCGCCGCCTCCTTCACGTGCTGGGGGCTCCGGATCGAGGCGGCCAGGATCTCGGTGTCGAAATCGTAGTTGTCGTAGATCGCGCGGATCTCGGTGATCAGGTCCATGCCCTCGGCGCCGTGGTCGTCCAGCCGGCCGATGAAGGGGCTGATGTAGGTGGCGCCCGCCTTGGCCGCGAGCAGGGCCTGGGCCGCCGAGAAGCAGAGGGTGACGTTGGTCTGGATGCCCTCTGCCGCGAACTCGACGGTGGCGGCGAGGCCTTCGCGGGTCAGCGGGACCTTCACCACGACATTGGGCGCGACGCCGGCCAGCTTGCGGCCCTCGGCGAGCATGCCCGCCGTGTCCACGGCCGCGACTTCGGCGCTGACGGGCCCGTCGACCAGGCCGCAGATCTCGGCGATGACGTCCAGCATCGGCCGCCCCGACTTGGCGATCAGGGACGGGTTGGTGGTGACGCCATCGACCAGGGCCGTGCCGGCCAGGTCCTTGATGACGGCGGTGTCGGTGGAGTCGAGGAAGAGCTGCATGGTCTGACCTTGATCTTGTTCGGTCCGCTTGTAGCTGCGAAGGGCTTGGGAACAAACCATGAGCCGCATCGCCTCCGTCCTGATCCCCATGCCGCTGCCCGAGGCGTTCGACTACGCCGAGCCGGAGGGCATGGTGCTGGCGCCGGGCGACCAGGTGGCCGTGCCGCTGGGCCCCCGGTTGGTGCGGGGCGTGGTGGTCGAGCTGCGGGACGCCCACGGCGGCAATCGCCCGCTGAAGCCGGTGGCCGAGCGCCTCGCCGACCCGCCGCTCCCGCCGGGGACGGTGGAGTTCGTGCAGTGGGCGGCGCGCTACGCCGTGGACGCGCCGGGGCAGCCGCTGGCCATCGCGCTGCGCGGCGCGCGGGCGCCGAAGCCGCGGCCCATCCGCGTCGTCCGGGCCACCGGCGCCCAGCCGGCCCGTCAGACGCCGGCGCGGACCCGCGTACTGGAGGCGGCTGCGGCGGGACCTGTGCCGGCCGCGGACCTGGCCCGCGCCGCCGGGGTGTCGGCCGGCGTGGTGAAGGGTCTGGTGGATGACGGCGCCCTGACCGTCGAGGAGGTGGTCGCCGAGCCGGGGTTCGCGCCGCCCGACGTGGGCCGGCCCGGGTCCGATCTCAACGCCAGCCAGGCTGCCGCCGCCGCGGCCCTCAGGCAGATGGCGGACGAAGGTGGTTTCGCCGTGGCCCTGCTCGATGGCGTCACGGGGTCGGGCAAGACCGAGGTCTATCTCGAGGCGGCCGCCGCCGTCCTGGCCGCCGATCCGCAGGCCCAGGTGCTGATCCTGCTTCCGGAGATCGCGCTCACCCAGGCGGTGATCGCCCGGGTCGCCGAGCGCTTCGGCGCCGCGCCCGGCGAGTGGCACTCCGACGTGGCCCCGCCGGATCGCCGCCGGGTCTGGGAGGCGGTCTCCGCGGGAACCTGCCGGATCGTCGTCGGGGCCCGCTCGGCGCTGTTCCTGCCGTTCCGCCGGCTGCGCCTCATCGTCGTCGACGAGGAGCACGACAGCTCGTTCAAGCAGGAGGACGGCTTCATCTATCACGCCCGCGACCTGGCGGTGGCGCGCGGCAAGATCGAGGGCGCGGCGGTGGTGCTGGCGTCGGCGACGCCGTCGCTGGAGACCCTGCGCAACGCCGAGACCGGCCGCTACCGCTGGCTGCGGCTTGCCGGCCGGCACGGCGCGGCGCAGCTGCCGCAGATCGAGCTGGTCGATCTGCGCCAGACCCCGCCGGAGGCCGGCCGCTGGCTGTCGCCGCCGCTGGTGACGGCCATGGCCGAGACCTGGGCCCGGGGCGAACAGACCCTGCTGTTCCTGAACCGGCGCGGCTATGCGCCGCTCGTGCTGTGCAAGGCCTGCGGCGAGCGGATGACGGCGCCGGACACCGACTCCTGGCTCGTGGAGCACCGCTACACCGGCCGCCTGGTTTGCCACTTGACCGGCTTCTCCATGCCGAAACCGCAGGCCTGCCCCCACTGCGGCGCCAAGGACAGCCTGGTGTCCATCGGGCCCGGCGTGGAACGCGTGGAGGAAGAGGCGCGGGCGTTGTTCCCGGAGGCGCGTATCGCGGTCTTCTCGTCCGACACCGTGTTCGACGCCCGCGAGGCCCGGCGGCTCGTGGAGTCCATGGCGGCTGGCGAGATCGACATCCTCGTGGCCACCCAGGCGGCCGCCAAGGGGCACAACTTTCCGCGCCTGACCCTCGTCGGCGTGGTCGACGCCGACCTTGGCCTCAGGGGCGGCGACCTGCGGGCGGCCGAGCGCACCTACCAGCTTCTCGCCCAGGCGACCGGGCGGGCGGGGCGGAAGGAGCGGCCTGGCCGCGCCCTGCTCCAGACCTACGCGCCCGAGCATGCGGTGATGCAGGCGCTGAAGGCGCAGGATCGCGACGCGTTCGTGGCCGCGGAGATGGCGGAGCGCGAGCTGGCCGGCCTGCCGCCCTTCGGCCGGCTGGCGGCGGTGATCACCTCCGGGCCGGACGCCGCCCAGCTAGACGCCTTCGCCCAGGCCATGGCCCAGGCGGCTCCGAACACCGACGGAGTCGAGGTCTATGGTCCCGCCGACGCTCCACTGGCCCTGGTGCGGGGCCGCCGCCGCAAGCGCTTCCTCGTCCGCGCCGACCGGGGCGTCGACCTGTCCGCCTACATGGCCGCCTGGCGCGCGCGGATCCGCCCGCCGGGCCAGATCCGCGTGACCATCGATATCGACCCGTACAACTTCCTCTGAGGCCGCCGCTTCAGTGCAGCGTCTTGTCCTCGACCGTCGGACGTTTGCGACGGGCCAGCATGTTGAGCGCCTCGACGCCGGCCGAAAACGCCATGGCCGCGTAGATGTAGCCCTTGGGGACATGCACGCCGAAGCCGTCGGCGATCAGGACCGCGCCGATCATCAGCAGGAAACCCAGCGCCAGCATCACGACCGTCGGGTTCTCGTTGATGAAGTTGGCCAGGGGGTCGGCGGCCACCAGCATGACGCCGACGGCGATGACGACGGCCGCCACCATGATCGGCAGGTGGTCGGTCATGCCCACGGCGGTCAGGATCGAGTCGATCGAGAAGACCAGATCCAGGAGGATGATCTGGAAGATCGCCGATCCGACGTTGGTGACCACCTTGCTCTTGGTGTCCATGACGCCGTGGGTTTCGCGCGGGTCGACCTTCTCGTGGATCTCGGTGGTGGCCTTCCACACCAGGAACAGGCCGCCGGCGATCAGGATCAGGTCGCGCCAGGAGAAGGAGAGCTCGAACGCGGGTTGTCCATGCTCGCCGATCGGCCCCTCCCACGGCAGCGAAAAGACCGGCTGCGTCAGTCCGACGATGAAGGCGAGCGTCGAGAGCAGCGCCAGGCGCATGATGAGGGCCAGCGCAATGCCGATTCGGCGCGTGCGGGCGCGCTGGTGCTCGGGCAGCTTGTTCGAGAGGATCGAGATGAAGATCAGGTTGTCGATCCCGAGGACGACCTCCATCACCACGAGGGTGACGAACGCCGCCCACGCGGCGGGATCAGTGAGCAGCGCCGCGATGTCCATGAAGGTCTCCCATTGTCCCCGCGATATCTAGCGGGTTTGCGATCGCCCGCCAGCCCCATGGTCGGGGCCCGGGGCGCCGCTTTTCCGGGCGCCGCTGTCCACAGCGACGCAAGCCCCGGGTCGCCACTCTCCTCTTGGGCGAAACCCGGTCTGCCGGCGCGGCCACGGCCTGAGCACTTGTTTCAGGTCGTTACGGCGCCGTGATGTCGCCATTCCGCATGATCCGTACAGGTATATGGGCATCGACGACATGGGCGTGTTCAATGATCGAAAGCCATAAAATTTTGACCGCATCAATAGTGTCCTTAATGCGGCCATACAATACTATCGCGTACTGTGGTTGTTCCGTTCCTTATGGCGAAGCCGGCCGGTCCGGGGTGACGAAGGCTGTGGATAAGCGGTGCGCGACATCCCGCCGCGCGGCGTAAACCCTCTTTTCACTCAACGCGGTTAGGGCTACCCCTTCGCCTGGTACACGTCGGGGAGTCACCGAACATGCGCAAACGGACGAGGGCCCTCCTGGGCTCCCTGGCCGCAGCGGCGTTCGTCGCCTTCACGCCGGTCACGGCTGCTGCGGACACCTATTGGCAGTGCGTTCCATTCGCTCGCCTGATTTCCGGCATCCAGATCTTCGGTGACGCCTGGACATGGTGGCGCCAGGCGGCCGGCAAGTACGAGACCGGTTTCCAGCCCCGCGCCGGCGCCGTCCTCTGCTTCAAGCCCACGTCGCGCATGCGACTCGGCCACGTCGCGGTGGTGAGCCAGGTGCTGACCGACCGGGTTGTCCAGATCACCCACGCCAACTGGAGCCCGATCGAGGGCTCGCGCGGCAAGGTCGAGAAGGACGTCACGGTCATCGACGTCTCGCCGGCCGGCGACTGGAGCCAGGTGAAGGTCTGGTACGATCCGAACCGTGATCTCGGCGGCTCGACCTACGCCACCCACGGCTTCATCTATCCCGACGCCCAGGCGCGGGTGATGGCGGCCTCGGGGATGAGCAAGCTGCAGAACGGCGCCATCGCGGTGGCTCAGTCGGCCGCGTCGCAGATGGCCAGCGCCGTGCGCCCCGGCCAGGGCACGATGAGCGTCCTCAGCCAGGCGGCGGACTCCACCGACCGGATCGCCGCCCTGATCGCGGCCGCGACGCGAGGCGACTCGGCAGAATCCGGCAACTGACGCGGGCCTGCGGGGCCGGCGCTCAACCTCATCGAGTGGCGAGCGCAATTTCAGGTTGCGATCAAGGTTCGCTTAAGGCTGTCGCGCAACCCATCCTTAAAGCGGGGAGGGTCATGGTGAACGCCAAGGCCTTTCATGTCGTCGCAAGCCCAGCAACACCATACGGCGCTCGACGCGCACGCGCTCCGCGAGGCGCTCGATGCGCACCAGCGCTACCTCGCCGGGCGTTCGGGCGGGCGCAGGCTCGCGCTGCACTATGCGGACCTCGCCAACTGTTCTCTTGAGGGCGTCGACCTTCGCGACGCCGACCTGACCGGCGCGCGGCTGTCCGGCGCCAGCCTTGCGCGTTCGAACCTTTCGCGAGCCATCCTGTTCGGCGCCGACCTGCGCGAAGCCGACATGCGGCATATCAACCTGAAGCGGGCCGACCTGCGCGGGGCGTGCATGCGCGGCGCCAACCTGGCGGGCGCCGAGCTCGCCGGCTGCGACCTGCGGGAGGGTCGCATCGCCCTGCAGGACAAGCTCGACGGCTTCCGGATCCTGCGTCACGAGCACCGGCCGGGCGAGCTGAACTATGCGGTCCTGTCCGGCGCGAACCTGCAGGGCGCCCAGATGAGCGGTGCGGTCGCCATGACCAGCGATTTCACGGACGCCAATCTTTCGGGCGCGGTCCTAGTGGGCGCCAAGCTGATGCGGGCGGTGCTGGATGGCGCGGACCTCTCGGGCGCGGACCTCGGCGGGGCCGACCTCACGGGCGCCTCCATGAAGCGGACCGTGCTGACCGGCGTGAACCTGAACTCGGCGCGGCTCGACGATGCCGACCTGACCGGCGCCCTGCGCGCCCCGCCCCCGATCTTTTACATCGACGACAAGCCGCTCGCCGAGGTGGTCGACGAACACGAGGGCTTCTGCGACACCGGCGGCCAGCGGGGCAAGGTCACCAAGCTCCACGGAGTGGACTTCCGGCCGATGAAGACGCTGAAGCGGCGCAGGCTGTCCGGCCTTTCGGCGCCCGGCTCGATCTTCTTCGGCATGGACCTGGAGGGCGTGCAGCTGCAGGGCGCCGACCTGTCGGGCTGCGACTTCCGCGGCGCCAACCTGCGCGACGCCGACCTGCGGGGCGCCCGCTTCACCGACGCCCAGCTCGCCCGGGCGGACCTGCGGGGGGCCAAGATGGGGCCGCTCGCGATCGGCGACGCGCGCTTCGTGCGCACGGATTTCTCCCGAGCCTCGCTTCGCGGCGCGGACCTGCGCGGCGCCCACGCCCCCCGCGCCCGCTTCCTCGAGGCCGAGATGGACGGCGCCCGCATCGCCGGATGCGACCTGGCGGGCGCCGAGCTGGAGATCTGACCTCTCGAAGGCTCCGGCGGCTCACATCTCCTTGCGGAGCGGCGCCAGGTCCGGAAAGTTCGCCTCGCGCTTCTCGGCCTTGGCCGTGAACGCCTCGGCCATGTGCGGGCCCGAGAACATCGCCGTCTGCCAGACCGCGATGTAGTCGAGGCCGTCCTTGATCGTGTGGTCGCGGGCGTAGTTGATCATCACCTTCGACCCCGTCACCGCCAGCGGCGCCTTCGACGCGATTTCACGGGCAGTGGCGAGCGCATGCTCCACCACCTGTTCGTGGGTGTCGAACACCTCGTTGACGAGGCCGATGTCGCGGGCGCGCTGGGCGGGCAGGCGGCGGCCGGTGTAGGCGAGCTCGCGCACCCAGCCTTCGGGGATCAGCTTGCAGAGCCGCGGGAAGGTGCCGACGTCGGCGGTCATGCCGATATTGATCTCCTGGATCACGAAGAAGGCGTCGGCCGTGCAGTAGCGGATGTCGCAGGCGCTGGTCATGTCCACGGCCCCGCCGACGCAGCCGCCCTGGATGGCGGCGATCACGGGCATCCGGGCCTCGTCGAGGCACGAGAAGCTGTCCTGCAGCATCTTGACGTGGTGGCGCATGGCCTCGGCGTTGACGTGCCGGTCCTGGGCCGCGGACGAGGCGGTGGAGCCACCGCCCTGGAACACCGCCAGGTCCATGCCGGCGCAGAAGTGCTTGCCGGTCGACGAGATGACGATGCAGCGGGCGCGCGCGTTGTCGTCGATGTCGCGCACGATGGCCGGCAGCTCGTTCCAGAACGCGCGAACCATGGTGTTCATCGCCTCGGGCCGCTTCAGGCGGATGTGGGCGACGTGGTCTTCGATGGTGACGTCGAAACAGGTCCAGTCGGTGGTGGTGATGTCGACAGCGGCCGGCGCGTTCATGGCGGTCTCCCGAGGGTTTACGGCGTTATCGCGCCGCGACGCCGGGGAAGGCTAGCAGATCGCGCTAGAGGGTCGTGGGCGCCAGGTTCTCGACCTGGAAGTCGACCGCTTCGCACATGCGCTCGGCGACGATCGCGCGGTGGCAGACCCGATGGTCCGCCTCGAAGCAGAGCAGGGCGCACTTGCGGCCCTTCGCCAGTTCGATCGCCTGGGCAAGCTGGAGCTGGGCGGCGGGTTCGGCGAGGTGGGCCTCGAAGATCTCGCGCATCTCCTGCGTGCGGCCACGACGGGCGGCGATGCGGCCTTCCTTCGGCGTGCCCAGTTCGCGCAGGTGGACGTAGTCGATGCCGGCTTCCTGGAGGCTGGATGACAGCAGGCCCTTTGAGAAGCCGGCCCGGCGGGATGCGGCCACGGCGCGGACGTCGATCAGCACCTCGACGCCCGCCGCCTTGAGCGTCTCGATCACCCGGGGCTGCGGCGCGCTCTGGTAGCCGATGGTGGCGAGCGGGATCATGCCCCGTCCCGCGTGTGCGCCTCGATCAGCGCCTGAGCCGCGCCCCGCGCCGCCCCCGCCGGTCCCTCGCCGCCGAACAACTGGCTGGTCACGAAGACGCCCTCGATGAGCAGCAACAGGGAGTCGGCCAGCTTCTTCGGCTTGCGGGCCCCCATCGCCTTAGCCATGGCGCGCAGGCGCTCGCGCAGTTCCTGCTTGTGCTCGACCGAGACGATGCGGCCGGGATGGGTGGGCTCGGGATACTCCACCGCCGCATTGGTGAGCCCGCAGCCGCGATAGCCGGGCTTCACGGCCCGTGCGCCGAGGCCCTCGAAGTAGGCGAGGATCCGCGCCTTGGGATCATCGGGATGGGCCGAGACCGCTTCCTCGAAGCAGGTCCAGAACCGATCGGCCTCGCCCTTGAGGTAGGCGGCGATCAGCTGGTCCTTGGATTCGAACGCGCGATAGAGGCTGGGCTTGGTGGCGCCGGCCCTGGCGACGATCTCGTCGACGCCGACCGCCCGGGTGCCCTCGCGATAGAAGAGTTCGCCCGCGGTCGACAGGATCCGTTCGGCGGCCTTCGGCGCCGCCTTGGTCGGTTGGGACATGGGGCCACCTTGACAATGTTACTGACCAGTACGTATCTAGGCACGAAGGGCGCCAGCGGTACCGGTCGGTCACATGACGATAACAAGATGGCGGCCCTGGGGCCAGAACTACGCCTGGGTGGTGGCAGGGGTCACCTTCCTGGCCCTGCTGGCCGCGGCGGGGCTGCGCTCCGCGCCCGGCGTCCTCCTGTCACCGCTCCACGAGGCGTTCGGCTGGCCGCGGGCGGAGCTCTCGGCCGCGGCGGCCATCGGCATCTTCCTCTACGGCCTGGTCGGTCCCTTCGCGGCGGCCCTGATGCAGACCCTCGGGCTGAAGCGCACCCTGCTCGCCGGCCTTGCGCTGATGAGCGCCTCGACCGCCGCCAGCCTCTTCATGGCCCAGCCCTGGCATTATCTCCTGACCTGGGGGGTGCTGTCGGGCCTGGGCAGCGGCGCAGTGGCGCTGGCGATGGGCGCGACGGTGGTCAACCGCTGGTTCCACACCCGGCGCGGCCTCGTCATGGGCCTCCTCAGCGCCAGCACGGCGACCGGCTCCCTCGTCTTCCTGCCGCTCATGGCGGCCTTGGCGGAAAGCGGAGGCTGGCGGCCCGTGGTGATCGCCGTCTCGGCGGCGGCCGCGGCGCTGATCCCGCTGGTGGCCTTCCTGATGCCGGAGCGGCCCGCCGACATCGGCCAGGCGCCCTATGGCGCTGCGGCCCTGGAGCCCCCGCCGCCGTCCGGCCGGGCCCGCGACGCTGTCGGTCTGGCCCTGGGCGTCCTCGCGCGGGCGGCCCGCGTCCCGGCGTTCTGGCTGCTGTTCGCCACCTTCTTCGTCTGCGGCTTCACCACCAATGGCCTCGTGGGCACGCACCTGATCGCGTTCTGCGGCGACCAGGGCCTGGCGCTGGTCCAGGCGGGACTCCTGCTCGCGGCGATGGGCGCCTTCGACATCGTCGGAACCACGGCCTCGGGCTGGCTGACCGACCGGTACGACCCTCGCAGGCTCCTCTTCGTCTACTACGCCTTGCGCGGGCTCTCGCTGATGGCCCTGCCGTTCCTCGACTTCAACGTCGTCAGCCTGTCGATCTTCGCGGTGTTCTACGGTCTCGACTGGCTGGCGACGGTGCCGCCCACGGCGCGGTTGGCGACCGAACATTTCGGCGAGCGGGACGGGCCGATCGTCTTCGGCTGGGTGGCGTTCGGCCATCAGATCGGGGCGGCCACGGCGGCCTTCGGCGCCGGCCTCCTTCGCGATCTGCAGGGCCGTTACCTGGAGAGCTTCGTCGTCGCGGGCTTCCTCGGCCTGCTCGCCGCCGTCGCCGCCCTGGGCATCGGGCGAGGCGGCGCGAACGGCAGACTTGCGCCCGCCTGACTCTCGGCGCCCCGCCGGCCCTCCGCTAGAATCGGCCGATGGCGACCCTGAGCACCCCCACGGACCTTGCCGAGGACCTCCTGCGGCTGGGCGTGCGCCGAGGCCAGGCGGTCATGGTTCATGCCTCGCTGCGGGCGATCGGACCGGTCGAAGGCGGCGCGGGGGGCGTGATCCAGGCGCTGGACGCCGCCGTGGGGCCCGAGGGCGGCCTGATGATGGTGCTGGGCGCCCGGGATGACTGGGCGTGGGTGAATGCGCGGCCGGAGGACGACCGGGCGGCCCTGCTGGCGGACGCCGAGCCCTTCCACGCCGCCCTCACGCCCGCCGAACCCGAGGTGGGCTGGCTCGCCGAAGTGTTCCGCACGACGCCGGGGACACAGGTCACGGACCATCCCGAGGGCCGTTTCGCCGCCCGCGGCGCCCTGGCGCCCGCCCTGCTGAGGGATCCGCCCTGGGACGACTATTTCGGCCCCGGCTCACCGCTCGCGCATCTGTGCGAAATGCAGGGGGCCGTGCTGCGCCTCGGCGCCGATACGGACACCGTCACCCTGCTCCACCACGCCGAATACCTCGTGCCGATCGCCGACAAGCGCCGCGTGGTCAGACACCGGCGCGTTCGGGGTCCGGACGGTCCCGTGATCCGCACGGTGAGCTGCCTGGACGACAGCGAGGGCATCGTCCCGTGGGCGGGTGAGGACTACTTCAGCCTGATCCTGAAGGCCTATCTGGCCGAAGGGCGCGGCGCCCGGGGCCGTGTCGGCGGGGCCGCCAGCGAGCTGCTCGACGCTCGTGACCTCGTGGACTTCGCGGTCGACTGGATGGCGCGCGCCTTCGCCTGAGCGGAACCTTCGCCGCCGGCCGGCGGTTCGGCTTGCCGGGACGTGGTGTGGAGACCCGGAATGCTTCGGATGCTGGCTCTGGCCGCGGCCGCCCTGTCGTTGAGCGCCTGCGCCACCTCGCCCCACCGCACGGTGGCGGAGCTGAACACCAAGGATCCGGAGTATCGCAGTCGGGACTGCCGCCAGGCCCGGGCGGCCGTGGCGCGGTACGACGATCAGAAGGACGGCCGCGCCGTCATCGCGCTGGCCGGCAATCTCGTGGTCCCGTTCGCGGGCTCCGCGGCGGCGGCTGCCATGAGCAAGATGAAGGACGACGAGCGCCAGGCGCTGAACGCCCGCGTGCGCAAGGCCTGCATCTCCGACCCGCTCGGCCGCGGCGCGAAGCGGCGCGTCGCACGCCGGTGAGTCGACAATCGGGGTGACAGGTCGGCGGGGCGCACGCCATCTTCCGCGCCCATGGCCAAGCCCGCGACCTCAAAGCCCCCGCGCAAGCCTCTGAAGCCCGCCGAACGCGCGCGCATCGCCGAGCTCTTCGCGCGCTTCGAAGCCCAGGAGTCCGATCCGCGCACTGAGCTGGACTACGACAGCCCCTACACCCTGGTGGTGGCCGTCGCGCTCTCGGCCCAGGCGACGGACGTCTCCGTCAACAAGGCCACGGAGAAGCTCTTAAAGGTCGCCGACACGCCGCAGAAGATGCTGGCGCTTGGCGAGGAAGGGCTGAAGCCGTTCATCTCCTCGATCGGCCTCTACAATTCCAAGGCCAAGAACGTCATCCGGATGGCGCAGATCCTGGTGGCCGACTACGGCGGCGAGGTCCCGTTGGACCGGGAGAAGTTGCAGGCTCTGCCCGGCGTCGGCCGCAAGACGGCCTCAGTGGTGCTGAACGAGCTGCGGGTCGAGCCGGCGATCGCCGTCGATACTCACGTCTTCCGGGTCTCGCACCGCCTTGGCCTGTCGATTGGCAAAACACCCGACCACGTCGAACGGGACCTCATGGCCATCGTGCCGGAGCCGCAGCTCACACGGGCCCACCACTGGCTGATCCTGCACGGCCGCTACGTCTGCACCGCGCGGCGGCCGAAGTGCGACGAGTGCCCGGTGGCCGACCTGTGCCCCAGCCGCCATCTCTTCGCGGGGTGACCCTCAGCCGACGATGGCGTGGGGGATGAAGCGCGAAAGGTTCGTCGTCACGCGGTTCTCGTCCTCGCGGATGCCGATGCCGGCCGGCTCGTCGCCGATGATCCAGGCGCCGATCACCGGATAGTTCCCTTCGAAGGCGGGAAGCGGGTGCAAGGCCTGGCGGATATGGCCTTCCTCGCCATAGCCCTGGTCGAGCACCGTGGAGCGGCGGCCCTCGTCCACCAGTTCGATGTTCGCGCCCTCGCGGCTGAAGAGCGGCTTGCGGACATAGGAGGCGCCCAGGGCGCCGGCGGCGGGATCATCCTCGAAATATGCCGGCAGCAGGTTCGGATGGTCCGCGTGGCGCGCCCATAGCAGGGGCAGCATCCCCTTGTTGGATAGGATCGCCTTCCAGGCGGGCTCCAGGAACCGCGTCCGCGAGCCACGGACCTTCGCCGCATAGTCCTCGCGGAACATTTCCTCCCACGGGTAGAGCTTGAAGAGCGCCTGGATGATGTAGTTCTCCGCGTCCACGAAGCGACCGTCGGCGTCCACGCCGATGTCCTCGATGCCGACGAACTTGGGCTCCAGTCCGGCCTGGGCGGCGATGTCTTCGAGGTACCTGACCGTCTGGCGGTCCTCGACCGCGTCCGGATCGCTGGCGAAGTGCACGAAGCCGCCGCCGGGGAAGATCGCGCGGAAGCGCGCCTCCAGCTTCTCGTGGAGGCTGTTGAACTGGTCGGCGTCCGCCGGCAGCCGGCCGGCCTCGATCATGTCCTCCAGCCAGATCCACTGGAAGGCGGCCGATTCGTAGACGCTGGTCGGCGTATCGGCGTTGTACTCGAAGAGCTTCGCCGGCCCGGCGCCATCGTAGGCGAAGTCGAACCGGCCGTAGAGCGAGGGATCGCGCCGGGCCCAGCTCTCGGCGACGTCGTCGCGCGAGGCCTCGGGAATCGCCAGCCTGGCCATCAGCTCTTCGCTCTTCACCACCTCGTCCACGAGGTCGAGGCACATGGCGTGCAGCTCGCGCGCGGGCGCCTCGATCCCCGTCTCGATCTCCTCGAGCGTGAAGGCGTAGTAGGCGCGCTCGTCCCAGTAGCGTTCGCCATCCAGGTGGCGCCAGGTGAAGCCCAGCGCCTCGGCCTTGGCGTCCCAGCCCGGACGCTCGGCCGTCGCGATGCGTTTCATCGGGGCGTCAGGACTCCGCGTCCCGCTTCACGGGCGCCGGTTGGGCCTCGATCTGAAGACGCGGCGCCTCCAGCTGCATCGGCGCCTGCGCCGGCGCTTTCAGGCGGGCGAGGATGTCGTCGGCGCTGGCGTGGCCCGGCAGGATGCCCGCCGCCTTCAGCTTGGCGTCGAGGTCGGCGCCCGTGCGCCGGTCCTCCAGCTCGCCGGCGGCGCGGAACTTCTCGTCCTGGACCGCCTGGCGCTCCTTGATCCGCTTCAGGCTGTCGGCGGCCGAACCCAGTGCGGCCGTTGCGCTGCCGCCCCTGGAGGCGACGGCGGCCTGCGCCTTCTGCACGCTGTCGTTGACCTTCACCACGTCGATCTCGCGGCGCAGGTTCTCGACCTTCTGCTGGGTCTGGGCGATCGTCTGGTGCATGCGCTCCTCGGCGGCGCGCATGTCGGAAAGCTGGGGCGTCTTGGCCTCGATCTCGGTCTCCAGCTCGGCGATCCGTTGGGCGACTTCCCGGGCCAGGGCCTCGTCGCCCTTGGCCAGGGCCGCCCGGGCCGAGCCCTCGTAGCGGCCGGACTGGTCCTTGAGCGACTGCAGTTCCTTCTCGACCATCCGGCGCTTGGCCACGAGGGTCGCGAGGTCGTCGCGGGCCCGGCCGAGCGCATTGTCGGCGTCCCGGATCTCCTGGTCGAGGATGCGGATCGCGTTGGCGTCGACGACGGCGGCGCCGGCGTCGTAGCTCGCGCCGCGGAAGAGGGTGATCAGCTTGGCAAAAATGGACATGCGCGAGGTTCCCGTCAGGCGGCCGAGGCGAAGTCGTCGCGGAGCTCGTCGGCCGCCCGGATGGCGTTCTCGGCCAGCATCCGCAGCTCGATGATCACCGTCTGCAGCGTCGTCTTGCAGGCCAGTTCGCCGAACAACTCGTAGTAGTCGCGCCCGGCGACGGTGGTGATGCCGAAGTTCGAGAGCGGCACCAGCTTCTGCGCCTTCAGCAGGAAGACGTTGAACGCCGCCTGGTTCTTCTGCTCGTCCACGGGCCAGAGCAAGGCCGAGACGACGATCTGTTCCGCGCCGACCGACAGGAAGATCGGCAGGTCGCCGAACTCGTGCATGGTGATCTGCAGCACCGGCTCGGCGCCCTCCAGCACCCGGGCGGTCAGCTCGCCTTCGCGCAGCAGTCGGGTCTCGGAGAGCGCTTCGGAAAGACTCTTCACCGACCAGTCGGTGTCGATGACATGGTCCATTTGCATCGGTCCCTGCGGAGGCTGTGGGTTGTTCGACAGCGCCGGTCCGCGGCTCGACGCTGTGATGATCGCCCGGGCGGCGGCCTGGATGTCGGACTTGGCGGCGGGGGGAACCCAGAGCTCCAGCTTCACCAGGCCCAGACGCTGACGCTCCTCGCGCCAGAGCCGGGTCCGCTCCGCAGGGCTCAGGCCCGCCGTGTCTCGCTTGGCTCGCCGCATGTGTTCGCGTATGCATACGCGTACATTTGACAACGATCAAGACGCCTCTATGCTGGCGCCTCATCGAGGTCGGATCACGTGAACTTCCGGAAACTCTTCGGCGGAAGACGCGAAAGGGCGGCGGCGCCGACCCTGCCCGTCGTGCGCAACATCACGATCGGCCGCAGCGTACGGCTCGACCCCCTGGCGTGGCGACGCTACGGCGCCGACGCGGCCTTCCGCCTGGACGCGGACACGCTGACGGTCACGGCCCAGGGGCTGGTGGACCTGGGCGCGGACGGCTTCGTCCACCGCTTCTATACGGACGACCACCTGATGCTGCAGATGGTCAGCCCTGATCCCGCAGGGCGGCAGGCCGACGACTTCACCCTCTTCCTGCCCTGGGCCAGCGCGTATCCGCCAGACGCGCGCGCGCGCCGCGTCTGGGCCGACCGGCTGCGGGCGCGGAGCTTCACCGACGAGGGGCTGGCGGACTACCGCCGCTACTGGTTCGGCGACGCGGATGCGCGGCAGGACCCCGTGAGCTTCTGGGAGGACGTCCATGACGACCGGACCGGGCACGATCCCCGCCGGATCTACCAGACCTGCATGCTCTTCGCCCGCGACCTGCCGGGCGACGGGCGCGAGCTGCTGCTCGCCATCGAGATGGAGCCGCAGGGCGGCGACCTGACCCACGAGATCATGATTGGCATTCCGCTGAATGTCGGCGAGTTCGAGGCCTGAGAGCGCTGCAGCCGGGAGGACCCCTATGAACTTCGATGTCCATGCGTTCGGCGACGGCGCGCTCAGCTTCGCCCTGGCGTTCGTCGCCGCCGGCGGCTTCACCCTGGTGTTCAAGGCGATCTACCGCTGGATCACACCGCACGACGAAGGCGCCCTCATCCGCGCCGGCAACAGCGCTGCGGCGGTGGCCCTGGGCGGCGCGCTGATCGGCTACGTGATCCCGCTGGCTTCGGCGCTCGCCAACACCCACAGTCTGCCTGAGTTCGTCGCCTGGGCGATCCTGGCGGGCGTCATCCAGATCGTGACCTTCTGGGTCGTGCGGCGCGTGGCGTTGCCGGACGTTTCGGCGCGGATCGAGCGTGGCGAGATGTCGACCGCGCTCTACCTGCTCTCCATCTCGCTGGCGGTCGGCATACTGAACGCCGCCTGCATGACGGCGTGACGGCGATGAAGCGCTCCCGAAAGCTCGTCCTCACCTCGGCCATGGCGGCTGGCGGCGTGTCGCTGGCGGCGTGCGGCGACAACCCTGCCGACAACGTGCGCATCGAAAACCCCGGCCGCACGGTCGACGCCTGGACCTACCAGACGCTGCAGGACTGCAAGGATGCCAACCAAGTCCCCGACGAGGCCTGCGAGACGGCCGAGCAGGCGGCGTTGACCGACCAGGAGAAGGGGCCGCGCTACGACGAGCGCGCCACCTGCGAGGAGGTCTACGGCCCGGGCCAGTGCGTGCCGCGCAGCGCGAACGGCGGCTCCTTCTGGGGTCCTCTCGTGGCCGGCTTCGTAGTGGGCCGGATGCTGGACGGCGGCTGGGGCGGCCGCGGCTACTACCGCGACTGGCGCGACGGCGGATTCTACACTCCGAACGGCGGCCGCGTGTGGACGGACTACTCCACCGGACGCACCCGCATAGGCAGCAGGAGCTTCGACCCGCCGGACCTCTACCGCGCCCCGCAGAAGGTGCAGACGCGCGCCTCGGTCATCTCCCGAGGCGGCTTCGGCGGCCGCATGTCCAGCCGCAGCTACGGCGGCAGCCGCTGGGGGGGCTAGCGCTCGTCTCCGGCCTGCAGCCTGGGCGTCCTATGCGCCACGATGAAGGCGAGGATCACGGCGGCGACGCCGATCAGGGCCGAGTAGAGGAAGAACACAAGGTAGCCGGCGCCCAGGGCCGGCGGCGTCACGCCGGACTTTTCCATGGCGCCCGCGAAGGCGTCCGGCGGCAGGCCGGCGAACATCGCCTTGAGCGTCGCAAAGAGTCCGCCTGCGTCGGCGTCCGAAGCGGAGGACTCCACGATCCGGCCGGACTGCGAGGCGATCAGCTTGCCCGGCAAAGCGTAGAGCGACGAGAACAGCGCGTACTGCGTGGCGGTGAAGCCCGCACTGGTGAGGCTGGACATGTAGGCGATCAGGCAGGTGCCGGAGATCCCGCCGGCCACGTTGTCGATGCCGATGGCCACGAACAGCGCCCAGAGCTGCGGCCCCTGCAGCGCCAGCCAGCCGAAGGCGAGATTGCTCAAGGGGCCCGCGAAGGCGCCGATCACCAGCGCCCTCATCATGCCGAAGCGCGCCACGATGAAGCCGCCGAGGCCGACGCCGATCACCGTCATCACCACGCCGAACACCTTCCGGGCCTCGGCGATCTCGGTCTTGGTGAAGCCGAGATCGGCGTAGAAGGGGTTCATGATGTTCAGCACGAAGTCCGACAGCCGGTAGAGGCAGATCAGCGCCAGGATCAGGGCGGCGACGCCCCGGTAGCGGACCAGGAAGTCGCGCAGGGGATCGCCCAGGGCGGCGAAAAGGTAGACGCCGGGCCGCGTGCGCACGCCGGGGATCGGGCAGATCGCGAGCACGATGACGCCCAGGCCCAAAGCGACCGCGACCAGCTGCAGGTAGACGCCCGACGGGCGGGCGTCCCAGGCCGCCGTGACGGCCTCACCGGCCTGCGGCAGGCCGAGGCCGGCAAGGCCCGCGGCCAGAATCTGGGCGTTGGCCGCCAGCCCCGAGCCCAGCAGCAGGGCGCCCAGCGCAAAGACCGCCAGCCTGGCCATCCATTCGGGCAGTTCCAGTGCGGGCCGGCTCGGCACGCCCTCGGCGTGGATGGGCCGAACGGCGTGTGCCTTCTCCCGCGGGGCGGCGAGGACGCCCGCCACGCCCAGCAGCATCAGTGCGGCCATCACCGCATAGGAGAGCCGCCAGCCATAGGCCTCGGCGAGCAGCAGCGGGATCGCGCCCGCGACGATCATCGCCACCCGGTAGCCCCACTGGTAGGCGGCGGCCATCGCGCCCTGTTTCTCGGTGGTCGCGGCCTCGATGCGCCAGGCGTCGATGACGATGTCCTGGGTGGCCGAGATGAAGGCGACGAAGGCGGCGAAGGCGGCCATGACGCCCAGGCTGCGCGCGGGGTCCGTCCCGGATATCAGCCACAGGCCGAGCATCAGCAGGCCCTGCAGCACGATCATCCAGCTTCGACGGTGGCCCAGCAGGCGCGTGAGGAGCGGCACCTGCGTGCGGTCGACGAGCGGCGCCCATAGGAACTTCAGCGAATAGGACAGCGTCGCCAGGGCGAAGATCGAGATCACCTGCAGCGACAGGCCCGCCTCGCGCAGCCAGAGCGACAGGGTGTCGAAGATCAGGAGGTTCGGCAGGCCCGAGGCGAAGCCGAGCGCCAGCATCACCAGGGCGCGGCGCTCGACGAAGACCGCCAGGGCGGCGAGCGCGCCTCGCTTGGGTTCCGCGGTGTCCGCGCTCATGGAAACTCCGGGCCGAAGGCGCGACCAGCGCCCACTGACATCCGCCCCGGTATGTCGGGGCGCCTCAGCCGACCTTGGCGCGCGCCGCCGGCTTCGTCCAGTTGCGCCGCAGCCACCGCGTCAAGGCGGCGCGGAGCGCGTCGGGCGACAGCGGCTTGACCAGGAAATCGTCCATGCCCGCGGCCAGGCAGGCGCGGCGATCGTCCTCGAAGGCGTTGGCGGTCAGGGCCACGATCGGCGTCTTCACGCCGGTCGCGCGGAGCCGCCTGGCCGTCTCTTCGCCGGAGAGGCCCGGCATCCGCATGTCCATGAGGATGAGGTCGAATGCGCCCACCTCGGCGGCGGCCAGCGCCTCCTCGCCGCCCACGGCGTGCTCCACCTCGCAGCCTTCGCGGCCGAGCAGCGCGCGGGCCAGCAGGGCGTTGATGGGATTGTCCTCGACCAGCAGGACGCGTGCGCCGGGCGCGGCGGCGGCGGCGATGCGCTCGTCCTCCTGCGCCGGCTGGGCGGCGTCGGCCGCCTCGCCGGCGGCGATGAGCACGCGTTCCGCCACCGAGGCGCGCCGTAGGGGCTTGATCAGGTAGCCCGCGAACCCAGCCCGCCGATAGCGGGGGATCCGGTCGCGCTCGTCCGGCGCCAGGAGCACGATCGCCGGCCGCTGCAGCGGCGGCTTGAGAGTCCCGTTCTCGCCGGCGAGGCTGGCGTCGACCAGCACGACGTCGCCCGGGCGGGTGCGGGCGATGGCCTGCGGAAGCGCCGAGGCGATCACCGCTTCGCCGCCCGAGGCCTCGATCTGCCGCCGGGCCGCCTCGCGCACGATCGGATTGGGCGAAGCGACGCCCACCGTGCGGCCGCCGAGCGTATGCGCCGCGGCGGCGGTCGGAAGCGCCGGTATCGCGGCCTCGAACCAGAACGCGGCGCCGCCCGAGGCGGCGGCCTCCACGCCGACCTCCCCACCCATGGCGCGGGCGAGGCGGCGGGCGATGGCGAGGCCCAGCCCCGCGCCGCCGAGATCGGCGTGCGATGCATCGGCCTGGGCGAAGTCTTCGAATATCCGCTCGCGGTCCGGCTCCGAGACGCCGGGTCCCGTGTCCTCGACCACGAATCTCAGACGCCCGGGCCCAGCGACCTCCGCCGTGATCAGGACGCCGCCCTCCTGCGTGAACTTCACAGCATTGCCCGCGAAATTGAGCAGGATCTGGCGAAGGCGCCCTTCGTCGGCGTGCACGGTCGCCGGCTCGGCCGGAGCCGCCCAGGCGATCTCCAGGCTCTTTTCGCGGGCCCGGGGGGACAACAGCTCCGCAACGCCGCGCAGCAACGCCTCGAGCTCGGTGGGCGCGGGATGGAGTTCGACGCGGCCGGCGCCGAGCTTGGCGAAGTCGAGCACGTCATTGACCAGCGCCAGGAGGTGCTGGCCGCTGTCATGCAGCGCGGTGACGTAGGCCTTCTGCTCGGCCGTGAGCTTGGTGCCCTCAAGCAGCCGCGCCATGCCGAGCACGCCGTTCAGCGGCGTGCGGAACTCATGGCTCAAAGACGCCAGTTGCTCGGCGCTGATCTGCGCCCGAGTCGGGCGGCGCTCCGAGAGGGGACGGGACGGTCTGCGCATGGCGCGCAACGCTTAGGCGCAACGGCTTAACGGTGAGTCAAGCGGGCGGAGCCTCTTGCTACAAATCATCGCGTCCTTCCCGATTTTGCGCGGCAAAGTGGACGTCGCGCCAAAAGCGCCGTTTACTAGCGCGGAAGGACCGAAGTGCGCTTTTGGGGGCGTGATGAACCCTGTCGAGCTTCTGACGCAGCGCGAACGGGATTGCTTGCGGCTCGTCGACCAGCACCTCAGCTCCAAGCAGATCGCCCGTGAACTCGGCATGTCCAAGACGTCGGTGGACACCTATTGCGACCGGGCGCGGCGCAAGCTGGGTGTCGACGACCGCTTCCAGGCCGCCCGCCTCCTGCGCGAACTCGACGCTGTCCTGACCGCGTCAGGACAGGACACGATCAGGACAGACAAGCCGCCGCGATCCTGGCCCGATGCCCTCGAAAGCGAGGGAGCATCTGATGGGCGAGTGGCCGAACTTCGAGAACCGGGCGGTGATTGGCAGGGCCCTGCGCCTGAAGCGGGAGATCGACGACTTCGAGGCCCGCTGGCCGGCGCTGGCGAGGCGGGAGGAGCTTCTCCCGGGCTTCTCCTGGACGCAGCTCGAGCGGCAGCTGGTCGATTTGGCGGCCACGCCGGCGCAGGCCGACATGGCGCGGCACCTGGTGTCGGCTACGCGGAAGCTGGCGCCCTTCAAGCCGGCCGAGATGGTGCTTCGCGAGATCCTGTGCCTGACCTGGGTTCTCCTGGACGAGAACTTCAAGGGCGGGCCGGAACAGGGGGGCGCGTCAATCGACTAAGCCCCCTCGTCCGCCTGGGCGCGATCGTCGGGATCGCCATCATCACCGCCCTTGCGTTCGGGGGGATGCTGGCGGGGCTCCACGCGCTGAACGACCTGGCGGCGAATTTACTAAAGGCCTGAACGGCCAGGAAACCCCGTTATCTGAAACTGTCGGCGCGTCGTGTCTGCACGTCGCGTGTGGAGAAGACTCATGCTCAAGGAACGCCGCATGGTGGCCGAACAGGTCGCCGGAGCCCTGTTCGACGCCGAGGCCGCCATCGACGCGGCCCTCGCAAAGACTGCGCATCTGACTGGCGTCATGCCGATGCTGCGCAAGCAGGCCGGCGCCTCGGCCCTGATCGGCCAGGACGCCGTCGAGCGCGCCAGCCAGGCCATCATGGCGCTCGCCGAAGCCCGCCGCGCCATCGTCGAGACCCACAAAGAGCTGGGCATCGTGCAGACCCAGATCGGCCTCGGCGCCGTGCGGATGGGCGGTGACGAGGGCGACAAGCCGCCGCCCACCGGCGTGGACATCGGCCGCGTCCGGATGCGGAGCCTTCGCGTCGCCTCCTAGTGGTTCCGAACGCCAGTCGTCTCTGACACAGTGCGGCCTCCGATCGTCCGGGGGCCGCAAGTTTGTCGTCCTACCAGCTGCCAATCTGGGTCTGGCCAACCGCCTTGTCGGTGGTTTGCGCGCTGGCGGTGTGGCGCGGTCGCGACGAGGAGAGGCTGGCTGCCGCCGCGGTGCTGGCCAACTGGGCGCTGTCCATGGTTGTGTTCCGAGCGCGGAGCGAGGAGACCCAATGGGCGGTCCTGGTCGTCGACGCGGGTCTGTTCGCGGTCTTTCTCTGGATCGCGTTGCGCAGCCCGAGGTTCTGGCCGTTGTTCGCCGCCGGATTCGAGCTGCTCTCCCTGCTCACCCACGGAGCTCACGCGCTTGACGCTGGCGTGAGCGGCTGGGCCTACCTGACCGCCACGCGAATCTGGAGCTATCTGATCCTGGTCGCCATCGGCTACGGCGCGTGGACGGCGCCGCGTCGCTACGCCGAGATCGGCGAGGCGCCCAGCACCGTTCCTGGCGCCACGCGGCGGTAGATCAACGCCTCGGCCACGTGCACGCGGCGGACTGGGACCGAGCTTTCCAGATCGGCGATCGTACGGGCCAGCCTGAGGGTCCGCGTCCAGCCCCTGGCCGACAGGCCGCCCGCTTCAGCCGCCTTGGCCAGCAGGGCGCGGGCCGGCGGATCGAGGTCGGCGATCCGCTCCAGCCAGTCGCCCTCGGCCTGGGCGTTGAGCGGCGCCCCGCCCGAGCCAGCGGTCGCCGCGCGTTCCGCCTGCAACTCGCGCGCGGCCAGCACGCGGGCCGCCGCCTCCGCCGTGCCCTCGGCGGGAGGCGGCAGCGCCAGGTCGGCGGCGGTGACGGGCGGAACCTCCACCTGCAGGTCGATGCGGTCCATCAGCGGGCCCGAGATGCGCCCCTGGTAGTCGGTCTGGCACCGGGGGGCCCGCCCGCAGGCCCCGCGACCCGGACCGCCATGGCCGCAGCGGCACGGGTTCATGGCCGCCACGAGCTGGAACCGTGCGGGGTAGCGGACGTGGGCGTTGGCCCGGGCCACCACCACCTCGCCCGTTTCGAGGGGTTGACGCAGGCTGTCCAGGGCCTGGGTTCCGAACTCGGGCAGCTCGTCCAGGAACAGGACTCCATTATGCGCCAGGCTCACCTCGCCAGGCTTGGCCTTCAGGCCGCCTGTGAAAGTGCAAAAGGCGATGACCCTCCGGGGGCCGATTGCACGCCAGGAGGACAACAGCCGATGAGCCCGGCTCAACAGCCAGCGAGCCTGGATCGCAAAACGCAACAGGCAATGCGTCTAGTTTCGGATGTGCGGGAGGACTGGCTTTCCACAGCCCCGACGCCGCGAGCTCTGAGCGCGACGCGCGGGACGCTACGTGTGCCGTTCGACGGTGCGCCGGTTGGGTTCGAGTCGAGCTTCGAGCGTGACTTTCTCGTCTCGTGCAGAATCGAACCCCGCATTCGCAAGGTGCGGGCGCAGCAATTGCAGATCCGCTATCTCGATCACGCGCGCATGACAGAGCGCCGGTACACCCCCGACTTCGTGGTTGATCTGCAAGCCTCGGCCGACGTGCCATTCACGCGGGTTGTCGTTGAAGTGAAACGGCTGGAAGATCTGTGGCGCTCGAGACGGGACATGCGAGCGGCTTATGCGGCCGCGAGGGTCTGGGCATGGAAGCAGCCGGCGACGATCTTCAAAGTGGTCACCGACCTCCAAATGAACTCCGGCTGGCTCACGAACGCGCAGCTACTGTCACCCTACTTGGACCGCCCCCACGACGCCGATCTGATCGAACTGATCAGGACGAAAATGCGGTCGCTAGAGTCGGCGCGGATTCGAGAGCTTGTCGCATCCGTCACCGGGAGAGGGTTCAGCTCGCACAGGACCTTGGCAGCGATATATCGCATGATGGCCCTCGGGGAGCTTCAGTGTGATCGCGGACTGCCAATCTCATCGATGACGTGGGTGACCTTTGCCTCCGGCAGGAGGTGACTATCTCAGGCGGCCCCAAGATACCTGGCGTGCGGTCGAGCCGTTCGGCGCGGGGGTAGCCGTCGGTGGCTAGGGAACTCCCGGCCGCAGCTACCTATTGGACTTCGGCACATAGCCGGGAGACAAGCCGATGAGTTGCGCGACCTTCTCGTGAGCGAAGAAGTCGCCTTTGCGGATGGCCTCACGACCGATTTCGGCGTCCTCGGCGGCGGTGAGATGTGTTCCGCTCCGGCCTTGGCCGTACGGCGCATGGGACCTCGTGCTCGTGGATACTCTAGTGCCGGTCGGCCGATCGGGCCCTAGTCGCCATCGGGCTGTTCCAATGGTCGGCGGGTTATGCCGTTGCCGTCGAGCAGCGAGACGTCGACTTCCAGCGCGCCCTCCGGGATGAGGACCAGGCCCTGCGTCGCTTCGATCGCCTCGCGCGTCGCAAGTTGTGCGGAAACGACGTAGTTGCCGTGTGTCTGGCTCCACTTCTTAAACGGATAAACCTTCACGCGCTTCGTCATCTGCCCTCGCGGAATTCATGCTAGCCCGGCCGAGCCGCAGCGTCATTGGCTGACCTTTTCGAGGCTCACCGCCCGGTCGATGGCGACGTCGGGATTCTTGTAGCAGTAATTCCAACGCTCTTGCGATGCGGAGCTTGTCGGCCAGCTTGGTCAGATACCAGACGCCGAGCGCGCCTTCGCTGTCAGGTCCGTCGGAGGGCGCGACCTCGGACACCAGATCATCCCCTGCCCCATTCTTCGAAACGGCGTACATCTGCCGCCCTTCGAAATCCCGAGACGGGTCCGCGACCGATGTCCCGTAATTGGCTTGGCTGTCGTAGATGGCGCCGTCGAGAAAACAGGCATCGCCGCCTGGCTGCTTTTCGGCGTTCAGTGTCGTCATCGTATCGAAGCGAGCGCCCTGGCGGGTCCGCGCCGCGTCGCGAACTGGGGCGCGCCTCGATCGGAGGCCATGTGCAAGCTGCAGCCGAGCTTGCCCGTCGGGCGCGGAGTCGCTCCGCTAACCGCATAGCCGGAGGTGATGCAGACTGCGGCCTCATGTTCACACAGGATCCACCGGCGTCGGCATAGGATGCGCACGCTCGATGATGCTTGCTGCCACAAAGCAGCGGTCCTCTCGGAATCGGCGGGCAAGCAGCTGAACGCCGCTCGGAATTCCACTCACCAGGCCGGTTGGAACTGAGAGGCCTGGAACTCCAAGGAGAGGTGTTACCAGTTGGGGCGACTGCTCGCGGAGGACCTCTCGCATCCCCTCCGGGCCGACCTGGTCATGCTCCCACTCGAAAGGCGCGACCCATGAATTTGGCAGTAGGACCAGAGGGTAGTGTTGGAAGAAGAGGTCCCATTCGGCGCATATCGCGTTCCGTCTCGCTATGGCGGTGGCGAATCCGTGACGATCCAGTACGGGGGTGATCTTGTCTACGGAGTCCATCATGCGATTGAGACGCCTGTCCCCACCCACGTCTCGGCTCGCACCAGCCGGCTGGCGATCCTCATTTATGGCAAGCTCGTACCAAAGATTCGCCGCCTCTTCGAAATGCGGGAGATCGACCTCATCGACCATATAGCCGGCGTCTCGCAGAGCCTTGGCGGCACGATCCAGACTAGCTCCAACTGAGGCGTCGGGCCGATAGGTCTTGCCCCCGGCATATAGGGCTACGCGTGTCGGCCTGCCCGCGCCGGGGAACTCAAGGGGCGCTGGCGTCCACCAAGGGTCACCGGGGTCGTCCGCCGCGAGCGCCGCGAACCCGAGCTTGATGTCGGCGACGGTCCGTCCAAGAACACCCTCCACGAGGAATAGCGACTGGGCCAGGGATTTGCCTGTCGAGGTCCGCGCCGGCACACGCCCCATGGAGGGCCGGATAGAGGTGACGCCGCAGGCGTACGCAGGATACCGCACGGAACCCGCGATGTCGTTGCCATGCGCCAGCGCCCCCATCCCCGACGCAACTGCGCTCGAGGCGCCTCCGCTGGAACCGCCGGGCGTGATGGCGCGGCTCCATGGATTGAACGTGCGACCGTACAGGTCGTTCTCTGTGAACCAGCGCGACGAGAACGTCGGAACGTTTGTCCGTCCAATGATTACGGCACCCGCGCGCCGGAGGTTCCGAACCGGGGAACTGTCTTCTAGTGCGATGTTGTCCTTGAGCGCGATTGCGCCATCGGTCGTCGCATGGCCCTTGTAGTCCACGTTGATCTTGGTTGTGACCGGCACCCCGTGCAGCAGGCCAAGCGGTTCGCCGTTGCGAACTGCACGGTCCGCATTGTCAGCGGCGGCGAGCGCCTCCTCGTCCAGATGCTCGACGATTGCGTTCAATCGACCATTGACCGACGCCACCCGCTGCAACGCACTCGCGGTCGCCTCGCGGCTCGTGATTTTCCGGGCCCGTATTGCCTCGGCAAGATCTGTCGCACTCCATTTCCACAGAGGCATAGCCGATCCCTTTATCGACGCATCGGCTGAGCCCGGGATTGAGCCGGCCGCCGCAGCAGCACCAAGTAAAATTTGTCGCCGGTTCATGACTTAGAAGTCCCGACGCACTTCGATTCCGACCTGACGCGGCATGCCCCAGCTTGCATACCGTGCGCCGAAGTTGGATGAGGCGTTCATCGCGGCGTAGTATTCCTGCCCGGTCAGGTTTGTACCGAAGACTCGGACGCTATAGTTCTCGTCGGGCGATCGCCAAGTCACAGAGGCATTCACTATGGTGTACGGGCCCTGCGAGTCCTCGCGAGCATTGAACTCGCGGAAGTAGACTCGGGTACGATAACTCACGTCGACGCGAAGGGTGAGAGGCCCATCGAACAGGACCGGGTCCGTTTCGTAAGACGCGCCGAGGTTCGTCGAAAAGCGTGGCGCGTTGTTCAGGTAGTTGCCATCAACTGACTGGACACCGGCAGGCAGGTTCACGGAATCAGTATTGACGAATTCATTGAACCGGGCATCGAGAAATGAGGCGTTGCCGTTCAGCGTCAGCCCACGGAGAGGCCGCCAGAGGGCCTCGACCTCGATACCCTTGACCTCGGCCTTAGCGGCGTTCGCGATGAAGGACGCCAACCCGATGGTCTGCGACAGCTGCAGGTCTGTGTAATCGTAGTAGAACGCCGTGACGTTTAGCATGGCGGAGCCGCCAGCAAGTCGGTTCTTCCACCCAAACTCGTAGGATGTCAGCTTCTCAGGATTATACGCCTGGTCGCAGCCGCTACCGCTAAACCCACCGGCCTTAAATCCTTTAGAATAGGTCGCATAAAGGTTGCTATCGTCCGACACGTCGTATTGCACGCCCAGTCGCGGAGTCGTCGAGTCGAACTTCGTGGAGGCGGTGACTGAGCATAGGCTCTCCAGCGCGGTTGGCCCCCACGAGTAACTATTCCTCTGGACTAAGGTGATGTCGTCTCGGGAGAACCGGATGCCTCCGAGTATCCGCAAGCGGTCCGAGACACGCGCCGTGATGTCGGTAAAAACGGCCAAGGTCTTCGCAGTTGAGGGGCGCGCCTCAAACGTCAGCTGGCTCCCCGGGACCGGCAAGCCGTTAATGCCTAACGGGAAAACATAGCCATAGAAGGAGCTATTAGTGTCGCGCATGTAGAAGGCGCCGACCACGCCTTCGACATGCCCAATGGTCGCAGACGCGTTGAGTTCCTGGGAGAACGTTCGCGCCCGCGACCGTCCTTCCGCTGGGAAGGCGTCGATATCTAGCGAGTCCTCATCGTTCAGGACGTGATCCTTTAGCACCGAATAGGCGGTAATCGATTTCAACTGGGCGGCGCCAAGATCCCACGTCAACGTGGCCGTCGCCTGGCCGAAATCCCTGTCCGTGTTGACCGGCCCGTTCGCGGCCGTCTCGCGCGGGCCGGTCGGTACGAGCACGCCCGCGAGGAAAGGGTTCTCCGCGACAGATGCGGCGGAGGGAGCGCTGGTGAGTGTATAGTACCCGGTCGGGCCCGATGCGGTGTGCCCAGTAAGGCTGAGATCGGCCTTGAACGTGTCGGTGATTTGCGCGGCAAGACGCAGACGCCCCGACGTCGCTCGACCCCTTTCGAGATCCGGGTTCCCAGGGACGACATTCTTGACGAAACCCTCGCCACGATTCCAGTGATCCACGACTAGGCGAGCCTGAAAACGATCTGAAAGCGGTAGATTGATCAACCCTTGAAGCCGGCTCTCGTCAAAGGATGCATAGCTGCCGAGCAGGTATCCTTCGCGCTCACTTGTCGGAGCTTGTGTGATGAAATTGACCACGCCGCCGTTCGCGTTTCGGCCGTAAAGCGTACCCTGAGGGCCGCGAAGCACCTCCACGCGGGCGAGGTCGATCTGGGTCAAATCGCCCATCGACGGACGCGGCTGGTAGACCCCGTCAACGTGGATGGCGACACCCGGGGAGCCGACGTTGAGCCCCACGCCGCGGATCGCGATCGCTGTATCGCCCAGCATCTTGCCTGACTGCATACTGGGCACCAGGAACTGCAGGTCGTTAGCCTTCGTGATCCCTCGCTCGTCGAGGCTCTCCCCTGTAAGCGCGGAGATCGCGGCCGGCACGTCTTGGAGGCTTTCAGCGCGCTTCTGAGCTGTGACGACAACCTCTTCGATCGCCGTGTCGTCCGGCAGACCGCCTCCGAGGCTTGCACTCTGCGCGTGCGCCGCTTGCGACGCCGCGGCCATGGCCACGGCTGCAGCCGTGCCAAGCGCCAGGTTGCGAGAATGCCTCTTCATAGTTTGCCCCCTCTTTGCCGCTGCGCTGCTGCCGCACACACGGCTTCGCTTACGCTGCAGCTAATTGCCGCGCGAAAGTTAGACGGATGTCCAAATTCTCGCAACCCCATCGTCGGCTGCGACACTTCGCCCTTCCCCTCACTTTCCGGCCGGCTTTAAATCCGGCCTTTGACAGGGTCACCGAAGATCGTGTTGCGCTCGCTCACGGGCCGACGTGGTGATGCGGTCTCCGCCTGCGGTCAGCCGCCCTGCCGCCGGAAAGTCACTGGAGACGAGTCTTCTCGTCTATCCGCAGATTCTCTGCTTCTACTCTATCAGAATACTGTCTCATGGACCGTGGATATGGAAATTCGAGGGTGCCACATGGTCGAGCGTAGAATTACTAAGACGCGATACACGAGCGGCCGCGCCACGATCTCCAATATCATCCGTGCAGCTGAGCGGGTACTTGCCGAGCAAGATCACGCCGCTCTCAGCTTGCGCAGGGTTGCTCAAGAGTGTGGCCTGCCGATCGGCAACGTCTCGTACTATTTTCCTGCCAAGCAGCAATTGATCAAGGCGATGCTCGATTCCATCGTTGCCGATTTGGCGGCCCCGATGGACGAGCTCGAACGATGGGCAGCCGACTATCCGAACGATGGGCTCGTTAAATATCTGAGCGGTTGGATGAAGTTCAACGAAGAGAGCCGCGTCGCGCGCATCTACGTAGAAATTTGGTCAATGGCGAACAACGACTCGGAAGTCAGGGCCCACCTTGACCAATACTATGCTCATGGTGAAGCGCGCGTGCGCCGGATGCTAGCCCGCCTCAATCCCGAGCTCAGCGACGAGGCGATGGATACCTTGTCAATATTTGCAATTTCGATCATGGAGGGCCTCATGCTCTTCGGCAACAATGGCCACAGACATGCTAGACATATGCCGATTTTAGCGGCGTACGCCATGGATGCAGTTCTCCATCATGCTCGGTCGCCTGATAGTGCGTCGCTTCGATCGCTCGTAGACCAATACCAGCAGGCGACAGCCGTCCCCATCGTTTAAAGGGGGGCGTAGAGCAGCACGTCCACTTGGTGAGGCGGAGATCTACTCCACAGAAGGGCAGCTTTAACTGCCGGGCGTGGGCCCGGTCTGCGCGCTGAGCTTCGCCGCCGCCATCGACGGTCCGGCACGCTTCCGGCGTCCCGCGACGTGGCCGCTTACTTCGGGCTGACATCCAGACGCTGGCAGTCCGGCTCCTCCATCGACGTCCAGGGGCGGATATGGGGAATGCCTAGCGCACAGGTGGTGGCCCAGCAAGCATCGCCCCGGTGACAGCGAGTCCGGGGTCCAACAACACTTTAATTCTATTGCTGTAACTGGCGGTGTGATCGGAGAACGGCGCTCGGCTGACCGGCCTGGGCGCGAACCCGGTTGTCCAGTTCATAGGGTCAGCCCTTGCAGCGCAGAAGCGACTACGAATCCAAGATAGCCCATCCCGGGCCAGGCGCTCCGCTCGACATCCGCTTCCTCGATGAGGAAAGGACAAGGGAGGCAGAACGGCGATGCAAGATCATCGAGGATCTGGAAGCTGGGGGCCGCTTCGACGGCGCTACTGTGCGCGCGGCGGCTGACGAGTTCGGCGCCTCGAAGTCGCAGTTCAACCGCTATCGCCGCAAATACCGCGAACTCAAGACTCTCACATGCCTACTCCCTCAAGGCAGCAACGGCGGCCGTGGCGCCGTTCGCCTTCACCCGGAGGTGGAGGCGCTAATCGTCGAGGTTCGGGAGGAGTTCGATCGGGACAAGCCCAATGCGCCAGACAACCACGCCTTCGCGGAAATCCGCAGGCGCGCTCGCGCGCGAAACCTACCCGAGCCAGCGCACAACACGCTCCGAAGCCGCTTCATTGGTGTGCCGATCCGCCAACGCAAGGAGCGCAAGTACGGTAAGAAAATTGCCCGGGAGCACCACAACGCCCTGGTGGGTGCTACGCCAAAGACCGACTTTCCGCTGCAACGCATTCAGATCGACCACACTCTCGTCGATGTGGTTTGCACGGGCGTCCACGACCGCAGCCACATCGGCCGACCCTGGATCACCGTCGCCCTCGATGAACACACGCGGGCCGTACTGGCCTTCGTGCTTTCCTGGGAATACCCGAACGCGGCAACGGTCGCCCTTCTGATCACGCGGATCATGACGCCCAAGGAGGAATGGCTGAAGCGCCTGGGCTCATCCGCGAGCTGGCCTATGCACGGCAAGCCCGAAGCGATCTATGTCGACAACGCGAACGAGTTCAGCTCCGAAGCCGTCATCTTCGGCTGTCGGGAGTGGCAAATCCCCAAGCCTGAGACCCGCCCGCCCGGCATGCCGCATTTCGGAGGGATGATCGAACGCTTCATCGGGACCGCCATGGGTGAGATGAAGCTGCTCAAAGGTTCGACCGCCCACGCGCGTGGGTTCGGCAAGGAGCGAACGCGCAATCCTAACGAGACCGCCGAGATGAGCTTGCCCGAGCTCGAGCTCTGGATGATTGAGGCAATTTGCGAGCAATATCATCGCAAGAAACATAGCGGTAACGACGGCCAGCGCCCCGACTATGCGTGGGCAAGGGGCATCTACGGCACCGAAAGGCGCCCTGGCCGCGGCGAGCCAGAGAAAATCGCAGACAAGCTGAAGCTCTTCCTCGATTTTGCGCCGATCGAATATCGGACCGTCCAGCGGTATGGCGTCCTTTGGGACGTGCCGTACTGGGGCGACGTCCTACAGCCGTACCTCGACGCCGGGGACAAGCGCCGCTTTGTGATCCGTCGCAACCCCTATGACCTCACGCGCGCCTGGTTCCGGAGACCGGAGGACGGCCTCTACTACGAGCTTCGCACCAACGAGATCACGACCGAAAACGTGGCGCTTTGGGAGTGGCAGCAGGAGCGGCGCAAACGCCGAGCGGCTGGCGACTCCACTGACGTCGCCTCGATCGACGCGTCGGTTCAGCGCCAGCGCGACCTCGAAAAAGATGCCCGCAACAAGACTGCCGCCCACCGGCGCCGATTGAATGCGGAGCGGCGGGCAAAGGGTGCCGAGGTGACGCGCGAGATTCTCGGCGACGTAACTTCGAGGCCCCACGCACCCGCGCCACCAGCCAAGCCCTACAACCGCGACATCTTCTTCATGGTGGATGATGAAACCCTCATTTGACGGCCGCAAGCTGACGGCGGGGGCTCGAGCGGCCCTGGAGGCGGACGACACCGCTCGGCTTCGTCAAATCCGGCGCAAGCCCTTCATCCTCCACGCTACCGCCGCCACCATCCATACACTGTGCGACGAGGCCCTGGAGGACTACCCAACGGAGGGGGACACCCATCTGCTGGTGGTGGGCGATAGCGGAATGGGTAAGAGCAAGATCCTGAAGCGGTTCGCAGCAATTCACGGCTGTCCGGAGGACGGTAAGCTGACCGCTGCTAATGTCCCCGTACTCTACATCAGTTGTTCGATCACGGCCTCGGCCAAGGGCTTCCTGGGCCGCATCTTCGAGCGGACGAACGCACCGTACAGCGCCAGCGCGAGCGCCGAGGTGCTCTATCCTCTGGCTTTGCGATTGCTCCGGAGGATCGGCGTCAAGCTGCTGATTGTGGACGAGGTGCATCACGTCCTTGCAGGCCCCAAGGATCGCCAGCTCGAAATGCTGAGCGTGCTCAAGCTGCTCGGCAATGACCTGGGCATTACAATCGTCGCCTCGGGAATCGACACTGCGCTTCGCGCCGTCCAGCTCGATCCTCAGATGGCCCGCCGTTTCGACCCGATTGCGTTGAACCACTGGCAATTCGCTGATGCGACGGCCGGCTTCCTGAACAGCATCGAAGCCACCTTGCCCCTGCAGCACGCTTCCGATCTGTCCGAAGAGCCGCTCATGCGTTGGATTCTCGCGGAGAGCGAGGGCCTGACCGGTGACATCGTCCGGATCGCGCGCCGCGCCGCGGTCACCGCCATCAAGACCAAGGAGGAACGCATCACGCTGAAGACCCTCAAGTCCCTTGGGTGGATCCGTCCCTCCCGTCGCCTCGCCGAATCCCAGGCTGCGCTGAAGGCGGGCCGCCAGGTGTTGGGTTGAGCCAATTCCAGCTCTGGCCGATCAGACCGCGTCCTCAGCCGGACGAACTGCTCTCTTCGTGGCTGCGCCGGATCGCGCTCGCGCACACGCCCAAGGTTCATAGCTTCTGCCACGCCGTATGGCCTGGCCTGCAGATTTGGAACCGCGACATCGACGCGTCGGCGCCGGCCGTCCTCGCAACGGTGATGGCGGAACGTACAGGTATTGCGGCGGCGGACGTCGAAGTCACGACGCTGCGGCCGTTCACGGGCGTCCTATTCGAGGATCTTCGGGGGCGAACAGCACACACCGACTGGATCCTGCCGGTCGGCATCTATCACCGCACGCGCCGGCGTCCCGGTCTGCAGTGGTGTCCCATGTGCCTCAGCGCCGACGAGGAGCCCTACTATCGCCGCCGCTGGCGCCTTGCGCTGGCCAGCACCTGTCCGCGCCATGGTGTGGTCCTGGCTGATCGCTGCCATGACTGCCGGCGACCGGCATCGCCGCATCGTGGCCAGGATCCGCTCTGTGACGTCTGCCAAGCAGATCGCCGCGAATGCCCGGTCGAGCCTGCGGATTCACAGGCGCTACAGTTCGAGCACCGCCTCGCTGAACTCTTGTCGGCCGATGCCCGGGCCTGGACCCAACTTGAGGCGCTGCACCCCTTGTCGTTCTTCGGGGTAGTACGACAGGTCATGACCGTTGTTGGGGCGGGTGAGCGGTCCCAGGGCCTTCGAGATGAGATCGCCCGGCACTGGGGGGGCGACCCGGCGCCGCCCTCCGAGAAACAGCTGGAGTTCATGGTGACGGCCGACCGTCACCGCATCTCGGCTCTCTCCGCCCGCCTCATGCGTGGCTGGCCCTGGCTTTTCGTGGCTCACTGCGCCGATGCCGGTGTGTGGAAATCCTGGGCGTTCGGTGAGCGGCGCTACGGCCGCTCGCCATTCGCATACGCAGACCCCGTGATCCGGTTTCTCACCGCAGCCTAAGCCGGCAGTGCGAGTGACCAACGCGGAGGTGCGGCTCGTGCGGGTGCGCCGCACCTCCGAAGGCTCAGAGGAGAATTCGCTCGCTACCGAAGTTGGCTTCCGGCTTGGGAACTTGCCCTCCGTCCATCATCATGTGGGGCGCGTTCAGGTCCATCTGCAGGACGGCCGCAGCGGGCTTCAGGCTTGCTAGTCGTATTGCTTGTGCCAGCACCAGAGCGCCAGTAGCCGCACCGACGAACGGCACCGACACAGAGGCGTCGGCAAGGGGCACCACGCCGCACGCACCCGATGTTTGAGCAAGCGCCTCATAGGGCTCGGTGGCGAGATTTTTGGCCCGACGATCATCCGCGACGGGCTTGGTCCAAAGGCCGTCCAGGTTCGCGCCGGCGGGGATGACTCGGACCTGGAGACCCTCGAAGTCGACAGGACCGTGTCCAATGCCGGCGTCGATCATGTAGGGGAAGCCGGCGCCGGCGACGGCGCGGCGGGCAGGCAGACTGTCCAATCCCGCGATCAGCATCTGGGGGTC
Organism: Pseudomonadota bacterium; assembly: GCA_049323595.1. GTDB lineage: Bacteria > Pseudomonadota > Alphaproteobacteria > Caulobacterales > Caulobacteraceae > Phenylobacterium. The sequence continues at coordinate 204,946 of JBMOOD010000033.1, forward strand.
ACTGTCCTGCACCTGCACGTCGCCGAAGTTCCTGCGCTCGACGATATCAACATCCCATCCCAGCGCTTCCAGCCAGCGCTCTCCGATGCGCGCCTTCTTCCACCCGATGTCCTTGCTCGTGACCAGCAAGCTCGTGGGCTCGTTCTCCGGCCCGATCCGCTGGTTGTCCTGCAAGATCACCCTACGAGGCCCCTTGAACGGCAGGAATCCCAGATTCCAGATGAAGGCTTGGCCTAGATGCCCAAGGCCGAGAATCCAGAAGGAATTCGGCACGTCGAAGGCTGCGGGACCTTGTAGGGGGGCGTCGACACTCCAGGGCGCCCAAAGGGAGATCGTCAACGGCTCAAGGCGGTATCCTTGCTTACCGCGGATGTTTGCGAACACATCGCGCACCGCGAGCGCGCCTGCGAAGACACCGGCGAGCGCAAGTCGACCGTCCCCAGTAGTATGGTCGCCTTCCGGACGCAGACCCGACAGCCAACCATCCCACCAGCAACTCACGCCCCAGGCCTCAAGCTCCGGGCCGCGCCCGACGTAGATCGCGTGCGTGGTGTCGTCCGGCGGTGCAGTGACCGTTGTGGCGCCTAGATAGGCTGCGGCCCCAAGCAGCGTACGGCCCATGAGCTGCGGCACGAGGAGATCGGCGTCCTCTCCGAGGACCAGGTTCACGCGGCCGAAGCACTTGAAGGCAGTCGCCAGCACGGTCAGCGTCGCCGCTTGGCCGGCCGCTGTACGGCTCTGGTCCCCCGCGACGACAACGCAGATGCTGACTGCGTCAAGCCGAGCCTCCGCCTCGGGGAACGAGGACACCAAGCTGGCGTCGGTGAGCGCCTTGGTGATGCGCGAGCGGCGAATGTGGTCGGTCATGACGTCTTCTCCAGTTTCACGAACTTCGACCCAGCCGCGGAGTGATCGGTCCAGGCGCCGTCGCCGTGGTACTCGTAGATGCCGATGTTCCCTGGAGCCGGAGCGCCCCGCGCGAAGTTCGGCAGGATCATTGCGATGTGACCCGCACGCGGCATGACGGGGTTGGCCCGGTCCGAGGGACTTTGGCCGTAACCTGCCGGATGAACATGCACGTCAGCGACAACGCCGTAGCCGCGAGAACGGCAGTGCTCCCACAGGCGCGGCAGCGCGACTTGGCGGATCGTCACCTCACCAGTGGCCAGTGCCAGCGGATCGATGTCGTCGTAAAAGACGAACTCCTGGATGCGTTTTGCCCCGTTGGGAAGCTCGACCCCGAGCAGGTAGGCGCCGCTTTCGCGCCGCCCACCCAGGGTGCGCCGAGCGAGCTCCCCCACGCCTACCCGCCAGACGGCGGTATCACACAGCAGCCGTGGCCGACTGCCGATCAGCCAACCAAGCAGCGTGTTCAGAAACGAGCGCATAGAGGTGCTCCATGATGAAGGTTATGTGCCGGTCGCGCCGCCAAGCCTGATCCGGCCGGCTAACGGCCCAGTTGTTGTGATTAGCGGCGCCACGCTGCCAGCCGCGGTAGATTCCGCCGTAACCCGTCCCGGACTCATTCCAGTCCTTCAGAGCGTCCACGACACCTGGCGTACTCTCGGTCGGTGCCGGTGGCCTGACCCCGCGGGCGTGATCCCACAGCTGCACGTAAGGTCCCTGTGCGGGAAAATCGTCGCACAGGAGCTGAAACTCCATGCTGGTTTTGAACGCGCCGTCCGCATCAGACCCGGTGACCCGCACCTCAATGTGGGGAAATTGGTTTCGGAGGACCGCCCAGCGGCCCTCCTCCACCCCGGCCTGAAACAGGACGGACTCCAGCTGGGCGGCGAGCGTTTGCTCGGCCGCCGAGGGCTCAGAACACTCCATTGGTGAAGTCCCGCAGCGTCAGATCGAGCACCAGCGTGTCTTGCCCTTGCGGGGAGTACTTGCCGATGACGTCGTCCTTGGGCAGGGGGTTCTCCGCACCCGGCAGGATCAGGTTGGCGCGGGCCGCGGCCTGGGGCTCCAGTTTGAACCCCTGTTTGCCGACCGCCCACTGCAGCACCTTGAAGACCGTCTTCGCCGGCCCGAACACCTTCTCCTTCGTCAAGTGTTCGTAGCGCACCTGGACGGTGATCTTCTTGTTGCGATGCGCCACCAGGCGAACCGCCTTGCGGCCGGCGAGCGCGGCCATCGCTTCGTCCGCGTCGCGTTCAAACAGCTCGTAGTCGTCATCCAGGCCCAGGGCGGCACGGACGCCTTCGCGGTTCGCCTGGTCTTCTGTGACCGCCAAGTTCACGACCTGGCCACGGTCTTCGACCTGCACTTCGATCTGCAGGGTGGCCGCCGACTTCGCGCCGGCGCTGGGGTTTTCGGTGTCTTTCAGCGTTCCCATCAGGGTCTCCAGGGCGCGCGAACCGACACGGACCGTCGGCGGGCGGCATTGACGAAAGGTCGAATTGGACTACAACAGCCAAATCGGTCCGATTTCGTACAGTGCATAATCGGACCTAAACCTCAGATCAAGTTTTTTCTGAGACACCAGGAGGAGCCGTTTGCCACATGCCACAGACACACTCGAGCAGCCCTCGTCACAGCCCAGCAGCAGCGAGAGGCTGCGGGCGTTTTTCAGGATCGCTGAACTCTGGGGCCTCACCACAGATCAACAAATAATTCTGCTGGGCAGTCCCTCCCGTTCCACATTTTTCAAGTGGAAGAAAGACGGCGGGGAGATGTCACCAGATACAGAAGAGCGAATTTCGCATCTCGTATCGATCTACAAGTCGCTTCAGATCATCGTTCCCGAGCCCGTCAACTCGGATACATGGCTGAAGCGACCGAACCGATTCTTTGATGGACGTACGGCGTTGGACAAGATGCTCGATGGTAAACTCACCGACATCTATGCAGTCCGTTCGTATGTAGACGCGCAACGCGGAGGGTAGATTGCGTTATCCCACGCGCTCAGTGGATCAGAAGTGGCGGCGTTTAATTCCGTCCCGCTTTCCGCCAATCGACATCTACGAGCGCCTGGGCTCACCCGAGCTCGCGCGCGCGGCGATTGATTCGGAGAATCGAACCAATCCCCGCCTGTTGGCGCGGGAGTGGCTCGTCGAGGGTTCCCCCCGCGTCGATGCCCGCTCCCCGCGCTTACAGAACTGGAATCACGCGCCGTTCGCCTACAAGAACCCCGAAGGCAGCACATTCCTCGATAAGGCCTTCGGAGTCATGGAGGTCGCGGACAGCGTGGAAGCGGCGTTGGCGATCGCCATCCGACGTCGCGAAATTTTCCTGAGCCGCACGGACGAGCCGCCGACGAATCTCGACATGCGAATGCTGGTGACGCGGATCAACGGCGAGTTCGCCGACCTGACGGGTCTGCCGCGCGACGCTTCGCAAAGAGATCGACGCCGTATCGGACTGGAGGTTTACAACGCCGACGGCTGCGGGGTGCTATTCAAGTGCGCAGAGCGTCCAGACGCGACCTGCCTGGCTGTCTTCGACAATCGTGTTGTAGGGACGACCGAGCAGGCCGCGCACTACAGATTTGTGTGGGATGGAAGGCAGATCCGCAGCGTCTATGACTTCTCACCGCCGGGCAATGTGATCGAAAGATCGGCTCTCATCACTGGCGCGATCGAACAGGAAGCAGCGTAGTGGCGCTTACCAACGCAGCGCGGGAAAATGCACACGCGCTGTAGACACAGCTGAAAATGATTCCTAAGTTCGGGTGGCGCTCGTCGCAGTTCACGTCCCCGCCGTGCTACCGAACGGGATAACTACGGCAGTGAGAGACAACAGTCTCCCAACGGCCGAACCGATAGCGGATATAAGAGCAAACGCTCACCGCTCTCGGGTAAGAACAAGCAATACGCATATCGCCTTTTCCTCCTTCTCCGGGTTTGAGCCCGGAGACTCCGTGCGCCCCATGCGCCACGTAGTTGGCCAGGGAGTGCGGAGTGGAAAAAAAGCGACGAGCGCCACCATCAGAGGTGGCCTAGCGGCGGCTTGAAGTCAAGACGACTGCACACAGAACAACCAGCTGGACCACGGAAGCGAAGCCTGCGGCACGTGACCGCAGATCAATCTCGAGTCCTATTCAGCCTCTGTTGCGCTTGTCTCGCGACGTTCACGCACCCTTTGGCGACGTCTACGCTGCCGTTCGCGTTTCACTTCATCGTGCGTCGGGATCTCGGAAAGACGAAGGTCGCTGTGCTCGATCAACGCCGGCAGGACACGTTTTCCCAGGGAGTCCAGGTAAACCTTGATCCCCTCACGCCGAGCGAACTTGAACGCCGGCACGAAGTCTGTGTCGGCCGTCACAACAACGAGCGACCTCACGGTGTCGTTGAGAGACAGTCGCGCGATGTCGAGGCCGATCCGGATATCAACGCCCTTCTGGCGCAGGTTGGGTTTGAGGTCGTTGGCCGTCAGCGCCCTTGGAGCCCGGGTCAACTTGTCCATCGCTGACTCGCGGACTTGCCACCCCCCGATCCTGACGTCACCCATGCGGAGCGCCAGGTTGGGGGCGCTCGCCAGTTCGTTTTGCAGCCGCATTGCCGCCTGCGTGCGATCGCTCGCTTGCAAGTCCAGCTCAGATGCATCGATGGGATTGATCAGCACACCTTGGGCGGCTGGCGCGTCGTAGTAATAGATGCGCAGGAGGTCGCAGTCCTTCACGGCCTCATGGGCGACTATCCGGTCGCATTCATCCAGGATGTCTTTCGCCGTCGGAAAGCGACGATGCCGGGCCCAGAGGACCTTCTGGATGAACCCGCCGTCGACGCAAATCGCGAATCGAGGCTTGAACACCCACTACAGCTAACATTTTTCGGGATTCGGCAAAACGGCCGTCCGCCCGTGGCGTCCCTTTCGGTCCGCACTTATTAAGGGTGACGGGCGAACGACCTGTTTTGCAAGGACAGCCTATAGGCCGTGCCTTGCCGAAGTGTCAACGATGAACCGGAAAGCCTTGTTCCATTCCGTTGAGCTAACCCTCAACCAGATGGATGCGCTCATGATCCGATGCAATAGGCAGCATCATCACACGTATGCCGCCACTCAAGACATCAACTCTGAAGACAGAGTTTTCTTCCAGCAGGGTTGAGCGCCCCTTTCCGGGATGTTGATCGCCGAAAGCGCCGCTGCTCAGCGCAAACATGCCCATCAGCGGGAATCGTTCTATCTTTATTCCTGCCTTTCTCGCGCATTTCGAACCAAAGGAGCCTAACTTGGCCGATCTGGTCTCGCGTTCTGAGTTTCGCCTGTCTTCGCTGTCGCGGTGGCCACCGGAGTGAGCACCACCCTCGTGGACGAAGAAGAAGGACATCTGCTGATCCGCCTGCTGGATCTCCCTGGCGTTCGGGAGATCGAGGCGCTGCTAGCGCGCGCCGTGGCCGCCCGAGGCAAGAACTGGCAGTGGTGTGACGAATACGATGAGGCCAAAGCGCTGGCGGAGCGGGTCTCGCGCCAAGCCTTCGGCATCGCCGAGGCGGACACACGACATGTCGATGACCCCAAGCGTTCCCGCGAGGACAACGACAACGAAGGAGGGTGGTGGGAAAGCCACTTCCGCGGCTATGTCGAGAACAATCAGCCAGACCCAGGAGCTGATTGGGCAGCCCTCGATTGGGATGTCAGCGACGAGGCGGGGCGGCCGCTCCGCGCTCTCGGCTTCTTCCACCGCCAGATCGTTGCGGTGGAGTACGGCCTGTGCGGACACCTCCCGGGTGAAGTCGTAGACCTGAGCCCGGCCGAAGCAAAAGCGATCGAAGCTCGGCTGCAAGCCGACTTTCAACTATTCAAAGCAAAATGAATTCTCAGGGTCTGCCGCACCGGGCTGCTGCGCGCTCAAGGCGCCGTGAGAGCAGAAAAGCGACTGTGAAAACGAACGCCGCCGCCGGCGTGTCAGGCGACATGGAAAACTGACCCCCCGGCGACAGGGAAAATTGACCCCCTGACGACAGCCGGGAGAGGTCATGAGCCGAGCGCAATCTGAGCGAAGCTCTCCGCAGCCAGGAGCGCTGCGGG
>JBMOOD010000034.1:0-27945 GCA_049323595.1 Pseudomonadota bacterium
CTCTGCAGCCCTTTGTCGGCGCCGGCCTGGGTGTCGCCAGGGTGAAGGTCAACGGCGGCCCTTACCATGACCGGGACACCGGCTTCGCCTATCAGTTGAAGGCTGGTCTCGGCTACCGGTTGAGCGACAAGCTCACCGGGGAGGTGGCCTACCGTTACGTCGGTGCGCCTGACCTGAAGCTCGGCTCCGGCTCAACGCAGGCCAAGGGCGAGTTCCGCACCCAAGCCGTCAGCGTGGGCCTAAGGTATCGCTTCGGCTAGGGACCGCCTCCGGACGAAGGGGGCGAGCCTTCGGCTCCTCGCAGCCGCGCAAGCCGCGGGCCGCCCCCACGTCAGCTTCTGACGCCGGCGCCGTATCGCGTCCATCCGCCCCTAAAAGGCGGGCATGGTTGATCCCGGGTGCGGCAAGACCCTCTGTGCGGAGGTGTTCGCGGCCGAGCTCGGGCTACCCCTTTACGTGGTCAAGATCGATCGGCTGATCTCGTCCTACCTTGGCGAGACGGCGGCCAACATCCGCAAGATCATCGAGTTTGCTCGGAAACAGCCCTGCGTCCTGTTCCTCGACGAGTTCGACGCGCTCGCACGCTCGCGCGACGACACCAGCGAGCACAATGAGCTGCGGCGTGTGGTCAACAGCCTGCTGCTGTTCATCGACCGCATTCGTCCCGAGGGCTTCATGATCGCCGCGACGAACCTCGACCAGTCGCTCGACCCGGCGATCTGGCGCCGCTTCGACGAGGTGATCTGGTTCGACAAGCCCGACCGGCAGATGATCGAGCGGTTCCTGAAGCTGAAGTTCAAGAACGTGGCCCTCGACTTCGACCCGCTCGCCCAATCCGCCAAGCTCGAAGGCTATATCCTATGCGGAGATCGAGCGCGTCTGCGTCCAAGCGATCAAGTCGGCTGTCATCATCGGCGCAAGACCGTCCGCGAGCAGGACCTCCGCCGCGCCATCGCCGATGAGGTTCGCCGCCGATCCGGAAGGGCTCGCCTGAAGGCTTCGGACTGAATAAGCCGGCATGCCGCGACACGACCACTTGCGGCTCGTCCGCCTGCCTGAGCAGCTGGAGCGCCGCAAGCGGCCTGGCGGCGGCGGCGCGCCCGCGCGGGATCCGGGTCGCGCAGCAGTCTGATCTCAATCTGTCCCTCCGCATGCTTGGCTCAGCCGTAGCACGAACTGCGTCTCCAGCCAGCCTCTTGTGGGCCCACCCAAGCGACCTAAATCGTCCAAGGCAACGCTTGCGCAGGAGAGGAGGAACAGCGGTGCTTCATCCCATTTCGGTCATCCCCACGGGGGCGGGTTGGATGGTGCAGTCTGAACAGCTCGCGGCGCCGCTGGTTTTCCGATCGGGCGCGATGGCGGAAGACGCGGCTTGGCGCATCGCACGAGCACTCACAGACAAGGGCGCCTGGGCGGAGATCAAGGTGACCTCACCCGACTACGTGCGGCTGAGCCGCTTTCTCTGTCCCCCGGCGTCGGTAAGCGACGGGTCATGTACGCTCCCAGAGTTCGCCACGGCGGCATGAGGAAAGGAACGTCGGGCGAGGCGACGCCGTAGGTCTCTAGCCTTGGGACCGGCCGAGGCGCGCACCTATATACCTCTGCCCGATCCCACCCATGTCGCCGTCGGCCTGTCTCTACGCGGGCGGTCAGTCCCGCGAGATAGACCATGTCATCATCATCGGCCCCGAGTGACACGCCTGACGAGGTGCTGGCCTGGTTCGATCGCGCCGGCGGTCCTGTCGACCTGACTGACGTGGCTGAAGCGCTGCGAGCCGGTGCAGCCGAAGGTGAGCCAGAGCTATGGAAGGCAGATCGACTGGCGGCCGAAATCCGGCCGCACCCCCGCAACCCCAGCCCCCGGGGGCGGCTACTTCGGACCCCGCTTCCGCGCCACCTATGAGAATGGCGAGGTCGTGGACAGCCCGCCTCTGGCGGCTGTGGACGCGGACGTGCTGAACGCTTGGCGGTTACGCGCCGATGGGCTCACGACACCCACCCTGAAGGCCCACTACGCCGACTTGATCTGGGATCTTGGGCCGAAGGTGCTGGCCGGCGCGCGGCGCGAACCCCACTTCGCGCGATTGGCCAAGCAGACCCAGGTACTGTTTCTCACTCATCATGAGCATCTTGCGGATCTTGCCCGTACGGCCCTGACGCCGGCCAACGTCTCCACCTGTCGGCTGGGCGAGCTGAGGATGGAAGCGGCATAACCGACACTCCGCTCCCGATGGCCCGCGCATCTTCTTTTCGACTAGGGACCGGTGACGAGCGGACGATTCCCATCAAGGCGCCGCAGGGCTTCGTTGATCTCCATGAGCGGCACAGGATCTTCGGCGCCTGGAAGCCAGCGCAGCCCAGGATGATCGGGAGGGGCGAAGGCGTCCGAGGCCCAGGAGGCCAGGATTTCGCGCTTCTCCTCCAAACTCAGGGCGGGGTCCTTCACCACGTCCTCCGGGCGGTTGAAGCCGACAGGAGGTCGCATGAGCTGCGTGAGAAAAAGAAAACGACCATGCGCGTGCGCCGCGCCGCCCCCTTGCTCCAACATCGATCGCCTCCACCTCTGCGGTTGCCGCACGCATAGCTAGGGCGTTACGGCGCCGTCACAAGAGCGTCTCGACGCCCTCAGCCCAGAGCCTTAAGAGCGAGGCTTAATTCGGCCGGACAAGCTCAAGGGGCAGTCCAAGCCCCTCGAGCTGGCCCCGTATCGTGGAAGCATCGCCGACGACCACCCACACGAGCCGCGCCGGGTCGATCGCCGCCCGGGCCGCGGCGTCGAGCTGCTGAAGTGGTCATGCCGCGATAGCGGTCCGCGACCTTCTCCCAGTAGTCGTCGGGGCGGCGGTAGAGGGCGTTGCTCAGCAGCGCGCCAAGGACGGCCGCGGAAGTCTCGAACTGACCGGCGAGCTGACGCGTGTTGGCATTGATCACCTGCTGGAGCTCGACCGACGTGATCCCCCTGCCGCCCAGTCGGTCGCGCCGATCTCGCGCAAAGGCTCGAAATAGTCGCCCGGCGCGTTCTCCGAACCGTTGAACATCAGGTGCTCGAAGAGATGGGCGAAGCCCGTCCGTCCCGGCGGCTCGTCCTTGGAGCCGACGTTGTACCACACCGACACCGCCACGACCGGAGCCTTGCGGTCTTCGTGCACAAGGACCCGCAAGCCGTTCGCGAGTGTGAACTGGGTGTAGGGAATGTCGACCTCCCCCACCAAGTTAGCGACCGTGGCGGGAGGTGAGCTGGTCGCGGCCGCGCTCGGCGCTTGTGGAGCGGCGGCAGCGGAAGTCGCGCCAGCGGAGATCAACAGATTGGGCCCCATCGACAGAACCATGAGCAACCGGCGCATTGGATCTCTTGTGTCTTGTTCCATGCGAGCGCGGGCGTCACCCCGCTGCGCTCCGATCGACCGGATTTAGGTCGCGCTTTCGGCCGCGGAAGACGTCCCCTGCCCTTGCAGCCTCGGGTGACGACCTATCTAGACCTCGGCGCGAACAGATACGCATCTCGAATGGGACTGAGCAGACCGCACAGGAAAGATTGGAAACGTCTCGTCCCAAATCGTTGGACGCATGAGGCGACAGCCGTGCGGCAAGGCCTCGCACGCTCGTTGGAGCTCATGGTCCGGGAGATCGGCGCCGTGGTCGCCCTTCTCGCTGTCGCCCTCTGCGCCCTCCTGTTCCTTGAGGTCGTCGACGAGGTGGTCGAGGGCGAGTCCGAAACGGTCGATCGCCAGGTCGTCGTTGCGCTGCGCACCGGTGACGGCAACGACCCGCTGGGCCCAAAGGGGCTCGAAATGACGGCGGCGGACATAACAGCGCTCGGCTCCACCTCCGTCCTCGTTCTAGTCGTCGCCTTCGTGGCCGGCCTGTTCACAATGTTGCGCCGCCCCCGCGAAGCGCTCCTGGTCGTCGTCACCGCCTCGGGCGGCACCGCCTTGAGCAATGGTCTCAAGGCGCTGTTCGACCGGGAGCGGCCCGAAGCGGCCCTGCGCGCGGTCGAGGTGATGAACCCGAGCTTTCCCTCGGGCCACGCGATGCTTTCGGCCGTGGTGTTCCTGACCATCGGGGTTCTCTCCGCCCATTTCGCCCAACGGAAGCGGGTGAAGGTCTATGTTATGGCCGCGGCGATCTCCGTCGCCCTGTTGATAGGGCTGACGCGCGTGTACCTGGGCGTGCACTGGCCGAGCGACGTCCTGGCCGGCTGGAGCCTGGGCGCCGCATGGGCGCTCGCCTGCTGGCTTGCAGCGCGGGCGCTGGAGCTTCGTTGGCGCACGCCCCGTCCGGTCAGCCTACGCCCCTGCCTCGGCCTGTCCCCCGCGCGCCGCCGCGCCTGACAGGGCGCCGGCGCAGCGGAAGCCCGCAAACCCGGGGCCTGAGGTTCCGAGATGAGGAAGCGTGGGGAGCCTGCGTCCGCGAGAACAGGCGCGCCGGGCGGCGGAGTTAGCCGCCCAGCTCGTCCTCGGAGGGCTCGAGCCACTCCAGGATCTGCGCGACACGGCCGCTCGGCAGGGGCTTGCCAGCGGCGCGCATCGCCTCCTCGTTGGTTAGCCATGACCTGGCCTCCATCAGCTCCTCCTCGCTGGCGCCGAGCCCTGAAATCTCGGCCGCGGCCGCCTCGTCGAGGGGGCCAAGCACGCGTTCCAGAGACTCTCGGGTAAGGATCGTCATGTCTGGACCTCCTGATTGTCGCCGACGGTGCAGCTCGGCTGCGCACACGCGCTGATCGTAAGCGACTATTGAGGTTACAGTTCCCTTGGGCGGACAGCCTGTCGCGCGGCATCCGGCCTCATCCCATAGCCCGAAAGATGGAGTCATGGCTGTCGCGCGCCCTGGAGCGGCAGGACGGAGGCATCGCCCGCATCAGCGACCTCCGAAAGCGCGCGAGGCCGCCGCAATGTCGTCTCGGACGTTCGACCCGGTCGACTCCTCAACCCCTTGAAACGCACGGACAATTCCTGGACGGCGCCGCGGCGGAAAATTGTCCCAATCGGCGCAACCAATCGCCGGCTAGGCAGTTAAGCGCGACGCCACGTGCGAGCAATAAAGTGCACAGTCCATGGCTTACTGATGGAGTGAAAAACCGTGTCCGTAGCGTTGACCTTTCCTTCTGCCGACGGTGGGTTGCGCCGATACCTGACCGAGATCCGGAAGTACCCGCTGCTCGGCAAAGACGAAGAGTACATGCTTGCCAAGCGCTGGCGGGAGCACCAGGATCCGGAGGCCGCGCACCGCCTCGTCACCAGCCACCTTCGGCTATCCGCCAAGATCGCCCTGAGCTACCGCGGCTACGGCCTGCCGCTCGGAGAGGTCATCTCCGAAGGCAATCTTGGCCTGATGCACGCGGTCAAGAAGTTCGACCCCGATAAGGGCTTCCGCCTGGCGACCTACGCCATCTGGTGGATCCGGGCCGCGATCCAGGAGTACATCCTGCGGTCTTGGTCGCTGGTGAAGCTCGGCACCAGCGCCGTGCAGAAGAAGCTGTTCTTCAACCTGCGCCGGGCCAAGGCGCGGATCTCCGCCCTCTCTGACGGCGACCTGAAGCCCGAGCAGGCGAAGGCGATCGCCGCGCGTCTGGGCGTCCAGGAGGAGGAAGTGGTCAACATGGACCGCCGCCTCGCTTCGCGCGACGCCTCTCTGAACACGCCCCTGGCGGAAGACTCCGAACAGGAGTGGCTGGACGTGCTGCAGGATGAATACGCAATTGATCCGGAAGAGGCTGTGGCCGACGCAGAGGAGCGCGCGCTGCGCATGGATCTGCTCGCCCAGGCCATGCAGACGCTCAATGACCGTGAGAAGCGGATATTCACGGCCCGCCGTTTGAGCGATCCTCCGGCCTTGCTGGAGGAACTGGCGAAGGACTTCGGGGTCAGCCGTGAGCGCGTGCGCCAGATCGAGGTCCACGCCTTCGAGAAGGTGCAGGCCTTCGTCACGGAGGGCGTGAAACGCAAGCTTCGGGACAAGAAGCGGCGGCGGGCCACTGACGTGTTGGCGCCCCAGCCCCTTTTCGATCCCGCCTCCCAGGTCTGGGCGACCGCCTGACCGTGACCTCGACGCTGCAAGGCGAGCCCGCCCGTCGTTCGGCCGCCGGGCGGGCCTGATCCACGAGGTGGCTTCATGATGGACGCGACCACCCGGCTGGCGTCGCTCGCCAGCCCGCGGAGACCAAGCTGTCGACACGGCGCGCATCTCGCCGTCAACCTCGCGGCCCGATGGGAGGGTGAGAACCGGGGCAGAACGCCAGCGGCCGCGCTATGGCGCCCGCCCGCCGGTGGCCAGGCGTGGCGCCCGCCGACCGCGCCGGCGATCAGCTCGCGGCGCTCAGGCTCGGGAGACCGTCGACCGTCGCCGGCTGGAGGAGGTCGCCAGCTCGGCTTCGCGGGCCGCACGGCTCACATTGAACCGGATCAGCACCGCTTCCTCGCCTGTGGCCTGCGGCCACGGCGACGTCCCAAGGTCGGCTGTTTCGCCCGCCGAAATGATCGTCCAGCCGCGTTCGCGCGGTGACGGCGATCTTGGTGGCCTGGCGCTTGCCGCCCTGGGGGTCTTGCCAGCTCTCGTTGCGGAGCATGCCGACCACTTGGATCAGGTCGCCCTTGTCGACGTACTCCTCCAGGAACTTGACCGTGCCGGGCGCGTAGGTGACCACCCGGCGCCAGGGGGTGCGCGAACTCTTCTCTCCGGATTGCCGGTCGCGCCAGCGTTGCTCGGTCGCGAGGCTGAAGTTGGCGACCTTGTCGCCGGAATTGAGGGTGCGGATCTCCGGTTGGACGCCAATGCGGCCGGTGAGGACGACGAGGTTCATGGGGTGGCTCCTTGAGGCTCGACCGGCCAGACCCATCTGACCGGCTCGCGGCATCGCCGCGATCACGTCCCCCAGAGACCGGGGCCGTCAGGGCCGGGACGAAAGCCGGCGGACGTGTGGAAGCCGGCCTGCACAAGCGTGAGCGCGGAAGGCCGGAGGGTCCGCAGGACGGCCGTGCCTCGCCCTCCGAGGTCCGTTTTTGGCCCGGGCCGGCCCCGGGCAGGGATCGTGATGGAGAGCGGCGTTCCTGCGGGCCGCCAGGACGTGACTGGCTCCGACGCCGAACACAGCCGCCAACCCCTGAGCCGCCTCGCCTGCCAGCCACGGCCAAACCGACGAACAGACCTCGTCCGGCCAAGGTCTCCCGGAGCTGCGCGCCAGGTCCCGGCGTCCAGGCCATGAGCCGAAGACGCCGGGAGCCGCCCTGCAAAAGCGCCCTTGTCCACCGCCTCCATGAAGGCGTCGCGCGTGGGGAACGGCGCCTCAGGCCCGCCCCACAGATGAAGCCGCGCGGCGTAGGCGAGGTTTTCCGGCGTGGGGCGCCGGTGGCGCTCACGTACATCACCCGCGCCTGCGGGAGCCGGTTCTGCAGCGCGAGCCCGGCCATGCCTTGCAGCGAGGCCTTCTTCGGCGCGCGCGCCCTTGGCGCCTCCCGCGGCATTGGCCATGGCGTGGCCTTCGTCGAAGACGATCACCCCGTCGAAGTCATCGCCGAGCCAGGCGATGATCTGGTCGAGGCGAGAGGGCTTGTCGCCGCGGCCTGGCTGCCGAAGTGTGGCGTAGGTCGTGAAGAGCACGCTGCGGTCCATTCGAACGGCGTCGGCCTGCTTCCAGGCGCTCTGCGCTGTGATCTCGCACGCCGCGCCGCCGATCGCCGTCCAGTCCCGACGGGCGTCCTCCAGCAGGTTGTCGTTCTTGGAGATCCACAGTGCGCGGAGCCGGCCCTGGGCCATGTTGTCGGCGATCACCGCCGCGGCTTGGCGTTTGATCGAGAGGCCTCGTGCTTAGTCCGTATGTCCTCCCCGCCGAATGTCCTCCCCGCCGACGCTGAGCCGTCGGCCGTCAGGCGCCGCATCCTGATCCGATGCAACACCATTGGAGGAAGGCATGGGCACGCTCTACATCGGTCTGGACGTTCATAAGCTCAGCATTGCGGTCAGCATCGCTGAGGAGGGCCGCGGCAGTGTGGTCCGGTTCCTCGGCGAGATCCCCAGCACGCCGAAGGACGTCGGCAAGCTGGTCAGGCGGCTGGCCAAGGACGGCAGTCGGCTGGAGTTCTGCTACGGCTGCGGCTACCTCATCTACCGGCAGCTCTCCGACCTCGGCCACGGCTGCATGGTAGTCGCGCCCTCGCTGATCCCGAAGAGGCCGGGCGAGCGGGTGAAGACCGATCGCCGCGACTCCCAGAAGCTCGCCATCCTGCACCGCTCGGGCGACTGAGCCGCGTCTGGGTGCCGGACCCGGCTCACGAAGCGACGCGCGACCTGGTGCGGGCCCGGCTCGCCGCGGTCGGAGCTCTATGAGAGCCCGCCAGCAACTCCTGTCGTTCCTGCTGCGACACGGCCGCATCTACCCGAAGGGCAAGCCGTGGACGCAGCGCCAGCGACTCCGCACCCGAATCCGAAGGCACCTGACCAATCAGCGAACCGGCGCCGTCGCTATGTCAGGCCTGGATCCCTGCGAAGTCTACGAAATCGATGTATGCCCGCCCCCCGAGGTTCATGAGTTTGACAAGTCGAACAAGGATGCTCGCCTGCACCTCGACGCGCTGGAGCGGCTGATCACGCAGAAGGCGATCGACGGCTCACGGTTCAAGGCGATCTTGAATGAGAAGGACCCGCCGCCAGGAGATTTGGCGGTGACTGCCCCGCCTTCGTATCGCGGTAGGATCGTCTCAGACCGCGTGTATGAGCTTCGCTTGCATCCGGACTTCCGGATCGCGCGACGTGCTCTGATCATTTCTTGATTGGCTCAAGTGATCTCCGAGCGAAAGGTCCAAGGCGGCTTGCGGAGGGTGCTGCTTACTCAGGCGAAGCGCTTTCAGTAGCTCGCTGAGCGGAGATATAAAACCAGATACATAACACGGGCGCGCCGGACTTAAAATCTCATCGCCTGGGACAGGCGGTCTGCTGTCCGGTTCGCTACCTGTTTGATAGGATCGTCGCTCAGGTGGGCGTAGATCTCCGTTGTGCGCGACTGCTTGTGGCCGAGCACCTTGCCGACCATGAACAGCGAGGCTCCGTCAGCGATGGCAAAGCTGGCGAAGCTGTGCCGCAGATCGTGCAGCCGGACGTCGGTCAGCGGCGGAACGTCGTCGGGGTGATCACCGGCCTCCCGGGCCCGCTTCCGCGAGACCTGGTCGGCGCGAACACGAACCATTTCCCAGTGATGGCCGAGGCCCACGTAGCATCCCTCGCCCTTCATGGCCGGGAGCACGAAGGGTGAGCGGCGCTTCGGCTCCGGACGATCCCCGGAGTTGTGGCCGAGCATGTCGGGTTCGGGCCGGTTCGCTGCCCACCTTCGCTTCAGGATCGAGACGGCGGCGTCGGCGAGCGGCACGACCTTGGCCCCGGTCTTGGAGTCCGGGAGGCGCAGGCAGCTCTTGTTCCAGTCGACCCACGCCCACTCCAGAGTCAGGATCTCGCTCTTTCGGCAGCCCGTGAGCATCAGCAGCCGCACGGCGTCCGCCATCACCGCCATCTGCGGCTTCTCGTGCTCGATGTCGGCGATCGCTTCGCTGAAGCAGGCGACCTCGCGCTCCGAGAGATAGCGTTCGCGACGCGTGGTCTTGAAGCCCTTCACGCCGCGCGCCGGATTGTGCGTCACCCGACCGGTTTCGATGCCCCACTGGTAGCAGGCCGCCAGCACGACGACGGCCATGGAGGCGATACGCTTGCCGCCCTTGACGTTGGAGCGGCGCCGGTGGCCGGTCTTCTCCGACCGGGCGGTTTTCCCCTTCGAGATGTCCAGCTGCATCATAGCCACGTCGTTTTTCGTGACCTCACGCGCGAGCAGGCGACCGATCAGCGGCTTAACATGGTTCGAGAATATCCCGCGGTCGGTGTCCCAGCTGCTCTGCTTCTTGCCCGGTTTCAGCGCGGGCCCATCCTCCAGGTAGGCGTCGGCGAGGTCCGCGACGCTGATCGCGCCGCGTTCCTCCGCCTTGGCGTCCTGCGGATCGACGCCGCTGCGCAGGCCATGCAGCAGATCCCCGGCGCGCTCGCGCGCTTCCCTCACGCCATAGTCCGCGCGCAGCGGCCCCATCGTGTGCTTCCGCTTCCTCCCGCCGCGGCGATAGACGAGGATGAAGCTCTTCGAGCCCGTTGGCCTGACCCGGACCCCGAGGCCTGTCACCTCGGTGTCCCAAACGACGTACTCCGCGGCCTCCGGAGCCAGTGCAGCGACCAGCTTTTCAGTCAGTTTCGGCATCGAAAACGGCCCGTTTCTGGGTACCACATGGGTACCATCAGGCGAAAAGTGGTACCCAGCTTCGCCCGTTTTCAGTCTCGCCCAGAATCTCAGTTTCAGCAAATGATACAACGACCTAGGAACGACATGAGGTCGCCTGAAATAGGCCGAAAAGGGGCTCCGGGGCCCATGGCCCTCGCAGCTTCAGCTCGATGACGCCGACGGAGCGCGTGCGGGCCTGCTACCAGCACGCCGCCCTTCGCTACATCGCTGGCCATAAGATGACGAATGCTAGCTTGAGAGACCGGTTCGGCTTGAGCAGCACCAACGCTGCGGCCGTCTCCCGGATCATCCGTGATGCTTTGGAATCTCACGCGATTAAGGTCGCCGATCCCAATGCGCCCAAATCCGGATACGTGCCGATCTGGGCATAAGGACATTTGCTGGGGATTTGCTTGCGGTACGACTTTGTACCGCTCTTGTTCACCGGCAGAGCTGCATCCAGCTGATTTATAACATGTTTTTGCGTATACGGCTGGTTAACAGGATTTGCTCGTGATTTGCTTCTGCGGCGGAAACATATCGCAACGTCAGAAGCGATCGTAGGTCCGCTCTGCCTAAATCCGCCGGGGCGCTGTGGGCCGGCTGCCGGGAACGCCACCAGACGAGTGCGAGAACGAGTAGAACTTAGCGGCCGAGATCGGCCGATCTTGAGACGCCGGTGATTTGCGCGCCTTGAGACGTCTGCAAGAGCTCGATGCTTCGCCCGCAGGCGGGCGGGGTTTGGCCGAACTTTAGCCGCGCGTAGTGCTCCGCTCCTGAACTGTCCAGCACGATCACCCAGCTCCTTGCACCCAGCTCGTCGTAACGCCCTGCGCTGACAACCCGCCCCCTAAGGACCTGGGCCTCAAGCTCACGGACCTCCCGACCCGACTCCATGCGACGCTGGTGCAACGCTCGGATAATATCGCGCCGAATCTGCAGGTCGCGAAGCTGACTCTCAAGCTCGGGGTGCAGTCTGAAACGACGGCCGATGCGCTTTGCCAAGCCAAGCGCCTCGAGGTGCCGCAACCGCCCCCGCGTCAAAGCGGACCACGCGTCGCCCCCGCCCACGCCATCGTCAACCATGCCATCGCGGTCCGCGGCCTGCAGCAGCCGCCGGTCAAACCCCGTGAATCGGTCGGCCTGAGTCTCCCGCCAGATCCTTCGTTCCGCGTCGGCTCGTGAGAGATCGCCGAGCCGCTCCTGGGCGACCTCCTGCGCGCGCATGCGGAAACCGACTGAGATGTAGTGGCGCGGAATGACGAGGTCCTTGCCGTTCGGCTTTCGACCTCGCACCAGGACGTGGGCATGCGGCTGGTCAGTGTCGAAGTGGCAGGTCGCGACCCATTGGAGGCCGGGCTGTCCGAGGTCGCCGGCCACACGGTTCATGACCTCGCGCGTGTAGCCGCGAAGATCGGCCAATCGGTCCCCGTGCTCCGGCGAGATGATGAAACGGAAGTGGTGTCGGTCCGCCGCCCATCCCACCGTCGCTGCTGTGGGATCCGCCGCATCGGACCGGGCGTCGAAGAAGTCGGGACGGGCGCCTTCCAGCCCCGCACCGGAGCGGCCCAGGTAGGCCATGTGCGCCGCGAGCGCCGCCCCGCGCGCGACGCCCCGGCCCATGTGCCGTGATACCAGGGCCTTCACGATCACCCGCTGGCGGACGTCCAGCCGGAAGGCTCGGCCCGAACGCTTCTGGGCGGATCGAAGCGCGCCGGCGCGATCGCCATAAGCGAAGAGTCGGGACGCCGACAGACGCTGCATCATGCCGAGCCGGACGCCGCCGCTGTCCCGTTTCAGCCTGTAGGGAAGCCGTGCGATGCGATCCACATCCTCAGGGCTTCCGGCGATCTTCAAGCGGGCGCTGATGGCCTCACGGACCGACATGCGAGGTGTCCTGACCGATATAGGGTGTCATCCCGTGGCCCTGCGTCGTCGCAACTTGCCAAACCGCTCTATCCAACGACCAACTGCCCGAAATGATGAAGCAAAAGCGACGCGAAAACACCTCTTTTATCTTGCCATAAGCCTCAAAATACACGGCTAAGCTCAACGAAATCAAAAGTCAGCAAACATGAGCAAATCAGTGAGGCCCGAGAGGTGAGAGAGATCTAATTCGAGTCGGGCCCCGCGTGCGGCCAAACGAAGAAACCCGCCCGGCCGGAGCCGAGCGGGTGGAGGTGTCTGGATCAGCGATCAGGCCGCCCTGGCTCGGATCGCCATGTGCCGAAGCCCGCGGGCCTCGGCCTGCTGCGCCAGGTTCAGCGCCGGCCCGAACGGGTGCGACTGCGCCCGCCGGCGTTCGTCGAGCGACTGCGCCAGCGTCAGGCAGCAGGTGGGCTCGAGCGCCAGCAGCTCGTCGTTGGCGCGGAACGGCGCCGCCTTCTGGAACCGATCGAAGTCGGCGCGGGCGAGCACCAGAGTCACCTTCTTCTGCTGCGCCCAACGGATGGCGACCTTCTCCGCACCCTTCGCCCCGGTCGTGGCGAGCACCATGTCCGGCCACTGCGTCCGCGCCCAGTTCAGGGCGTCGAAGATCCGCTGCGCATCCTCCGCGGTGTCGGCCATCGGCGCCGCGCGGAAGGCCACCACGGGCCCCGCGATCTCCGCCTCGCCGGACTTGCGCCGCTCGAGGGCGCGGATCGCCGCCTTGGCCTCCAGCTGGGCCGCTGTGAGGAACGTGCCGCGCCGGCTGCCGCGCCAGGCGGTCCAGACCTCGCCGGTCATGGTCGTGTAGGCCTCGGACGCCGCGTCCCGGACCAGCTCGGCCGCCGCCAGCGCCACGTCCAGCGAACGCGTCGCGCCCGTCACCTCCTGCAGCTCGGTGTCGGCCATCTCCGACCCGTCGAAGTCGCGCTCCAGCCGGCGCATGCGGTCGCGACCGCGCTCGGCCTCCCGCTCGATCCGCCCGGCCGCCGAATGGAAGGCGCCGATCAGGCACTCGCAGAGGATCGCCTGGACGTCCTCCAGGGCCGTGCCGCCGACCAGGTCGACGAGCTCCGTCATGAACGCGTGGCCCAGCTGGACGAGGGCCGCTTCCGTCGGATGCGGACGGGGATCTTCCAGGGCCGCGGCCTGAACGTCGAAGGCGGTGTCGGAAGAGGAGAAGGCGTGAAGGGAGAAGGTCATCGGACGACTCCGTGATGAGGGAAACGCCGGTGCGCCCACGCGCAACGACCTCCGCCCTGGCCACGTCGGGGTCCCCGGGGGTCACCGGAGCGGAGCGCTTCTCGCGGAGCGGAGGGGAACGGCCGCAGGCCGTTGACGTCCGGCGCGCGTATCGCGCCGGGTGCTGAGGTCCGGCCGTCCCACCCGCTTGAGACTTCACACCGCCAGCGTGAGGGATCGCCACCCGAATGGGCGGAGACCCGGAACGGGGCTCCGGGAGCCGCATGCGAGTAGAGCCCGACGCGGCCTTGGCCGGGGCACGCCCGAGCTCACCGTAAGCCCGCCTGCATCAACCGATCCCCCGGCGCGAGCGGTGGTTCCCCCGTGCGCCGGCGCGGCCCTCAGCTCAGCTGCGCCTCGATCTCACGGGCGCGCTTCAGGATCGTTTGCGGATCGGCGCCCTGGCCCAGCTCTTCGGCCGCAGCGGCGACGCAGGTCATCCACCGCTCCAGCAGCAACGCCTGCTCGGGTCCGATCTGATCGGCGTACGCCTGCAGGATCACGCCGGCGAGCATTGCGACCGGCGCCTCGCCATCGTCGAAGGCGCGGCGCAGCCGATCCAGGACGGCCTGCAGCTCGGGGTTCTCGGCCATGGAATGCGCCAGCACGAAGGCCGCGCTGCGGGATGCGGCGCGGCCTTCCAATGTGATCGCCACCCGGCAGAGGGCAAGCCTCATCCGCCCTCGTCCAACTCCGACCCGGGCTGCAGCCCATGCAGGAAGTCGCAGGCCTTCTGCGCATGGGCGGCGGCCGAGAAGATCAACCGCTTGTCGTTCCTCAGCACCGCCAGCCAGTCGGCGATGTAGTCGGCATGGTCGCGGCGCGGGGTCAGGTCCAGGCCGAGATCGGCGCAGAGGAAAGCCGCGCCGAGTTCGGCCACGAGCTCCTCGCACGCATAGCCGGCGTCGCCCCAGCGCTTGCGCCCGAAGTCCCGCGCGAGCCGCCTCGGGTGGCGGGTCCAGTGGACGCACTCGTGGCCCAGGGTGGCGTAGAAGTCGACGATGTCGGGGAAGCTCGCGACCAACGGCATCTGGATGTGGTCCGGACCGGGCGCATAGTAGGCCTGATCGCCGCCGTAGCGGATGCGAGCGCCGGTGGCCTCGAAGAAGCGGTGGGCATGCTCGATGCGCCGCTCCGGCGCCGCGGGCGCGGCGGGCTCCGGCCGGTATTCCGCGGGCAGGCCGTCGATCTGCTCGACGTTGAAGACGGTGTAGGCCTTCAGAAACGGGACCGACCGCTCCACCTCCCCGCCGGCGGCGTCCCGTTCGGTGCGTCGGATGCGATTGGCGTAGACGACGGTCGCGCCGCGTTCGCCGCGGCGGACCTGGCCGCCCAGCGCCAGCGCCTGGCGGAAGGTCATCCACATCGAAGCCGAAAAGCCGCGCGCCAGCGCCTCTGACCAGAGCAACAGGACATTGACGCCGCTGTAGGGCTGGCCGCAGGCGCGCAGCGGCCGGCTCACCCGGCCGCCGACGGCCGGCGAGGCCCACGGCTTGGTCCAGGGCCGGACGCCCGCCTCCAGGTCGGCGACGATGGCCTGGGTGACGCGCGCATAGAGGTCGGAACGTGCGGAATCGTGAGGCATGGCGGCCTCCTTCAGATGACGTGGAAGGGAGGGGCTCAGCGGAGCCCGGCGAGCCGAAGCAGGTGGTCGGGGGCGGTGGGCCGATAGGCGATCGCCCCGTGCGGCGCGCAGTAGGCGCCGCGGACGGCCGGGCGGCCGCACAGCGCGAAGCGCTCGGCCTTGGGGTCCCCGATCGGCCAGCGGCACATGTGCGGCCCGATCGAAGCGACGTCGGACGTCCCCGCGAGCGGGACGGGCTCGACCACGACCGGCCAGGGCTTCGCAACCGGTATGCGGCGCGACCTGGCCGCGGGGCGCTCGGCCTTCGGCGCGCGGGGGCGGCGGGTTCCCGGCCGCGCGGGCGTGGCGCGCCCGCCAAGCCCGAGGCGGTGGGCCTTGCCGATGACGGCGTTGCGGGTGACGCCGCCGAGCTCGCGGGCGATGGCCGAGGCGCTGCGCCCGTCTCGCCAGAGCTTGGTCAGGATCTCGATGCGGTCGTCGGTCCAGGGGGTGGTGAGCGGCATGGCGATGCTCCTTCGACGAGCCCGTTCGGCTCGCCCGCCAACCGCCCTTCCTTCGCCCTCCAGAGACCCTCCGGGGCCGCGCAAAAACCGCCGTCCCCGCCACGCCGGCCGTGGCGCGGCGCCGTCGGCCGGACTAGTCTCGGAGGCCCATGGATTTCATCGACGTGCCCGGCGCCTCCGGGACCCACTATCGTTACCGGCGTTCCAGCGTCGAAGAGCTCCCCCCCACGGCCGGCAACATCGTGGCTGTGGTCGGGGCGCCGCCGCGCCGGCGCTTCCTGGTCTGCGCCGCGGCCCGCAGCCTGAGCCGCGCCCGCCCGGAGCTCGAGGCGGTCCTTCGCGAGAACCGCGGCGCCCGCCTATTCGTGCGGCTCAATGTGGCCCGCGCCGCCCGCGAGGCCGAGCACGCCGACATCGTGGCCGCCGTCGCTCCAGACGCCGACCTGCCGGACCTCGGCTGAGCCTCAGAGGGACGGCGCCGTCCCGGAGCGACCGGAACGACGCCGTCGGCCGAAGGCCGGACCGCGGTGGGAGCCGCCGCCGAAGAGCGGCGGGACGCGCTCCAGACGTGCCCGCACCGAGGCGCGCCCGCGTCACAGGCGCGGAACCCGCGATGCTCGCGAAGGGCGTCCGGCCCCGGCGCGCGCTCAGGCCGCGCGCGGCGCGGCGTCGCCCGAAGCCGAAGGCCCGACCTCGGGCTCGTCCGCCGCCTCGGCGTCAGGCGATCCGCCCGGCGCGTCCGGCGGCGGCTCGTCGCCATCGCCGGCCTGCGGCGGTTCGGCGGCCCAGCTGAGGTAGGCCGGCGCCCAGCGCCGCTCGGCGGCCCGCTCGGCCACCAGGGCCACGAGCTCGTCCTTGCGCGCGCCGGCGGCCAGCGGCGCCTCGGCGCCCATCTCGGCCAGCATGGCGAGCAGCTTGGCCTTCGGATGCGCGCCCAGGAACGCCGCGTCCGGCGTCCAGTGCCGCGTCACGTCGGCGTGGCAGAGGGCGGCGATTTCCACCGCCTCGGCCCGCGCCCCGCGGCGCACGCTGGTGGTCCGCTCTTCCCGCAGGTCGAGGCTCAAGGCCGCGAGCTCCGCGAGCAGGCCCATCCGCGCCTCGGCGGCCAGGGCCGCCACCCAGGCGACGGGCGAAAGGCCCGATGCGACCCAAGCCTCGCGCCGTTCGGCCAGCCTGCGGCGCACCTCCCCGTCCAGCTCCGGGATCGCCGGCGTCCGCGCGCGGCTGTAGGCCTCGGCGCCGAGGCTGAGCGCCCCGGCGCCGCCCCGGCCGACGCCCTGGTGCAGCACCAGGACGCAGAACAGCCGCGCCACGACCGCCACAAGGGCCGCGGCGGGATCGTCCGCCAGCGCCCGGATGAGGGCGCGGGTGGCGACGTCCGTCCGCAGCTCGTGCAGGCCGTGGTTCACGCCCTCCACCTCGACGGCCGGGGCCACCGCGACCGGCGCGGCGGTGACCGCGAACAGGCGCGGCGCGGGCCGCGGCGGACCGTCCGCATCCTCCGCGTCGTCCATCGGCGCGGGTTGTTCCTCGTCCGTCTCCGCGACGGGGGCGGGCAGGCCCCAGGCGCGGACGTCGAGCCCGGTCGTGGCATCGGCGAAGACCGCTAGCAGGCTCACCTCCCGCGCGGGCTCCTCGGCCTGGTCCTCCGCGAGCCGGGCGACGAGGTAGGCGGCGATGTCGCCGTCGCAGTCCGCGTCGACGAGGTCGCGCCCGGCGAGCGCGTCACGCGCCGCCTGGGCCGATGCGGCCGCCGCCCGCCAGGCCGCCCGATCCTCGCCCTCCAGCTCCATGCCATAGCCGTAGCCGAAGGGCTCGAGCCCCTCGTCCTCGACGTTGAACTCATCGACGGTGACATGGACCTGCCAGCCGCGGCCGTCGGCCAGCGCCTGGGCGATGGCCTCGGCGCGTGCGGTCCAGGCCCCCTGCAGGCGGTCGGGATCCAGTACGACATCCGCCCGCTCGCCGAAGAGGTCGCTCTCGAGCCGGCCGCCGGCCGCGGCGTAGCGCTCGGGCCCCACGAAGGCGAAGCGCCGGTCGTGGATGGTCACCTGGCCGGCGTCCAGCCGCTCGGTGACCCGCCACTCCTGGAAGCCGAAGCCGTTCAGGGCGGCCTCGGCGATCTCGCCCTGCGCGTCCCGGTCCGGCAGCCGGGCGAGCAGCTTGGCCTGCCGCAGCGAGCAGCGGCCCGCCTTCAGCGCCTCGAGCGCCCGGGGATGCAGCTCCGAGAGCGCCGCCAGGCGGCGGACCTCGATCTCGCCGTAGCCCAGCGCGCCGGAGATGGCGGGGATGGTGAGCCTGGCCTTCAGCATCTTGCCGATCGCCACGATCACGTCGGCGAGGTGGACGGGCACGGCGGTGTTGGTGAGCACCACGGCCGCCGCCTGGCGGGCGACGTCGGTCTCGACGAAGCAGCTCACCGGATAGTCGTCGGCGATCCGGCCCGCCTCGCACAGCACGGCCAGCGCCAGAAGGCGTCGGCGGCCGTCGAGCACCATGCCGGCGCGCTCCTCGCCGCGGCCGGGGCGCACGGTGAGGGGCTGCAGGACGCCGGCGGCGAAGATGGTCTCGGCGAGCTCGCCGATCCCGTCGTCCGCCGGCTCGGCGAAGCGGAGGTTCTCCGGCGCCACGGCGAGATCGCGCAACGCGTAGGCGACCGGCGTGCGGTCCGGCGTGGTCGGCGCGACGCTCGGTGACACGAGCCGCATATTGGAACGATTGGATTTGGACATGGGTCGGTTCCCACCCGGCCCAGAAGGACCATTCCCTCAGGATCCGGGCGCCCCTTTCCGCCCTTCCTCCGCCTTCTCCTGGTCGAGGTCGTTCCAGTCGCCGTAGCCGGGCGGCGGCAGCGCGACCTCGGCGAACACCCCGCCATCGGAGAGCGCGGCCTGCAGGACGGTTGCGGAGCGCTCGCCATCCTTTCCGCGGTCGCCGGCGACCAGCACGTGACGCACGCCGGCCGGCGGTCGCCAGCGCCGCAGGTTGCCGGTCGAGAGCAGCGCCCAGCCCGGGACCGCGAACCGCCGCATGGCCGAGAGCGTCGTGAACACGCCTTCGCCCACCAGCATCGCCGGCCCCGCCTCGGCCAGCCGCACGGCGCTGCCCGCGGGCACGGCGCCGATGGTCTTGCGCGACAGCCGCGCCGCGGCGCTGCGCCGCCCGAGGCCGTCGAGGTAGGTGATCTCCACCGCGGTGAGCGCGCCCGCGGGATCGCGCACCGCCGCCAGCAGGGCCGGTCGGCGCGGGCCGCTGTCGGCATAGGCGAAGGCCGGCGCCGCAGAATGCGCCCGCAGGGCGTCGCCATCGGCGAGCGCCAGGTCCACGCCACGCGCCGCCGCGTAGAGCGCGGCCGGCGATCCGGCCAGGATCGGCCCGCCCCCGCGCCAGAGCCGCGCGGCCGCGGCGATCCGCGCGGCGCGAGTCGGAGCCGCCGCGCGGACGCTCTCGGCGGGCACGGGCGCCCCGCCCTCCAGGAGGTGGTTCTCGCCGTCGATCCAGCCGCGGTCGCGCAGGTCGTCGAGCACCTCGCGCCAGTCCGCGCCGCCGAAGCCGTGGACGATCACCCGGCCGTCCTTCAGCAGCAGCGACACGGAGCGGTCCTGCGCGCTATGTCCCGGCGCGGGGAGCAGCGCGCGTCGCCCGGCGGCGTAGAGGTCGCCGCCGTACGCACGGACGAGGGCGGCGAGCGTGCCGCCCGATCGGATCTTCGAGGTCATGGGAGCTTCCTCCAAGGTCTCTTCGCCCCTGGCCGGCCCTTCCTCCGCGCCCGCCGCCGCTTGCGGCTGCACCAACCCCGGTCCACAGAGGGCCATGACGACGTCGCTCGACCAGGCGCTGCTCTATTTCGTCGACCTTCGCCTGCGGGTCCGGGGCAATCCCGAGGCCTGCGCCATCGTCGACCGCTGCCTGCGTCTGATCTGCGAGGCCCAGACCGCCGACGCCGCGGCCCTTGCCGCCCTGGAGGCCGAGGTGGACGAGTTGCGGGCGGACCTCCTGCGCCGGTGGGGTCCGAAGCCGGCCCTGAACCGTCACTGAACCCGAAGATATCCGCGATCGCGCCGCCAGATCAAATCGGTCGTCGTCGGCAGAAATACTTCCGAAATGCGGCGATCTGGTCGCCGATCAGACCTTAATCCCGAAATTCACGCCGAAACAACTGCCAGGGATGAATATATCGCCCTTGCCAGCCTGGGTGGCGGCGCGTTGACTGGCCGGTCTCGCAGGCGGGTACGGAGTAGTCCCATGGCGGAGCGACGGGAGCCCTTCCGGCAGGCGCTGGTCGACCTGAGACGTCGACTGCGCAAGGGCGACCTCGCGCCCGGGACCCGGATCACCGCGAAGGAGATCGCCGAGGCCCTGCGGCTGAGCCCCACGCCCGTGCGCGAGGCGCTCTCGCGGCTGGCGGGCGAAGGCGTGCTCGAGGAGCGCCGCGGCGACGGCTTCTTCGTCCCGGACCTCTCGGCCGCCGACATCGCGGCGCTCTACCGCCTGAGCGAGCAGCTGCTGCTGATGTCGCAGAGGACGATGCGGCCATCGCCCCGCGACCTGCGCCTGTCGGAGTCCGGGACGGACGACGACCCCATCCGCCGCATCGAGCGCCTGTTCCTGGCCTGGGCCGCCGAATCCGGCAGCCGCGTGACGATCGAGGCCTACCGCACGGTGGCGGTGCGCCTGGCGCCGGTGCGCCGGCGCGAGGTCGAGCTCATCGACGATCTCGCGCAGGAGGCGGAGGGCCTGCTGCGCCTCGCCGACCCCGCCCGGCGCCGGGCCCGGCCCGCGGCGATCCAGACCTTCCACAGGCGCCGCGCGGCCCTCGTCGAACAACTGGCGGACCTCGTCCGGCCGACGCGCATGGGCGGCGCCTGAGAATATATCCGAATATATCCCGATATAGTTTGAGTATAGAGCCGCAGACGCGTGTCGTGGTCCCGGTCGCCAATCCCGGCGGCCGTTCACTCGAAAGGGGACTGCGATGTCCAAGCTTCATCTGCCGACCTCGCGCCTGATCTGCTTCGGCAGCGCGCGCGCCCTCACCAACGCCCCCGTGGGCGAGGACGAGCTCGAGGACGATCCCTTCATCCTCTACAGCTGAGCCGACGCCGGCGCCGGGCTCCCCCGGCGCCGGCCCTCGCCATGCGCCCCTCCCATTCGTCCTGCCGCCTTGCCCCGCACGTCCACGGCGTGGCCGTCGACGAGGACGCGGTGTTCCTCGACGTCGCCTGCGACCGCTACGTCTGCGTGCCTGGGGCGGCCGCCCTCCTGCAGCTGGACGCGGCCCGGCGCGTGGTCGGCGTGGCGGATCCGGGGTTCGCCGAAGAGCTCCGCCGCGCCGGCCTCGCCGCGGACGGATCCCTCCACCGGCCGCCTCCGCCGCCCCTCGCGCCCCCGACCATGAGCGCCATGTCCGGCCCGTTCGCACCGCCCGGTTGGCGTGACGGGCTGGCCGGGGCGCGGGCGATGGCCGACCTCGCCCGGGCCTACTGGCGGCGGCCTCTGGCGCAGCTCCTCGCCACGGCGCGCGACGGGGCCACGGCGGCGGCCGACACGCCGCCGGGGCCCGGCCTGCTGGAGACCGTCGAAGGCTTTCATCGATGGGCGCCCTTCGCGCCCGCGCCGGGCAAGTGCCTGCTGCGTTCCTTCATGCTGCTGCGGCTGCTGCGCCGCCACGGCCACGACGCCCGCTGGGTCTTCGGCGTACGCACCTGGCCGTTTCGCGCCCACTGCTGGCTGCAGCGCGGCGAGGTGGTGCTGGACGACGACCTCGAGGCGCTCGTCCCGCTCACCCCCATCCTGGTCGTCTGATGCCGGCCCCGGCGCACTACATCGTCCTCGTCCGCGGACCCGGCGAAGCCAGCGCCGGACCCTTCGCCGAGGCCGCGGCGGGGCTGGCGCACGAACCCGGCTGGCGCCAGCGCATGGCGTCCGCGCAGCTGGCCATCTGGACGCGCGGCGAAGGCCTGGACCTCACGCCCCTGCCGGGCGAGGCGGGCGTCGTCCTCGGCGACCTCTATCCCATGCCGGGCGCGCCCTCCGGCCTGTCGCCCCTCGCGGGCTATGACGCAGCCGCACGCGACCCGGACGCCGTGGCTCGGGCGCTCCTGCGGGCGCACTGGGGCCGGTACGTGGCGATCCTTCGGGACGAAGTGGCGTCGCCGTGGGTGCTCCGCGATCCCTCGGGCGAGCTGGAGTGCTGCCGATGGACGACGCGCGAAGGCGTGGGGGTGGTGGCGTCGGACCTGACCGCGGCGCCCGGGTGGCTGCGGCCGCTCCGCCTGGCCCTCGATTGGGATGCGATCGCCCTGTGCCTGGCCGCGCCGGCGGGCGCGACCGCCCTCTCGCTGCTCGACGACGTGCGGATCGTGCCGCCGGGCGGCCTCTCGCCCGTGCACGGCGAGGATCGCGGCGGCCTCGCGTGGGATCCCGCCCGGTTCTGCGCGCCGGCGGCGCTGGACGACGAGGCGGCGGCGCGCGAGCTGCTGGCGCGGGTCGACGCCTGCGTCGCCGCCGCCGTCGCCCCCTACGGACGGCTCCTCGTCGATCTCTCCGGCGGGCTGGATTCCTCCATCGTGGCCGGGGCCCTGGCCGCGGGCGGCGCGGCGGAGCGGGTCACGCAATGGGTCCATCGGGTGGACGACCGGCCGGAGGGCGACGAGCGGGCCTATGCGCGCGCCGTCACCGACCGCCTGGGCGCCCCGCTCACCGTCGTGCGCAAGCCGCCGGCGCCCCTGGCGCCCGAGGACTTCGCCGAACTGGCCCCCAGCTTCTGGCCCGGCCTCAACGGCGCCGACGCCGCGCGCGACCGCGACATGGCCCGGCGGCTCGACGCCTGCCAGGCCGGGGCGATCGTGTCGGGCCAGGGCGGGGACGCGGTCTTCTACCAGATGCCGACCGCCTGGGTGGCCAGCGAGGAGGTCCGCCGCCGGGGGCCCGCGTCCCTGGGATCGCGGGTCCTCGTCGACACGGCCCGCCGGCTCCACAAACCCGTGTGGTCCGTCTACCGCGAGGCGCGGGCCGGACTTCGGCGCGGGGCGGGCCTGCCGAAGACGGCCTCTTCGCTCATGCCGTCCGCGCTGCGCGACCTCGCCGCCCACGCCGTCCACCCCTGGGAAGCGGCGGCGCGGGACCTGCCGCTCGCGCGACAGCTGCAGGTCTCAGCCCTCGCCAACACCCACGTCGTCCGCGGCGACTGCCGCCGCCGGCGCCGGGGCGCGCTGGTCTTCCCGCTGGCCGCCCAGCCGATCCTGGAGCTCTGCCTCTCGATTCCCGTGACGACCCTGGCGGCCGGGATCCAGGACCGCCCCTTCGCCCGTGAAGCACTGGCGGCTCGCCTGCCGGACGTCGTGCGGCAGCGGCGGTCGAAGGGCAGCCTCACGGCCTACTTCTCGCGCCTGGCCGCCGCGAGCCGCGAGACCCTGCTCCCGTACCTGCGCGACGGCTGCCTGGCCGAAGCCGGGCTCCTCGACCGCGCCGCGGTCGAGCGAGCGTTCGATCCGGCCCATCTGATCCAGGGCGGTCGGCCCAACGACGTCCTCAACGCCGCCCCGATGGAGGCGTGGGTGCGGTATTGGCAAGGCCGGGCGCCAGACTCTCCGCGGGCCCCCCGGCGGTTGTGGGCGGGTCTATAAGGTAGGCGTCGAGGAAGCGGCGGACGCGCGCATAGAGATCGCGGACGTTGCCGGGGCTCGAGATGTAGTGGCCCTCGCCCCAGTAGGTCACCAGGATCGCGTCCTTGTTCTGCCGGTAGAGGGCCGAGAACATCGCTTCGGACTGGGTCAGCGGCACCGCGCCGTCCTGGTCCCCGTGCGCCAGGAGCAGCGGGGTGGTGATGGCGCCCGCCTGGAGGAGCGGGCTGTTGCGGGCGTAGCGAGCGGGGTCCGCCCAGGGCGGGACGCCCATGCGGCCCTGGCCGGACTCCATGCCGCCGGTGACATAGTTGCTGCGCACCCCCTCGTCCGGACGCGGCCGGTGCGGGACCGGCAAAGAGGACCATTTGGCGACCAGGTCGGCGTAGCCGCCCACCGCCACCGCGGCGCGGAAGCGGTCGGTCTGGGTGAGAGTCGCCATCACCGTGTAGCCGCCATAGCTGTGGCCCCACAGGGCCAGGCGCTCGGGATCGAAGGCGCCGGTCAGGGCCGGATCGGCCGCCGCCTGGTCGACGATCGCCAGGATGCGGTCGGCCAGGCCGCGGACGGGCTCCTCGCCCGCGCCCCGCGCCGGCCGCGGTCGGGGCAGGCTGGGGGCCAGCACGGCGTAGCCTTGGCCCACGAGCACGCGGGTGTCGCCCTGGAGACCCAGCACCGGCGGCTTGAACGGCGGCGGGACCCGGTAGGTGTCGCCGGAGTAGACCTTCACCACGAGCGGCGGCGGCGGCAGGCCGTCGCGGCGCGGCGGCAGGTAGAGCCAGCTTGTGAGCGGCTGGCCGTCCGGGCCCGTATGGCGGATGGCCCGCACGTCCAGCGCATCGGTGTCGGCGAGCCGCCCATTGATCTCGGCCAGGACCCGGCTGGCGCCGTCTCCCTCGCGCCACTCGAGCCGCGCCTCGTGGCCCGGCCGGTCGAAGCGGACGACGGTGCCCAGGGCGTCCGGGCGCACCGCCTCGACGACGCCCTCGGCCGGCAACGCCAGGCCCGCGCGGCGCCCGTCCGGCCCGATCCGCTCGAGCCGGCGCCCCGCATCGTCGGCGGTTACGGCCGAGCCGAAGGTCCGCGCCGTCGCCAGCGGTCGCCGGTCCCGGGTCTGAGGCGGCGGCGTCACCAAGGCCGACTTCGCGGCCCCGATGCGCCGCACCCGTCCTGCCGACGTGACGGACCAGAGCTGGCCGTCGACCACGAGGCTGAAGCCCCGCGGACCGAGGGTCACCAAGGTGGCCGCCGCCGCCGGCATGGCCCCCGTGAGCTTGACCGCCCGCGCGCCGTCCCAGCGGTACCAGTCCGCGCGGCCGGCGCCCGACGCCGTCGCCCGGCCCAGGAAGATCGGGACCTCCCCCATCCAGTCGGCGCGCACGATCTCCGGCCGCCCCAGCACGATCGGCGTGGCGCCGCTGTCGCCCTGCACGCTCATCTGCCCCGTGCGCACGTCGTAACGCCGCAGGCGCCCGGCGCTCCAGGGCGTGTCGCCCTCCCGGGCGAAGAAGAGCAGGCCGGTCCCGCGCGGCGACCAGGCCATCAGGCTGGGCAGCACGTCGCACGCCGCGCACGGGGTGGCGACCTGGCCGGTCTCGAGGTCGGCGACCTGCAGTCGCTCGACCTGCGGGCTTACGCCCCAGTCGCCCTGGATCTGGCGGCCGGGCCGCGACTGGATGTCCGGGCCCAGGGTGCGGAAGGCCACATGCCGCCCGCCGGGGGCGAGTTCGAGGTCGACGATCTCGCCGCGCGCCACCTCGACGGCGCGCCCCGTCTCGACATCGACCCGCAGAAGGCGTCCAGGCGGCGGGCGTGGCCGCACATCGCGGTAGGCGCCGCTGCCCACGATCGTGTGGGCCCCGCGCCCGGCGGCGGTCTGCGCCCACAGCCGCGGCAGGAGCTCCGCCGACACCCGGCCGATCCGGTCGCTGGTGGTGAGCGGTCCGCCGCCCCGGTCGACCAGTAGCAACTCCTCGTCCGAGCGCCACTGCAGCAGGCGGCCGCGGTGCGGCTTGGGGACGGCCAGGTCCAGCCAGCGGACGCTCCGGGTCGCCAGCTCCACCACGCCCACCCGCCAGTCGCCGTCATGGATCTGGAACACCGCCAGCCGGGCGCCGGAGGGCGACAAGGCCCCGATCAGCTGGCCCGCCGCGGCCTCGGGCAACAGCGGCCGGGCAGGCCCGGCGTCCGTCCGCTCGGCGATGAAGAGCCGGCTCGTCCCGATCGGGTTGCCCTGGTCGTCGTCGAACCGCGCCGCGGACGCATAGGGACCGCGGCGCTCGAACACCACCCAGCGGCCTGCGGGGTCGATGACGACGTCGCCGAACGATTCCTGCTGCAGCAGGTCCTCGACGGTGAAGGGTCGGGCGCTGGCCGGCGCGTGGGGCGCGCCGGCCAGCAGGGCGAGCGCCGCGAGGGCGCGCCCCAACGCACGCTTCATGGCCCGACCTCACCAAGCGCGCGTAATCTGGATGGCGGCGAAACGCCCCACGGGGTCGGCGTTGGTGGGGTCGTAGCCGATGCCGACCGGGTTGTCGTAAAAGGGCGGGCCCTGGTCGAAGAGGTTGCGGACGGTGAGGCTGACGGAGACGCCGCGCGCGAGGCCGCGGTCCGGCGCCGCCAGCCGCGCCTGCAGGTCGACGGTCGGCTGGGCCGAGATCCGCGTCCCCAGCACGTCGCGGTAGCGGTCCACGTAGTTGAAGGCGGCGCCCAGGGTCAGCCGGTCATGGGTCCAGTCCACCGTCGCCCGGGCCCGCAGCTTGACCGGGGAGCCGGCGACGCCGACCCGCTCGCGCGGCGCCGAGGTGGGCGTCACCTGCTGCTTGTAGTCGACCATGTAGGTGCCGTTCAGCCCGAGGGCGACCTCGTCGCCGCCCACCGCGAACCGGTAGGACGCCGTCACGTCGACCCCGCGGACCCGCAACGTGGTGGTGTTCACATAGCGGTTGTCCACGATCGCGGAAAAAGCTTCCGGCGGGAAGGCGGCCGCCGAGGCGAGCGTCCCGGGGCGCGCCAAAAGCTCGACGATCAGGGCCCGATCGGCCGCGTTGGTGGCCGGGGAAATGTTCTGCACGAACGGCGACAGGGTCGGGTCGATCAGGGCGGCGGCGGCGTTCTGCTGCACCGGCCGGTCGATACGGTTCTTGAACGCGATGTCGAAGGCCGTGAACCCGAGCGACAGGCCGGGGACCGCGCTCGGACGATAGTCCATCCCGAAGGTCCAGGCGTTCGCGGTCTCGGGCTCCAGATCCTCGTTGCCGCCGCCCAGCACCAGCACCCGGACCCGTGCGCCGTCGGCCCGGCTGAGCTGCAACGACGAGGCCGAGCTCGGATCGTGCACCTCGCGCAGCGCCGGCGCGCGGAACGAGCGCCCATAGGTCCCGCGGACCGTGAGATCCTCGGTGGGACGCCACAGCACCCCGACCTTGGGGTTTGCGGTGGTCCCGACATCGTCATAACGCTCGATGCGGCCGGCGAGCGACAGCTCCAGCCCCTCGAGGCCTGGCCGCCGGTTGGCCTCGCCCACCAGCGGCACGCGCAGCTCCCCGAACGCCGAGAGGGTCTCGCGCGCGACATCGGCCGAGATCTGCGGCGAGGGCGCGGCGGTGAAGGCGAAGTTGCTGCCCGAGCGCACCAGGGTCTCGCGCCGGGCCTGGGCGCCCAGCGCCAGCTTCACGGCGCCGCCCGGCAGGCGCAGGAGCGTGCCGTCGGCCTGGCCGCTCGCCACCCAGGAGCGGATGCGGATGCGGCTGCTCGAGAAGCCCGAGCCGATGAAGTCGAGGACGGCGGCGCTGTTGGCCCCGGGCGTCCCGGCGAAGGGGTTGAAGTAGCCGTCGCGGGCGGCGTTGAAGGCGGTGTCCGGCCGGTCGGGCGTCGTCCCCAGCGCCTCGCTGAGATAGAGGGTGTGTAAGAGGCCGGTGGTGTCGGACTCGCTGATCTCCTGCCCGAACCCGAGATAGCCGTCCGCCAGCCAGTCGCCGAACAGCGGCGCCTTGGCGGCCAGCGACGCGGCCCAGGTCTCGGCCGAGCCGATGTTGAGCGGGTTGCCGAGCTCGGGCTGCAGCGAATAGGCGATCGAATGCGACGCCGAGCCGTCGGGCGAGACGAAGAACGGGTTGGCGCGGGTGACGGTGAGCCGGCTGACGTTGCCCGCCGTGCGCACCGCGTACTTGCGGAAGGCGTAGCGCACGTCCCCGGTCAGCTCGATCCCGCCCACGTCCTGGTGGGCGGTCAGGAACACCGACTGCAGCACCTGGCGGGGCAGGGTGTCGATGCCGGCGCGCTGGTTCTGCAGGTTCGCCGTGCCGTCCGTAAAGTCGGACGGGGTGAGACCCAGGCCGTTCTGGCCCGCCGGGATCGCCCAACGCGGGACCAGGGCGCCGGTGACCGGGTCCGGTCCCAGGATGTTGCCGGGGAAGCTGTTGGTCGCCCGCCGGTCGCTCCCCCCGAGCGGGCGCAGGTCGGCGGTGGCCGTGTAGTCGCGGTCCTCGGCGCGCAGGGCGCTTCGCTTCTGGTACTCCAGCGCGACGAAGACGCCGCCGCCCGTCCACTGCCGCCCGAACGTCTGCGACAACTGCACCTGGGCCGGCTCGCCGGCCGTTCCGACGCCGGCGTAGACGCGGCTCTCGGCGCCCTCGACGTCCTTGCGCAGGATGATGTTGACCACCCCGCCCACGGCGTCGGCGCCATACCGGTGGAAGGCGAAGTACAGCGGCATGAACGTGTCGGATGCCCAGAAGCTGAAGACGCTGGAGGACGAGAATCGGCGACTGAAGAAGCTCTTGGCGGAGTCCATGCTCGACGTGTCGGCGCTGA
>JBMOOD010000035.1:0-195946 GCA_049323595.1 Pseudomonadota bacterium
GGCGCAGCCGTGGCGGCCGCCGGCGCGGCGGTCTGGGGGGCGCGCGGCTCAGCCGTGGGCGCCGGCGGCGGCTCGGGCTGTGGCGGCGGCAGTGTGGAGTAGCCCGGCGTCGGCGGCGGTGCGCCCTCCGGCTCCAAGGCGGCGCGATCGGCGACCTGGGTGAAATCCTCGAACAGGAGGATCCGCACGTAGTCCACGGGCGCCTTGTCCGAGGCCAGCACCACGCGCCAGCGCCCGTCCAGGCCCTTCACCACCACGCCCACCGGCAGGCCGCGCGGGAAGAGGCCGCCGTCGCCCGAGGTCAGCACCTTGTCGCCTTCCCGCACCGCATTGTGTCCGCGCAGGTGCTCCAGCTTCGGATTGGGGCCGCCATCGCCGGTCAGGATGGCCCGGGCGTTCGTGCGGTCGATCATGATCGGGGTCCGCGACGCCACGTCGGTAAGCACCAGCACGCGGCTCACTCCGTTGGTCACGCCCACGACGCGGCCCACCAGGCCGTTCTCGCTCATCACCGGATTGCCGATTCGGACGCCCTTCTCGCTGCCGGCGTTGGCCAGGCGCGTGTGCGCGAACGGACCCCGGCTGTCTGTGACGATCCGGGCGGTGGCCATGGGGATCGGCGGATCGGTCTTCAGCCCCAGGATCGCACGGTATCGGTCGTTGGTGTCGCGCAAGGCGACGGCCACGTCGCGCCA
This sequence comes from Pseudomonadota bacterium, assembly GCA_049323595.1. Classification (GTDB taxonomy): domain Bacteria; phylum Pseudomonadota; class Alphaproteobacteria; order Caulobacterales; family Caulobacteraceae; genus Phenylobacterium. The sequence continues at coordinate 696 of JBMOOD010000035.1, forward strand.
TTGCCGCATGGCTTCCAGCTCGGCCCGCAGGCGCCGGTTCTCCTGTACCGCGAAGAAGTAGCCTCGGATCCCGTCGACGCCCTGACCCGTCAGCCGGCCGGGCGTGGACAGCACGTCGCCCACGGGGGCCATGACCTTGTCGGACAGGGTGCGGGGATTGCCGTAGTCGTCGGTGTCGAAGGCCTCCCGGCGGTCCGACAGGAGGATCGCCACCGCCGCGATCAGCACGACGAGGAACACGATCCCCGCGGTCCAGGTCAGGGGGACCCTCAGTTCACCGAGCGGATTGTCCCTCAAGGACATCTAAGCTTCGCCCCTGGCGCGCTCCCCCCGAAGCGCCCGACTCTTGATTAACCGCTCCCGCCCCGCCGGTCGCTGCGACCCATTAAGCCAGGGTCGATTCCAGCACGCCCTTCATCCACTTGGGATGCTCGAGCACCTTGCCGCAGCCGAGCGCCACGCAGCTCAGCGGATCGTCGGCCACGGTCACCGGCAGGCCGGTGTGGTCGCGGATCTCGGCGTCCAGGCCGCGCAGCAGCGCGCCGCCGCCGGTCAGCATGATGCCCTTGTCGGCGATATCCGAGGCCAGCTCCGGCGGCGTGGCCTCCAGCGCCATTTTCACCGCATCGACGATCTGGCCGACCGGCTCCGACAGGGCGTCCGACGCCTGCTTCTCGGAAATCCGCACCTCGCGCGGCACGCCCTGCATCAGGTCGCGGCCCTTGACCTCGATCGACAGGCCCTCGCCGTCGGCCGGCGCCCGCGCCGTGCCGATCTCCTTCTTGATCCGCTCGGCCGTCGTCTCGCCGATCAGGAGGTTATGGTTGCGGCGCATATAGCTGATGATCGCCTCGTCCATCTTGTCGCCGCCGACGCGCACCGAGCGCGAATAGACGATGCCCGAGAGCGACAGCACGGCCACCTCGGTGGTGCCGCCGCCGATATCGACCACCATCGAGCCGGTGGGCTCGTGGATCGGCAGGCCGGCTCCGATCGCCGCCGCCATCGGCTCGTCGATCAGGCCTACCCGCCGTCCGCCGGCGTTCAGGCAGGAATCGTTGATGGCGCGCCGCTCCACGGCGGTGGCGCCCGACGGCACGCACACGATCACCTTGGGGTTCACGAAGCCCTTTCGGTTGTGAACCTTGCGGATGAAATACTTGATCATCTCCTCGGCGACTTCGAAGTCGGCGATGACCCCGTCGCGCATCGGACGGATGGCTTCCATATGCCCCGGCGTGCGGCCCAGCATCTGCTTGGCCTCGATGCCGACCGCGTGGACCACCTTGCGGCCGCCCACGTTCCGGAGCGCCACAACCGAGGGCTCGTTCAGTACGATGCCCTTGCCTTTCATATAGATAAGCGTGTTTGCGGTGCCGAGGTCGATGGCGATATCGTTCGAGATGGCGCCGAAGAGCGAAGAGATCATGCAAGGCCCTGAGGGATAGGGGCGGAAGGTGCGAGCCGTCAGAGGGTCCCAAAGACGGCCCGACTGACGCGCGAGGATGCGTCGAGTCGCCACGCTTTGTCTGGCAGGCTTTGCGTCCCTCTGCCCTGTGGGATTTTGCATTTCAAGGCTTAAAGAGCGGTGTGCGCTTTCGCGTCGCGCGCGAATTTGCGAACGCGGGTTTCGCCGCGGAATCGCCGAAATTGCGGCGCAGCCGGCTCAGCTTGGCCGCGCCAGCGCCTCAACCGCAAGTCGCGCCACCGCGAACGGCGTTCCGCCAAGGGCCAGTTCGGCCGCCAGTTCGGCAGGCCCCACTTCGGCCAGGCGCGCCGCGAGCCGGGTCCGGTCTCCGGCGTCCGGGGCGGCGCCAGGCTCCACCTGGTCGACCATCCGGCCGTCCCGCATGAGCAGCATCCGGTCCCCCAGGCGCGCCGCCTCCGTCACGTCGTGCGTGACGTAGACGATCGGCACGCCGGCCTCGGCGCACAGCGTCTCCAGATAGGGGACCACCTCCGCCTTGCGCGCGGCGTCCAGGCTGGCGAGCGGCTCGTCCATCAGCAGGAGACGCGGCGCGCTGAGCAGCGCCCGACCGATGGCCACGCGCTGCCGCTCCCCGCCCGACAGTCGTCCGACGCCTCTCGTCAACAGGCCCTCCAACCCCAGCAGCGCGACGATCCGGTCGAATTCCGCATCGGCCGTGTGTCCGGCCCGCCGGCGCCCGTACATCAGATTGTCCCGCACGCTCAGGTGCTCGAACAGCGCCGCGTCCTGGAAGACATAGCCGACCCGGCGGCGGTGCGGCGGGACGAAGCGGCCGGCCTCCTGCCAGACCTCGCCGTCGAGGCTGAGCCGGCCCTCGACCCGGGTTAGTCCGGCGAGACAGCGCAGGACCGACGTCTTGCCCGATCCCGAGGGGCCGAACAGCACCGTGACGCCGCGGCTGGGGGCCTCCAGCGCCACGTCGAGGACGAAGTCGCCCAACCGCCCCTGGAATCGCGCCGAGATCATGGTCGAGCCCTCGTGCGGCGGTCGAGCAGCAGCAGGCTCAACAGCACGGCGAAGGCGAAGGCCAACAGGCCGCCGGCGATCAGGTGCGCGCGCCCCCACTCCAGCGCCTCCACCAGGCGGTAGATCTCGATCGACAGCACCTCGGTCTCGCCGGGCACCCCGCCGCCGATCATCAGCACCACGCCGAACTCCCCGATGGTGTGGGCGAAGCTCAGCACCGCCGCCACCACGAAGCCCGGCCGCGCCAGCGGCACGGCGACGCTCAGGAACGCATCGAGCGGCCGGGCGCCCAGCGTCGCCGCCGCCTCCAGCGGCCGCTCGCCGATGGCCTGGAAGGCGTTGCGCAGCGGCTGCACCGCGAACGGCAGCGAATAGACCACCGAGCCGATCACCAGCCCTTCGAAGGTGAAGGCCAGGGTCCGGATCCCGATCGCCTGCAACGGCGCCATCAGGGGGCTTTCGGGCCCCAGCGCAAGCAGCAGGTAGAAGCCCAGCACCGTCGGCGGCAGCACGATCGGCAGGGCCACCAGCGCCCCGACGGCCTCGCTCCACCAGGCGCGGCACCTCGCCAGCCACCAGGCCAGCGGCGTGGCGACGGCCAGCAGGATCGCCGTCGTCACCCCCGCCAGCTTCAGCGTCAGCCAGACGATGTCGAGGAGGTCGCTCAACGGACCTCGTAGCCATAGCGGCGGATGATGGCCTTGGCCTCCGCGCCCTTAAGGAACTCCAGGAAGGCGCGGGCTGCGGCGTTGTCCGCCCCGGGCTTGAGCAGTACCGCCTGCTGCTCGATGGGCGAATGGAAGCCGGCCGGCACGGTCCATCGCGAGCCGCCCGCCTCGCGGGCCACCTGTGAGAGCGCCACGAAGCCGACCTCCGCAGCCCCGGATCGCACGAACTGGTAGGCCTGGGTGATCGAACTCCCCTGCACGAGCCGGGGCGCCAGCGCCTCCCGCAGCCCCAGCTTGCGCATCGTCTCCATGGCCGCCGCGCCGTAGGGCGCCGTCTTGGGATCGGCGATGGCCAGCTTCTCGAACCGGCGGGTCCGCAGCACCGCGCCGCGGCCGTCCACCAGCCCGGGGGTCCGGCTGTAGAGCACCAGCCGCCCAGTGGCGTAGGTGAAGCGGCTCCCCGCGACGGCGAGACCTTCCGCCTCCGCCTTCTCCGGGCGCTCGCGGTCGGCGGACAGGAACACGCCGAACGGCGCTCCATTGGCGATCTGCGCGTAGAACTGGCCCGAGGATCCGAAGCTCAGCGTCGCCTCATGCCCGGTCCGGGCCTCGAACCGCCGGGCGATCTCCTGGGCGGGCTCGGCGAAGTTCGCGGCCACCGCCACCTTCACCTCGGCGGCCAGCGCCGGCCCCGCGAGCAGGGCCAGAACGAGCGACAGTAGCGCGGCGAGCCTCATGAGCGTTATGTAGCCGGACTACATAACGGAGAAAAGCATGCTCAGCGCGCAGGTCACCCTGGAGCGTCCCGGCGCGCCCCGCGTGGCGCTGGCGCGGATGGCGCTCGTCGAGGCGATCGGCGAACTGGGCTCGATCAGCGCCGCGGCCCGCAAGGTCGGCCTCTCCTACAAGGCGGCGTGGGACGCCGTTCAGGCGCTCAACAACCTCTTCGACGCCCCCCTCGTGGCCGCCGCGCCCGGCGGCGCCCGCGGCGGGGCCGCCACGGTCACGCCCCGCGGCCAGGCCGCGCTGGCGGCGTTCCGCAAGGTCCAGGCCGAGATGGACGCCGCCCTGGCGCGCCTCGACCAGGGCCTTGAGGCAGACGTTTTCTGGAGTCTCGGCATGAAGACCAGCGCCCGCAACGCGCTCCGCGGAACCATCGCCCGCGTCACCCCAGGCGCCGTCAACGCCGAGGTGACCCTCCGCCTCGCGGACGGCCTCGACATCGTGGCGATCGTCACCGGGCCCAGTCTCGAGGACCTGGGCCTCGAGGTCGGCAAGCCCGCCATCGCGCTCATCAAGGCCGGCTTCGTCATGCTGGCCAAGGGCGAGGGTCTGCGCACCTCGGCCCGCAACCAGATCCCCGGCCGGGTGATCCGCCGGGACGACGGGGCCGTGAACAGCGAGATCGCCCTCGACATCGGCGGCGGCAAGACCCTCGTGGCCGCGATCACCCGGGAGAGCGCCGAGGCGCTGGAGCTGGCGGTCGGGGACGCCGTCACCGCCCTCATCAAGGCCCCGCACGTGATCCTCGCGGTCGAATAGCCTTGGCCGGCGCGCCTGCCAGGGACTATGCCGTGCGCCACACAGTTTCGGAGGGCGCGGCGTGAGCGGCGACGAATTCGTCTACGACGAGGCGAGCGGCGAGTGGATCTCCGCGGCGGACGCCGCCGAGCGCGCCGCCGCGGCCGGCCAGGTCGAGGTTCGGGACTCGGTCGGCAACGTCCTCGCCGACGGCGACGCGGTCGTCCTGGTGAAGGACCTGAAGGTGAAGGGCGCCGGCCAGACGCTGAAGCGCGGCACGATGATCCGCTCGATCCGCCTCACCGGCGACCCTCAGGAGATCGACTGCCGTCACGACACCATCAAGGGCCTCGTCCTGCGGGCCGAGTTCGTCAAGAAGGCCTGACCGGCCTCACCCCAGCGCGGTCAGCACCACGCCCGCGCTGGTGAGCGCCCCGCCGATCCACTGGCGCAGGCTCGGCCGCTCCTGGAACAGCCGCCGGCCGACCGCCGCGGCGATCGGCGTCTCGATCACGCCCACGGCCCGGACCGGCCCGGCGGGCGCCAGCGCCAGGGCGGCGAACCAGCAGGCGGAGGCCGCCGAGCCGAAGAAGCCCGCGCCCAGCGAGGCCTTCCATGACGTTGCGACGGCCCGGAGCGCCGCCGGCCGGAACACGGCCAGGAGCCCGCCCAGCAGCGCCGACTGGAACAGCTGGGCGACCACCAGCGCCGCCAGGGCCGAATAGATCGGATGGGCGGCGTCCAGGGCCAGCCCTGCCTGCCGGTAGCCGTTCAGCGCCACGGCGAACGCCGCGCCCGACGCCAGGCCCAGGGCCGCGCCGGTCAGGCTGCCCTGCAGGTCCGTGCGCCGCGGCCAGGACAGCACGAACAGGCCGGCCGTCGCGATCGCCACGCCGCTCCAGGCGGCGTCCGACAGCCGGTCGCCCAGCGCCGCCCAGCCCAGCAGCGCCCCCAGCGGCAGGGACGACTGCTGCATCACCGTCGCCACCGCGAAGCCAGAGCGATGCATGGCCAGCAGCAGCGCGGCGGTGGCCGCCATCTGGGCCAGCGCCCCGGCGATGACGCCGATCCAGAACCGCGCCTGCGGGTCGGGCGCCGCCTCGGGCGTCAGCGCCGCCACGACGCCGAACATCGCGACCGAGAACGGCAGTCCGAACAGGAAGCGCACCAGCGTCGCGCCCCACGGCCCGGCGTCGCCCACCAGCCCCCGCTGCAGCGCATTGCGCGCCACCTGCAGCGGCGCCGCGGCGGCCGTCAGGAAGATCCAGAGCATGGGAAGGCCCCGAAGGGGGCGCTGGGTCCGCCTAGAACCCGCTCGCGACCTTCGCGCCCGGCGCGCTCTTCTCCTTGCGGGCGAAGAGGTTGTTCAGCGCGTTCACATACGCCTTGGCGGAGGCCGTCAGCGTGTCGGTGTCGGCCGCGCTGCCCGTGGCGATCCGGCCGTCCTCCTCGAGGCGGACCGAGACCTGGGCCTGGGCGTCCGTGCCCTCGGTCACCGCGTGCACCTGGAACAGGCGCAGGATGGCGTCGTGCGGCACCACCGCATGGATGGCGTTGAACACCGCGTCCACGGGGCCGTCGCCGGTGGCGTTGGCGCTCTTCTCCACCCCGTCGATGGTGACGGTCAGGAAGGCCTCCTGCGGCCCCTCGGTGCCGGCGATCACCCGCAGGTGCTTGACCTGCACCTTGTCGGCCGAGCTCGCCAGGGCGTCGTCGACCAGGGCGATGATGTCGTCGTCGAAGACGTGCTTCTTTTTGTCGGCCAGGTCCTTGAACCGCTGGAACGCCTCGTTCAGGGCGTTCTGGCCCAGCTCGTAGCCCAGGTCCTTCAGCTTCTCGCGGAAGGCGTGGCGGCCCGAGTGCTTGCCCATGACCAGGTTGGATTCGATCTGGCCCACGTCCTCGGGCTTCATGATCTCGTAGGTCTCGGCGTTCTTCAGCATCCCGTCCTGGTGGATGCCGCTCTCGTGGGCGAAGGCGTTCTTGCCGACGATCGCCTTGTTGAACTGCACCGGAAAGCCGGTGATCGCCGAGACGTAGCGGCTGGCGCGGGTGATGTGCTGGGTCTCGACGGCGGTGGTGAAAGGCAGGCGGTCGCCGCGCACCTTCAGCGCCATGACGATCTCTTCCAGCGCCGCATTGCCGGCCCGCTCGCCGATGCCGTTGATGGCGCACTCGATCTGGCGCGCGCCGCCCTGGACGCCGGCGATGGAGTTGGCGACCGCCAGCCCCAGGTCGTTGTGGCAGTGGGTGGAGAAGATCACCTTGTCTGCGCCGGGCACGTTGGCGATCACGTCCCGGAACAGGTCGGCGTACTCGCTGGGATAGGTGTAGCCGACGGTGTCGGGCAGGTTGATCGTGCCGGCGCCGGCCTTGATCGCGGCCTCCACGCAGCGCAGCAGGAAGTCGCGGTCGGTGCGCGTGGCGTCCTCGGCCGACCACTCCACGTCGCCGCACAGGTTGCGGGCCAGGGTGACCGACTTGGTCACCATCTCCAGCACCTGCTCGGGCTCCATCTGCAGCTTCCACTTCATGTGGACCGGGCTGGTGGAGATGAAGGTGTGGATGCGGCCGCGCTTGGCGGGCTTGATCGCCTCGGCGCAGCGCTCGATATCCACGGCGCCGGCGCGGGCCAGGCCGCAGACGGTGCTCTCGGTGACGATCTGCGAGATCGCGCGGACGGCCTCGAAGTCGCCGTTCGAGGCGATCGGGAAGCCCGCCTCGATCACGTCGACCTTCATGTCTTCCAGGATCTTCGCCAGTTCGAGCTTCTCGTCGTGGCTCATCGAGGCGCCGGGCGACTGCTCGCCGTCGCGCATGGTGGTGTCGAAGATGATTACCCGGTCGCGCGCGCCGGCCTCTTTGGCGGGGGCGGCGGAATCGGAAGCGGAAGGGGTCATGTCTCTAGTCTCTTCGCGGAGTTTCGGTCGCAGGGCGGGAGGTGAAAACCCCTGGTCGCCCGGCCGCGAACGCGCGCGTGCCTAGAGAGGCGCCCAGGGGCGGCTAAGCCCCAGCGGAAGAAGAAGCAGGCTGTCGAGCCGCGTGCGCATGGCGCGGTCTCTACCCAAACCGGCCACTCGCCGCAAGCATCTTGCGTCCGACGTGGCCATAAGCCGCCCATTCGGCAAGAACCTTGCGCGCAACTGCTATCATTCCGGGCCCCGCCCTCTGCGCCGCAGCCAGCCCCGTGCGAACCAGCCGATCGCCAGCCAGACCGCCGCCGCCGCGGCGATCCACAGCGCATTGCGCCCGACCTCGCCGCGCATCAGCTCCAGGATGGAGGCGCCCGCGAACGCCGTGAGGGCGATCTTGGGCACGATCCCGATCCCGGTGCCCGCTACGAAGTGCAGCGCCCGCATCGGGGTCACCCCGGCCGCCATGTTGACCACGATGAAGGGCGCGGACGGCACGAGGCGGACGACCAGGCTGGCCAGGAACCCGTTCTCGCCCACCATCCGCATGAAGCGCCGCACCCCCTCGCCCGAGAACCGATCCAGGGTGCGCGAGCCCGCCGTCCGGCCCAGCCAGAAGCCCACCAGCGCCGACACCATAGTGCCGACCCAGCTGTAGGCGGCGCCCGCCAGCGGCCCGAACGCCACCACCGCGGCGGCGATCAGCACGATCTGCGGCGTGCCCAGGAAGGCGAGCCCGGCGAAGGCCGCCACCGCCACCGGCAGCGACCAAGGCCCCCGCGCCGCGGTGAGCCAGCCCTCCAGCGTCCGCTCGCTGTCCAGGCCCAGCAGCGGCGCGCCGAACACGAACACCAGGCCCACGCCGCCGAACAGCACGAACGACACCACGAGCGTGCGCCACGCCTGGGCGTCCATGTTCGACAGGAAAGCGAAGAGCCGGCGCATCCAGGCCGAGGGGTCGCCTGTTCGGCGGGAAGGGTCAAGGCGGCGCGGAACCTCGGGACCGGTGCGCGGCGGCCGCCCATAGTGGTGTTTTTCTAAGTTGCGTTTTTACGCAACATGGGTCATCTCCAGGGTCCAGACTTGACCGCAGGAGACCCGACGGTGCTCGAGTACGCGTTCGACACGATCACGCCGGAGCAGGCGCTGAACATCAAGGCCGGCGACACGCTGACCTTCAACGGCGGGCCCGCCCGCACCGTCAGCGTCTCCTACCAGTCGTACGACCCGCTGCAGCTCACGGCCGAGGTCCCGCGGATCTTCGTGACCTATGAAGGGCGCACGGTGGCGTTCTCCACCGAGCTGGTCCGGCTCAGCGAGACCGGCGGCCTGGTGATGTCCGACGGCTCGGCCCTCTACATCGGCGATGCGGGCGACGGCGCGTTCCGCGGCGGCCTGGGCGACGACGGCCTCTATGGCGGCCCCGGGGCCGACACCCTCGACGGCGGCGACGGCGACGACCTCGTCCAGGGCAATTCGGGCGACGACTCCCTTGTCGGCCGCGACGGGAACGACACCGTCTATGGCGGCCAGGGCGACGACGTCATCAACACCGCCGGCCGCGAAGGCAAGGACGACCCGGCCGCGACCTACCTGTCCGAACGGGAATACCGGGACTGGGCCAACGGCAACCTCGGCGACGACACCATCACCGGCGGCGCCGGGACCGACACCCTTCTCGGCGGCCAGGGGAACGACTTCATCCAGGGCGGCGACGGCGGCGACTGGCTGTCGGGCGACCTGGGCGACGACGAGCTGCACGGCGGCCTGGGTTCGGACACCCTGGTCGGCGGCGCCGGGAACGACGTCCTCGACGGCGGCTTCGGCCTCGACATGCTGAGCGGCGGCGACGGAGACGACCGGCTGGTCGCGCAGGGCCCGGAGATCGTCGTGCTCGCCGGCGAGGCGGGGAACGACACCCTGACCGCCGCCAGCGCCGACAAGGACATCCTGCTGGGCGGCTCCGGCCGCGACCGCTTCGAGATCATCGCCAAGAGCGACCCTGCGACGAGCATCGACGCCGAGATCCAGGACTGGGAAGCGCACGACACCCTGCACTTCCCGGAGGTCAGCATCTTCGGCGGCGCCCAAGCCTCGATCCTACCGCTGAGCTACTCCGAGTTCGTGGCCGACAGCTACGAGCAGGCGCTGTCGATCGCCAATGAGCACATCTCGGCCGCCGGCGCGAAATACGTGGCCGCCCAGGTGGGCCAGAACGTCTTAGTCTTCGCCGACCTCGGAGATCCCGCCGACGGCGCCGACACCGCTGTCCTGCTGGTCGGCCGCACCCTGGCGGACATCAGCCTCTCGAACTTCGAATAGGGCCGCCCCGATCCTGGCAGTACTCACGGCGCCCCAACGACTATCACGGTCCCTGGCAGTCGGCGGGAAGTACGGCTAAGCGTATATCCAAGGTTGTTCTAGTCAGCGTCCCTGGTGTCGGCGATGCTGTTCGAGTCCGGGGCGCGCATGGCGACTTACACGTTCGAGACCATTTCCGCCGCGAACGCGCTGACCTTCTCCGCCGTCGACAGCCTGACGATCTCCTCAGGATCAGCCCGCAACACCACCGTGCTCTTTCTCGCGGACGGGACCTACTCGCTGACCGTGGCCGATCGCACGGTCGTCTTCGGGCCGGAGCTGCGGCAAGCGACCGGCAACCGTCTGTCGTTCGCAGACGACTCCCAACTCTACATCGGCTCGTCCGAAGCCGACGTGAAGGACTATGGCGCGCTCGTCGCCACTGGAGCGATGTACGGCGGTTTGGGCGACGACACTCTGACCGGCGGTTCGGGAGGCGGCTGGCTGATCCAGGGCAATCAGGGAAGTGACCGCATCGTCGCGCGCGCGCAAGACGCAAACACCATCTACGGCGGCCAGGACGACGACACGATCTCCTTTTCCTCTGGCGCCGGGCCTCACGCGGGGCAGTTCGCCCAAGGCAACAAGGGCGCTGACGCGATTCAGGGGGCCCGCGGAAACGACACCCTCCTGGGCGGTCAGGGAGATGACCGTGTGGTCGGCGACGGGGGCGCAGACTTCATCAACGGCAACCTCGGGAACGATGACCTTCGGGGTGGCGGGCAGCTCTTCGGCGAGGGGGGTGACGACACGATCACGAGCTCGGTCGAAACGAGCAACACGATCTCCGGCGGCGATGGTGACGACTTGATCCTGCTCACGGGCATGACCGGTGTGGCGACGCGCAACCTTGGTTACGGTGGCGCCGGCAACGACACCTTCAGCGCCTTCAGCAACTCCATCGACGAGCTCTACGGGGACGCGGGAGACGACGTCTTCCAGGTGGCCCAGGACCTGACGCCTGGGGCCGTAGACAGCGGAAAGTTGTTCGATGGTGGCGAGGGAGCCGACACCCTCCGCTCCGCCAATGGGGCCGACACCCTCCGCGGCGGCGACGGCGACGACTTGATCAGCGGGGGCGCGGGAGCCGATGTCTTGAGCGGCGGCGGCGGCGCGGACCGCTTCCACTTCCACGACAGGCCCGCGACCAACACACTATCCGATATCGACAGGATCGTGGACTGGTCCTCGGAGGACCGCATCCGGTTGATCGGCCCCGTCCCTGGCTACGTCGAGGCCGGTGCTCCTGACTTGGCGCTCGCGCTTAACTTGGCGCAGCAGACGTTTGCTGATGGCCGCATTGACGTGGCTGTCATTCAGATCCCCGAGGGTGTCGTAGTCTTCACCCGTGCATTTGAATTCGGGCCGGTGGGGGCGACCGACGCTGCGGCGCTTCTTGTGGGCCGCACCCTGGCCGACATCTCGCACGCGAACTTCCTCTAGGTAGGCGCCGCCGTCCCGCAACAGGCTATGGAGAGCGGCTCCCGGCGGGTTTGAATGCGGCGCAGCATGGGTTACACCCGGCGCCGTTCAGAAAACCCCAGCCGGGAGCCAAATCCTCATGTCCCTGGAATCCGCCGCGCTCGCCCGCGTGAAGCCGTCCGCGACCCTCGCGGCCGACGCGAAGGCCCGCGAGCTGAAAGCCCAGGGCAAGGACGTCATCGGCCTGGCCGCCGGGGAGCCCGACTTCGACACGCCGGACAACATCAAGGACGCCGCCATCAAGGCGATCCGCGACGGCAAGACCAAGTACACCAACGTCGACGGCATCCCGGAGCTGAAGGAGGCGATCTGCGCCAAGTTCCACAGGGAGAACGGCCTGTCCTACAAGCCCTCCCAGATCAACGTCTCGCCGGGCGGCAAGCCGGTGATCTGGAACGCCATGATCGCCACGCTGAACCCCGGCGACGAGGTGATCGTGCCGACGCCGTACTGGGTGAGCTACTGGGACATCGTGCTGCTGGCCGGCGGCACGCCCGTCGCCCTGCCCAGCTCGGCCGACGTGGGCTTCAAGGTCCAGCCGGCCGACCTCGATCGCGCGATCACGCCGAAGACCAAGTGGATCATCCTCAACTCGCCGTCGAACCCGTCCGGCGCCGCCTATACGCGCGCCGAACTGCGGGCGCTGGCCGACGTGCTGCTCAAGCACCCGCACGTCTGGATCCTGACCGACGACATGTACGAGCACCTGGTGTTCGGCGACTTCGAATTCACCACCATCGCCCAGGTGGAGCCCGGCCTCTACGACCGCACGCTCACCATGAACGGGGTGTCCAAGGCCTACGCCATGACGGGCTGGCGCATCGGCTACGCCGGCGGTCCGGAACCGCTCATCAAGGCGATGGCCAAGGTCATGAGCCAGACGACATCCAACCCCTCGTCCATCTCGCAATGGGCGGCGGTCGAGGCGCTGAACGGCACCCAGGCCTTCATCAAGCCGAACGCCAAGCTGTTCGAACAGCGGCGCGACCTGGTCGTCTCGATGCTGAACCAGGCGAAGGGCATCAAGTGCCCGACGCCCGAGGGCGCCTTCTACGTCTATCCGTCGGTGGAGGGCCTGATCGGCAAGACCGCGCCGTCCGGCAAGGTGATCCAGTCCGACGAGGACTTCGCCGTCGAACTGCTGGAGACCGAAGGCGTGGCCGTGGTCCTGGGCGCCGCCTTCGGCCTCTCGCCCCACTTCCGGATCAGCTACGCCACGGCCAACAGCGTGCTGGAAGAGGCCTGCACGCGCATCCAGCGCTTCTGCGCGGGCGTGCGGTAGAGACAGATCCTCCCCCGTCGGGGGAGGTGGCCCGAAGGGCCGGAGGGGGTCCGCTCCAAAGCCTGGATAACCCCCTCACCGCCCCCCCGAAGGGGAGCATTTGCGCCCTAGTGCTTCTCGCGCCAGCCGGCCTTGGCCGCGTCCTTGGTCATGTTGAGGCAGACCTTGTCGTCCTCGACCCGGTCGACCCAGGTCATCGGGATCAGGTGGTGCTTGAGGCCCGAGCCGAGGTCCATCTTGGCCAGTTCGATGTCCGTGCCCAGCACGTGGTCGACGCGACCCACGTGGCCGCCGTCCGAACCCACGACTTCCATGTGCTCGCGGATTTGGGTGGCCTGGATCATACTGTCCTCCTCGTCTGTTCAGGTGGGGACGGGGTAACGAGGGGCCGCCGGAAGGGTTTCTATGGTCGAGCCGATCAATCTCAACAAGGCGCGCAAGGCCCGCGCCCGCGCCGCCGAGAAGGCCCAGGCCGCCGAGAACCGCATCCGCTTCGGCCGTCCGAAGTCCGAGACGGCCGTATCCAGGCTCGAGACGGAGCGGGCCCGGCGCGAACTCGAGGGAAGGAAGCGCGAGGAGCCTTAGAGCCTTTCCCGTTCAAACGGAATCGTTTGAACGGGATAAAAAGGCTCTAAATCAAATGTTTGAGCGCGTTCTGGCCGCAGAACCGGTTTCCACTTTTGCGGAACGCGCTCTAGCCGCCCAGCCGAAGCAGCGCGATCAGCCGCGCCCGGGTCTTGCCATCGGCGATCCCGTCCACCTTCTCGGGCCGCCAATGCCGCTGGAACGCCCGCACGACCGCCGTGGTGTCGGCGTCGAACTTGCCCGACGGCGGCAGGTCGTAGCCCAGCCGCGTCAGGCCCGCCTGCAGGGCGAACACCGCCGCCCCTTCCTCGCCCTCGCCGATCGGCGCGCCCGGCGCGGCGGGCGCCTCGGCCCACAGTCCATGTCCCGCCTCGGCCAGGCGCTTCCACGGGAACAGCTCGCCGGGGTCGTCCTTGCGGGTCGGCGCCACGTCCGAATGGCCGACGATGTCGCGGTCCTCGATCGACCAGCGGCTGCGGATGTCCGTCACCAGCTCGATCACCGCCGCCACCTGGGGTTCCGGGAAGGGGCGGTAGCCCCACTCGTGGCCCGGATTGACGATCTCGATGCCGATCGAGTCGCCGTTGACGTTGCGCCGTCCCCGCCAGAACGAGCGGCCCGCGTGCCAGGCCCGCCGCTCCTCCGGCACCAGGCGGAAGACCCGCCCGTCCTCCTCGACCACATAGTGCGAGCTGACCTTGGCCTCCGGATCGCGCAGTCGGGCGATCGCCTCCTCCCCCGTCTGCATGCCGGTGTAGTGCAACACCAGGATGCTGGGCGGGACGGTGCGCGGGTCGAAATTGGGCGACGGCGCCTCGATGAAGGTCATTCGGCGCGGTTCCGCAGAGCGAGCAAGAGCGGCATCACCTGGTTCCCTCTGAGCGCGATGATCAGCACGCCCGTCAGCGCCACCGCGCTGCCGATCGCCATGCGCGGCCCGAACGGATCGCCCATCAGCGCCACGCCCAGCGCGATCGTGGCCAGCGGCGTCATAAGCGTCAACGCCGAGACCAGGTTCGCCTCGTAGCGCTGGATCAGCATGTAGTAGACGGTGTGCGCCACGAGGCTGACGATGAGGGCGGAGAAGACCAGCGCGCCCAGGAACGGCCAGCCGGCCCCCACCGCCGTCTCGAACGCGCCCGGCTCCAGGAAGAACGATAGGGCCGAGAGCGGCAGCACCGAGGTCACGCCCACCCAGGCCTGGAAGGTGAGCGGCTTGACCCCCTCCATCTGCTTCATCAGCACCGCGCCCAGCGAGCCCATGAAGGCGGCCGAGGCCACGAAGAGCAGGCCGGTGGAGATCGTAAAGCCCGCCGGGTCCCACATCACCGCCATGGCGCCGCCGAAGGTGAGCGCGATCCCCAGCCCGCGGCGCCAGCGGATGCGCTCGCCCAGCATCGCCACCGACAGCAGCGTGGTCATCGGCATGCCCAGCTGCAGGACGACCGCCGCCGACGACGCCGTCGCCATCTTCAGGCCGATGAACATCAGGGCGAAGTTGCCGCCGCCCATCAGGAGCGCGACCAGCACCAGCCGCCAGATCGGCCGCGGCGCCGGGAAAAGGAACGGGAACGTGCAGGCCGTGACGATCACGAACCGGGCGGCCGCATAGAACAGCGGCGGCACCTCCATGCCGCTCACCACATGCTTCGACAGCACGTTGTTGAGCGCCCAGACGAGGCACATCGCCATCATCAGCGCGAAGTCGCGGACGGACATGGTCCGCCTAGGCAAGGAATTCGCGCGCCTCCGCAAGGGGTGTTGCGCGGATTTGCGGTTCATCATGGCGCCTGCCGCGGCGTAAGCTGATCGTCGGCCGCGCACGGCCGCCGAACGGGAGTTCCCCGCCATGACCGCGTTCCCTCGCCTGCTCCGCCTGGCGCTGGCGTTCTGCGCCCTCCTCGCCGCGCCCGCGGCGGCCCAGGAGCAGCCGCCCCCGGCCAGCCCGCCCTCCCCCGCCGCGTCCGACGATCTCTTCGTGACGGACGAGGATGTCCGCGTGGCCCAGTCCGGGGTGGAGGACCTTTTCGCGGCGGGCCAGTCCGTGACCGTCTCCGGGAATGTCGGCGAGAGCGTCCACGCCCTCGCCCGGCGGGTCCGCCTCACCGGTTCGGCCGGTCGCGACGTCTACGCCGCCGCCCGCGACGTCGAGCTCCGCGGCCCCGTCGCCGGTGACGTCACCGCCTTCGGCGTGCGGGTGGAGCTCTCGGGCTCCGCCGGCGACGACGTGCTGCTGGGCGGGCGCGAGATCGAGGTCTCCGGCCCCGTCGCCGGCGATGCGATGCTCCTGGGCGAGACGGTCGAGATCGCCGCCCCCATCTCCGGCTCGGTGCGGATCCGCGCCAGCGAGATCCGCTTCGGGCCCGCCGCCCGCATCGACGGAACGCTGGAGTACTGGACCGCGGCGCCCGTCGCCATCCCCGCCGGGGTCATCGCGCCCGACCGCGTCACGTTCCAGCGGACCGATACGCGCGGGCAGGCCGAGGGGCGCACGCCGCTCGACCGCGGGGTCGCCTTCGGGGTCGGGGTGCTGGTGATGCTGGCCCTGGCCGCCATCTTCGCGGCCCTCGTCCCGCGGCGTCTCGACGAGGTCCACGACCGCGCGGCCGAGCGGCCCTGGCTGAACCTTCTCCTGGGGGGCGTCCTCCTCTCGGGAATCTTCGGCTCGATCCTGGTCCTGGCCGCCTCGATCATCGGGATTCCGCTGATCCCGGTCGTGATCCTGCTGGCGCCGGTCGCCCTCCTGGCCGCCTATCTCACCGCCGCCTTCTCCCTGGGCCGCCTGTCCCTCGGCCTCGCCAAGGCCCAAAGGCGCGACGGCTGGCTCGGCGCCTTCACCGCCATGGCGGTCGGCGTCGTCCTCCTCGCCATCCTGCGCCTCATCCCGATCTTCGGCTGGGTGGTCCTGGTGCTGGCGGTCACGGCGGGACTCGGCGCCTGGTTCTCGACCCTTCTGCGACCCCGGACGACGCCCGCTTGACATCCATGATTACATGCGTAATCTCACCACCGAATTACATACGTAATCGATGGTGAGGCGTCTGTGACGACTGAGGTCCTCATTCCGCTCGTACGAGTGAACCTGGCGGCCGCCGTCGCGATCCTCCTGGTTTTCGCGCTTCGCCATCCGACGCGGCGCCTGTTCGGGGCGCGCCTAGCCTATGCCTTGTGGACGATCGTCCCGCTCGCCGCAGCGGCGGTGGTCCTGCCTCGCCCCGCTGCGCCGTCCGCCATCACGCCCCTCGTCCTTGCGGCTTCCGAGATGGGGGACGCGGCGCGGCCTGTTCTCCAGGCAGGAACCGCGAACCTCTTCGCCATGACGATCTGGATCGCGGGCGCCCTCGCCGCCGCGGCCCTCATGGCGCTCCGCCAGGCGCGCTACCTGACCGCCCTCGGCCGTCTCGAGCCAGTCGGGGACGGGACCTACCGGGCGCAGCGCGCGGGCGGCGGGCCGGCCATCGTCGGCGCCCTGCGGCCACGCATCGTCACCCCGCCCGATTTCGAGGTCCGCTTCACCCCGGCCGAGCGCGAAGTGATCCTGGCGCACGAGCGCGCCCACCTCGCCACGGGCGACACCCTGATCAATGCGGCGGTGGCCGCCATCCAGTGCCTCGCGTGGTTCAATCCCCTCGTGCACCTTGGCGCCCGCGCCCTGCGGGTCGACCAGGAGCTGGCCTGCGACGCCGCCGTACTCGCCCGCTTCCCCCGGACGCGCCGCCTCTACGCCGAGTTGCTGCTGAAGACCCAGCTCGCAGCGCAGCCGCTGCCGTTCGGCTGCCACTGGCCGGCCGCCTCCGACCATCCTCTGAAGGAAAGGATCGTCATGTTGAAGTCGCCCCTGCCCGCCCCGTCCCGCCGCATGGCCGGCGCCGCCGCGGTCACCGCCCTGGCCCTCGGGGCCGCCGCCGCCGCCTGGGCCGCCCAACCCGTCACGGAACCGCACCTGATAGCCTCCCCGGACTGGTCCCTGCGGCCGACCGGCGAGGATGTACTGCGGGTCTATCCCGCCAGGACCGACGGGCCGCAGAGCGGGCGGGCCCTGCTCACCTGCCGCGTGGACAACGCCGGGCTCCTGACGGCCTGCGCCGTGAAGTCCGACGACCCCGCCTTCGGTCAGGCCGCCCTCCAGCTCGCCGCCAGCTTCCAGATGCGCCCGCTCTCCAAGGATGGCGCGCCCACGGCCGGCGGCCAGGTCCGCATCCCGATCCTGTTCCAACCCCCGGCGGAATAGGGACGGCGGCGCACCGCGCCGTGGCGGCGGAAGGCCCTCTGGACTAGCCTTCCGCCGCCGAGCCGCGCCGGGGCCGGCCCCAAGGACCGCCCCCCCCGTGCAGTTCAGCTTCGAATCCACCATCCTGCACTGGCGCGGTCCCAGCCCCTACTTCTTCGCGCCGGTCCCGCAGGCCGACTCCGACGAGATCCGCCGCCTCGCCAGGCTGGTCAGCTACGGCTGGGGCGTCATCCCGGTGGAGGCCACCGTCGCCGGCGTGACCTTCACCACCTCGCTCTTCCCGAAGGACGGCGCCTATCTCCTGCCCCTGAAGGACGCCGTGCGCCGCAAGGCCGCCCTCACCGCCGGCGACACGATCGTCGTCGAGATGGCGCTGCGCCCGCCCCGGGCGGCGCCCTGACGGGCCCGGCCCAATTCACCCGCCGCTGGCGGGCGAGGCCCGAAGGGACTACTCTTTCCCCGCTGGTCATGGATGAAGGCAATGAGCGACGCCGTCGGCCCTGGCGATCTTGTTCTCTGCGTCAACGCCGCCCCGAACCATGTCACGGGCAGGCCCGTGCCCCTCCAGGCGGGAGAGACCTACCGGGTGGTCGGGGTCATGGAATACGCCTGTCCCTGCGGGCGTTCCGACGCCCTGCTCGACGTGGGCGTCGACTTCGCCTGGTGTCAGACCCGCTTCCGGCTCCTGCCGAAACCCAAGGCCCAGGCCCGCACGCGCCGCGTCACGGCGCCCCGGGAGAAGGAAACGACCCGCTGATACGCCGCGCGACGTACGGCATCACCTGATCCAGGAGAGCCAGGCAGTCCCGATAGCCGGCGAGCCCAAGGTCGTAGGGATCCGGAATGCCGCCTTGATGCTCGTTCGCGATGATCACGCTCGCCGGGTGCTCGCCCAAGGCTGAACGGACCTGGTCGGCCTCGTCCCGGCCGACACAGACGATCCATCGGTACTGGCCGAGATCAAGCTCCCCGATCCAGCGGCTGACATGACCGCTCAGATCGACACCGCGCTCCTTCATGCACGCGACGGAGCGGTGGTTGGCGGGACGGCCGGCCAGCTCCCTGTTCACGCCGGCGCTTTCCACGACGAAGGCGGCGCCGAGGTGCTGCTGAAGCACCATCTGCATCATCGGGCTGCGGCTGATGTTGCCGAGGCAGACGCAGAGAACCCTTTCCATCATCCGATGAAAGCCCAAGGTCTTAGGCGGTCAAGTTCCGAGGACCGCCAGCCGATCCGCCCCGCGCCCTAACCCTCCAGCAGCGCCGCCAGCTTCCCGACCGTGTTCCAGTTGCGCGCCGTCCCGCGCACCTTCAGCCGGCGCTCGATCACCGTGTTGGACAGCTTCGAGGTCCCCGCGCCCTGCGGATAGTGGATATAGAGGCAGCCGGGCCCTGCGCAGACCGCCTCGCCCGCGGCCTGGGCGCTCGCCAGCACCTCCAGCGCCGCCTGCGGCTCGCCCGACAGGAACATGGCCATCAGCCGGCTGGGCTCTTCCGCCGCCGCCCGCGCGAACGGGTTGGCCTGCATCACCGCCCTCAGCTCGGCGAGGTCGCGCACCATCACGTCGGTCGGCACGCCGAGTTCGGACGCGATCGCAGCCTCCAGCGCCTCGCCCGCGGCCCGGGGCGCGAGCGTCGTGCCGAAGATCAGGTTGCCGCTCGCCAGCAGGGTCGAGGGGGCCTCGAAGCCCGCCTCGGCCGCCACGTGCTTCAGGTCGGCCATCAGCACCTTGCGCCCGCCGACGTTGACCGCCCGCAGGAGCCCCACCAGCCGCCTCATCCTAGCGCGCGTCCGCCTCCCATGCCCGGAACTCCGGCGTCTCCAGCAGCCGCTCGGCGTATTCGCCTGCCGGCCCTGCATCGCCGAAGTCGGACAGCCGCACGCCGTAGGTTCGGAACCGGGTGGCGACCGGCGTGTAGAAGGCGTCGGCGATAGACCAGTCCCCCGCCAGGAACGGGCCGCCGAAGCGGGCCAGCATGTCGTTCCACAGCTTCACGATGCGCCGGATGTCCTTGTGGGTCGCCTCCGAGAGCTCGACGGCCCGCGGCTCGACGTCCAGCGCCATCGGACACTCGCCGCGCAAGGAGGAGAAGCCCGAGTGCATCTCCGCCGCCGCGGACCGCGCCATCGCCCGCGCGGCGGGATCCTTGGGCCACAGCCCCGGCGCCTTCTCCGCCACGTATTCGCAGATCGCCAGCGAATCCCAGACCGTGAGGTCGCCGTCCTTGAGCGCCGGCACGAGGCCCGACGGCGAATGCGGCCGGATCGCCGCGGCGCTCATGTTGTTCTCCTGGCGCAGCTCGACCAGCGTCTCGGTGAACGGCAGCCCGGCCCGTGTCAGCACGAGCCACGGCCGCATCGACCACGTCGACCACTTCTTGGTCCCGATCACCAGCTCCATCGGCTCAGCCTCCACGCTTTGGCCTCAAACACTTCGCACTTGAAACACATCAGACATTGCGGCGGTCCGCCCGGCGCGATCTAGTTCGGGCAAAGCCCAAAAAAGAAGTCCGAGGAACGCCCCCCATGACCGACGCCGTCGCCCCGAAGGTCGCGCCCGCCGCCGCCGCTCCTACGGCCGACGACGCCTTGGGCGTCCCCTTCTCCAAGGGCTACACGCGCTACGCCATGTGGCTGCTACTCGGCATCTACATCATCAATTTCCTGGACCGCCAGGTGGTCAATATCCTGGCCGAGCCGATCAAGCGCGATCTGGGGCTCGCCGACTGGCAGCTCGGCCTGATGAGCGGCCTGGCCTTCGCGCTCTTCTACACCGTCCTCGGGATTCCCATCGCTCGGCTCGCGGAGCGGAAGAACCGGGCCTACATCATCGGCGGCGCCGTCGCGGTCTGGAGCGGCTTCACCGCGCTTTGCGCCACCGCCGGCAACTTCTGGCAGCTCATCGCCTACCGGATCGGCGTCGGCGTCGGCGAGGCCGGCTGCACCCCGCCGGCGCACTCGCTCATCGTCGACTACGTGCCCAAGGAAAAGCGGGCCTCCGCGCTCGCCTTCTACGCCATGGGCACGCCCATCGGCTCGCTCCTGGGCCTCGTCATGGGCGGGCTGATCGCCGACGCCTACGGCTGGCGGGCCGCGTTCCTCATCGCCGGCGCGCCGGGCCTGATCTTCGCCGCCCTCGCCTTCTTCACGCTCAAGGAGCCGCGCCGGATCCTGGCCCGGCACGCCGCCCACATGGCGTCGGCGACCGCCACCTTCGGCCAGACCATGGCCTACCTCTCCAAGCGACGGACCTTCTGGTTCATCGCCTTCGCGGCGGCGGTGAAGGCCTTCATCGGCTATGGCCACGCGCCCTTCACGGCCTCGTTCTTCCTGCGCAACCACGCCGAGGAGATCAACAGCCTCGCGGCCAGCTTCGGCCTCGGCCCGGTCGGATTCCTGGGCCTGGCGCTGGGCGTCATCAGCGGCACCGCCGGCGCCATCGGGTCCCTGGCCGGCGGCTGGATCGCCGACACCTTCGGCCGCCGCGACCTGCGCGCCTACATGGTGGCGCCGGCCATCGCCAGCCTCATCACCATCCCGGTCTACATCACCGCCGTGACCATCGATTCGGCGGCCATCGCCCTGCTGATCCTCTCCATCAACGCCTTCCTCGGCACCCTCTGGTACGGCCCCGTGTACGGCACCGGCCAGTCGGTGGTGCCGCCGCACATGCGCGCCACCGCCTCGGCCATCCTGCTCTTCATCATCAACCTGATCGGCCTGGGCCTGGGACCGCTGGCCGTGGGCATCCTGTCCGACTGGCTGAACGTCGGCCTCGGCATGGGTTCGGCCGAGGGCGTGCGCTGGGCGCTCATCGTCTCGGCGCTCTTCGGCCTGGTCGCCTTCGTCTGCTTCTGGCTGGCGCGGCGCACGATCCGCGAAGACACGGTGAGCTGAGGCCCTTCCGCGCCGGGGGCCGGTCGGGGTAGAGCGTGGCCATCGCCCACCTCCCGACCGGAGCCCCGCCATGTCCCAGAGCCCCTGGACCCACCACCGCAGCGCCGCCGTCGCCGACGACATCGAGTTCGAGATCAAGGGCCAGGAACTGCAGTTCGTCGAGATCGAGCTGGATCCCGGCGAGAGCGCCATCGCCGAAGCCGGCGCGTTCGTCTGGAAGGACGCCTCGGTTGGCATGACCACCGTCTTCGGCGACGGTTCGGGCGGCCAGGGCGAAGGCTTCATGGGCAAGCTGCTGGGCGCCGGCAAGCGGCTGATCACCGGCGAGAGCCTGTTCACAACCGTCTTCACCCACAACGGGTCGGGCAAGGCCCGGGTCGCCTTCGCCGCCCCCACGCCCGGCGCCATCCTGCCGATCCACCTGGCCGAGCTGGGCGGTTCGCTGATCTGCCAGAAGGACGCCTTCCTGGCCGCCGCCCGCGGCGTCTCGATCGGCATCCACTTCCAGAGGCGGGTCATGACCGGCCTGTTCGGCGGCGAGGGCTTCATCATGCAGCGCCTGGACGGCGACGGCTGGGCCTTCGTCCAGATGGGCGGGACCGTGGTCGAGCGCGAACTCGCGCCTGGCGAGGAGATTCACGTCGATACCGGCTGCCTGGCCGCCATGACGCCTTCGGTCGATTTCGACCTCGTGATGGCCGGCGGCGTGAAGACCGTCTTCTTCGGGGGCGAAGGCCTGTTCTTCGCCCGGCTCAGGGGCCCCGGGAAGGTCTGGATCCAGTCGCTGCCGTTCTCGCGGCTGGCCGGGCGCGTGGTCGCCACCGCCGGCTCCATGGGCGGTCAGAACCGCGGCGAGGGCTCGGTCCTCGGCGGCCTCGGCGACCTGATCGGCGGCAACCGCTGACCGCGGGGGGAACACGGCGCGGGTGCGGGGGTTAGGCAGGTCATGCGCCTCGCCCTCGCCGCCGCCCTGCTTCTCCCCCTCGCCGCCTGCGACCAGGTTCCCGACCGAAACTCCGGCGCCGCCCCCACGCCGCTGCAGCCGCCGACGCCCAAGGCGGCCGCCCGCCCTGATCCCGCCGACCTGTTCTTCGTCGGCCGCTGGGCGGCCCGGCCCGAGCTCTGCGACGAGGGCGCCTGGGTGATCAAGGCCGACCAGCTCGCCACCGCCGGCGAGGTGTCCTGCAAGTTCCACCGGCTCGACCGGGCGGCCGCCGGGTTCGAGATCCCCGCCACCTGCTGGGCCGAGGGCCCGCCCAAGGAGCACCGGCTGCAGTTCTCGCCGGTCAGCTCGGCCAAGGCGCTGCGCGTCCTGGGCGGCCCCTTCGCAGACATGGAGTTGGTCCGCTGCCCCGGCGGCGCCTATCCGCCGCCCGAGCCGGCGCCCCCCGCGACGCCGGGCGGCCTGCCGGACGACCGCACGCCCGTCGCCGAGGGCCCGATCGACCCGAGGAGCGCCCAGGGCGCCGCCCAGGTCCTCGAGCGCTATTTCGCGCTCCTGTCGCAGAACAGCCCCCGCGCCGCCTGGGAGCTGTGGCGCGGCGGCGGCCAGGCCAGCGGGCTCGACGCCGACGCCTTCGCCCGCAGCTTCGCCGGCTACGACTCCCTGGGCGCCCAGATCGGCGCGCCCGGCGCGGTCGAGGCCGCCGCCGGCTCGCTCTACGTTCGCGTTCCCGTCCAGCTCTACGGCCGGCTCAAGGACGGCAGCGAGGTCCGCAGACTCGGCCAGGCGACCCTGCGGCGCGCCAACGACGTTCCCGGCGCCACCGCCGCCGAGCGCGCCTGGCGTATCCAGTCCATCGACTACGGCCAGCCCCGTCCCGGCGCCTGACGCCGCGCCTGCGACCTTGCCGCCGATTGCCGGCCCGTCGCGCGCCGCCTAGACCCCGCCCCCCTTCCGCAGCCGTCGCCCCAGATGCCCCTCGTCCGCCCCGACCGCGTCGCCCTGGCCGGTTCCATGTCCGAGTTCGTCGAGGGCCTGCTGGCCGAGACGCCGCAGGTCCGCGACGCCGCGCGGCAGGCTCCGCTCTCCGCACGGTTCCTTGCGCCCGCGGTCCCGGCGCTCGAGGCGCTGTTCCGCCACCTGCGGGCCGACGTCGATCCGGTGCTGCGCCGAACCTTCCCCGCAGGGGCGAAGCCCTATCCTCTGGGCCGCTGCCGCGAGATCACCGAGGCCGTGCAGGCCCGCCTCGCCGCCGTCGATCCGGCCGAGCTGCCGCAGGCGGCTGCGGAGGGCCTGGCCGCAATCAGCGCCTTCCAGGCGGCGGGCGGGTCGGTCCACGCCGCCTGGGGCGACCTGCGCGGGCGCTACTTCCAGAACGCCCTGATCGCCGGCGCCCTCTACGTCGACGTCGCCAACGACACGGTGGTGATGGAAAAGCCGCCGGTCGAGATCCTGCCCTTCGCCGAGGCCGGGTTCCGCCCCATCTCCGGGTACGGCCACTTCGCTCGCATCGCCGCGAGCTACTGGGGCCTGCGCCTCCTGCCGAACCACCTCCTGCCCGGACTCGCGCCCTACCTGCCGCTGATCCAGATCGATCCGCAGGGCGCGGTGCGGCTGGGCCCCTCCAGCCGGGTCCTCCTGGGGCGGACGCTCGCGGCCGGCTTCCGGCCCAGCGAGGCGGCGCTCGCCGCGGCGCCGCTTCCGCCGGGGCTGTTCGCAGGTCTGCGCGGCGCGCTGGCCGATGGGAGCGACGTCGTCGCCGCCTCGCCCCAGGCGGGCCGGGCCGCCGCCCTGGCCGCCTGCGCCGCCTTCCGGGACGAGGGCCTCCCGGGCAGCGCCGCCGCCTACAACCGCGCCATGGCCGCCGCGCGCCGCGCCAACCGCCGGCTCGCAGGCCTGCGCGTCGTCCGCGCCCAGCGTTCGCCGCAGGCCGCGGCGGCGGGATAGGCCGCCCACCGCGCCGGGTCGGGAGGTCCCGAAGGGCCAGGCCTGCCCTCGGGCTCGCCGTCCGGCGAGCCCCGGGGGACCGCGGCTCAGCAGTAATCTACGCCGCCCAAATGCGTCCGCAGGTTGCTATACGCACCGAATTTCCCCCCAAAGGACTCCTCAGAGGCGAGCAGGGGTTTTGTTCGCGTCCTGTTAACCATAACGTCGATCGACAACCCATGGGGGAACGGGAACATGCGCTTCAGGACATCGATGATCGGCCTCGCCGCGGCGGCGGCCCTGACAGCCTTCGCCGGCGCCGCCCAGGCGGACACGGTCACCTTCAACTCGACGCCCGCCGCCGGCTGGCAGTACGGCACGGGCAACGACTATGCCCCCGCCAACACGGCGGTGCTCGCCACCAGCGGCGGCGACGAGCTCTACCTGCGCGCCCACCAGACCTTCCAGACGGCGCCCGCCTCGACCGGCGACACCTACAGCTTCGCGACGGGGCTGGACTTCATCAGCTTCGACTGGGGCTTCACGGCGCTCAGCGCCTCGCTCGACGACGTCACGGCGCTGATCACCCTCACCAACTACGCGGGCGGCAGCTTCAGCTACGACCCGCTCTTCGTCGGCAACGACAACGAGGGCGCGGGCGGCGCGGTCCAGAACAGCGCCCGGCTCAACTGGTATCCCATCGGCTTCGACCCGGACGTCGACGGCAGCTACGGCGTCGAGCTGGCGGTCAGCGGCCTCGAGGGCGGGCCCAAGTCGCTCAGCATCCGCGTCGACGTGGGCCAGGGCTACCAGGCCGCCATCCCCGAGCCGTCCGCCTGGGCCCTCATGATCCTCGGCTTCGGCGCGGCGGGCGCGGCCCTGCGCCGCCGCCGCACGGCCGCCTTCGCCTGACGTCGGGCCTTAGAGCACGTCCCGGTCGGCTTGAATCGAGCCAACCGGGACGTGCTCGATCTCTTGCGTTCAGAGGCCGCCTATCCCGGCGGCTGGCCGCCGGTGTGCGCATAGGTCTTGTTGGTGATCCGCCAGCGCCCGTCGATGCGCGCGACCGAGAAGTAGTCGACGAAGTCGCAGCCCATGTAGTCGGTCTCCACCAGCACCGCGACGCCCGCGTCGCCCGCCAGGTCGATGGTCCGCACGTCGGCCCGGTAGTTCGGCCCCGCCATCCCGGGCCGCCGCTCCACCATGGCGAAGAAGTCGGTGATGGGGATGTAGGTGTCCATGGGCCCGATGTGGCCCATCATCCGCGCGTCCGGATGGAACGCCTCTTTCAGCTTGGCGACCTCGCCGTTCGCCCCCTCGACATACAGCTGGATCAGCGCGCGCACCTCCTCGAGGTCGCGAATGTGGCTCTGCATGGCTTGTCCTCCCGCCGGCCCCATCGGGCGGCCATCGGGCGATCCGCGTCAAGCCGCCCGCTTTGGCCGCCCCCTCTCATCATCGTCATGATCATCGTCATGGCCCGGCTTGTCCGGGCCACCCATGAACACCGATCTCGCCGGGTATCGGCGGCGTCGCCCCCTACCTCGTCCAATCCTCCCCAGGCCGCGCCTCGCCCGGCGCCCGCCCCGCCCCCGCGCCCTGGTTCACCAGCCAGTGGCCGCCCAGCAGCTCCTCCCGCTCGGCGGGCGGCCGCCAGCCGGTGGGCGGCGCGCGCCAGTCGCCCGGCGGCTCGTCCACCGGCCCGCCCAGGTCGGGATCGATGTAGCTCGCGCGCATCCGCCGCCACCCGTCGTCGCGCACCTCCATCCAGTAGTGGCGCAGGGTGATCCGCGACACCCCGGCCTCCGGGTCCTCGCCCCCCGAGCCCGCCCCCGCCCCCGAGCCCACCGCCGCGCCCACCACGGCCAGCGGCGCCTGCGCCGGCTCGCTGGCCCGCAGCGACCCGTACTTGCGCGGGCTCACCTTGCCGATGTGCCAGCGCATGTGGCGCAGCCGCACCTCGCAGGCCCGGGCCGTGGCCGGCGTCACCTCTTCGGCCACGGCCAGCGCCCGGTCGGCCAGCACGTCGGCCTGGATCTCGCGCGCCAGCCCCACCGCCTCGCGGAACTCGGGCTCGTCCTGCACCCAGCGGTACAGCGTCGAGCGCGCCGGCATGTCCACGTCGCGCCCGATGGCGGCCATCGACTCCCCGTCGCACAGCCGCTGGAACACCCGCTCGGCCGTCTCCGCACACCAGGCGCGAGGCGGACCATAGCCCAGCCCCCGCCCCGCCGCCGCCCGCGCCTCGGCCATCGCCGCCCCGAACGCCGCCCTCTGCGCCGACCACTGCACCACCGTGCGCACCGCCGGCATCCCCGCGCCGGCGCACACCTGGCGCAGGGTCTCCCCCGCCGCCGTCCGCCGCACGATCTCCGCCCCCAGCGCCTCCGACCAGCCCACCCGCGCCGCCCGACCCCCGCCGTCCGCCATGAATTCCTCCGCCATAGATCCTCCCCCCAGGCCGCGTCGGGTCGGGAGGTCGCAGACCGACGATCGCGGCCCAGCAAAAAATCCGAGGGGGACCACGCGAAGCGTGGTGGAGGGGGCTTCCGCCCCAAGAGCGCCGCCCACGCCAAAGCGCGCCGCAACCGCGACGCCCGCCCTAGTCCCGATGTCCGAAAACCCGCCGCCGCCCGCCGCGCCTCACCGGGCGCGCACCTCACGACGCTGCCCGAACCCTACACCAATTTCCTGGAAAGCTCAAGAACAAAATGCGAACACACGCCTCTCCCCCGAGGCGAAGCCCGAGGGGAGAGGGTGGGCGACGCCGCCCCCTCCGCCACCCGGCCGGTCCAGCCAGAACCCACACAGCCCAGGCGCACACCCCACGGCCCAACCCCCAATCCGACCCACCAGGAAGAGCCTCCCTCCGGGAGGCCTCCCCACCGTCGATCTCACGGCCAGCCCCCAGCCTGCGGGACCGGCGATGTCAGGGACCCCCGGCCGCCCCGCGGCGCGCGCGCCCGCGCGCGTCCTTGAGATCGCCGGGCCCGCAGGCACGATCGAAGGCGAGATCAGCGGGCGTTTGGACGGGAGGTGGCGCAGGGCTGAAGCACGCGCAGCCTCGCGCGCATGACGCCTTCGAGGGGAAGGACGCCCGTCTTAGATCGGCGCAAGCCCGAGACGAGTGCGAAGCGCCACAATGCGATCCCATAACTCGCCGCTCATGCCTGCGCGCCACAGGCCTGCGATCAGCACGCGCATCTTGGGGTCGGCATACGCTGCCTCTTCCACGCGCGCGATGAAGTCGCCGCCGTGACGTTTCATCATCTCCTCGAACGGACCGGCGGATAGGAGGGCCAGTTGCAGATCCGAGAGGTCTGCCCTTCGGGCGATCTCCAGGAAGCGCCAGCATTGTTGTGGATCGTAGGCGCTCATTGCACTGACGGCTTCGAACGCCTCGTCCTCGCGCACCAGATAGAGCGACAACAGCGCTTCCAACTCCTGGTCGGAGCGCTCCACCACGATGGCGTCGACGCGTTGCTTCTTGCGCATCCGACCAGCATTGCAGAACCGTCCTGAAGAGTTCGCAAAACATCTGGGGCGGTCATCCAAGAGGATAATCGAAGGTCCGCTTCCGAGCCCGACCTCAACGAATTCGGGGACAGCATATCCCGCTCCGCTGCCCGCCCGGGCAGGGAGGCGTCCTTCGATCCCACGGGTGATTGCGAGCCTGCGGTCTGAGCCGTGTCAAGGACGCGGGCTCAGCCCGCGCCGCACGGCGGCGGCCCTGCGGGCCGTCCTTGAGACGGCTCAGGCCGCAGGCAAAACTCCGTCCGTGGAATGTAAGGCGCAGAACGGACGCTAGGGGCAGGATAACCTGTCCCTATGGCTCGCGTCCCACGGTCACTCGTAGAGGGTGGCGGCGGCTAATAGCTCGGCAGCGTGGCGCCAAGGATTAGGGGTCGGCCGACTTCTGCGAGTCAGAGGCCCATGCTTCCATCGCTTCCAGGAACGACGCCAAGTCGACGTTCTCCCAAGCCGCGCCTTCAGCAAGCTGCCGCCTCAACTCACCGACATAGGCCACGAACGATGTTCGGTCCCGCATGTCTCTGGCATCCATGGCGCTAGATCGTATGCTGTTCGCTTGAGTTCCTGCAAGACTTCAAGAGTCTTCGGGATTGCGGATACTGGATATCCTGTCTCCAAAGCACTTTCACCTTGGCTCAGCAGTACTCGTCGTGGAAAGGGAAGAACGTGAAGCCCAAATCGGCCTCAAGGGCTTCGACCAAAGCCAAGACCTCTTCTCGCCCAGGCAGATTAACAGCCTCAAGCTCCGCATGGAGTTCAACGCCGCTGGGTGATTCACGAACACGCACCGTTTCGACAATCAGCCTGGCCGGCAGTCCGCGCCTGTGAGCCTCCGACTCCACGGTCGCAATCTGCACAGCGCGTCCACGCCTGGGCGCGAGTCCATCCGCGAAGATGCCTCGCACCACGCCGCAATGCCGCCCGTGGTCGATGAGATCGAAATGGAATGTCGCCTTCAGTGCCTTGCCTTCCATTGATCGGTCCAGAGATGCAGCAACAAGATTGAGCGTGCGCTAAAGGGGCGGATCTCTCATCTGTGATCGGTCCTTGGGAGCGGACCTGCTGCGCGAACCCGCGAGGGTCCGCTTTCCGCCCCACACACCCCCTCCCCCAACGTCACCGCCGCACGCCCCCGCCCCTATCCCGCCGCCGCGCACTCCCCTAACCTCGCCGCCAACCGCCGCGCCGGCGCCGCGCCCCCGCGCCCGCCCGCCCGGCCACAATGACGACGCCCCGGGGGGAACCGCCACATGCCAGCCGCCGCCACGCCCCCCTCTGCGCCCGCCGCGGGCTCCGCCCCGGCCTACTCGCCCCTCTACCGCAACGGCGTGCTCTGGCTGCTGGTCATCGCCTACACCTTCAACTTCATCGACCGGACGATCATCAACACCATCGGCCAGGCGATCAAAGAGGACCTGCAGCTCTCCGACACCCAGCTCGGCTGGCTGAGCGGGCTGGCCTTCGCGGCGCTCTACACCACCCTCGGCATCCCGATCGCGCGGCTGGCCGAGCGGTACAACCGGGTCAACATCATCTCGATCGCCATCGTGATCTGGTGCGGCTTCACCGCCCTCTGCGGCACGGCGACCAGTTACCTGCAGCTCCTGCTCTACCGGGTGGGCGTGGGCGTGGGCGAGGCGGGCCTGACGCCGCCGGCCCACTCGCTGATCAGCGACTATTTCGAGCCCCGCAAGCGGGCGACGGCGCTCTCCATCTATTCCTTCGGCATCCCGCTGGGCGCCGGGTTCGGGGCGGTGGCCGGCGGCTGGATCGCCCAGAACATCTCGTGGCAGGCGGCCTTCATGCTGGTGGGCCTGCCGGGCATCGCCATCGCCATCGCCATCAAGATCTTCGTCAAGGAGCCGCCCCGCGGCTGGGCGGACCAGCAGCTGGCGATCAACGCCGAGACCCCCGGCGCCCTGGGCCGCGAGGCCTCGGTGGCCGGGGCGCCGAGCGAGGGCCTGCCGGCGGGCGTCAAGCCGCCGTCGATCCTGGCCGTGGGCCGGCGGCTGTTCGGCAGCTGGGGCATGATGAACCTGGCGCTGGGCATCACCATCGCCAGCTTCGCGGGCTACGGCACCGGGGCCTATACCGCGCCCTACTTCATCCGCGAGTTCGGCCTGGGCCTGGCGCTGGTGGGCCTGGCGACGGGGGTGATCGCCATGGTCTCCAACGGGGCCGGCACCCTGCTGGGCGGCTTCCTCACCGACTGGGCCTCGAAGCGCTCGTTCCGCTGGTACGCCCTGGTCCCGGCCATCGGCCTGATCGCGGCGACGCCCCTCTACATCCTGGCCTTCACCCGCGACGACTATCAGCTGGCCTGGGCGATCCTGCTGATCCCGGGCGTCCTGCATTACACCTACCTCGGCCCGACGCTGGGGGTGGTGCAGAACGTCATGGACGTGCGCATGCGCGCAACGGCCGTGGCGCTGCTCTGGTTCTTCCTCAACCTGATCGCCCTGGGTTTCGGCCCGCCCTTCTGCGGCTGGTGCATCGACCAGTTCGCCCGCGCCGCCTTCGCGGCCAAGGGCTTTGCGGGCGACTTCCTGGCCGCCTGTCCCGGGGGCCTCGCGCCCGCCGGCGCCTCGCCCGAGCTGGCCGAGGCCTGCCCCGCCGCCATGGCCGAGGGCACCCGCTCGGGGATCGTCGTCAACCTCCTGATCTACGCCTGGGCGGGCGTCCACTACCTCTTGGCCGCCATCACCCTGCCCCGGGACATCGCCCGGGCCCAGGCCATGCGGACCACCTGACGCCTTCGCCTCACGGGGGAACCGATTCCCCTTTCAGGCGATTGGACAGGAAATCGAGCTGCGAGGGGCGGGCTCCGGCAGCACAGCGGGCCCGGCCGCGCCCGCCGCGGCGAAAAAAAAGCGTCGCCATGCGCGAGGCGGTGCAACTTCCGCAGGCCCTGAGGAGTTGTTGAGCCAGTAGAGCTGACACGGGGCTGCCGGATGTCTGAATTTCGCGTGCTTGTCTTCACCGCCGCCGTGGCGGGGCTCGCCTTGGCGGCGCCGGCCGCGCAGGCGGCGACGACCCTGAAGCTGGGGCCCTCGGCCCTGTGCTCGGCCTCCGGCTGCTTCGCCGATACGAAGCGCACCTTCACCTACAGTTTCTCCGCCTCGGAGTTCGGCGGCGGCGCCAACGTTTCGCAGCTCTCGATCTTCAAGGGCCTGCTGGGCGACATGGCCACCTATGGCGTCAAGATCACCTTCCAGACCGCCGACGGGACCGTCGTGGGCGACTGGGGCACCTTCACCCTGGCGGCCCTGGCCGGCGAGACGGTGACGATCGGCGGCAAGACGATCGACTGGAACTCGGCGGCGGGCGACCTCGTGGTCAAGCTCGAGCTGTTGATCCCCGACAAGGGCGGCGCGGGCGGTGGTTTCGGCGGCGGGTTCGGGGGCGGCGGGTTCGCGGCGGCGCCCATCGGCGCGGGCGATCTCATCCCCCGCGCGCCCAGCCTGCTCGCCCCGCCCACCGGCGGCCTGGTGGCCGATCTGCGCGCGGCGGTGCCGGAACCGTCGACCTGGGCCATGATGATCATGGGCTTCGGCGCGGCCGGCGCTGTGCTCCGGCGGCGACGGTTCGCGCTAAAGTATGGTTAATTCTCCCCTAACGAGAGAATCCTACTCCCCTGGGAAGCGCCTGGCCTTGCGAATCTACCCATAGCTGCGAAAGCTTCGCCGTAACACCACTGCGAGGCGAAGCATGCGCAAGGTCACTCCTCTCCTCTCCGCCCTGGCCGCGGCGAGCGTGCTTGCGCTGGGCGCCGGGGCGGCCCAGGCGGCCACCACGCTCTCCGTCGGGGCCGACGGCTGCGGCAAGTCCACCTGCTTCAACGACAACGGCGTCTTCAGCCAGTCGTGGTCGGCCAAGGACTTCTCCGGCCCGGTCACCATCGGCCAGCTCCTGCTGGATCGGGGCGTGCTGGGCTCGCTCGACGGCTCGACCTTCCAGCTCAGCTTCGCCCTCAACGGCGAGACCCTGGGGACCTGGGGCCAGTACACCATGGCCGGCATCGGCGGCGACTGGCTGACCTTCGGCGGCGAGAACTTCGTCTGGAACCCGGAAGACGGCGACCTGGTGCTGATCCTCTCGATCATCCCGCCGCCCAAGCCGGGCGCCGGCGGCGGCTTCTTCGCCAGCAGCAGCCTGCAGGCGGGGTTCGAGGACCAGGGCCCCGGTTCGCCCCGGGACCTCCTGCCCGACCTGGACGGCGGCCGGCTGACCGCGCCGATCCCCGAGCCGGGCGCCTGGGCCCTGATGATCACCGGCTTCGGCCTCGCCGGCGCCGCCTTCCGCCAGCGCCGCCGCGTGCTGTCCGCAAGTGTTTGATTTCGCTGCGCTTATCCTAGCCATTTGACATCGCGCGGCGGGGGCCGGATACCCCCCGCATGATCCCCCGCTACACCCGCCGCGAAGCCGCCGAGATCTGGTCGCCCCAGACCCGCTTCAAGATCATGTTCGAGATCGAGGCCCACGCCGCCGACGCGATGGCGGACCTCGGCGTGATCCCCAAGGCCGCCGCCGAGACCATCTGGGCGGGCGGCCGCGACGCCGCCTGGGACGCCGAGCGCATCGACGAGATCGAGCGCGAGGTGAAGCACGACGTCATCGCCTTCCTCACCCACGTCACCGAGGTCGTCGGCCCCGAGGCCCGCTTCCTCCACCAGGGGATGACCTCCTCCGACGTCAACGACACCACCCTGGCCGTCCAGCTCAGCCGCGCCACCGACCTCCTCATCGAGGACGTCGACCTGGTGCTGGCCGCCCTGAAGCGCCGCGCCTACGAGCATCGCCTGACGCCCTGCGTCGGCCGCAGCCACGGCATCCACGCCGAGCCCACCACCTTCGGCCTGAAGCTCGCCGGCCACTACGCCGAGTTCCAGCGCGCCAAGGAACGCCTGGCGATGGCCAAGTTCGAGATCGCCACCTGCGCCATCTCCGGCGCGGTCGGCACCTTCGCCAATGTCGCGCCCCAGGTGGAAGCCTATGTGGCCGAGAAGATGGGCCTGGCGGTCGAGCCGGTGTCCACCCAGGTGATCCCCCGCGACCGCCACGCCGCCTATTTCGCGGCCCTCGCCGTGGTGGCGAGCTCGATCGAGCGCCTGGCCGTCGAGATCCGCCACCTGCAGCGCACCGAGGTGCTGGAGGCCGAGGAGCCGTTCGATCCCGGCCAGAAGGGCTCGTCGGCCATGCCGCACAAGCGCAACCCGATCCTGACCGAGAACCTGACGGGCCTCGCCCGGCTGGTCCGCTCGGCGGTGGTCCCCGCCATGGAGAACGTCGCCCTCTGGCACGAGCGTGACATCAGCCACTCCTCGGTCGAGCGCGGCATCTGCCCGGACGCCTGCGTCCATCTCGACTTCGCCCTGCGCCGCCTGGCCGGCGTGGTCGAGCGGCTGGTGGTCTACCCCGATAACATGGCGAAGAACCTCGACCGCCTGGGCGGCCTCGTGCACTCCCAGCGCGTCCTGCTGGCCCTGACCCAGAAGGGCCTCTCCCGCGAGGCCAGCTACGCGGCCGTCCAGCGCAACGCCATGAAGGTCTGGCGTGGCGAGGGGAATTTCCTCGACTTCCTGAAGGCCGACCCGGAGGTCACCCTCTCCGACGCCGAGCTCGGCGAGCTGTTCGACCTGGGCTACCACTTCAAGAACCTTGACGTGATCTTCGCTCGCGTCTTCGGCGAAGCCGCCCACGCCAAGGCCGCGGCGGAATAGACGACGGAGGAGGCGCAGGCATTCCCGCTCTCGACGACCTCCGCCGCCTCGCGCTGTCCCTTCCCGGCGCGCACGAGGTAACCTACCGGGGAAATCCCTGGTTCAACGTGGGCAAGAAGACGTTCGCGCTTATCCTGGACGGCCGCGTGATCCTTAAGCTCGACCGGGCCCACCAGGAGCTGCTGTTCGAGATCCGTCCCGAGACCTTCCGAAGATTCCCGGTGGCGACGGTCCACTGGAGCGAGATCGCGATCGGCGACCTGGACGACGCCGAACTCGTTGAACTCGTCCGCGAGGCGTGGGCCCAGGTCGTCCCGAAGAAGGTCAGCCGCCCGGTCCTGGAAGCGGCGCGGCGCCCTTGACGCCCCCCGGGGAAAGCCCGTCACCTCTCGCCTGACGGGAGGATCACCACCATGGACATGCAAGGCATCCTGGCGCGCCAGAAGGCGGCCCATCTGCGCGACGGCGCGCCCACGGCCGAGCAGAGGATCGACCGGATCGACCGCTGCATCGGCCTGCTCGTCGATCACCGCGACCAGATCGAGGAGGCGCTGAACCAGGACTTCGGCTCCCGCTCGCGGGAAGCCACGGCCTTCACCGACGTCGCCGGCTCCATCGGCCCGCTGAAGCACGCCCGCGACCATCTCCGCAAATGGATGAAGCCCGAGAAGCGGAAGACGACGCCCGCGATCCTGGGCCTCTTCGGCGCCAAGGCCGAGGTGCGCTACCAGCCCAAGGGCGTGGTCGGCGTGATCAGCCCCTGGAACTTCCCGGTCAACCTGACCTTCGCGCCACTGGCCGGGATCCTGGCCGCCGGCAACCGGGCCATGATCAAGCCGTCCGAGTTCACGCCCGCCACGTCCGAACTCATGAAGACCATGTTCGGCAAGGTCTTCTCCGAGGAGGAGATCGCCGTGGTCACCGGCGGGCCCGAGGTGGGCGAGGCCTTCACCCGCCTGCCTTTCGACCACCTGATCTTCACCGGCGCGACCTCCATCGCCCGCCACGTGATGCGCGCGGCGGCCGAGAACCTGGTGCCCGTCACCCTGGAGCTGGGCGGCAAGAGCCCGGTGATCCTCAGCCAGTCGGCCGACCTCGGCGTCGCCGCCGCCCGGATCATGAACGGCAAGACGCTGAACGCCGGCCAGATCTGCCTCGCGCCCGACTATGTGCTCGCCCCGCAGGACAAGGTCGAAGGCTTCGTGGCCGCCGCCCAGGCCTCGGTGGCGAAGATGTTCCCCACGATCAAGGACAACCCCGACTACACCTCCATCGTCGCCCAGCGGCACTACGACCGCATAATGGGCTACATCGACGACGCCCGCGCCAAGGGCGCCCGCGTGGTCGAGCTGAAGCCTGAAGGCGAGGACCTGACCCAGCAGGAGCATCGCAAGATCGCGCCCACCCTCATCCTGGAGCCCACCGACGAGATGAAGGTGATGCAGGAGGAGATCTTCGGCCCCGTCCTGCCCGTGAAGAGCTACCGCACCCTCGACGAGGCCATAGCCTATGTGAACGGCCGCGACCGCCCGCTCGGGCTCTACTATTTCGGCGACTACGCCGCCGAGCGCGAGAAGGTGCTGGAGTCCACCACCCCGGGCGGCGTCACCGTCAACGACGTGATCATGCATGTCGCCCAGGAAGAGCTTCCCTTCGGCGGCGTTGGACCTTCGGGCATGGGCAGCTACCACGGCCGCGACGGCTTCCTGGAATTCAGCCACCGCAAAGCCATCTATACTCAGATCAAGAAGGACATCGGCCCGCTGCAGGCCCTCAGGCCGCCCTATGGCGCCGGCATCCGCAAGATGCTGGCGACGCAGGTGAAGCGCTAGCCGCCTGGCGCGAAACGACGAACGCCGGGCTGATCTCCAGCCCGGCGCTCATGGAATTCTGTGAGGAAGCCTTCCGGGCGCTCCTGCCGCTCCACGCCTGGCTGCGTGAGGCTCTGGCGGCCTGACCGGCGCCTACTTGCCGGCCTTCACGCCCTCGCGCGCCTGGGCCAGCAGCTCGGCCATCTTCATGCGGACCTCGCCTTCGGTGACGGCCACGCCCGAGCCTTTGAGGTCCTCGAACACCTTGCGGAACACGTCCTCGTCGCCCGGCAGCTCGAAGTCGGATTTCACGACCGCCTTGGCGTATTCGTCGACGTGCGGACCTTCCAGGCCCATCAGCCCCGCGGCCCATTGCCCGAGAGCCCGGTTGCGACGCGCGTGAGCCTTGAACTCCTGTTCCTGGTCCAGGGCGAACTTCTTCTCGAAGCCCTGTTCGCGTTCGTCGAAGGTCGTCATCGGATCCTTAGGGGTTAACTTCGCAGAGCGGGCGATCCCATATCCTGCGCCGACCGGGCCCGCAATCGAAAGCGGCGAGCCTGCGCCAGTTTGCGCACCGGGCCCGCACACGCTATTTTCACGTCGCCTGGAATAAGGGCGAGAGGCCGAGTCGGACCCGCGCGCGAGGAGAAAGTCGCGCGCGTTTTTCGTTGTTTCCGATGCGGACTAGTCCTCGCCACTGGAGAAGGCTTCCACATGACCCGCCGTAAGAAGATCTACGAGGGCAAGGCCAAGATCCTCTACGAAGGTCCGGAGCCCGGCACCCTGATCCAGTACTTCAAGGACGACACCACCGCTTTCGACGCCACCAAGAAGGCGGTGCTCGAGGGCAAGGGCGTCATCAACAACCGGATCAGCGAGTACATCATGACGAAGCTGAACGCGATCGGCGTTCAGAACCACTTCATCAAGCGGCTGAACCTGCGCGAACAGCTCATCAAGGAGGTGGAGATCATCCCCCTCGAGGTGGTCTGCCGCAACATCGCCGCCGGCTCGCTCAGCACCCGCTACGGCCTCCCCGAGGGCCAGCCGCTGCCGCGCTCGATCATCGAGTTCTACCTGAAGGACGACAAGCTCCACGACCCGATGGTGTCCGAGGAGCACATCACCGCCTTCAACTGGGCCTCGACCCAGGAGATCGACGACATGATGGCGCTCACCCTGCGGGTGAACGACTTCCTCACCGGCCTCTTCGCCGGCGTCGGCATCACCCTGGTGGACTTCAAGATCGAGTTCGGCCGCATCTGGGAGAACGACTTCGCCCGCGTGATCCTCGCCGACGAGATCAGCCCCGACTCCTGCCGCCTTTGGGACGCCGTCACCAACGAGAAGCTCGACAAGGACCGGTTCCGCCGCGACCTGGGCAACGTCATCGAGAGCTACACCGAGGTTGCGCGCCGCCTCGGGATCATGAAGGAGATGCCCACCGTGATTCAGGGGGGGCTCCACTAGTGCGCGCCAAGGTCCATGTGTTCCTGAAGCCGGGCGTCCTTGATGTTCAGGGCAAGGCCGTCGAACAGGCCCTGCACGGCCTGGGCTGGGGCGGCGTCGAACACGTCCGTGTCGGCAAGACCATCGAGTTCGATCTCCCCGGCGCCGACGCCTCGGCCGCCGAGGCCGAGGTCAAGGCCATGTGCGAGAAGCTCCTCGCCAATACAGTGATCGAAAGCTACCGGGTGGAGGTGGCGTGAAGGTGCGGGCGGCCTTCGCCCTCACCTTCCTGACCCTCGCCGCCTGCTCGGACGCCGTCGACGCGCCGCCCAGCTACGCCGACCTCGACTGCGCCCAGTCCTTCGAAGCCCAGTCCGCCGCGCTGACGGCCCAGCAGGGCCTCGTGCCTGCGCCGAAGGACCCCAACGAGCCCTACCGCTACTACTCCAGCGCCGACGGCCGCACGTCCTATCTGATCACCGAACCCGCCGCGCCCGGCCATCCCGCGATCATGATGCAGAGGGCCAGGGGGTCCGACGTCATCACCACCGGCTGCCCATATGGAAACCAGGCGGGGTACGACCAGCTCCACGCCTATCTCGACAGCCTGAAGCACTGGACGCGCAAATGACCGGCTTACACCTGGCCCAGATCAATGTCGGACGCCTGCGCGCGCCGGTGGACCATCCGATGATCGCCGACTTCAAGGCCAACCTCGACCGCATCAACGCCCTGGCCGACGGAAGCCCCGGTTTCATCTGGCGGCTGGTCGGCGAAGGCGGCAATGCGACCGATATCCAGCC
The DNA here is from genome assembly GCA_049323595.1 of Pseudomonadota bacterium. Taxonomy (GTDB): domain Bacteria; phylum Pseudomonadota; class Alphaproteobacteria; order Caulobacterales; family Caulobacteraceae; genus Phenylobacterium. Next base: position 38,274 of record JBMOOD010000035.1, read on the forward strand.
CAGGGCCGACGATCCCCTCTTCGCCATCAACATGTCGGTCTGGACCGACCTCGACGCGCTCGCCGGCTTAGTCTACCGCAGCGCCCACCGAGACATCATGCGCCGCCGCCGCGAGTGGTTCGAGCACATGGAGGTCTACATGGCCCTCTGGTGGGTCCCGGCTGGCCACACGCCGTCGGTCGAAGAGGGCCTGGCGAAGGTCGAGCTGCTGGAGCGGCTGGGTCCGACGCCGGAGGCCTTCACCTTCAAGACGCCGTTCCCGCGCCCGGACGGCGAACCCGCCATCCCCGTCCTGGACGAATGCGCCTGAGCGACCGCCTGCCGCCTCGCCTCCCCCGTCAAACAATGATAGGGCGCGCGCCATGAAAGCCGCCGTCATCGTCTTCCCCGGCTCCAACTGCGACCGCGACTGCAAGGTCGCCATCGAACGCTCCACCGGCGCCTCGGTGGACATGGTCTGGCACGGCGACACGGCGCTGCCGGCCGGCGTCGACCTGATCGTCCTGCCGGGCGGCTTCTCCTACGGCGACTATCTGCGCTGCGGAGCCATGGCCGCGCTCTCGCCGATCATGGCCGAGGTGAAGGCCGCCGCCGAGCGGGGCGTCGCCACTGTCGGCATCTGCAACGGCTTCCAGGTGCTGTGCGAGGCGGGCCTGCTGCCCGGCGCCCTGTTGCGCAACGAGAAGCTCAAATACGTCTGCAAGCCGGTCGAGCTGGAAGTCACCAACAGCCAGACCCGCTTCACCGCCGGCTACAAGGGCCGCCGCCAGGTGGCCATGACCGTCGGCAACGGCGAGGGCAACTTCTTCGCCGACGAGGCCACCCTCGACCGCCTGGAAGGCGAGGGCCAGGTCGTGTTCCGCTATGTGGACAATCCGAACGGCTCGGCGCGCGATATCGCGGGCATCGTCAATGCGCGCGGCAATGTGCTCGGCATGATGCCTCACCCCGACCGCGCCTTCGAGGCCGAACTGGGCTCTGCCGACGGCGCGATCCTCTTCCAGAGCGCCCTCGCCAGCGCCTGACGCGCCGCGACCGCGCGCCTGGTCCCTTACGTTGGGACAGGTCCACGCGCCGGTTCCCTAGCGGCAGGATTGACCCGGACGTGCGCGGCGCCCGCAATGCCTCCATGACCGAGGCTCCCGCAACCCATCCTCCCGTTCGCGACGTCGTCCCCGCCCACCGCTTCGACGAAGCCGCCCTGCACGCTTGGCTCCGGCCGCGCATTGGCGAGGTGGGCCACCGGCTGGAGGTGAAGCAGTTCCAGGGCGGCGCCTCGAATCCCACCTTCCTGCTCACGACGGACGGCGGCCACCGCTTCGTCCTGCGCAAGAAGCCCCCGGGCCAGCTTCTCTCCAGCGCCCACCAAGTGGACCGCGAATACCGGGTCATGAAGGCGCTGGAGGGCCAGATTCCCGTGCCGCGCATGCGCGCGCTCTGCGAGGATCCGGACGTCATCGGCACCGCCTTCTACGTCATGGACTACCTGGAGGGCCGCATCTTCCGCGACGCGACCCTGCCGGGCCTGGAGCCCGCCGAACGCGCGGCCATCTACGACGACCTGAACGCCGTGCTCGCCCGCCTGCACCAGGTGGACTTTAAGGCCGTGGGCCTGGGCGACTTCGGCCGCCCCGGCAACTACTTCGAGCGCCAGGTGGCCCGCTGGACGCGCCAGTACGAGGGAGCCAAGACCGACGAGATCCCGGCGATGGACGCCCTGATCGAGAAGCTGCCGGCGCGCATCCCCAAGGACCAGTCGGTCTCCATCGCCCACGGGGACTACCGGCTCGAGAACGTCATGTACCACCCGACCGAGCCCCGGATCGTCGCGGTGCTGGACTGGGAGCTCTGCACCATCGGCCACCCCCTGGCCGATATCGCCTACAACGCCTTCCTCTGGCGCTCGCACTCGCCGTCGTGGGGCAGCCTGGACGGAGTCGACTTCAAGGCCAGCGGCATCCCGACCGAGGCCGAGTACGTCGCCCGCTACTGCGAGCGCACCGGGCGCGGCCAGATCGAGGACTGGCCGTTCCTGATGGCCTTCTCGATCTTCCGCCTGGCCTCGATCTCCCAGGGCGTCTACGCCCGCACCCTGGCCGGCGTCCTGGCCAGCGAGCGCGAAGCCGTCAACGGCTGCCCGCCCCTCGCCGAACAGGCCCTGGCGATCCTGGAAGGCCGGGAATGACGCAACCCCTCACGCAAATCGATCGTCATGGCCCGGCATGTCTGGGCCATCCATAGACGCGGTTGGCGCCAATAGGCCGCAGCGGCGCCGCCACAGGAAATTTCCAGCTTGCGGTGTTCATAGGTCACCCGGACAAGCCGGGTGATGACGGACTGGGGCCAAGGATGAATCTGCAACTCGACGGCAAGGTGATCTTCGTGGCCGGCGGCAGCCGGGGCATCGGGCTGGGCATCGTCGAGGCCTGCCTGGCCGAGGGCGCGAAGCTCGCGATCACCGCCCGCGGGGCCGAGGCGTTGGAGGCCGAACGGGCCCGCCTGGCCGAGGCGTATGGCCAGGACCGCCTGCTCGCCATCGCCGGCGACATGCGCGACACCAAGGTCATCGAAGACGCCGTCGCCCGGACGGAGGACACCTTCGGCCCGATCTTCGGCGCCGTCGCCAACGTGGGCCTGCACCCCTGCCCGCCCGGCATCGAGGTGGACGACGAGACCTGGGACGCCGGCTTCTCCCAGAACCTGGATTCGGCCTGGCGCCTCGCCCGCGCGGCCCTGCGGCGCATGACCCCCAGGTGTGACGGCTCCGTCCTGATGATCTCGTCCATCGCCGGCCTCGGCGCGCTCGGCACGCCGCTCACCTACGGCACGGCCAAGGCGGGCATGAATCACCTGACCAAGGAGCTCGCCCGCATCGCCGGCGCCAGCGGCGTGCGGGTCAACGCCATCGCGCCCGGCAACATCCTGTTCCCCGGCGGCGACTGGGAGGCCCGCGCCACCGGCCCCCGCGCCGAGGCCTGGACCCGCTGGATCAAGCGCGAAGTCCCCCTCAACCGCTTCGGCCGCCCGGACGAGATCGGCGCCGTCGCCGCCTTCCTCCTCAGCCCCCTGGCCAGCTTCGTCACCGGCGCGGTGGTGCCTGTGGATGGCGGCCAGACTCGCTGAGGCCCGCATTGCAGAATTCTCGAACGATCGGTACGGTCCGCGCCCTTCGCGCCTGACCTCTGGGAGAGATGATGACCGCTGCGACCACGTCCGCCGAAGCCGGCCAGGGCCATCTCACGGGCTTCGGATCGCGGCCCTACCGCAGCTATGTGCTCACCGCGCTCCTGGTCATCTACATCCTGAACTTCGTGGACCGCGGCCTGCTCTCGGTGGTGGCGCCGCAGATGAAGCCGGAGCTCGGTATCTCCGACACGGCGTTCGGCCTGCTCACCGGCTTCGGCTTCGCCCTGCTCTACACGGTCGTGGGCATCCCGCTGGCCCAGTTCGCCGAGACCCGGCACCGCGTCTGGATCATGACCGTCTGCGTGGCGCTGTGGTCGCTGATGACAGCGCTCTGCGGCCTGGCCGCGCCGATAACGATCGGCTCGATCACCATCGGCGCCTTCTGGATCCTGCTGGCCTGCCGGGTGGGCGTCGGCATCGGCGAGGCCGGCTGCACGCCGCCGGCCAACTCGCTGATCGCCGACTACTATCCGCCCAAGAGCCGCTCCACGGCCCTGGGCTACTACGCGATGGGCGTGACCCTCGGCGGCCTGCTCGCCAACCTGATCGGCGGGCCGGTCACCGACGCCTTCGGCTGGCGCATGGCCTTCTTCGTCCTGGGCGTCCCGGGGATCCTCGTCGCGATCATCCTGAAGCTGACGGTCAAGGAGCCGCCACGCGGCTACACCGACCCGCCCGGAACGCCGCGCCGCGAACGCCCGAGATTCTCGGACGGCCTGCGCGAGCTCGCCTCCAAGCCGTCCTTCTGGACCATGACCGTGGCGGCCACCATCGCCGCCTTCTGCGGCTACGGCATCGCCTCGTTCCAGTCGCTGTTCCTGAACCGGAGCTTCGGCCTCAGCGCCGGCGAGGCGGCGGTCTACATCAACGCCCCCGTGGCCCTGGCGTCGGCGGTCGGAACCTTCGCCACCGGCTGGCTGGCCGAGAAGCTGGGCGCGCGCCATCCCAACGCCATCGCCTGGCTGCCGGGCATCGGCCTGCTCCTGTGCGTACCCTTCTACTTCTGGGCCTTCACCACCGACACGCTCACCTTCGCCCTGATCGGCCTCTGCGTCGGCGGGGCCATCAAGTACGGCTACCTCGCCGCCCAGTACACGATCGGCCAGGGCGTCGTGTCCGCCCAGGTCCGCGCCGTCGCCACCGCGGTGCTGCTCTTCGTGGTGAACCTCCTGGGCTACGGCCTCGGGCCCCTGTTCATCGGCGCGCTCTCGGACATCATCTTCAACCTGCAGGTCGCCGACCTCGGCGCCGCCGACCTGACCCGCAAGGCCTGCGAGGGCGCCGCCCGCGCCGCCCTGTCCCCTGACCTTCAGGCCGTCTGCGAAGTGGCCCACCCGGGCAGCCTGCAGCAGTCCATGCTCATCACCGCCGCCCTCTACGGCGTCGGCGGCGTCTTCTTCTTCCTCACCTGCCGTTGGCTCCGGCGCGACATGGTGGCGAAGTAGGGTCGCTCGCCCCCGTTCGCTGTCATGGCCCGGCTTGTCCGGGCCACCCATCACCACGTGAGACCGTGATTGCCTGCGGCGTCGCCGCCCGAACGCCTCCTGGGCCGCGGAGTTCATGGGTCCCCCGGACAAGCCGGTGGATGACGAACCGGGGCGCCCCTCGCCCTCGCTGCAGAGTCCCGCTAGAAGGCCCGCCATGAGCGCCGCGCCCTCCAAGACCCTGGCCGAGAAGGCCGCCGAATACGGCCTGAAGCCCGAGGAATACGACCTCATCGTCAGGCGGCTGAACCGCGAGCCGAATGACGTCGAGCTGGGCGTCTTCTCGGTGATGTGGTCCGAGCACTGCTCGTACAAGTCGTCGAAGAAGCACCTGGTGAAGTTCCCCACCAAGGGGCCGAAGGTGATCTGCGGTCCGGGCGAGAACGCCGGCGTCATCGACATCGGCGACGGCCAGGCCTGCATCTTCAAGATGGAGAGCCACAACCACCCCTCGTACATCGAGCCCTACCAGGGCGCGGCGACGGGCGTCGGCGGCATCATGCGCGACGTCTTCACCATGGGCGCGCGCCCGGTCGCGCTGCTGAACGCCCTGCGCTTCGGCGATCCCAGCCATCCGAAAACGAAGCGCCTGGTCTCGGGCGTGGTCGCCGGCATCGGCGGCTACGGCAACTGCGTGGGCGTGCCCACGGTGGCCGGCGAGACCAACTTCCACCGCGGCTACGACGGCAACATCCTGGTCAACGCCATGTGCGTGGGCCTGGCCGACGCCGACAAGATCTTCTACTCGGCCGCCCCCGCGGCCGGCCTCAGCGTCGTCTACTTCGGCTCCAAGACCGGCCGTGACGGCATCCACGGCGCCACCATGGCCTCGGCCGAGTTCTCGGAAGACGCCGAGGAGAAGCGCCCGACGGTGCAGGTCGGCGATCCCTTCGCCGAGAAGCTCTTGATCGAGGCCACGCTGGAGCTGATGGCCTCGGGCGCCGTGGCCGCCATCCAGGACATGGGCGCCGCCGGCCTCACCTCCTCGTCGGTCGAGATGGCCGGCAAGGGCGGTGTCGGCATCGAGCTCGACCTCGACGCCGTGCCCCAGCGCGAGGAGGGCATGACTCCCTACGAGATGATGCTCTCGGAAAGCCAAGAGCGCATGCTAGCGATCCTGAAGCCCGGCCGTGAGCGCGACGGCCACGCCATCTTCGAGAAGTGGGGCCTGGACGCCGCCATCATCGGCAAGACCACCGACACCGGCCACCTGGTCCTGAAGCACCACGGCGAGACGGTCGCCGACGTGCCGCTGGCGCCGCTGTTCGACGATGCGCCGCTCTACGACCGCCCCTGGGTTGCGCCGAAGCCCCAGCCGCGCCTGACCCCCACCGACGTCCCCGCGCCGGCCGACTGGAAGGCCGCGATCCTCAAGCTGATGTCCTGCCCCGACATGGCCTCCAAGCGCTGGCTCTGGGAGCAGTACGATCGCCACGTCATGGCCGACACCCTGGAGGACTCCGCCACCGGCGCCGACGCCGGGATCGTGCGCGTCCACGGCACGAAGAAGGCGCTGGCCGTCACCTCCGACGTCACGCCCCGCTACGTCCAGAACGACCCCTACGAGGGCGGCAAGCAGGCCGTCGCCGAGGCCTGGCGCAACCTGACCGCCGTCGGCGCCGAGCCCATCGCCATCACCGACAACCTCAATTTCGGCAATCCCGAGCGGCCCGAGATCATGGGCCAGATCGTCCGCGCCATCGAGGGCATGGCCGAGGCCTGCGCGGCCCTGGACTTCCCCGTCGTGAGCGGCAACGTCAGCCTCTACAACGAGACCAACGGCGCCGCCATTCCGCCCACCCCCGCCGTCGGCGGCGTGGGCCTGATCGCCGACTCCGTTACGCGCGCGGACTTCTCGAACCTCAAGCCCGGCGAGACCCTGGTCCTCATCGGCGCCACCGAGGGCGAGCTCGGCGCGTCCATGTACCTGCGCGAGATCCTCGGCCGCGAGGACGGCGCCCCGCCGCCAGTCGACCTGGCGCTGGAGCGCAAGACCGGCGACCTCGTCCGCGACCTCGTCCAGTCGGGCGTCACCCGTACGGTCCACGACCTGTCGGACGGCGGCCTCGTCGCGGCGGCCGTCGAGATGGCGCTTGCCTCGGGCGTCGGTGTCGCGCTCGACCTGCAGGCCGGCCTGCCCGACCACGCCCTGGCCTTCGGCGAGGACCAGGCCCGCTACCTTATCGCCGTTCCGGCCGACCAGCTCGACGTGATCGACGCCAAGGCCGCGGAGGCCGGCGTGGACTACCTCGTGGTGGGTCAGGCGGGCGGCGACGAGGTCTCCCTCGCGGGCCAGGACGGCCCCCTGGCGGCGATCCAGCTCGACGAATTGCGGACCGCCCACGAGGGCTGGATGCCGGCCTACATGGGCGACTGACGGCGCCCGGCGGCCGGCGCGCATCCATCGAAGACATCGATGGCATCCCGCCGCGTTGCGCCCCGCGCGGCAAACAAGCTTTGCCGCGCAATCCCGTACCCCTGTGGGGTTTGCCATAACGCCGTTCGGCGCCGCGTCATAGATTTTTCCGATGCTCCCGCACTGCAAAAATCAATTTTGCTGATCGCCGGAGAGTCCATACATGGAGGCGCGACATTCAAACCGGAGTGCTCCATGTCCCTGATCAACACCACGGTGAAGCCGTTCACCGCCCAGGCCTATCAAGCCGGCAAGTTCCTGTCCGTCAGCGACGCCGACCTGAAGGGCAAGTGGTCGGTCGTGTTCTTCTATCCCGCCGACTTCACCTTCGTCTGCCCGACCGAGCTCGAGGACCTGGCCGACAGCTACGCCGAGTTCCAGAAGCTGGGCGTCGAGATCTATTCGGTCTCTACCGACACCCACTTCTCGCACAAGGCCTGGGCCGACACCTCGCCGGCCATCGGCAAGATCAAGTACGTCATGATCGGCGACCCCTCGGGCGTCGTGACCAACAACTTCGGCGTCATGCGTGAAGGCCAGGGCCTGGCCGACCGCGGCACCTTCCTGGTCGACCCCGACGGCGTGATCCAGTTCATGGAGATCACCGCCGAAGGCGTCGGCCGCAACGCCGCCGAGCTGCTGCGCAAGGTCAAGGCCGCCCAGTACGTCCGCAACCACCCCGGCGAAGTCTGCCCGGCCAAGTGGGAAGAAGGCGAAAAGACCCTCGCCCCGTCCCTGGACCTGGTCGGCAAGATCTAAGCCGGCTGTGAACGATCCGGCGTCGCTCCGCATTGGGGCGACGCCGATCACCTCCCCGTACTTCCCAAGCGTAACCGCCGGAGCCCGCATGTTGGACGCGAGCCTGAAGGCCCAGTTGCAGGCCTATCTCCAGAACGTCAGAGAGCCGGTCGAGCTGGTCGCCTCGCTCGACGACGGGCCGAAGTCGCGCGAGCTGCGCGAGCTCCTGGACGACATCGCCTCGGTCTCCGACGGCAAGGTCACCGTCTCCGCCGGCGGCGCCGACGATCGCCGCCCCTCCTTCGAGATCCGCCGCAAGGGCTCGGACGTCGCCGTCCAGTTCGCCGGCCTGCCCCTCGGTCACGAGTTCACCTCCCTGGTCCTGGCCCTGCTGCAGGTGGGCGGCCACCCGCCGAAGGTCGACGCCGAGGTGATCGAGCAGATCCGCGCCCTGCCCGGCGACTACCGCTTCGAGACCTACTTCTCGCTCTCCTGCCAGAACTGCCCCGACGTGGTTCAGGCGCTGAACCTGATGAGCGTGGTCAACCCTCGCATCCGCCACGTCGCCATCGACGGCGCGCTTTTCCAGGCCGAGGTGGAGGCCCGCCAGGTCATGGCCGTGCCCACCGTCCTCCTGAACGGCGAACCCTTCGCCCAGGGGCGCATGACCGTCGAGCAGATCCTGGCCAAGCTCGACACCGGCGCCGCGGCCCGCGCGGCCGAGGCCATCAAGGCCAAGGACGCCTTCGACGTCCTGGTGGTCGGCGGCGGCCCCGCCGGCGCGGCCGCGGCCATCTACGCTGCGCGCAAGGGCATCCGTACCGGCCTCGCCGCCGAGCGCTTCGGCGGCCAGGTGCTCGACACCATGGCCATCGAGAACTTCATATCGGTCCCCCACACCGAAGGGCCGAAGCTGGCCGCCGGCCTGGAGCAGCACGTGGGGGACTACGACGTCGACGTCATGAACCTCCAGCGCGCCGCGAAGCTGGTTCCCGCGCGCGAACCCGGCGGCCTCATCGAGGTCCAGCTCGAGAACGGCGCCAGCCTGAAGTCCCGCACCGTCATCCTCGCCACCGGCGCACGCTGGCGGCAGATGGGCGTGCCGGGCGAGGACGAGTACCGCAACAGGGGCGTCGCCTATTGCCCGCACTGCGACGGCCCGCTCTTCAAGGGCAAGCGCGTGGCGGTGATCGGCGGCGGCAACTCCGGCGTCGAGGCGGCCATCGACCTGGCGGGCGTCGTCGCCCACGTGACCCTGATCGAGTTCGACAGCCAGCTTCGCGCCGACGCAGTGCTTCAGCGCAAGCTGGCCAGCCTGCCGAACGTCCGCATCGTCACCTCGGCCCTCACCACCGAGGTGCGCGGCGACGGCGCCAGGGTCACCGGCCTCACCTACAAGGACCGCAACTCCGATCAGGTCCACGACGTCGACCTGGAAGGCGTCTTCGTCCAGATCGGCCTCGTGCCCAACACCGAGTGGCTGAAGGACGCCGTGGCCCTTTCCCCGCGCGGCGAGATCGAGACCGACTACCGCGGCGCCACCTCCGTCCCCGGCGTCTTCGCCGCGGGCGACGCCACGATCACGCCCTACAAGCAGATCGTCATCGCCATGGGCGAAGGGTCCAAGGCGGCCCTCTCCGCCTTCGACTACCTGATCCGTTTGCCGGCCGCGGAACCGGCGGAAGCCGAGGCCGCCTGACTCTTGGCTGAATAGGCCAATATCTCGCAGTATTGGCCAATGCGCTTCGATATCCTTGCCCTCGACGGTTCGAGCCCGGGCGGCCTCTCGGCAACGGCGGATGTCCTCGAGACCGCCAACCGTCTGGGAGCCGACCCGGCCTTCAGCTGGCGGCTCGTCGGCGCCACCAGCGAGGTCCGCCTTCGCTTCGGCCTTACGGTTGAGGCTGAGCCCATAGGCGCCGCTCGCCCCGGAAACTGGATCGTCGTGCTCGGCCTCGGCTCGGCCGGGCCTGAGGAAGCCGAGGCGCGGCTGGCCCAACCCGACGTAGCCGCCGCCGCGCGTTGGATCCGCCAGGCGCACGCCGCCGGTGCGCGCGTGGCCACGTCGTGCACGGGCGCCTTCGTGTTGGCCGAGGCCGGGGTGCTGGCGCGCCGACGGTGCACGACCAGCTGGTGGCTCCAGGGCCTCCTCGCGCGCCGGGCTCCCGCCGCGACGATCGAGGCGGACGCCATGGTTGTAGAGGATGATCCCATCTGGACCGCCGGGCCCTCCTACGCCCACCTCGACCTGATGCTGACGCTGGTCGCCCGAGCCACATCGCCGGACCTGTCGCAGGCCGTGGGGCGACGATTGTCGGCGGACCTCCGCCTGAGCCAAGGGGCCTTTATCGACGCCGCCCGCATGGGCGCGGCGCCGATCCTCGAACAGCTGGAGGCGGTCGTCGGCGCACGCCTGTCCGAACGCATCAGCCTCCAGGAACTCGCCGAGGCTGCGGGCTGCTCCGCCCGGACCCTGACGCGGCGCATCCACGCCGAGACAGGCCTGTCGCCCATGCGCTTCGTCCAGAAGCTGAAGCTCAACGCCGCCCTTCGGCTGATCCGGGCCGGCGATCTGCCGCTCGCCCGCATCGCCGAACAGGTGGGACTCGCCGACGCCACGGCGCTGCACCGGCTGGTCGTGCGGCACACGAGCCGCGCCCCCGGTTCATTCCGCACCTCATGAGATGGGAGTGGCGAGAATGGCAATAAGATTGTCAAATCTGACAGTTTTGAACGCGCCGGCGAAGCGGGAGATTGTGGCGGCAACAGGAGCCCGCCATGCCGCTGAACCATGTCACCCTCTCTCCCGGCGCCGTTGACGACGACGGCCGCCGGGCGCTCGTCAAAGCCCTTACGCACGCGGCGGCGCGCGCCGAGTCCGTGCCCGAAACGCCCGAGGGTCTTCGCCGAAGCATCGTGGTCGTCCACGATCAGGAGCCCGGCTCCATCTTGTTTGGGGCTGAGCCGCTCGATAGCCAGGTCCGCGCCGTCTTCGTGGATTTCGTCTGCAGCGCCGGCGTGCTCGACGCCGCCCGCAAGGATCGCTTCGCCGCCGAGTTGCAGGCCGCGGCCGAGGCCACAACTCGTCCGGACGACCGGCGGCCGATGTACACCTCGGTGATCTTCCACGAGATTCCGGAAGGCGACTGGGGACGGGAGGGCGCGATCCGGCGCCTCCCCGAGATGGCGCGGGCCGCCGGCTTCGCTCACCTCCAGGCCATCGCCGCCCGATGAACGCCCGCTCCGCCGACGCCATCCGTGACGAACTGGGAGCCCTGGCCCGGCGCCCGCACGTCGCGTACGCCCTCTCCGTCCTCGGCCAGCCGGGCTCGGCGTACCGCATCCCCACCCCGGCCGCGGTCATCGACCTGCCCGCCTTCGACCGCAACGTCGCCAGGATGGCAGGCCGCGCCCGCGACGCCGGCTTGGCGCTCCGCCCCCACGCCAAGTCCCACAAGTGCGCCGCCCTGGCTCGCCGCCAGCTGGAGGCCGGCGCGGTCGGGATCTGCTGCGCCAAGCTCGCCGAGGCTGAAGCCCTGGCCGCCCAGGGGATCGGCGCCATCCTCGTCACCTCCCCGTTCGTCGGCGCGGTAAACGCCCAGCGCGCCGCCCGGCTGGCGGCCGAGCTCCCAGACTTCCGCCTGGTGATCGACCATCCCGACGCCGCCGCCGAGCTCGCGACCGCCGCCACGGCGCCCATCCAGGTCGTCATCGACATCGACGTGGGCCTGGGCCGCACCGGCTGCCACGACCCCGCCCAGGCCGCGGAAGTCGCCCGCGCCGTCCTCGCCCAGCCCAAGCTCCGCCTGCTCGGCGTCCAGGGCTATGGCGGGAACTGGCAGCACATGGCCGGCGCAGCCGCCCGCGCCGCCGCCGTGGCCGAGGGGATGACGAAGCTCACCGCCGCCATCGCCGCGATCCGCGACGCCGGCGGCACGGTCGACGTGGTGACCGGCGGCGGCACCGGCACCTTCACCGCCGACGCCGCGCAAGGGGTGCTCACCGAGGTCCAGCCCGGCTCCTACGCCTTCATGGACCGGGAATACCGTGACGCCCTCGGCGCGGACCCCGAAGGCGCCTTCGAGCAGGCCGCCACGATCGTCTCCACGGTCATCAGCGCCAACCATCCGAAGTGGGTGACGATCGACGCGGGCCTCAAGGCCTTCAGCACCGACGGCCCCCTGCCCGTCCCCGTCACCCCGAAGTTTGCCGCCAGCGCCTTCCACTTTTTCGGCGACGAGCACGGCCTGCTCATGCGCCCCGAGGGCCAGCCCGTCGCCCGCGGCGAGCGGGTCGCCCTCGCGCCGGGCCACATCGATCCGACACTGGACCGCTTCGACCTGTTCCACCTGGTCGACGGCGACGTGCTGGTGGACATCGTCCGCGTCGACGCCCGCGGGGGGGCTCAGTAGTCCGCCGTTCCTCAGCGGATCCAGATTCGGAAGGCGTCCAAGAACGGCTCCAGCGCAGCGCTGTGCTCAGCCCCGGCCGACAGCTCGACGTGCCGCAGGCCCTGGCAGAAGGCGTGGTGCTCCGGTCCGACGTCACCGATCCGGGACAGAGCCATGGTCCAGTCTGGAAAGAGGCGCTCCGCGATCGGCCCGCAATGCACTTCCACAATGGAATGGTGACGTGGATCGGCGCGTATGCACTCGTAAGTGTACAGGACCTGATCCGCCGGGCCCTCCAGGAACTGCATGAAGCTGCCGTCGTGGTGGCACAGGATTCCGGTGACGCCCCTGGCCTCGTTGTTCCGCCGCGACTTCAGGAGAATGGCCTCTAGGCCGCTGGCGTCTGGCAGTTCAGTCGCTGTGCTCAAGTAAGCGAGACAGATCACACCCGTCTCCTCGATCAAGGCGCCGGCAGGGGCCTTATCAAGCACTGCAGAAACCGTCACCGTACGGGCTACCCAAGTTGGTTGCGGTCGATCGCGACGACGGGCGGCGCGCCGGGCCGCCCCGCCATTCGGGCGCCTGCGCCGGTTGCCGATCTCGCGCACCGCTCCATAGTGCCGCCCATGAACCGCTACTGGACACTCGCCAAACGCCCGCCGCCGCCGTGGCCGGACGCCGCCACCTTCGAGATGCGCGAGGCGCCGGTCCCTGAGCCCGGACCCGGCCAGGCCCTGACGCGGACGATCTACGTCTCCCTCGATCCCTACCAGTGGGGCTACAAGCGCCGGGGCGTGGAGCCCGAGGGTGCGCCCTGCCACGCCCGCACCGTCGCCCAGGTGGTCGAGAGCCACATCCCCGGCCTCGCCCCCGGTGACTTCGTCTTCAACACCAACGGCTGGGCCGAATACGGCCTGATGGGCGAAGGCGTGCCGCGCCCCGGCTACATGGTCCCGCGCAAGCTCGACCCCGCCATCGGCCGCATCTCCTACGCCGTGGGCGTCCTGGGCATGCTGGGCCTCACCGCCTATGCCGGCATGATCCTGCAGTGCGACCCCAAACCCGGCGAGACGGTCGTGGTCTCAGCCGCCTCGGGCGGTGTCGGCCAGATCGCCGGCCAGCTCGCGAAGCTGAAGGGCGCCCGCGTCGTGGGGATCGCCGGCCGCGAGGAGAAATGCCGCTTCGTCGCCGAAGACCTCGGCTTCGACGCCTGCGTCTCGCACCTCTCGCCGACCTTCGCCGAAGATCTCAGGGCCGCCTGCCCCGCGGGCGTCGACGTCTATTTCGAGAATGTCGGCGGCGCCGTGTTCGAGGCCGTCCTGCCGCTGTTCAACCCGGACGCCCGCATGACCATCTGCGGCCTGATCGCCCACTACGGCGACGAAGGCGGCGACGCCGGCGCCCGCGAGCGCGCCGCCGCAGAGGCCGGCGGCGTCCACGTCCAGAACCTCTTCGTCGGCGACTACGTCGAGAGCCACCACGACGCCTTCCTCGCCGACATGGCCCCCTGGGTCGCCGAGGGGAGGGTCAAGTATCTGGAAGACATCCGCGAAGGCTTCGAAACCCTGCCCGCCGCCTTCGCCGAGATGCTGAAGGGCGGCAACTTCGGCAAGACCCTGGTGCGCGTCAGCGAAGATCCGACGCTGTAACGCCTCCTCTCCCCCGCGAAGCGAGAGGGAGAGGGTTGGGAGAGGAGGCAGCGCACCCCGGTGACGCCCTCCCCGCAATCGCCTAAGCCTTGCGCATCACCTCCCCGGGGCCCGCCATGATCCTCCGCACCCTCCTCGCCTGCGCCGTCCTCGCCTTCGCCCCGGCCGCCCACGCCGCCACGCCCGACGCCGAGACCCTCGCCAAGGTGGACAGGATCTTCGCCGACTGGCGGCTCAGCGCCCATGCGCCGGGCCTCGTCTACGGCGTCGTCGCCGACGGCAAGCTGGTCCATGTGAAGGGCCTGGGCGTCCAGGACCTCGACGCGAACACGCCCGTCACCCCCGACACCCTGTTCCGTATCGCCTCCATGTCGAAGGCCTTCACCGCCCTGGCCATCCTGAAGCTGCGCGATGAGGGCAAGCTCAGCCTCGACGCCCCGGCCGAGGCCTATGTCCCGCAGATGAAGGGCTGGCGCTATCCCACGGCCGACGCGCCGAAGATCACCGTCCGCGACCTCATCACCCACACCGCCGGCTTCGTGGAGGACAATCCTTGGGGCGACCGCCAGCAGGTGATCAGCGAGGCCGAGTTCACCAAGATGCTGAAGGACGGCGTGCCCTTCTCCCGCACGCCGGGCCTGGCCATGGAGTACTCCAACTTCGGCTACGCCACGCTCGGCCGCATCGTCGCCAACGTCTCGGGCGTCCCCTACCAGGACTACATCCGCCGCGAGATCATGGCCCCGCTGGGCATGGCCTCCACAGGCTACGACGTCTTCGCCTCGCCCCGGGACCGCCGCGCCCTGGGCTACCGCTGGCGGGACAACGCCTGGGTCCGCGAGCCCGACATGAAGGACGGCGCCTTCGGGGCCATGGGCGGCGTCGAGACCACCGCCAACGACTATGCGAAGTGGGTCGCCTTCCTGCTGGCCGGCTGGCCCGCCCGCGACGATGCCGAGACGGGCCCCGTCCGCCGCTCGACCGTCCGCGAGATCGTCGAGGGCGCCAACTATCCCCGCGGCGCCATGCGCAACGCCGCCATCGGCGGCGCGCCCTGCCGCCAGGCCGCCGCCTACGCCATGGGCTGGCAGGTCGTCGAGGACTGCGACCTCGGCCGCGTGGTCACCCACACCGGCGGCTATCCGGGCTACGGCTCGGTCGTGATGCTGATGCCCGACGCCGGCGTCGGCGTCTTCGCCTTCTCCAGCCGCACCTACGGCGCCCCCAGCCTCGCCGCCTGGCGCGCCGCCCTGGCGCTCGAGGAGGCCGGCGCCCTGAAGCCGCGGGACATTCCCCTGACGCCCGGCCTCACCACCGCGTATGACGCCGCCCGCGCGGTCTGGCGCGCCGGCGACATCAAGGCCGCACCCCTCGCCAACAACGTCCTGATGGACCGCGACGCCGCCGCTTGGGCCAAGCGCCTGAAGGACCTCAAGGCCGAGGTCGGCGCCTGCCCCGCCGACGAGCCGATCACTGCGACCTCCGCCATGGAAGGCCGGTTCACCTGGACCTGCGAACACGGCCGCCTCACCGGCCGCGTCCAGCAGGCGCCCACGACGGGCGTCACCATCCAGGCCCTGGAGTTCGACGCCGCCGCGCCGTAGCCGCCCCCAAGACCCTCCCCCGCAGGGCGAGGTAGCCCGAAGGGCCTGAGGGGGCTTCCTCCGCCGCACTCCAGGCGTGTCATCCCGGTTTGGGCGTCAGCCCAATATCGGGACCCATTCAGCACCGATCCGTCCGAATGGACCCGCAGCATCACGGCCGCCCAGGTCCTGAACCCTCGACGCCGAATAGGTCCCGGTCTTCGCCTTCGGCGAAACCGGGACGACAGTCGTGGTGGAATGTCGGATGGTGGATTCGGCGTAGACGACGGCAATCGACCCTTAGCCGAGGTTCTCAGGCGGCCTCCAAGGGTTCGCTCGCCTCCACTCTGCCTCGCGCTTCCCAGCCATCAGGAACGCATAAACGGCTCCCGCAAGAGCGACAGCGCCCAAGACAACTATGAGCGGCGACCTATCTCCGATTAGCCAGAAGAGGCAGGCACCAGCTGCACCGACCGCAACGCCACACAAGAGTCCCCACGGCCCCTGCGCTTTCGTGCCAGCCTTCACCCAAGCCGCATAGCTCCCAACAAGCTGCGCCTTCTGAACACGATCGGCGTTCTCCAAGCGACGGGCGAACTCGCGAGCTGAGTCATTAGCGATGCGCTGCATGGTTCAAGCTTTGCCGCCTATATCCAAAGTCGTCCACCACCCTGCGACCGCAATTGACGCACCCGCCTGTTCCACTCCCGTCCGCATGCTGGACGCGCTCGACATCACGGCGGAGGAGGCGACGGGGCTTACCGAGCTCGCCGCCCTGGAGCTGGCCACGGCCAAGCGCTTCACCGAGCGCGCCAACGCCGCCGAGGACCCGGACGAGGCCAACCGCTTCGCCAGAACCGCCCAGCGCGCCGCCCGCTCGTTCCGCCAGACCCTGGCCCTGAAGGTCCGCCTGAAGCGGGCGCTCGCCGAACACGGCCGCGAATATGCCCGGACGGCGGCGCCCAAGGTGGCGGACCCCATCCGCCAGGCCCCGCCACCGCCTCCGCCGCACCTCTCCGAGGTACGCCAGGCCGTGACCCGCATCGCCTGGTCCGAGTACGAGGCGATGGAAGCGCCCGAGGACGAGCGCGAGGACTCCCTCGACGACCTGCTCTACGGCCTGAACGAGAGCCTCCGCAGCCGCGCCCGCGACACCGCCTTCGCCACCCAGCCCCTCGACGACCAGGTCGCCGAGGTCGCCGCCGAACTGGCGCTCCCCGAACCTACCGCCCGCAAGTGGCGCGACCTGCCCGACCCACCGCCCGAGGCGCTGGACCACTGGCTCGAACCCGAACTTCCCCCGCCCTGGCGCGGGTCAGGGTGAATGCCCGCAATCTCTAGAATCCACGCCGTCATGGCCCGGCTTGTCCGGGCCACCCATGAACGCCGCGCCCGCCAGGTTCGCGGCGGCGCCTCCGCGCACGTCCTGCGGACCACCGTGTTCATGGTCACCCGGACGAGCCGGGTGATGACGAACATTGGGAGAGGGAGCGAGCCCTGGACCGCCCCGTTCCTCCCCCGCCCGCGGGGGAGGGGGACCGCGAAGCAGTGGAGGGGGCGCTGGGGCCGCGCAGGGCACTGGCGTCCCGCGCCGCCACCACGGCCCGGCTGGACAAACCACCCGCGCGTCCCTTTCCTGCCCAGCCTGTTCGGTCGGGGAGTGACTCGCATGCGTCTGGCGGCTTTGGCGGTGATCGCGGTTCTGACGGCGGGCGGCCTCGCCGCGCCGGCCACCCAGGCGCAGGAGGGCCCGTCCCGCACCTTCGTCCCGCGCGATCTGTTCGGCTTGCAGCAGGCCAGCGACCCCCAGGTCCGCCCCGACGGCGGCGCCATCGCCTATGTCCGCGTCGCCAACGACATCATGACCGACCGCTCGCGGCGTTCCATCTGGCTGGTGGACCCGAAGACCGGCGTCCAGACGCCCCTGGTCGCCGACGAGCGCACCAACATGGCCCCGCGCTGGTCGCCCGACGGCTCGCGCCTGGCCTATGTCTCGGCCGGCGAGGGCGGCGCCCAGCTCTACGTCCGCTGGATGGCGTCGGGCCGCTCGGCGCGGGTGGCCAGCCTGGAGCAGGCGCCCAACGACGTCGCCTGGTCGCCGGACGGCAAGACCCTGGCCTTCACCATGCTGACGCTGGATGAGGGCCGGCCGCTCGGAACGCCGCTCAGGAAGCCCGAAGGCGCCAAATGGGCCGAGCCTCTCCGGGTGATCGACCGCATCACCTACCGCGCCGACGGCGAAGGGTTCCTGAAGCCCGGCTACCGGCACCTGTTCGTCGTCTCGGCCGACGGCGGCCAGCCGCGCCAGCTCACCTTCGGCCGGTTCGACGACGCCGGCCCGATCAGTTTCACCGGCGACGGCAAGGGCGTGCTGTTCGCCACCAACCGCGCGGACGGGTGGGAGCTCGCCCCCCAGGAGGCGGAGGTCCACCGCGTCGACATCGAGACCGGCGCCCTGACCCGCCTCACCAGCCGCGTCGGGCCGGACATCAACCCGCGCCCCTCGCCGGACGGCTCGAAGAT
Organism: Pseudomonadota bacterium; assembly: GCA_049323595.1. Lineage (GTDB taxonomy): Bacteria > Pseudomonadota > Alphaproteobacteria > Caulobacterales > Caulobacteraceae > Phenylobacterium. Next base: position 56,244 of record JBMOOD010000035.1, read on the forward strand.
CGCCTACCTCGGGTTCGACGACCAGCGGCGCCGCGGCTACGAGAACGTCCAACTCTACGTGATGGACCGCGACGGCGGGAACGCCCGCTCGCTTACCGCCGGCCTCGATCGCAGCGTCGCCCAGCCGCAATGGGCCGCCGACGGCCGCAGCCTCTATGTGGCCTACGAAGACGAAGGGCTGACGAAGATCGCCCGTGTCGGCCTGGACGGCAGGATCGAGACCCTGTTCGCCGGGCTCGGCGGCGGCGGCCTCGACCGGCCCTACACCGGCGGCCAGTTCGACGTCGGCCGCGGCGGCGTCATCGCCTACACCGACGCCGCACCGAGCCGTCCGGCCGACCTTGCGATCTGGCAGGGCGGCAAGGCCCGCCGCCTCACCGACCTCAATGCCGACCTCTTCGCCGGCAAGACCCTGGCGAACGTGGAGCCGCTGGCCGTGACCTCCAGCCACGACGGCAAGCCCGTCGGCGCCTGGATCGCCTATCCGCCGGGCTTCGATCCCGCGAAGAAGTATCCGCTGATCCTCGAGATCCACGGCGGCCCGTTCGCCGCCTACGGCCCCTACTTCTCCACCGACGTGCAGCTCTACGCGGCCGCTGGCTACGTCGTGGTCTATGCCAACCCGCGAGGCTCCACCTCGTACGGCGAGGCCTTCGCCAACGAGATCGACCGCAACTATCCCAGCCACGACTACGACGATCTGATGAGCGCGGTGGACGCCGCCATCGCCAAGGGCTTCGTCGACGAGGGGCGCCTCTATGTCACCGGCGGCTCGGGCGGCGGGGCGCTGACCGCCTGGATCGTCGGCAAGACCGACCGCTTCGCCGCGGCGGCGACCCAGAAGCCGGTGATCAACTGGACCAGCCAGGTCCTGACCACCGATGGCTACGCCTTCATGGCCTCGTACTGGTTCGGCAAGATGCCGTGGGAGGATCCGCAAGGCTACTGGGCCCGCTCGCCGCTCAGCCTGGTCGGCAACGTCAAGACGCCGACCCTCGTGGTGGTCGGCGAGCAGGACGACCGCACCCCGCCCACCGAGGCGGACCAGTACTTCGCCGCCCTGCAGCTCCGCGGCGTCCCGACCGCCCTCGTCCGCGTGCCGGGCGCAAGCCACGGCGGCTTCGCCGCCCGGCCCTCGCAGTCGGCGGCCAAGACGGCGGCGATCCTCGCCTGGTTCGAACGGTTCAAGTGACGCCCGACGACGGATGCCAAGGCTCGCGGAACGTGTTCTACTGACTGCGACACGATTTGGCCGGAATGAGTCGCCACATGGCGCCGCAAGCGCCGATTGACCGCATCCGCGTCGCCGCCCGCCTGGCGAACGGTTTTGCTCTGGACCTGGTGAAGCTGGGCGGCTTCGGCCGTGACGTGGTCGACGGCCTGCTGATGGCCGCCATCAGCCAGGCCAATGTCGCCCAGATCACCCGCAATCCCGAGCTCCAGCGGGCCTACGCCCGGCTCGACCAGCCGCCGCCGGACGAGTTGCGGCGCCCCGTCAGCATGAGCGCCATCGCCAATTCCCTGCGCGTGCCGTTCGAAACGGCCCGGCGGCGGATCACGGCCCTGGTGGAGCTCGGCGTCGTGAAGACGACGCCCCGCGGCGTCGTCATCCCCACCGCGCCGCTCGATTCACCGATCTACAAGTTCGCCGCCCAGGCCCACTACAACCTCGTCCACACGCTCTATCTGCGCCTGAGGGGCATTGGCTTCTTCGAGGATCTCCCGCGCGCGGACGCCGCCGACTTCGACCCCGAGAACCCGCCCGTACGCCTCGTGGTGCGGCTCTCCACCGACTATGTCCTGCGACTGGCCGAGCCGCTCAGCCTGCACATCGGCGATCTGGTCACCGGCCTCGTGCTGATGGATCTGATCCACGCCAACACCGAGCATCTCACCGACCAGCAAGGCGGCGCGAAGGACGCCTGGGACGAGGGCGCCTTCGTCTCTGACGACGCGCGCCGGCCCGTTCGGATCGCCGAGCTTTCCGCCCGCCTGGGCATTCCGCAGGAGACCGTGAGACGTCATCTGCAGCGCCTGCAGAACGCCGACCGTTGCGAACGAATAGAGGACGGATTCCGCGTCCCGGCCCGCGTCCTGGCCCGCGGCCCGTTCGTGCAGTTCATGCTGGACAATCAGTCGCACCTGCACCGACTGTTCGTCCAACTGGCTGATTTTGGAGTGCTCTCTGAGTGGGAACGGGAGGTTGTAGCTCTGCGTGGCGCGGCCTGACCGAAACGGGAACGCGGGGCGCCCCCAAAATGGGTAAGCATTGAATTCCCAGGAATGTCAGCCTGCCTCAACTTAAGGACGTACCTCGCACGAGGTGCTGGCGCGAATGTCATCCATCGGGGGGTGGCGGGGCCTTCGCATCATTGGGTCAGATGGGGCGATGACGAAACCTTTGGAACGACAGATCGAGGGCGTCCGGCTGGGCGCCGCAACCGAACCGGCCCGTGGGGATGGGCCGCACCCGGTCGACCGCCACGTGGGCGTCCGCATCCGCATGCGCCGCAAGGAGATGGGCGTGAGCCAGGAGCGCCTCGCCGAGGCCCTTGGCATCACCTTCCAGCAGGTCCAGAAGTATGAGCGCGGCGCCAATCGCGTCAGCGCTTCCAAGCTGTGGGAGATCGCCGCCGCGCTGAAGACGCCAGTGGCCTATTTCTACGATGGCCTGGGCGACCAGGACACGCTGTCGGCCCAGCGTGACGCGGCCCAGGAGTTCATGCTGTCCACCGAGGGCATCGAGCTGATGGCCGCATTCCCGCGCATCGCCGAGCCCGCCATCCGCCGCAAGATCGTCGAACTGGTCCGCGTCGTCGCCGACGAGGGCTGAGCCGCCCTACCCTGCCGCGGCCTCGGGACGCGCCGGCTCCGCCGATGTCGCCTCGACAAGGGCCGCGAACAGGGCGGAGGCCTCGATCGGCTTGGCCACATGGCCGTCCATGCCGGCGGCCAGGTACTGCTCCACCTGGTGCGACATGGCGTTGGCGGTCAGGGCGATGATCGGCGTCCGGGCCCGTCCTTCCCGCCGCTCCGCCTCGCGGATGGCCGCCGCGGCCGCCAGCCCGTCCATCACCGGCATCTGGATGTCCATGAGGACGACGTCCCAGGCGGCGCCTTCCCAGGCCGCCACCGCGGCCGCGCCGTCGCCGACGACGACCGGCTCGACGCCCAGCTGGTGCAGCAGGGTCTTGAGGACCAGCTGGTTCACCGAGTTGTCCTCGGCCGCCAGGACGCGCAGCGCACCCGGCTGCAGGGTCGGCGGGGGCGCGGGCGCCAGGACGGTCGCCGGCTTGGCCTCGCCGACCCGCGGCAGTGGAACCCGCAGCGTGAAGCATGAACCCCGGCCCAGCTCGCTTTCGACCGAGATCTCGCCGCCCATGAGCACGGCGAGTTCCCGGCAGATCGACAGGCCCAGGCCTGTTCCGCCGAACCGCCGGGTCGTGGAGGAGTCCAGCTGGTCGAACTTGCCGAAGAGGCGGCTAAGGTTCTCCTGCGAGATCCCGACGCCCGTGTCGCTCACCGACAGCGCCAGCACCTCGCCCTCGCACGCCGCCCGCACCCGGATCTCGCCCTGTTCGGTGAACTTCAGGGCGTTCGAAATCAGGTTGTAGAGGATCTGCCGCAGCCGCGTGGGATCGCCGCGGTAGCGCCCCCGCGCCGCCTCGATCTCGAGGGCGAAGGACAGGCCCTTCTTGTTGGCGAGCGCGGTGAAGGCCGAATGCGCCCCGCGCGCCAGCTCGCCGAGATCGAACTCGATGGATTCCAGTTCGAGCTTGCCGGCCTCGATCTTCGACAGGTCCAGGAGGTCGTTGAGGATGGCCAGGAGGCTCTCGCCCGAACTGTGGATCACCGACAGACGGTCCCGCTGTCGGCCGCTCAGCTCGTCGGCCGCCATGGCCTGCGCCATGCCTAGGACGCCGTTGAGCGGCGTCCGTATCTCGTGGCTCATGGTGGCCAGGAAGGCGCTCTTGGCGTGGCTCGCGGCCTCGGCGGCCAGTTCCTTCTCTTCGGCGCGCGCTCGGGCCTGCCGCAGCGCCGCCCGCGAGCTGTCGAGCTGGCGGCGGGCGAAATGCAGGTAGTTGATCATGGCGAGGCCGCCAGCCGCGACCGCCATGATCGCCGGCCCCCGCTCGTCCGCGTTCCACACGAGACGTCCCGCCATGAAGAGCAGGGTCGCCGCATAGGGGAGCAGGAACAGCCGGAACTGCGTCAGGTCCGAATAGTACTGCAGCAGCACATAGGTCGAGCCGATCATCGCCGCAATCAGCGCGAAGGCCATGGCCGTCGGCTCGGCGGTCCGCCATAGGGCGATGATCGGCGCGCACTGCACCAGGGTGAAGGCGAAGCTCGAGGCGTTGCTGACGCGCCACAGGCGGCGCTTGCCGGCCTCCGACGAGATCCGCCGGACAGCGGTCATGAGCCGATGGTTGATCCACAGGCCGAGCACGACGACGGCGAACCAGGCGAGGGCCCAGGTCCAGCCGAGGAAGACGCCGACAACAGACGTCACGGCGGCGCCGGCCATCAATCGCGGGATGTAGTTGCGCGTGGACGCCGCGAACAGCGCGAAGCCGGACGGCTGCAAGCCCGCCGGCGCATCCCCCGCGCTGTTGGCGGACCGGTCCAACAGCTCCTCCCATACTCATTTTGGGCAGTGTGCGCGCTGCGAGTTAACCGTACGTCAACCGCAGCCGGCCCGGCTCTTCGCGGCCACGGCTTCGCTAGCCCGCAGCCGGGGAGGCCAGCCCCTCGAACAGCGGACGCGCGTAGTGGTCGACGACCCCCGCCGCATCGAGCCCCGGCGTCCAGTAGTGCAGCTCGGCCGCGGCGTTGATGGCCGAGGTGATCACCTGCGAGGCGATGTTCACGTCCACGGGCTTGACCGATCCGTCGGCGATCCCGTCGCAGAGGATCGAGGCGAAGCGGTACGAGATCCGGTTGAACCGCTGGATCAGCGTCGCCCGCAGCGCCTCGGGCACGGCCGACAACGCCGAGGTCCGCAGCAGCGGCGCATCGCCGCTCATCTGGTGCTCGATCAGCGCCGATACGGTCGAGACCAGCACCTCGAGACCCGATCCCCCGGTCCGCTCCGCCGCGTGGATGGCCCGCCACATGATGTCGAACGTGCGCTCGAAGCAGGCGACCACCAGGTCGTCCTTCGTCTCGTTGTGGTGGTAGAAGGCGCCCTTGCTGACGTTGAGGCGGGCCGAGATCCGCTCCACCGAGGCGCCGTGGTAGCCTTCCTCGTTGATCAGGCAGGTCGCCGCGCGCAGGAACTGTTCCGACGAAGCCGTGGCGGCGGGATCGCCTTCCCGACCGAGATCCAGCGCCCGCGGCTCCGGCCAGGCCGCGCCCTCGGCCATCACCCCATGGGTGAGGATCGCCGCCATCCGGTCGGCCGTGCGTGGATAGTCCGAGGCTTCGGCCTGCCCCTGCCAGGCCGCGATCCAGAAGACCTGGCTCAGCAGCAGATGCGCCCGGGCGTTGGCGTGCAGTCGCGGGATGTCGGGCGAAAGCAATCCGCGAAAGCGCCGGAACATCGCCACATAGGCCTCGTTCACCGCAGGCGCGTTCAGGGCGCGCACGTCGTTGAACACCGGCAGCCGGTCCGCGGCGCCCGCCTCCACCCGGGCGGCATGATCGAAATAGGCGTGGATGAACGCCGAGAGCCGGGCCTCGTCGGTCGCCCCGCCCGCGCTGACGTCGATCAGGCGTCCATAGCCTTCAAGACCCTTGAGGAAGGCCGCTACCGCCAGTTCCTCCTTGTTCTTGAAATAGTAGATGACGCCCGTCGGCACGAGATCGAGCCGCGCGGCCACGTCGCCCAGGGTCATCCCCCGGAAGCCCTTGCGATTCATCTCCTCGATGGCGGAGCGCACGATGGCGCCCCGCTTGGCCTCGTAGCGGCGCGTCGGTTGGCGCGCTCCGGCGCGAGGGTTCGACGAGGCCCCTTCGTCGATTGTCATCCCCATGTCATCGTCTTTAGCGGAGTTCGCGCAGCGCCTCCATGGTCCCTGCCGTGACGTCAATTGCCGCATTATGCGTCTAGAAGAAGAAGTATCGGGAGGCGTCGCATGCTGCTCCAGGGGCTGAAGGTCGTGGAAATGGCCACGTGGGTGGCGGGCCCGAGCGCCGCGGCCGTGCTGGCGGACTGGGGGGCCGACGTCATCAAGGTCGAGAGCCCCGGGGGCGACGCGACGCGCATCTACTACCCCGACACGTCAGAGGCGCCCGGCAATCCCATCTTCACCAACGAGAACCGGGGCAAGAAGGGCGTCGTCCTGGACATCGCAAAGCCGGAGGCGCGCGAGGCGCTGAAGACGCTGCTGCGGCAGGCCGACATCTTCATCACCAACGTCCGGCCGGGATCCATGAAGCGCCTGGGCCTCGACTACGACAGCCTAAAGGCCGAGATGCCGAAGCTGATCTATTCGGCGGTCACCGGATACGGTCTCGTGGGCCCGGAGGCGGACACGCCAGCCTTCGACATGACGGCATTCTGGACCCGGTCCGGCGTCGCCCACGCCACCATCCCGCCTGACCAGGAACCGTTCGCCTCCCGTCCCGGCTTCGGCGACCACGTGACGGCCCTGGCCACCGTCTCGGCCATCCTGGCGGCTTTGCACGAGCGGCACGGCACCGGGCGCGGCCGACTCGTCGAGACCAGCCTCCTGCGCGCCGGCGCCTATGCGATCAGCTGGGACCTGGCGATCCAGCTCCGCTACGGCGAAGTCGTGACCGCCCAGCCCAGGAACGAGCGCCCCGGGCCGATCACCGGCTTCTTCCGCACCCGGGACGATCGGTGGCTGCTGCTGCTCCCGCGGACCAACGAGTGCTTCACCCAGCTGATGATCGCCCTCGACCGGCCCGAGATCCTGGCTGAGCCGCGATACGAGTGGCCGGTCATGGACATGGACACGGTGCGGGAGGTCCGCACGATCGTGGACGAGGCCTTCGCCCAGGTGACGCTCGCCGAGATCGGCGAACGCCTGACGGCGGCGGACCTGGCCTGGGCGCCGATGGGCACGTTGGCCGAACTGGCCGAGTCCGACTTCGCCAAGGACGCCGGCTGCTTCGAGCTGGTGGACGACGGCTGGGGCAAGCTCCACCGGACGCCCGCCTCGCCGGCCCGCTTCCCGGAAGGCGCTCCGGCCATTGGCCGACCGGCGCCCAAGCTGGGCGAGCACACCCGCGAGGTCCTAGAGGCGGCCGGACTGACGCCGGACGAGATCGAGGCGGTGCTCTAGCGGCCTTGCACGAAAACGGGCCGCGCGATCGCCGCGCGGCCCCAAGTTCGAGGAAGGAGAACGCCCGAGAAGGGCCTCCTCACTCTGACCGCGAGCCATGATCGGGCAACGGCAATCGATTGCACGAGGCTGATCCTTCGAAGATCGCCCAGGATCGCGGCAAGTTCGTGCCGCGGCGCCCGATTCCGCGCCTATCTGGTGCCGTACATCCGATCACCGGCGTCTCCGAGCCCCGGGAGGATGTAGCCATGGTCGTTCATTCGCTCGTCCACCGCCGCCGTCCAGACATGGACGTCGGGATGACGGTCGGTGAACTTCGACATCCCTTCGGGCGATGCGAGCAGGCAGGCGAGCCGGATCGATTTCGCCCCGGCCTGCTTCAGCCGCTCGACCGCGGCGATGGCCGTATTGCCGGTCGCCAGCATGGGGTCGATCACGACCACGGCCCGTTCGGCTAGGTCGGTGGGCGTCTTGAAGTAGTATTCGACGCACTGGAGCGTCGCCGGATCCCGGTAGAGGCCAATGTGCGCCACTCGCGCCGCCGGGACCAGTTCGAGCATGCCGTCCAGCATCCCCATGCCCGAGCGCAGGATCGGGGCGAAGACGAGCTTCTTGCCGGCAAGCTGAGGCGCCTTCATCGCCATGAGCGGGGTCTCGATCTCCACGTCCTCGAGCGGAAGGTCGCGGGTCACCTCGTAGCAGAGCAACGCGGCGATCTCCTTCAGCAGCTCCCGGAAGGTCCTGGTGGAGGTGTCCTTCTTCCGCATGAGGGTGAGCTTGTGCTTCACCAGCGGATGTTCGACGACGGTGATGCGCGGCACGACGTTTTCCTCCCGCCCGGCTGGACGCCCGCGAGGGTGCTGCGTCGGGGGAGGTCCGCGCAAGAGCCGGTTTTCACCGGAGCGAGGCGGGCCTTGGCGGGCGACGGCATCGGCTTGGCCCGCGGCGCTCCCAGGCGGTTGCGCCTGGCGCCCCTTTTGTGGGCGCCGTTGTCCAACACCCGGCGGCGGCCCGGGGTCGGCTGGACACCCCCGCCCGCCACACAAGAGTAGAGAGATGATCCAGGAAACGGTCTTCATGCCGCGCGCGGGCCATCGAGGGTTCCGAGCGCCTTTCAGGGCCAGCGATCACCCCCCAGGAGTGCGTCATGCCTTCTGAGATCCCCCTGCTGCGCCTGCTGACCTGGCTGTCCCCCGCCTTTCCGCCGGGCGGCTATGGATGGTCGCAGGGGCTGGACGCCGCAATCGCGTCGGGAACCGTCGTGGACGCGCGAACCCTCACCGCCTGGATCGCAGCGCTATTGGAGCATGGCCCCGGATGGACCGACGCCGTCCTCGCGGGGGCCGCCTGGACCGCCGTCACCGGGGAGGATCATGCCGCGCTCGACGCCGTAGCGGAATTCGCGGAGGCGCTCGCCGCCTCTCCGGAACGGCGCCGAGAGACCCTGGCGCAGGGCGAAGCCTTCCTGGCGGCCGTCGCCGCCTGGCATCCGCCTCCGTTGCTGCGGGCGCCCTATCCGGTGGCCGTGGGCGCCGCCGCGGGCGCGGCGGGCGTTCCGCTGCAACCCGCGCTGACCGCCTGGCTGCATGCGTTCGCCTCGAGCCTTGCGACCGTGGCCACGCGTTCGATTCCCCTCGGCCAGTCGGACGCCCTCGCGGTTCTCGCGGCCCTCGAGCCCATGATCCTGCGCAGCGCCCATACCGCCGCCGGCGCCACGCTGGACGACCTCCAAGCGACGGTGATCCACCTGGGCCTCACTGCGACGCGGCGCGAGAAGCGCTCTGGCGTATGATCGGCGGCCATGCCTGCCAGCTCTTCGACGAACGGGCCGAACCCGAACCTTCCGCCGCGCCGGCAAGCCTTCCGCGCCGCCATCCTCCACGTGCTGGACGATCCCTCCCGGCTTCCGGCCGGGGAAGCCTGCGGATACTGGCCGGACGGCCTGCTCGTCGTGGAGGATGGCCATGTGACCGCCTGCGGCGGCTGGACCGAGCTTGCGCGCACTTTGCCCGCCGGCACGCCGGTGGAGCACCTCCCCGGCCGCCTCATCACCCCGGGCTTTGTGGACGCCCACGTCCACTATCCGCAGATGGACGTCATGGCCGCCTGGGGCGCCCAACTCCTCGACTGGCTCCAGACCCATACCTTTCCCGCCGAGATGGCCTTCGCCGACCGCGCCCATGCCGAGGCTGTCGCCGCCGTCTTTCTCGAGCAGATGCTGGCGCATGGGACGACGAGCGCTCTCGTCTTCTGCACGGTCCACCGCCATTCGGTCGATGCGCTCTTCGAGGCGGCGCTAAGCCGAAACGTACGCCTCGTCGCCGGAAAGGTGCTGATGGACTGCGGCGCGCCCGCCGAGCTGCTCGACACAGTCGAGTCCGGCCGGGCCGACACCGAGGCCCTGATCCGGAACTGGCGAGGGCGCGGGCGTCTCGGCTACGCCGTCACGCCGCGCTTCGCGGTCACGTCCTCCGACGCCCAGCTCGCCATGGCGGGCGAGGTCGCCGCCGCGCACCCTGACGTCCTGATCCATACGCACCTGTCGGAGAACCCGGCCGAGATCGCGGAAGTCACCCGGCGCTTTCCGCAAGATCGCGACTATCTGGCCGTATATGCGCGGCATGGCCTCGTGGGGCGGCGCTCGGTGTTCGCCCACTGCGTCCATTCGGACGAGGACGCCATGCGCCGCCTGGCCGCGGCCGGCGCCTCGATCGCCTTCTGCCCGTCGTCCAACCTCCTGTTGGGCAGCGGCCTCTTCAGCCTGCGGCGCGCCTGCGGCTGCGGGGTCAATACGGCCCTCGCCACCGACGTGGGCGCCGGCGGCGGCTTCTCCCTCCTTCAGATGATGCGCGAAGCCTACAAGGTGGGACAGCTGCAGGGCGATCGCCTCGAGCCCCTCCACGCCTTCTACCTGGCCACCCTGGCCGGCGCCCGCGCTCTGCACATCGGCGACCGTGTCGGGAACTTCGCGCCCGGCAAGGAGGCGGACTTCCTGGTGCTCGACCTCGCGGCTGCGCCGCTGCTCGCCCGTCGCACGGCTCAGGCGCGATCCCTCGCGGAACTGCTGTTCATCCTGACGATCCTCGCCGACCAGCGCGTCGTCGAGCGGACCTATCTGATGGGCCGTCTGGCCCACGCGCGGGACCGAGTCTGAGGCGACCGCGGAACAGCGCAGCGCGCTCAGGCTCGCGCGAGCGCAGCGACGTAAGGGGCGAGGAAGGCGACGAGGGCGCCGATCAGTCCTGCCAGGAGGATGCGGTAGGCATAGCCCAGGTAGCGGTACTTCTTGAACGCCAGCACCCGCCCGTTCTGGTAGATGTCGTGGGCGAAGGCCTCGAAGGTCGTGCGCGTGTCGCCGGCGACGCTGAGCAGCCGCTCGACGTATTCCGCTTCCGACAGCTGGGTGAAGGACCCGAAGAACAGCACGTTGGCGGGCCCCTCGGGCCGAGGTGGCGTCTTCACCGACGGCAGGACGGCGAGCACGGCCAGGCAAGCCGCCGCGAAGGCCGCCGCTCCGAGGATCAGCAGCGGCAGGGGGCGGGCGCCGGTGTTCCCCAGGCTGATCGTCACGGTGAAGATCACGAACGAGGCGGCCAGCAGCATGTTGGCCTTCTGATCGGCCATCTGGCTCAGCTGATACTGGGTCTGCATCGCCGTGCGCATGAGGTGCACCGAATCCGGCGGGAATCCGCCCCTGGGATCGGCCTTCTGGTCCCCCGACATCGCGCCCCCCGAACCTGACACCCGCGCGCCGCGACTCAGCCCCCTGAGCCCCGCGCCGTCCATGGATTACGCCGCCTGATGGGTTTGGGCGAGTGCGCCGCGCGGCGCTTCACCAGCCTGGAAGCGTGGGCCCGGGCGCCCACGCCGGCTCCTCATGCGGCTTGAGGCCGCCGTCCAGCAGCCGCTGCCAGACCGCCTCGGGCGTCTCGGCGAACGTGAAGAGGTCGAGGTCCGCCTTCGAGATCGTGCCATGCTGCGCCAGCGCCTCGAAGTTCACGATCGAACGCCAATAGGCCTCGTCGAACAGCACGATCGGGATCGGCGGCGACTTCTCGGTCTGGCGCAGTGTGAGCAACTCGAACAACTCGTCGAGGGTGCCGAAGCCGCCGGGAAACACCACGAGCGCGTTGGCGCGCATGGCCAGGTGCATCTTGCGCATGCCGAAGTAGTGGAAGCGGAAAGTCAGCTCCGGCGTCGACCAGGCGTTCGGCGCCTGCTCGTGCGGCAGGGTGATGTTGAGTCCGATGGAAGGCGCCCCGACATCGGCGGCCCCGCGGTTCGCCGCCTCCATGATGCCCGGTCCGCCGCCGGTGCAGATGACGTTGTGACGCTCCTGACCGGCCGACAGCTGCGCCCCGCCCTCCCGGGAGGCGATGGCGCCGAATGTCCGCGCCGCGTTATACCAGCGCGGATGAGGATCGGGACCGTCCTCCTGAACCCGGGCGCTGCCGAAAACCACGATCGTGGAGCGCACCCCCCAGGCCTTGAGCGCCTCGTCGGCCTTGGCGAATTCGAGCAGGAAGCGCACGCCGCGCATCGACGGGCCCAGGATGAAGTCGTGATCCAGGGAGGCGAGCCGGTAGGTCGGCGACTCCATCTGCGGACTGTTGGGGCGGTGTGGGTCGGTCATGGGGACAATCTAGCCTGACCCGCGGCCTCGCTGTCAGCCGGGCGCGTGAAGCCTGTCCCCGATGACCTTCGCAAAGGCGTTCGTCACGGGCGGAACCAGCTCGGCGGACACGCAGCGCATGTCGTCCTGCCGGGTGTGGTGGAACCGGTGAACGCCGAAGATCCCCATGACCGGGTCGTAGCCGGCGTGCAGAATGCTGGCGAGTTCGCCGGCCGCCAGCTCCCGGGTGGCGGGATAGGTCTGTTCAAGGCCCGCCAGGCCCGCGAACGCGGCCTTAGCTGCGGGCACGAGCGGGGGGCTGGCGAGAAGGAAGCGTTGCGGATCGGCGCTCGGCAGCGGAACGAGCCGTCCATACTCATGCCAGTCGCGCGCAGCGACGTTCGCGCCGATATGGACCCATAGGGCGGTCTGCGCCGGCTTTGGCGCCAGCTCGGCGATGTAGTGCTCGCCCCCGGCGTACTCATACTCATGGCCGCTGGTCGCCACGAGGGCCAGGTTGATCGGGAGCCGGGTCCGCGCCGCCCAGCCCGAGAGCAGCAGCCAGGCCGCAAGTCCGCTGCCCCGCTCTCCGGCGCAGGTGAACCAGCCGGAACGCGGAGTGGACAGCACCAGCGTCCGGGCCGCGCCGCGGTCCAGCTTCGCCGTCACGTTGAACGCCGGCCTGCGGAACGAGCGCCCGCCCATCCGCAACGTCGCGTCCTCGCCCCTCGCCGCCGCTGCGAGGAAGGGTTCGGCGTCCTTGGGCGCCATCACCGCCACCGGGCGGTCGAACAGCGGCCTTTCCGGCGGCGTGTTGAGGGCGATCGCCTCGCCGGTGGGGCCGGTCGTGACCAGCACGACGGCTCGCGATCCAGCGGCCAACGCGGCGCCGACCCGTCGCGCCAGGGGGCCCTTTATCGTCGACCAGCGCGCGTGCGGCAGGACCATGAGCGTGATCGCGCCCGGCCGCCCCTCGACGCTGAGCGGCGCCGTCAGTCCGCCCGCGGGCGTCGGGGTGACGATCGCCTGCGGGATCAGCTCGGCCCGGGTCCCGCCGACCGTCAGCGTCGGCGCCTCGCCCTCATAGGCCGGAACGTCGAACGCCTGGCGTGCGCAGACATAGCCCAGCGCCTTCAGTTCGTCCTCGAGCCACGCCCCGCAGGCGTCGTCGCCCGGCCCCCCCGAAGCCTTGTCGCCGAAGCCGTGGTAGCGCTCCAGGATGCGCTGCGCCTCCGCCTCGGCGGACCGTCCCTCGGCGCCCTGCGCGGCGCTCGCCGCCAGGAGGGTGGCTCCGGCGCCCAACACGGCGCGGCGAGATGCGGTTAGGCGGTCCATCGGGCGACGCTAACGCAACCCGTCCACCGGCGCGATGGGCGTCGGCGGCCCGCAGCGGGACGCCTTCACATAGCCTTCCCCTGCAGGATCGATGCGCGTGGGCAAGTCGCACATCTCCGTGCGGGCGGTGGCGTCGCCGGCGAGATAGGCGCGCCAGAAGCGGACGGTCTCGCCCTTCACGATCGTCATCTGCGCCGGGTCTTCAGGCTTCAGGCGGCCCAATGCCACCCGCCGCCCCCCGAACAGGGCATGGTCGGCCCGATCCAGGACGATCAGGAACTGGTCCGCGCCGGTGATCGCCTGGAACGGCGTGGTCCGCTCGAACGCGCTCTTCTCGAGGTCGAACGGCGTCGTGTCGTCCGTTCCGGTGAAATGCAGCATTGGCGTCTTCACCCGCTGGAACGCCTTGGCCGGATCGTCGCCGCGCGGCTTGTTGGGGCTGTAGGCGATGGCGGCCTTGATGCGAGGCTCCATGAACCGGATGTCGTCGGGCATCAATGGTATCCGCTGGCCCACGGCCGTGAGGGTCGAGAGCGCGCCGAACGAATGGCCCGACATCCCCACGCGCCCCAGGTCGAGCTTGCCCTTGAGAGGACCGGACGCCGCCTCCCGCGCGAGCTCGTCCAGGGCGAATGGGACGTCGCCGTAGCGGGCGCGGGCCGCCTCCGGCGTCATGCCGCGGCGACCGGCGGCGACGAGGCCCGTCTGATCGCCGGGCCGGACATCGCCCATCAGCAAGCCGCTGTCCGAGCCGGCGTGCTGAAGCGCGACCACCGCGAAACCTGCCTCGGCCACGGCCTCCAGAATGTAGGCGGACGCCTCGCGCGATCCGCCCAGGCCGTGACTGTGCACGACCACCGGGAACGGCTCTGCTCCTCTCGGCAGATAGAGCTTGTAGGGTACGACGCGGCCGCCCCGCGCAGAGTCGGTCCACTCGCCGTATCGGACCTCCACCGGCCCAGCCACGGCCTCCGCGGCGGGATCCGCCAGGACGGCCGTCGGCGTCGTTGCGGGGAGGACTGCGGCAAGCGCTGCGAGGACCGGGACGAGGACGCGGGGGAACATCAGATCACCAGGCGTAGCGGAGTTGGGCGCCGTAGGTCCGCGGCAGGTTCCAGCGCCGGGTCGTGGGCCCTTCGAAGACGACGTAGGCCTCATCCCCGGCATTGTTGGAATAGACCGAGAACTCCCAGCCGTCCCGCTGCACCCCGACCCGGACGTCGAAGATCTGATAGTCGTGCAGTTGCGGCGTCTGGGCGATCTCCTGCACTCCGCCCCACCGGCCATTGGCGCGAATGTTGATGAATCCGGTCCAGTCGTCGAACAGCGGCCGGCGGTAGTTGAGGTTCGCCGTCGCCGTCCAGTCGGGCCGTTGGGGTCCCTTCTTGCCGGCGTCCGGGCCCGACTTGATCTCGCCGCCCTGTCGCGACCCGCCGAGGTTGATGCGCGCCGTGCCGCCCAGCACCTCCGCCGCGGCGGTGAGTTCGGCCTCGATGCCCCACAGCTCGGCCTTGCCGGCGTTGAAGGCGAAGGACGTCGCCTGCACCGGGCACTGCGGGAAGCCCACGCGGCACCCGTTGTCCGCCTGGACGAGGAGGTCGTCGACGTCGGTCTTGTAGGCCGCCAGGCTCACGAACACGCGCGGCGCGATATCGCCCTTGAGGCCCACTTCGTAGGACATCGCCTTCTCGTCGTCGAACGTCGGCGGGATCGGGATCGGCTGGCGCGGATCGCCGAGCGCGAGGTTGAATCCGCCGGCGCGGTAGGCGGTCCCGACCTTGGCGTAGGCCAGCCATCCTATCAGCTTGTACGAGGCCGTGACGTTGTACGAGAAGTCGCTGGTCTCGCGGCCGGTGTCGATGTCGAAGCCGACCCCGGACGGGCGGCCCGTGCCGAAGTCCAGGCGCGTCGAGACCAGGTCCTTGTCGTCGCGCGTGTAACGCCCCTCGGCGGTGACGTTGAAGGACTCCGTGAAGTCGTAGCCCACCGATCCGTAGGCGGCCCACGAAACGAAATCGAGGCGGCTGACGCCGACCGTACCGAAGGAGCGCCCGTTCGCCGCCGTCGGCGGCCCGGCCAGGGTGTTCTGGTACTTGTCGTTCAGGTCGTAGTACTCGAACCCGGCCAGCCAGCTCAGGGCGCCGATCGGCTCGCCGACGATGTGGATGTCCTGGAAGAGGATGCGGGCATAGTCGTTCTGGGAACCGCCCAGGTGGGGACTGGTCTGCGTCTGGCCCGGCGCCACCAGCCCCGCCGCCGCGACCCGCGCCTGGAATTCCGGAGAGGACGCGTCCCGGTCGTAGGCGTTCTGCGACCGCCGCTCGCGCAGCGACGTGGTCGAGGTCAGCGCCGCGAAGCCCAGGTCATACTCAAGCACCAGTTCCGCATAGTTGAGCTGCTGCTTGGCCGACGAGGGGTGGTTCCATTCCACCACATACTTGTCCTGGAACAGCCCGCCCGGATAGACCGCGCTCGTGCCGGCCGGGATCGCGAGCTGGTACATCAAACCGGGAAGCTGGTCGCGGCCGTGCTCCAGCAGGAGGTTCGCCTTGAAGGGCCCGTTCTCGTAGGCGATCTGGCCCCGATAGATCTCGGTCTCCTGCCGGTCGAAATACTCGTCCCGGATCGGATTGTAGTAGAAGCCCTCCCACTGCTTCATCAGGTTCACGCCGAAGCGCACGGCCCAGTTCTCATTGATCGGCTGGTTCACCACGAGCTGGCCCTCGAGCCGTTCGTTGTTGGCCGCTTCCAGCAGGGCGTAGCCCGATGCGCTCTGCGTCGGCCGCGCCGAGACGATGTTGATGGCGCCGCCCACGGCGTTGCGTCCGTTTAGGGCGCCCTGCACGCCGCGCAGCGCTTCGACGCGCGCGACATCGAAGAAGTCGGCCTTGGTAAAGGTCCGGCCGCCGACGTAGCCGCCGCCCACATAGACGCCGTTGCGATAAAGACCCACCGCCGCATCCGCCGCCGTGGCGCGGCTCGTGCCGGACCCACGGATCGACACCTCGGACGTCACGGGGTTCGAGGTGTTGGCGAAGTTCACAGCCGGCACATTCGCCAGCAGCGCCTGGGTGTTGGAGATGCCGCCCATGTCCCGGATCAGCTCGGCGCCGATGGCCGTGCCGGCCGCGGGGATCTCTTTCAGGCTCTCCTCGCGCTTGCGGGCGGTCACCATCAGCTCCTCCAGCTCAACGGCGCCCTCGCCGCCCGCCTGGGCGAAGGCGGGGGTGGCGAGCGCGCAACAGAGGGCGGCGATCGATGTGGTCTTCAGAGCTCCGGTTCTGGACATGGCTTCCCCCTCTCGTCCCGCGGCGATTGAACTGTTACTCCGCGGTGACATCTGATCTCAGGCTACCGAGGGGGAACGCCGATTTCCAATGCCCGCAGGGCTTGGAGCCATAGCGCCGCGTCCGCTTGACGGCGCCGTTTCGCGATCGAGAGTGGTCGGATGGTTTCCATCGATCGCAGGCGCCTCGTCACCGCTGCAGGCGCCATCGCGCTTGCGCCGCTGGCGGCGCGGGCGGCGGAAGAGGTGCGGATGTACGACTACCTGTTCCTGGACGTCGAAGACCGGGCGGCCGGCCTCGCCGAAACGGTGCGGACCGCCGCGGGCGAGATTTCGGGCGCGGGCGGCGAGGTGCTGGGGTTGTTCACGCCGCAGCTCGGCTGGCGGGCGAGCCAGGGCGCCCTGCTCCTGGGCTGGGGCGCGGGTTCAGGGGACCGTGACGCCGTCGTGGAGCGCCTCATGGCTGCGCCGCGCATCCGAGGCGGCGTCCGCAACCGGCTGGCGCCCACCGTACGGCCGACGGCGGGAAGCCGCCCGGCGCCCGGCGGGATCCATGTCCACCGCTGGTTCGTGATCGACCAGGCGTCGCTGCCCGAGTTCGTGAGGCTTTCGACGCAGGGCTGGGTCGATTTCGAGGCCCGGTTCGACACCGACATCTTCGGCCTGTTCACGGCGGAGCCGACGCCGGAGGACACGGCGGCGGGCCGCACCAGGCTTCTGCTCGTCACCCGCTATGGAGACCACGGCGTGTGGGAAGCCTCCCGCGATCCTTCAACCGAGGCCATGGCGGCCTTCCTCCGCCGCCAGCGCCTGACGCACGACACCTGGGCCGCCAGCACGCTCCTGGCGCCCCTCTAGGGCGCGAAGCTCGATCGCCCCTGGATACCCCAGCGGCCGTCCTGACGCGTGACGATGTAGATGGAATCGAAGCCCGCG
The DNA here is from genome assembly GCA_049323595.1 of Pseudomonadota bacterium. Classification (GTDB taxonomy): domain Bacteria; phylum Pseudomonadota; class Alphaproteobacteria; order Caulobacterales; family Caulobacteraceae; genus Phenylobacterium. Next base: position 73,663 of record JBMOOD010000035.1, read on the forward strand.
ATGACGCTGCCGTCCTTCCGGTAGCGAGTGAAGCGGGTGTCGATGTGCACCTTGTCGGGCCCGGCATGGATCACGTCCCGCCGCTCCCAGGCCGAATGGTCCCATTCCGCCAGCGCCCCGCGCGCGAACATCTCCGGCTTGTGGAAGCCGGGATTGATCACCGTCACCTGGCCCGAGGCGAACCGCACGTGCGGAAAGTTGAACGTGGCTTCGAAGGCGGCGAGATCGCGGGCGTTGAAGGCCTTCATGAAGGCGTCCAATCGCTCCTGCGCCGCGGCGATCTCGGCTGAGTATTGCGCGTGTTCGGGCTTCACGGCCGGCGCGCTGACAGACTTGCCGAGCGCCGGTCCGGCTCCCGCCGCCGCCACGCCGACCCCCAGGATCGCGTCCCTGCGGCTCATCATCTGTGTCCTCCCTTTGCTTGCAGCTTCACGTCAGGCCCCCTTCGCTCTCGAAGGGCCAATCCTGCTCGGGCGTGTCCAGGTTGAGAAGCTCAGCGGCGTTGTGCCGCCACGCCTGGATCATCTGTCCACACCAGCGGATGAAGAGCTGGTCCTTCGCCGGATCGCCCCGCTCCACCCAATAGGCCAGGGCGTCGTTGCAGAAGGAGATCATCGGCTCGAGCGACAGTTCCAGCAGCGCCGGCCGCTGGTCCCTGGGCGGCGGTCGTTCCGGATACCACAAGAGGCCCCTCAGCCGCTGTCCGGTGCGCTCGCGCAGCGACGCGTGGCTGGCCCAGAACGCCGGCTGCTGGTCGCCATGACGGACCAGCAGGATGAAACCGTCCTCGAACGAGCGCGCCGCCGCCAGCGCCTTGCGCATGCCGGCGCCGTATCCGGTCCAGGGTTTGGCGTCCTGTTCGCGCAGCCGCCGCAAGGTCTCTGCGAAGATGGCCAGGATCAGCGCCTCCTTCGAAGGAAAGCGGCGATACAGCACCACCTTGGTGACGCCGGCCGCCGCCGCGATCTGCTCCATCGTGGCCCCGCCCAGCCCCTGCTCGCGGAACACGCGGGCGGCCACCCGCATGAAGTCCTCCCGCCGCTGCGCTTCGCGCGCGGCGCGTCCGTCGCCGGTGCGGTCAGGCTGATCGTTCGCCGCCGCCGGCCTGGTCATGGGTAGAGCTTGAGCAGCTGGCCATCGATGCGCTGCACGGACTGGCGCATGCTGGTCCATTGCGGCGGCGCGTTCGACCGGTCCCACTCCGCCAGCTTCGCCCGCAGCGCCGCCACCACTTCGGGACGCGCCGCCGCCAGGTTCCGCGTCTCCCCGGGATCGGACTTCAGGTCGTACAGCATGACGTGCTGGCCCAGGGGCGAGACCTTGGCCTCCACCCCGTCCGGGGTGATCCGCGCGCGCGTGCTCGCCGCCTCGGACGGGTCGGCCTTGTTGACGATCCACATCTTCCAGTCGCCGTCGCGGATGGCGAAGTTGGGCCCTGAGCGCCAGTAGAGCGTCGGGTTCGGGACCCTCGGATCGTCGCCCGTCAGGTAGGGAACGAGGTTCACCCCGTCCGACCCTTTCGGCAGCGCGGCGCCCGCGACCGCGGCCGCCGTCGGCGCGATATCCAGGCTGGAGATCGGCCGGGCGTCCACCTGCCCCGGCGCGACAGTCCCCGGCCAGGCGACGATGAAGGGCACGCGCACCCCGCCTTCCAGGTGCGTCGCCTTGAAGCCTGCCAGCGGGGCATTGGTGCAGGCCCCTCCGACGTAGCCGGCGCAGCCGTTGTCGGAGAGGAAGACGATCAGGGTGTTCTTCTCGATCCCCTCGGCCTTGAGCTTCGCCCGGATCGAGCCGACGCTGTCGTCCAGGGACGAGACCATCGCGGCGTAGACGCGCTGACCCTTGTCCGCCACGTGGGCGTAGCGGTCGATGTACTTCTTCGTGGCCTGCAGGGGCGTGTGCGGCGTCGTATGAGCGAGATAGAGGAAGAACGGCCGGTGCTTGTTGGCTCCGATGAAGCGGACGGCCTCTTCCGTGAAGGCGTCGGTGAGATAGTCCTTCACCTCGACCACTTCCCGGCCGCGGTAGACCGGAGCCCGCTGACGGACGCGGATCATCTGCTCGGCCTCGGATCCCGGCTTCGTCGCGCCGACCTCCGACGAGGCGTATGTCGCCTCGATGCCGGGCGTGGAGTGGAACTCGTCCCCTGGCCTGGCGTCGACGATGAAGGCCGTCGCGCCGGCCGTGACGCCGAAGAATTCGTCGAACCCGCGATCCAGGGGATGATAGCCCTGCGGCTCGCCCAGATGCCACTTGCCGACCATGCCCGTGCGGTATCCCGCGGACTTCATGATCGTGCCGATGAAGGCTTCGTCCAGCGCCACGCCGCTCGTCCGGTCGCGGCCGACCGGATTGAACTCGTAGCCGAACCGGGTCTGGTAGCGGCCGGTGAGCAGGCCGGCCCGGGAGGGCGCGCAGACCGGGTGGCTCACATAGGCGTCCGTGAAGCGCACACCATCGGCCGCCAGGGCGTCGATGTTCGGGGTCCTGACGATCGGACTGCCGTAGACGCCGGTGTCGCCATAGCCCAGGTCGTCCGCCAGGATGACGATCACATTGGGCCTCGGCGGCGGCGCCTTGCCGGCGGTCACCGAAGCGGCCGGCGCGGCGGCCAGGCCAAGAGCCGCTGCGGCGATCAGGATGCTGCGCGTCATGCCGGAACTCTCCTCCCGGTGCGACCCTAGCCGCCCGTGGCCCACCGATCTGCACAATATGCGGGCGGGGTGTTATAGCCTCAGGGCATGGAGCTTCGACACCTCGAACAGATCCTGGAAATCTGCCGCGCCGGAGGCTTCAGCGGCGCGGCGCGCAAGCTGCAAATCTCCCAGCCGACCCTGTCCAAAAGCATCGCCCGGCTCGAGGCGCAGCTGTCGCTCACCCTGTTCGACCGCAACGGCGGATCGGCGCGGCCGACGGCCTACGGCGCCTTCGTGGCGCAACGGGCCGAGACCCTGCTGCAGGGGGTCGCCGCCCTGACGCGGGACCTCGAGCAGCTCGCCCGCGGCGAGGAGGGACGGATCCGGATCGCCGTCGGGCCCGCCTCGCGCCTTAAGCCCCTCCCCGAACTCCTGCGGCGCGTCGCGGTCCGATTTCCCAAGCTGCACGTCGAGACCCTGCAGGAGACGGGCCCCGGCGTGATGAAGGCCCTGCAGGAAGGCCGGGTCGACATCGCCTTCGGCTATTCCGAGCACGCCGCCCGCTACGGCGAGCTGATCCGCAAGAAGATGTTCGAGGACGCCATCCTCCTGGTCGCGCGCCCCGGCCACCCCGCGCTGGACCTCGAGCAGGCCGGCCCGCGAGAGCTGCTCGCCTGGCCGTTCGCCCTGCCGAACGTCCTGCCCGGCATCGCACGCTGGGCGGGCGAGATGACCCGCGAAGAGCTCGAGAACCTCAAGGCCTTCATCAGCGACGACTACGCCCTGATCGTGCAGCGGGCCCTGGAGACCGACACCATCGCCATGGGCGCCTCGTTCCTGTTCGAGGACGCGCTGCGCGATGGCCGGCTACAGCGCATATCCACGACCCTCGACGTGCCCTACGCCTGCTGGATGCTGACCACGGCTGAACGGTGGCGCTCGCCGTTGATCAAGGAGATGGCGGAACTCTCGAAGGCCGCTGTCACCGAAAGGCCGACGGCCGCCGCCGCCTGATAGCTGGCGGCTATCAGCGCCGCGTCAGCCCAGCCTGCTGCATTCGCCACTTGAGCTGGTCGAACCGGTCCTGGCCGAAGAAGACTTCGCCGCCGAAGCACATCATCGGCACGCCCCAATGCCCGGCGGCGCGTTGGGCGACCTGGCTCTCCTCGACGACGGCGGCGTAGCGGGCGGGATCGCCGTCCACGGCCGCGCTCACCTCCGCATAGTCCAGGCCGGCCCGTTCCGCGGCGCGCGCGATGTGGTCGCCCTCGTGCCAGTTGTCGACCTCGCCGCCCCAGATCACGCGGCTCATCTCGGCCAGGAACGGTAGGCCCCGCCCCCGCTCCGCCGCCGCGACGCCCAGGTGGGTCAGCCGGTGGATGTATGGCTGGGGCGTGCGATAGCCAACGCCCGGCGCCTGCTGCACCGGGTCGGGTCTCGGCCAGCGGAACGGCAGCCCCAGGAAGGCCGCTTCCCGGAAGACGTCGGTCATGAGGTACGACGTCCAGAGCGGATCGCGGTTGTCGAAGAACTCCGGCGTGCGCACCGCCAGCGGATAGACCGGACGAACGTTGCATTCGACGTCGTACTCGGTCTCAAGCGCCAGCAGGCGCGGCGTGACCATGTAGGAATAGGGCGAACGGAAGGACCAGTAGAGGTCGTAGCGAAGCGTCATGCCGGATCTCCTGCGGGCGCGTCTTCCACTAGCACGACAATGCGAACTGCCATTCCGATTTTTGCCTGATCGCCGGGGTTCAGGGCCCTTCGGACGTCGCCGCCTCCGCCCCGAGGTAGCGAACGATCAGCCGTCCCATCTCGGCGTGAAGGTCCGGATCTTCGGCGCGCCAGGGCCCCGGACCGTGGAGCAGGGCGGCGGCAAGATGACCGCTCATCACGCGGATGGCGAGTTGGGCCCTGTCGTGCGCGCCCTCACCCAAGACCAGGCCGCGATCGGCCATCAGTCGCAGCACATGGTCGGCCTGGAGGCTTTCCAGCCTGCGCATCGGCGGCCAGACGTCATGGCCCCCGCGCAGGCTGAGCTCGAACAGGGCGCGGTAGTAGCCCTCGATCCGGCGCATGGTCCGCGCGGTGTTGCCGGCGAGCTTCGTGAAGAGCTGCTCCAGGCTCTCGGCCTCGCGCGCCGGATCGTCGAAGAACCGCGCGATGTTGGTTTCGGCCCGGGCGGCCATATCCGCCTGCAGGGCCATAAAGAACGCCTCCTTGTCCTGAAAGCGGCGATAGAAGCTGCCCACCGAGCAGCCCGCCCGACGGGTGATGTCGGTCACGTGGGTCTGCCAATAGCCCTGGGCGGCGAACGCCCGCTCGCCCGCCTTCAGCAGACGGTCGCGCTGCTCGCGGCTGCGGGTCTGATAGGCGGGGCGGGCCCAGGTCTGCCCGGGATCGGCCGCCACGACCGGCTTGGCTTTCGGCATGAAGGGTCTTCCGCTGCTCTCCCAAAGGGATAGCGGGCCTGCCGCGGCCTTCCAATCGCCGTCAGGCGCGGGCGGCGACGGCCGGCTGGGTTCCGGGCAGGCGCGTGCCCCGTAGCGACTTGCCAGCCGTCTCGATCACGAACGGCAGGGCGAGCATGCCGATCACGCACGAGACCATCATGTAATAGGCCGGCATGGTCTGGTCGCCGGTCAGGGTGATGAGCCACGAGTTCATGGCCGGCGCCGTGCCGCCGAAGATGGACGTGGCCACGTTGTAGGAGATGGCGAAGCCCGCGAACCGCACCTGGGTCGGGAACATGGCCGGAAACGTCGCCGAGATCGTCGCGAGCTGAGGCGCGTAGAGCAGCCCAAGTAGAGCAAAGCCTACGATCGCACCCAGCAGGCCGGTCGCCATCAGGTGATAGAGCGGGATCACGAGCACCAGCAAACCGCCCAGCGAGGCCCACCACAGCGGCTTGCGGCCCACCCGGTCGGATAAGGCGCCCATGAGCGGCAGGAAGGGCATCATGAACAGCATGCCCACCAGGGGCACCATCAGGGCCTCGTTCGTCGAGAGCCCGAGCCGCCGCTCCAGATACGTCGGCATGTAGCTGAGAAGAGTGTAGTTCACGACGTTGAGCGCGATGACCAGGGCGCCCATCACCAGCATCGGGCGATGATAGTTGGCCACCAGGTCCACGAGGCTGGCCTGCGCCGGCGCGGCCAGAGGCTCCTCCTTGCGGACCTCCTCGAAGACCGGCGTGTCCTTGATCTTCGACCGCAGGTAAAGGCCGACCAATCCCATGGGCGCGGCGACCAGGAACGGCAGCCGCCAACCCCAGGCGTGCATGGCCTCGTCGCCCAGCAGCAGGGAGAAGCTCAGCATCAGCAAAGCGCCCAACGAGAAACCCGCGAGCGTGCCGAACTCCAGGAAGCTGCCGAAGAAGCCGCGCCTCTTGTCCGGCGCATACTCCGCCATGAAGGTCGCCGCCCCACCGTATTCGCCGCCGGTGGAGAAGCCCTGGACCATCCTGAGCACCACGAGCAGCAGAGGCGCCCAGAAGCCGATCGAGGCGTAGGAGGGGATGAGCCCCACGCAGAATGTGGCGCCGGCCATCAGCATGATCGTGAAGGCCAGTATCGACTTGCGACCCAGCCGATCGCCAAGGGGACCCCAGAACAAGCCGCCGAGGGGCCTAACCAGGAAGGAGATGGCAAACGTCGCGAGGGCGAAGAGCGTCGCCTCCTGGGCCTCCCCCGGAAACAGCGCCGCCGAGATGTAGGTCACGCCATAGGCGTAGATCCCATAGTCGAACCATTCGGTGGCGTTGCCGATCGCCGAGGCCGCGATGGCGCGTCGAAGGACGCCCGGCGACGGGTCCTGCATGTCGTCCGCGATCACTGGATCGGCCATCGGCTCTCCTCGAAGGCAAGGCGGGCCTGGCTGCACGAGCCAGGCCCGCTGCATCGGTCATGACGGCCGGCCGGGGGGCGGTGGCCGCCATGACCAACTCACGCGGCGGTCTGAAGATCCTTGACGGTCTCGGCCTCGCCCACCAGACGGTCGTGCAGCGCCTGCACCGCGGCGCGGTAGTCCGGCTGGCGGACGATGAACTGCAGGTCCACGCGCCGGATCAGCTGCTGCATCCCCAGGATCTCGACCTTGGCGTCCGTCAGCGCCTGCGCCGCCACGGCGGTGAGCCCCGGGACGTTCAGGTCGCTGCCGATCACCGACACGACGGCGACCCGCGACGTCGAAACCGCCGAGTTCGGGAACTGTCGCTCCAGGTCGGCGATCGCGCGTTTTATCTGCTTCGGACTGGCGTCGAGGTAGTGGGTGATGGTGTTGGCGTTCGAGACCTTGGAAATGATCCGGATCGCGTGCCGGGTCAGGACCGCCAGGATGCCGGCGTCGTAGCCCTTCACCCCCACCATGTCCTGTTCGAAGAGCTCGAGGGCGGTGACACCCTCCGCGCCGGCGATGATCTCGACGCGCGGCTTCTCCGAGACGAAGTCGGACCAGATGGTGGTGCCCTTGTCGCCGGGTTCGAAGGTGTTGCGCACGCACAGCGGAATCCCAGCCTGCCGCAGTCCGCCCGCGGCGCGCGGATGCAGCGCCTCCATCCCCAGGTTAGCGAGCTGGTCCGCCACGTCGTAGTTGGTCCGGCCGATCTTCCGCACCTTGTCGGGCCCCACGATCTTGGGGTCGGCGCTGGAGAGATGGAACTCCTTGTGCACGATGGCCTCACGAGCGCCCGTCAGGACGGCGATGCGGCTGAACACCACTTCGCTGTAGCCCCGGCCGAACTCGCCCATCAGCCCCTCGCGCGCCTTGGCGTAGCCGGTGACGATCGGCAACTCGCGCGTCACATCGATGTCGCGGAAGGCTTCCTCGATGTGTTCGTCCAGGGTCAGCGCCGCCTGAATGTCCCAGCCGCTGAGGTCCACCATGCGCGCGTTGACGCCGCGCCGACGTAGTTCGCGGGTCAGGTTGAAGACGCTGTGCGCCTCGCCGATCGAGGCCAGCATTTCGCGCACCGCGCCGAGCTGTCCGTCCAGCCGGAAGTGGCCGTGGGCGCAGAGCCTCTGAAGGTCCTCCAGGCAGGAGCCGGCCCGCCGGATCCGTTCCTCGACGAAATCGTCCGCTGCGGCGCGATCTTCCTCCGCCGTGAAGCGCTCGGCGTTGAGCTGTCGGGCGAACCTGGCCAGGTCGTCCAGGGCGGCGCGCCAGGCCTGGCCCTCGCCCGACGCGGCGGCCGCGAACAGAGCGTAGACCCCGGGCTGTCCCGTCCGCTTGTGCTCCAGCAGCCGGTCCGTCATCCCGGCATACGCCGAGACCACGAAGATGCGGCCATAGAGATCGGGCCCCTTCCGCGAGCCGATCAGGATATTCTGCAGGACGGCTTCAGTGTCCGAAATGGACGTGCCGCCGATCTTTTCGACCGTATGGGCTCCCATCACGCCGCCCTCTCCTGAAGGAGGCCGCCCCGGAGCGGCTTCAGCGCCTTGATCCCCTCGCGCGCGGCGATGAACGGCGGACGCGGCGTGCGGCCCCCGAAGGGCGCCACCAGCTGGTTCGACATGGCGTTGAACACCATGAAGGCGTTCGCCCGCGGGTACGGCGTGATGTTGCCGTTCGAGCCGTGCATAGTGTTGCAGTCGAAGATCACGATCGAGCCCGCCGGCCCGGTCGGCGCGACGATGCCGCCCTGCTCGGCCAGCTTGGTCAGGCTGTCGCGGTCCGGAACGCCGTACTCCTGCTTGCGCAGCGACTCCTTGTAGTGGTCCTCCGGCGTCTCGCCCACGCAGGTGACGTAGTGCTTGTGCGAGCCGGGCATCACCATCAGCGGCCCGTTGACGTGGAAATTGTCCACCAGCTGCACCGACATCGACAGCGCGCGCATCCGGGGCATGCCGTCCTCGACGTGCCAGGTCTCGAAATCCGAGTGCCAGTAGAACTCCTTCCCGTCGAAGCCGGTCTTATAGTTCAGCCGCGACTGGTGGACGTAGACCTCGTCGCCCAGCAGGAAGCGGGCGATCTCGACCAGCCGCGCGTCCGACGCCAGGCGGCCGAAGATGTCGCTCTGCTCATGGATCGCGAAGATCGAACGCAGGACGCCCGAGTTGGGCTCGGCGATCAGGGTCTCGGCTTCCACCGCCTGCGGCGTGCGGCGCAGGTGATCCAGCTCGACCTGCATGGCCTCCACCTCGGCCGGCTCAAGCAGGCCGTCCAGCACCAGAAAGCCGTCGCGATCGAAGGCCTCGGCCTGGGCAGAGGTCAGCGGCCCAGCCTCCGAGGCCGGCGAATGGACCACGGGGTCCTTGCGCGGCAGCCATTGCGGCTCCGGCGCGACGCGGGATGGATAGATATCTTCCGTCATGGTTTTCGTCCCTCCGCTCAAACCGGCTCCGCTTCGAGCGGGTAGGCGCCGGTTTCGTCGTGGACTTCCCGTCCAGTCACGGGCGGGTTGAAAACGCAGGCCATCACCATTTCGGTGCGGCCGCGCAGCACGTGCCTGTCGTGCTTGTCCAGGGCGTACATGACGCCCGGGCGGATCTCGTGGACCTCGCCGGTGGCCAGGTCCTCGATCGAGCCCTCGCCGGAGATGCAGTAAACGGACTCCAGGTGGTTCTGGTAGTGCATCGGCAGCTCGGCGCCGGCGTAGATGGTGGTGATGTGGAAGGAGAAGCCCATGGCGTCGTCCTTCAGCAGGAGGCGGGTGCTCTCCCAGCCCTTCGAAACCACCCGGCGACGGGTGCCGCGGGCCTCCGCGAGGTCGCGTACGATCATGCTTGGCTCTCCTTAGGCTGCGGAATCCAGCTCGGCGTCTTCACGCGCCTGAGCGACCGCGGTGGTGAGGATCTCGAGACCCGACTTCAGGTCGGCGTCCGAGATGGTGAGGGGCGCCAGGACCTTGACGATCTGGTCGTGGGCGCCGCTGGTCTCGATGATGAGACCACGCTCGAAGGCGGCGGCGACGATGCGGGACGAAACCTCGCCCGAGCCCACGTCCATTCCGCGCATCATGCCCCGGCCCTTCACGTCCTTCACGAGATCCGGATGACGCTTGCCGATCGCCTCGAGGCCGTCGCGCAACAGGTCGCCCTTGCGGCGCACGTCATCCTGGAACCCTTCGTCGGCCCAGAAGGTCTCCAGGGCGGCCTTGGCGGTGACGAAGGCGTGGCAGTTGCCGCGGAACGTGCCGTTGTGCTCGCCCGGCTGCCAGATGTCGCGCTCGGGCTTGATGAGGGTGAGCGCCATCGGCAGGCCAAGGCCCGAGAGCGACTTGGCCATCGTCACGATGTCCGGAGAGATCCCCATGCCTTCGAAGCTGAAGAAGCTGCCCGTCCGACCGCAGCCGGCCTGGATGTCGTCGACGATGAACAGCGCGCCGTGCTTGCGGGCCACCTTCTCGATCGCGCGCAGCCAAGCGGCGGAGGCGACGTTCAGGCCGCCCTCCCCCTGCACCGTCTCGACGATGATGGCGGCGGGCGGATCGATCCCGCCCGACGGGTCCGAAAGCTGCTTGTCCAGCTGGGCGGCAGTGTCGACGTCCTTGCCGAAATAGCCGTCATAGGCGGCGCGGCTCACACCGTGCAGCGGCACGCCGGACGCGCCCCGGTGGTGCTGGTTGCCGGTGGCGGCCAAGGCGCCCTGGGTCACCCCATGGAAGCCGTTGGTGAAGGCGATGACGTTGGTCCGGCCGGTCGCCTTGCGGGCCAGCTTCAGCGCCGCCTCGACGGCGTTCGCGCCCGTCGGCCCGGTGAACTGGGTGCGGTAGTACAGCCCGCGCGGCCGCAGGATGACGCGCTCGAAGGCCTCCAGGAACTCGGCCTTGGCCCGGGAATGCATGTCCAGGCTGTGGGTCACGCCATCAGCCATGAGGTAGTCCACCAGCCGCTGCTTGAGCGCTGGGTGGTTGTGGCCATAGTTCAGGGTCGAGCAGCCGCTGAGGAAGTCGATCCAGGCGCGGCCGTCGGCGTCGTAGAGGCGGGAGCCCTGCGCACGGTCGAACACGGCCGGGAAGCTGCGGGAGTACGACCGGACACGGGACTCCAGTCGTTCAAAGGTCATGAAGGGGCGCGACGCGCGCGCCGGGGCTTCGGCGTCATACATGGCGGCCTCGGGGTCTGGGGGTGGGTTCAGCGCCGGGCGGGCGCAGCGAAGGGTCCGATTGTGACCAGATGTTCGGTGGCGTGACCGTCGGGGAGGTGCCGCCCCTCGATGAGCCAAGGCTCGCGACGGAGCGGCGAGCCAAGCTGTTCGGCCAAGCGTCCGAACATCGACCATGACGGACGGTTGTCCTCGGTGATGGTCGTCTTCAGCCATCGCACGTCGCGGCAGGCCGGACGGGAAATGAGTTCTCCAAGCATCCAGTGGCCGAGGCCGGCGCCGCGCGCCTGGTCCGCAACCGCCACCTGCCAGACGAAGATCGTCTTCGGATCGTTCGGCGGCCGATGACCGGAGACCCACCCCACAAGGTCCTCGCCCTGAATCGCCACCACACAGGTGTCGGCGAAGTGGGCGCACTGAACCAGGTTGGCGTAGGCGGAATTCTGGTCGAGCGGCGGGCAGGAGCGGATCAGGGCATGGACGGCGGGGCCGTCCTCCAGGCGGGGCGATCTCAACGTAAAGCGATCCGCAGCGCATGCGGAATGCCCCTCTTGCCGCTCCGACAGCCCGCGAAGCTGGGCAACAGTCATGGCGTTATATTTCGTCCCTATCTGCAATTTGTCAACCCAACCGCTCACGATGTAAGCTCGCAATCACGGTTTTTGTTCAAAATTTTCTCATTTCCCGTCGAACTTCAGCGGGTTCCTCGCTCTTATTATTTTGCTCATCAAAACAACTTGAACGCACGGCTTGCGCAGCGGCGATTCCTGCGGGATCAACCGCCTGAGGGAGCCTTCGCGGAGCCATGTCTTTGGAAAGCCGTGTCACCAGCGCCCTGATCGCCATCCGCCGGATCGTCCGCGCCGCCGAATTCGCGGCGCGCGACCTGTCTCGCAGTGCGGGCCTTACGGCCTCCCAGATGGTGGTGCTTCAGATACTGGGCCGGGGCGGCGAGCTTACTGCCGGCGCCATCGCCGACGCAGCGCGGATCAGCCACGCCACGGGCACCGCGATCCTGGACAAGCTGGAGCAGCGAGGACTGATCGCCCGCCGCCGCGATCCGGCGGACCGTCGCCGGGTGGCCGTGGCCCTCACGCCCGAAGGCCGGGCGGCTCTGGCGAGCGCGCCCGACACGCTGCAGACCCGCTTCGCCGCCCGGTTCGAAGCGCTTGCGCCGTGGGAGCAGGCCGCCATGATCGCGGCCCTGGAACGCGTCGCGGTGCTGCTGGACGCCGAAAGCATCGACGCGTCGCCCATCCTGGACGTGGGCGCGCTGCAGCGCTCGGGCGAACCGCCCGAGCGCGGATAGGGGTCAGTCCGACGACGGCAGCTTCTTGGCCTCGGCCATGCCGATCGGCCGACCGTCGACGCTGAGCGAGCCGGCGCCCGCCTTGGAGCACAGCGCCTCCAGGCCGGTCTCGGCGTCCACGTAGCGCTTGCCAGCGAGCGACCCGCCGGAGTGGTCGGGCGAAAGCGCGCCGCCCGTGGGCTTGTCGCCGGCGTGCGGGACCAGCGGCGCGCCGCCGCACTCCAGGCTGACCGGCGTCTTCGGCGGGCGCACCACGACGAACTCCGCGTCGCACACCGCGCTCTTCCAGCGCGACCCCGGCTTCAGCTCCATGGACGTACTCCCTTTTCGAACACTCTAGCGTCGGCCCTGGCCGTCGTCGACGCGGATGGACGTTCCCGTTACGGCGTCCGATGCGGGGGAGACAAGATATAGCAGGGTGGAGTCCAGCTGCGCCGGATGGCCGATCCGTTTGCGTGGCATGTGCTGGGAGATGTCGCCCATCCGCTGCAGCATTCCATCCATCATCTCGGACTCGAAGGCGCCCGGGGCGATGGCGTTCACGTTGATCCCGAAGCGCGCCCACTCCACGGCCAGGGTCTCGGTGATCCGGACCACCGCCGCCTTGCTGACCGAATAGAGCGCCGCGCCGTTGCCGCCGTACTCGTAGGCGGCCGACGACGCGATATTGACGATCCGGCCCGGCTTCTCCGCCGCCATCAGCCGCCGGGCCACCTCGCAGGAGAGCACGAACGGCGCGCGGACATTGATGTCCAGCACTCGGTCGATCAGCTCCAGCGGCATCTTGTGCGCCCGCTGGGCGTCGGGGATACCCGCGTTGTTGACTAGGATCGTCACCAGCCCGAGCTCGGCCTCGGCCTTGGCCACGGCGGCGATCAGTTGATCGGCGTCGGTGGCGTCCATGGCGATGGCCGTGGCCTGGCCGCCGGCCGCGCGGATCTCCTCGGCCAGCGCCTCCAGCCGGTCGACCCGGCGCGCGGCCAGCGCCACCTTCGCCCCGCAAGCCGCCAGCACCTTGGCGAAGCGCAGGCCCAGCCCCGACGAGGCGCCGGTCACCAGCGCCGTTTGTCCGGAGAGGTCGGTGGTCACATTGGGCAGCGGATAGGTCATTAGGCGTGTCTCCCGTCTGGTTGCGCCGACAGGAGCCGGCTGACGTGACGCGAGTCCAGGGCCGCACGCGAGGCTGGCGCAGGGTCACCCTGAAGCCATGCTAAGCCGCCGCGAAACGTAAGGGAGCACCATCATGAAACTCGACAGCAGCGTCTCGGCCATCGTCACCGGCGGAGCTTCCGGGCTCGGCAAGGCCACCGCCAAGGCCCTGCGTGACCTCGGCGTCAAGGTCGCGCTGTTCGACAAGAATCCCGCCACCGGCGAAAAGGCCGCCGCCGAGCTCGGCGCCGTCTTCTGCGAAGTCGACGTGATGGACGAGGCTTCGGTCGACGCAGCCTTCGCCAAGGCCCGCGCGGCGAATGGACAGGAGCGCATCCTTGTGAACTGCGCCGGCGGCGGTCGGGGCGGCAAGACCATCGCCCGCGACAAGCAGACCGGCGAGATCATCCCCTTCAAGGCGTCGGACTTCGAGTGGGTGTTGGGCCTCAACACCGTCGGCACCTTCCGCTGCATCGTGAAGAGCGCCGCCGGCATGGCGACCCTCGAACCGGACGAGACCGGCGACCGCGGAGCCATCGTCAACACCGGCTCGGTGGCTGCCGAAGAGGGCCAGATCGGCCAGGTCGCCTACGCCGCGGCCAAGGCGGCCATCAAGGGCATGACCATCGTCATCGCCCGCGACCTCTCCAGCGAGGCCATCCGCATCAACACCATCCTGCCGGGCATAATGGACACGCCGATGCTGGGCGGCTTGAAGGAGCGGGCCCCGCAGGTCTACCAGGGTCTCGCCGCCTCGGTGCCATTCCCGAAGCGCCTCGGCATGGCGGAGGAATACGCCGACCTGGCCGTGACGATGATGCGCAATGGCTATCTCAATGGTGAGACAGTGCGTTTGGATGGCGCGATCCGGATGGCGCCGCGCTAAGGTAAGCGCATGAGCGATCCCTATACCGCGCTTCCGCCCCTCACTACCGGAGGCGCGGCCGTCATCACCGGCGGCGCGAGCGGCATCGGCTTCGCCGCCGCCCGTCGGTTCGCCGCCATGGGCCTGCCGGTGGTGATCGCCGATCTGTCCGGCGAGAAACTGCGCAACGCCGAAGCCGAGTTGCGGGAGGCCGGCGGCCGGGTCGCGGCCGTACCGACCGACGTCTCCAAGCCCCGCGACCTCGAACGGCTGCGGGACAAGGCGCTTGGCGAGTACGGCCATATCGGCGTCCTGATGTTGAACGCCGGGATCGGCCTGAACCCCGGCGGCGCGTGGAAGAACCTCGACGCCTGGAAGTCACTGATGGACGTGAACCTGTGGGGCGTGATCCACGGGGCGCACGCCTTCCTGCCGGCCATGGTCGACTCCCGCCGGCCCGGCTATGTGATCGTCACCGGCTCGAAACAGGGGATAACGACCCCGCCGGGCAACGCCGCCTACAACGTCTCGAAGGCCGGGTTGAAGGCCTACGCCGAGGCCCTGCAGCATGAACTGCGCAATACGGCGGGCTGCGCAATCAGCGCCCACCTACTGATCCCCGGCTTCACCTACACCGGCATCATGGCCTCCCGGATCCCGGAGAAGCCGCCGGCCGCCTGGACGTCGGAACAGGTCGTCGAGTTCATGCTGGAAAGCCTGGCCCGGGACGACTTCTACATCCTCTGTCCCGACAACGACGTCACGCGCGAGATGGACGAGAAGCGGATGGCCTGGGCTGTCGGCGACGTCATCGAGAACCGCCCCGCCCTCTCGCGCTGGCATCCCGACTGGAAGGATCGTTTCGAGGCCTTCATGGCGGGTGGGAACTAAAAGCGGCCCCGCGCGGCGCGAGGTCCGTCCAGCTCGAAGCCGATGGCGATGATCCCGACCCAGACCGGGTCCGGATTGGTGGTGAAGCGGCCGGCCCCCGCAGGCGCGCGATCCGCGTAGGCGCCGCCGTCGGATATGCTGTAGCCGAAGACGATCACCCTCGCATGGGGCGACGGCGCCTGGGCGAAGGCTGGCGCGGCCGCTGCGCAGGCGGCGACGCCGACCACGCCGGCACGAAGGATGGGGAACAACGACATGGCGTACTCCTCGCTCGCGGGGAGCGGGAGAGTGCCGCCGTGGGCGCTTCGGTGTGTGAGCCGCCGATGGCGACCTTGACGAAGCGTTGCGTGGCGGCGGGTCAACGGACCCGTCGTCGTCGCCCTTCGCCGCTTAGAATCCCGCCGTTCTTCCGCTCGGCGCGCCGTCCACGATCTGGTCCAGGTATTCGCTCAGGCCGTAGCCCACCAGGTCGCCGCAGCGGTACTCCGTCATCCCCTCAGTGATGCGCGTCTGCAGCTCCTGTCCGTCGGGCGTCTTGCGCCGGTTGCGAAGCGGGATGAGCGACAGGACCTTGCCGGTGACCTCGTAGCGCTTGCCGGCGGCGGTCCGCACCCTGGCGCGAAGCGCCGTCTGGTAGTCGTTCTCGTCCCAGTCGCTTTCCAGCACACACTCCTCGATGAGGTCGTAGATGCCGTCGCGGAACACCATGCCGCCCTGCCGGGCGCCGCCCTTCCCGTCGCCGATCACCGACAGCATCATCCCGAAGTCACGGCCGAAGTTCATCGGGCACCAGCGGTACCAGTCGATCGCCTGCCAGTGCCGCGGGCCCCACGACTTGTCGCGCAGGCCGTAGCCCGAAAGCTCGAAACGCTCGTCGCCGACCGTCACCACGCCGCGCGCCGCGCAGTGCTGCTCGTAGTGCGCCTTGGCGAAGGACTTCTCCGGATCGATCTCGATCGCCGAGCCGTCCGCCTTCACCGTCTCCCCGCCGTACATGGGCGAGACGCCCTCGTAGTCCAGCTCCACGGTGCAGGGCACGGACGGGTTCTCGCGATAGGCCTTCTTGGGGTCGGCCATTTCGTGCGGGCGCTCGAGCAGCAGGGCCTTACCCGAGAAGCTCACCTTCAGCCGCTTGAACGGCTCGACCACCTCGACCTTGAGGCCGCCGGCCGCCATTTCGCGGTTCCCCTCGATCGCCGGGCGTCCGAACGTGAAGGCGATACGTCCGTCGGGCAGGTAGATGCAGACGCTGATCTCGGCGTAGTTCTCGTTCGGCCGGTTGCCGATCCGGAACCACCCGCCCGTCTTCTTCACTGGGTCGAAGACGTTGAAGTACATGCTTTCATTGTAATTCTTGGCCTCGCCCGGATCGTGCGGATACTCGTCCTGGGGCTCCAGGCGGGTCTTGAAGCCTTCTGCCGTCTTCGTCATGCCGTCCTCCCGGATCTGGGGCGGACCACAGCCTAGAAGCCTGACGCCCGGGAACACCAAGCCTCAGTGCGTATGGTCGAAGATCACATGCTCGCGCGTCAGGAACAGGCGTGACCGGTCCATCTGGACGAACCTCCGCTCGTCCTCCACCAGGGCTGCGGCGGCCTCCGCGGCCCCCTCGCCCCCGGCGGCCATCTGCTCCAGCGAATTCACCCAGACCTCGGTGATCCCGTCCAGCGGCGGCTCGTAGTTTCGCCCCGCCTGGATGCCTGCGTTCACGTCGGGCGCGATGGCGTGGCTCTGCACGTACTTCGCCATCCGCAGCGGCCCGGCGAAGCTTGCCACCAACGGTCCGTGGTCGTTGAGCCAGGTGTCGTGGCACTCCGCCTGGGTGAGGCCGTTGCGCCGGGTGAGCAGATAGGTCGCCTTGACCGCGTCCGGACCAGGACCTCGTCCGTCCGTGTGGTCGAAGATGAGGTGCTCCTCGGTCAGGAACACTGCAGACTTCTCGAAATCGATGAACTTCGCCTCGTCCTCGGCCAGGATCCGTCCCGCCTCGGCGCCCTGCGGCGTGGCGTAGGCCGACTGGAAGTCCTCCAGCGAGTCCCACCAGACCTCGGTCACCCCGTCGGCCGGGCCGCGCATGCCGCGCACCGCGCGCATCCCTTCGCTCGCGGGATCGTCGAACGGATGGCTCTGGACGTACTTCCGCAGTTTCAGCGCCTCGGCTTGCGCCGCGACCAGCGGACCGTGCCGGGTCAGCCAATAGTCGCGGAAGCGCTCCGCCGACATGCCTTCGCGCCGGACAATGACATAGACCAGCTTGATCATCGCGCGTCCTCCCTGCGAGCTCGCAAGTGCGCCCGTGGCGCGCGCACGACGTCAAGAAAAACAGCGCTTTCGCTGACGCAGCGTCGCCCTTCTTCTGCGGCAAGATGGGCGCGACCAACCCCGGAGGAAGTCCATGTCCCGCATGCCCCTGGTCGAGCCGGAGGCCCTGCCGGCCTATCTCAAGGCCATCCACGACGCGACGCCCGAGGAGAACTGGCTGGGCCGCCACTTCGCCCGCGCCTTCGCTCCGAACCCTGATCTCGTCCAGGCCTACCAGGCCTTCTATCACCCCTGGCACACCGGCGGCGCAGGCGTGCTGGAGCCGCGGCTGAAGGAGCTGATCCGCTTGCGGATCGCCACGCTGAACGGCTGCGTCCTCTGCAAGAGCGTGCGCATGGCGCCGGAAGTGGTCGGCGAGGACGAGGCCGCCTCCGGCGTCGACGACGCCGACAACGCCGGCTTCACGCCCCGCGAGCGCGCCGCCATCCACTTCGCCGAGAAGATGGCGGTGGATCACCACAATATCGGCGACGACGATGTGGCCGCCACGCGCCGCCATTTCACCGACGCCGAGTTCCTGGAACTCGCCATGATGGCCGGTCAGTACATCGGCTTCGGCCGCGTGCTCGCCATGCTCCAGCTCGAGGTGGCGAGCTGCCCGATCTGACGCCGGGGGACCGGAGTCTCAGGTCGCCCCGCGCCGTTGAAGGGCAGGATCCGCCTTCAGCTGCCGACGCAGGAGCTTTCCGGTGTCGTTGTAGGGCAGGGCGTCGCGGAAGACCCAGACCTCTGGCGTCTTGGTCGACCGCAGGCGCGCCTTGACCCACTGGGCCAGCTCGTCCGGCGCTGGCGGCTGGTCGTGCGGCACGATCACCGCGGCCACCGTCTCCCCCCACTGGTCGTCGGGAACGCCCAAGACCGCCACGTCGGCCACCGCGGGATGCTGGCGCAGCACATCCTCGATCTCACCCGGGCTCATGTTCTCGCCGCCGCGGACGATCACGTCGTCCAGCCGTCCTTCGACGAAGAGATAGCCCTCCTCGTCCATGAATCCGCCGTCGTTGGTGGCGAACCAGCCTGCGTCGTCGATCACCTTCTTGCCGGCGTATTCCCCGGAGACCTGATCGCCGCGGACGTAGATTTCGCCCGGTTGGTTCGGTCCCAGCACCCGGCCGTCGGGATCGCGGATCTCGACCTCCAGGCTGGGCAGCGGCTTCCCCACCGACCCCAGGCGCCGTCGGGTCGCCTCGTCGTCGGCGTAGATCGCCATGCGGTGGTCGTCGGGGCCCAGGATCGAGATGGTTGAGCTGGTCTCGGTCAGCCCATACGCGTTGGCGAAGTCCACGTGCGGCAGCAGGTTCAGCGCCCGCTCGATGACCGGCAGCGGCATGCGCCCGCCGCCGTAGCTGATCGCCCGCATCTCAGGCAGCGTCTCGCCGGTGGCCTCCAGCACGTCGAGGATGCGGCCCAGCATGGTGGGCACCACCATGGCGTGGGTGATCCCCTCCTCCGCCGCCGTGCGGACCCACGCCTCGGGCGTGAAGGCGTCCAGGTGCACGATGCGGCGTCCCGAATAGACCCCGGTCAGCACCGCCGAGATGCCGGCGATGTGGTAGGGCGGCACGCTCACCAGGGCCGCCTCGCCCTCCTCCGACCCCAGGAACTCGACGGTGGAGATCACGTACGAGGTCAGGTTCCGATGCCGCAGGATGGCGGCCTTGGGCTCGCCCGTGGTGCCGCTGGTGAACAGCAACACGGCGATGTCGTGGTCCACATCCAGGAATTCGGCCTCGCAGTCGCCGTGGACCCGGCAGGCGGCCTCGAACGCGCTGCGGCTGACGACCGTGACGCCCTGCGGCTGGCTCAGGCGCGCAACCATGTCGTCGTCGACGATCGCCACCGACGGCGCCGTGCGCGCCAGCAGGCGCTGCAGGTCGGCGTCGGGCAGGCGGTAGTTGAGAGGCGCGAACGGCCGCGCCAGCATCCCTGCCGCGAACACGGCGACCGGCAGCGCCGGTCCGTTCAGGCCCACGAAGGCGACGTTGGTCCCGCCCAGCTGTTCCAGCCAGGCGGCGCCGTGATGGGCCCGCCGCCGCACTTCCGAAAAGGTGAGCCCCTCGGCCCGTCGCCCCAGCGCCAGCCGGTCCGGCGCCGCATCGGCGATCATGTCGAGGAGTAGGGCTGTATGCATGGGGTCAGTCCGATGGCGACGGCTCACGGCGTCATGGGCGCCGTTCGGCCGCAGCGATCCGGCGCCCGCCCGATTTAGTCAATGAAGGCTTGGCCAGGGCCCGCCAAAGCGACTTCGGCGGACGAGTGCGATATCTTCGATGATCCGACCTGCAAATGCCGCCAGACCGTTCATGAACGACCACACTGCTTCCGCCGAATCGGCGCCGCCCGAGACGTTCGATCCCCTGCAGCTAGACCTGCAGCTCTGCTTTACGCTCTACGCCGCCGGCCATCTCGTGACGCGGCTCTACCGGCCGCTCCTCGAGCCCCTGGGGCTGACCTACCCGCAGTACCTGGCCATGCTGGCCCTATGGGAGCGCGCGCCGCAAACCATGGGCGAGCTTTCGCGGCGGCTTCGGCTCGATTCCGGCACGCTGGCGCCCCTCTTCAACCGGCTCGAGGCCCGGGGCCTGGTGACCCGCACGCGTGATGCCCAGGACGAGCGGCGCGTCCAGGTGGGCCTGACGCCCGCGGGCGCGGCCTTGCGCGAGGCCGCCGTGGACGTGCCCCGCCAGGCGTTCTGCCAACTTCCCCTGCCGGCCGACGATCTGGTGCGGCTCAAGGCCGATCTGCAGCGCCTGGTGGACAGCCTGTCCTGAAGCCCGTCAGATGCCGGCGTACCACTGGTAGCCGCGGTCCTCCCAATAGCCGCCCCGCCCGCGGCCCAGGTGCTCGAAGCTCTCGATCGCCTCGATCCGCATCACGTATTTCGCCATCTTGTAGCCGAGCTGCCGCTCCAGCCGCAGCCGCACCGGCGCGCCGTGGGCGACAGGCAGGACCTGATCGTTCATCTCGTAGGCCAGGATGGTCTGCGGATGGTGCGCGTCCACTAAGCTGATCGTCTCATAGTAGTCGCCCGTGCCATCAAAGGTGAGTTCGAGCGTGTCGGCGCAGAAGAAGGCGATGTAGCGGGCCTGCGGCCTCACGCCGGCCCGGTCGAGCAGCGGCCCCAGGCGCGCGCCCTTCCACTTGCCGATGCTGCTCCAGCCCTCCACGCAGTCGTGCCGGGTGATCTGGGTCCGCGAGGGCGCGGCGCGTAGGTCGGCCAGGGACAGGCTGAGCGGATTGTCCACCAGTCCGCCGATCTCCAGCCGCCAGTCGGCGAAGCCGTTGGCCACATGGGCCTGGTAGTCGGGATTGTCCGGATCCACCGTGCCGTTCGCCCGGAAGTCGGGCGAGATCGCGCTCTCGGGATACTCGCGCGCCAGCGTGCGCCGGCCGACGAGGCGGCGCTGGACGCGCTCCGTCAGCCGCTCGCCCTGTTCGAGGACGCCGAGGCTGGCGGGCGCCGTCGCCATGCGATCACAGCCGGCGAGGCCTGCGACCGCGGCGCCGGACAGCCACGCGCGGCGGCTGAGCATGGGCGGCTTCATTCCGTCTCTCCTTCCCGGCGGATCACGAACCAGCCCGTGAGGATGGATCGCATCTCGTTCAGCGGGCCCGCGGCCAGCACCATGGCCAGGTGCACGAAGACGAACAGAACCAGCGCCGCCGCGCCCAGGAAATGGAGTGTCCGCGCGGTCTGCCGGCCTCTGAACATCTCGCTCAGCGGCGCCCAGGCGTCGACCGCGGGCGACATGGCGAGGCCCGTCAAGACCATGCCCGGCGCGATCACCAGCACGACGGCGACGTAGGCCAGCTTCTGAAGCACGTTGTAGCGTCGCGCAGCCTCGCCCCGCGGAAACCTGAGACGCAGGTGATCCCAGGCCGCATGCCCGATCCCCTTCAGTTCCCGGGCGGCCGGCAGCAGCTCGCGACGCATCCGGCCGGAGACAACGTTGTAGACCAGATAGGTCGCAAGGCTCGCGACCAGCGTCCAGGCCGCCAGAAAGTGCCACTGCCGCCCCAGGCCCAGGTCAGGATAGGCCGGAAGGGTCAGCCAGGGGGGGAAGGCGCGGGCCTGAACGCCCCCGGTCCCGTCCGCCGACGCGCCGAGCAGTCCTGTGGTCTCGACCTTCCAAGACCCGACGTGCAGCCATCCGCGGAGGCCGGACTGGGTCTCCAGGCTGGTGATGGCCGCCGCCGGCCGGGCAAAGGTCGCCGTCTCGCCCCAGTAGAGCGCGGGATGGGCGTTGAGGATCTGCAGGCCGCTCAGCAACAACAGCAGCAGGCTGCCCGCCGTGATCCAGTGCGTGAGGCGGACGATCGCAGGGTGGCGATAGACTGTCACCCGTCCATCGCCCGAGATCCTGTCGGGACGCGCCATGACCGGAGCCGATCACATGGGAGGCTTGGCGCCGCCCTCGCCGATCGAGACGGCGTTGGTGACCAGGCCCCCGCCGGGCGCAGGCGCGGCGATGATGAACACCGGCATTCCCTTCCTGAGCTGAGCGCGCTCGCCGTCGGCGATCTGCACGATCGGGATCCTGGGCGGCACGGTCACGCTCCGCTGGCCGGTCCCATAGTTCACCTCGAGCTCGCGGCCGTTCTTGCTGACGGTGACCTTGCCCACCGTCCCGTTGGTCATCATCGAACCTTTCTTCTTGTCCCAGGCGTAGTGGCCCTCGCCGATCTTCACGCCCGGCGGGAAGACGTGGACCTCCAGCGACCGGCCCCGGCCGTCGGCCTGGGGCATCTCCGAGGTGCCGATGAAGCTGCCCGGCTTGATCTCGGAGACCTTGATCGGCTTGGTCACCGCGACCCGCCAGTCCTTCGTCAGGCCGATCACCACCGGCTTGCCCGACGATGGCCTCACCGTGACCCGGTCAGGCTGCACGTCCGTCGCAACGCCCCGGACCACCTGGGGCGCCTGGGGCGCCTGGGCGTAGGCCGCCGATCCCGCGCTCAGCCCGATCACCCCGACCAGCGCTGCCAGCTTCTTCATCACCATTCTCCAATTTATATTGTGCACAATATAAATCTTCTACGGCCTGGCAATGGGGTTTCGCGGATGCCTAGCCATCTCCGCCGCGTGAGCGGGTCGCGCCGAGCGGCGAGCCGGGGCATCAGCGAGAAGTCGAGGTTCTTGCGGCTGATCTTGAAGCGACCTGGTTCCTGATCCGCCAATCGGCTCGACCCCGCGCCCTTGTTCCTCAAGCACTTTCAAGAGGGCGTCGAGGATCAGCCGGGTACAGCTCTCGATGAAGGCTTCCTAGGGACCGATTCCAGGCCGGCTCGAAGCATGCGCTGGTGGGCCCGGCAGGAGCCCAACCTCAGCGCCAAATCGCCCAGATAAATCAGCTACTTCTGACGGACCGAGACCGATGAGGCGTCGCAGCCGTTCGTCACACCTCTCAATCGAGCCCTACCTCACTCGGCCGTTCTCGCCAACCGTAACGAAGGGTCGCACCCGCTGCCTGGACCCAGAAAGTTCACTTTTTGTTCCTGACTCACGGCTCCGCTTCGAGTAAGGTTGAGCTTGAGGTGGGCACGTGTGCGCGGCGACGGCCGAGCCACGGAAGGGTCTTGAAAAATTCGAGGAGAGATCGGGCATGGCTGGGTTCCAGTCGGCGCGCGAAGACGTGCGCGCCGAAGGCATTGCGGAATGGATGGAGCGGAGGCACCGCGAAGTGGCGGCGCGAGGTCCGGATGCAGAGCTCGCTGGCCGAGCCGCGTGGGCTGCCGGTGGCATCGCAGGTGAGTTGCCCTACGCGCCGAGGCCGGGCGATGTCGTGGCCCTCGGAGCACTCACCATGCGACAAGGCCGTGGATCAGAACGCGGCTATCCCGTTGCCGGCGGCTCGACGTTCAGGCCGGTAGCCGGCCGGACGCCCACGAGTTGGACGCCGGCGCAGACCCCAGTGAGATCGGTGGCGTACCAACCGACCTCGACCGCGGGGCGACCGACGCCGACCCCCGCGAGGGCTGCGCCGCGACCGACCCAAGAAGATGAGATGGCAAAACTCCGCCGCGAGCAGGCCGCCTTCAAGGACGTCGTGCGGGAAGAGTCCGGTCGCAACTGGTGGATGGCAATCCCCGCGCTCGCTCCGATGGCCGTTCCGCTCTTGGCCGAAGGTGCAGGGCTTCTGGCTGCGCGTGTGGCCACTTCTCCCATCAAGAACGCTCCGCTCAACTTCGCGGAGCGGGAGATTGGCTTGGTGCCGAAGCCTGCGCCTCGCCCCACCCCGCCCTCTCGACCCGCTCCAGGATCCCAAGCCCTGAGCACGGCAGAGAAGGGGGTCATTCGCCAAGCCGGGAGGGACAGACTTGCCCGCGCCAACGGGATGTCGGCAGCGGAGATGGAAGCGAGAGTTCATCACAGCCGACCGCTGGAGTACGCGCATGTGTTCCCCAAGGCGGATCCCAACTCCTTGGCCAATCTCTGGGCGCTTCGAGACGCAGCGCACAAGATTGCATCGGCGGAATGGACGGCATTCCGCGCGGCGCTCAAGGGTCGCATACCGACACAAGCCGAGGTTATGGCTGTGAAGCTCAGGATCGATCGGCTTGTAGCAGCGTATGTTCGCCGCCCTGGAGTACCGAGGTCCCGCACGCCCGTTGATGAGGGAGGTCTGCTTTGACCATTACCGTTCGTGAAGCGGCCGCAGCTCTGGAGGAGCTGGGAACCCTGCGTCGGACCCGAGAAGATCACTCGGCGAAGATCGTCGATCGCGTTCGGGAGCTCCTGGGGCGCGAGCTGCCGCCAGACCTTGAAGAGTTCTATCGTGAGCGTATCGCCCGCATTGGCGACTTCGACGCTGTCTTTCCCCATTGGAACGCGCAAGTGGGATGGAGACCGATGGCGACCGAAGTTACGGAACTCGCCCAGGTCAGCGCGGTGCCGTTGTTTAACGACGGATGCGGAAACCTGTTTGGGTTGGACCTCCTGTCCGGGAATTCCGTCCCGGCAGTCTACTTCTTCGATCACGAGGTTGGCTTCGAGAAGCCGGAGTACGCGGCGGGGTCGGCCCTGGGGCCGTTCTTGCTGCTGCTTGCACAGCACGATCAGGCCATCCAGGAAGGCCGAGCTCCGGGCTGGGAACTGACGGTCGATCCGGACATCGATAAGTGTCCCCGCGCTCCGCCCATCTGGCTGGCCGACTAGAGGCTCCATACGGCCAGAAAAAACGTAGTATCTTCAACAGCTTAGCTGGGGCGAGATGCCGGTCGGTCTAGGCCCGGCAGGAGCCCAACTTCAGCGCCGAGTGCGCCTACCTCGTCTTCGGCTCCCACGCCTTCCGCCGCTACAGCTTCGGCAACCGGGACGGCGTGGATGGGCATTGGCCGACAGCAGGCACCATCAATGTCGCGCTGTGGGATGCGGCCCTCTACTCGTTCTCGCTGTTCGAGAAGCGGCAGATCGTGGCGGCGGCCGACGCGATCCGCGAGGAGTTTCTCGACCTCCTGACGCATGACGACACCTTCTTGGACTACATCGGTCGCACGACTGACAAGACCGACCGGGTCCGCTACCGCGCCGACACCTGGCTGGCGCGGCTCCGGAAGGTCATCGAGACCCCGGCTCACGAACCGCGCCTGTTCAGCCGCGCTTTGAAGGTCCGGCTATTTAACGCCGAGCCCAGTTTCGCCCTCTGCGGCCAGTACATCCAGGACATCAACGACGCCGAGGTCGATCACGTCACGCACTACTGGCGGGGCGGCGCGACGATCCCGGAAAACGCCCGCCTCACGCACCGGTATTGCAATCGTCGTCGCGGCGGTCGGGACTGATCGCCATGTCGTCTGATGATGCGATCCGGGAGGGGATACAGCGGAAGTCAGCGGCCCACGCGGCGGCGACGGCTTATTCGCTCAACAACCCCTACCTGAGGCGGGAGCAGAAAGCCCGCGTCGAAGCGGTCTATCAGTTCTCATTTCGGTCGTGCAGAACAAGGCTTGGCGGCCCCGATCCACTGGTGCGGGCAACGCACCGGACCGGATTCGCCTCCACAGCGTCGCTCGTGAGATCCGATCCAGCTTGCAGACCTCATTCGTGGTCATACGTAACCTCCATGCCGCCGTCGCGTAGCGCTGCGCCCATTTGGCTGTCGAAGTCATCGATGCGTTCCCACGCATCGGGGTCGCGGCAAGCGACCTGTAGTTTGCCCATGAGCGCGACCATCGGTGCTGGGACTAACAGCTCGCGCGACACGTCCGGCCGATGCTCGAAATAGGCTTCAGCGACCCTACGCAGATCCGGCCCGAGCGCGGGCTCGCGCGCCGGCCGGGGCGCCGCGAGATCGGCCACGACGATCTTGCGCTCGAGAGATTGAAAGACCTTGCCGGGCAGGGTGAATCCGGGGACGAGCGCGGGCGGCGGATCGACCACCCCTGTGCGTGCAGCGGCGCACCGATCGCGCCGCCAGACCTCCACGGCGGCCAGGACATGTCGCAGCTCGATGAGCGAGCCCGTCGTCGCGCGGGCGTCCTCGAACTCTGCATCGCACTTCCGCCAGAAATCGTCCCGCCGCCGCTCGGCCTGCTCGGAATCCTTCGTGCGAAGGCTCTCGATCCGCTCCCAGCCGAACTTGTGGCGCAGGTCCTTGGGTACCGCCCGCCGCGCATGCCACACGCCATCGCGTGTCTTGCGGAACAGCCCGCGGCCGAGATTGGCGGCCATTTCTGTATACTCTCTGTATACCTGTTGGGTCGAATTCCCCCTGCGACATCAAAAAGTTGTAAAGACATAAAGCGCTGGTGGGCCCGGCAGGACTCGAACCTGCAACCAGACCGTTATGAGCGGCCGGCTCTAACCATTGAGCTACAGGCCCCTGCAGCGCATGTGCGGTCCGGGCGTTACCATGGGCTGCACGGCGCTTAAAGCTTGCGTTCAGGCTGGGCTTGCGAGCGTTGAGCCCTACCCTCCCCAAGGACTGGAGATCACCCGATGAAGACCCTTATGCGCGCGGCCACCCTGGGCTTGGCGCTGGCCGCCGGCGCCGCCGCGCCCGCCGCCCTGGCCCAGGCCGCGCCGCCCGCCGCCGACACCATGTTCCGCGCCACCACCCTGAATCTCGCCGCCCACGGCGAAACCAGGGTCGCCCCCGACATGGCCACCATCACCCTCGGCGTGATGACCGAGGCGCCCACCGCCGCCCAGGCCATGTCGGCCAACGCCGAGCGGATGGCGCAGGTCGTGGCCACCCTGCGCAAGGCTGGAATCGCCGAGAAGGACATCCAGACCTCGAACTTGAACCTAAATCCCCAGTACCGGCACCAGGAGAACGAGGCCCCTCAGGTCGTCGGCTACCAGGCCTCCAACAACGTGACCGTCACCGTCCACGACCTGAAGCGTCTGGGCCAGGCGGTCGACGCCACCGTCGCGGCGGGCGCGAACCAGGTCCATGGGATCAGCTTCGGCCTGGACGACTCCACGGCCGCCGAGAACGCGGCGCGCGAGGAGGCGATCAAGGCGCTCGGCGCCAAGGCCGAACTCTACGCCAGGCTGACGGGACACCGAATCGCCCGGCTGGTCACGCTGAGCGAAGGCGCCGCCTCCTATCCGCGTCCGCCGATGCCGATGATGGAGATGGCCTCGTTCCGCGGCGCCAAGACGGCGGACACGTCCGTCTCGCCGGGCGAGATGACGGTGCGCGTGGACGTCACCGGGCTCTACGAACTGACCCGGTAGAACCGGGCGCGATCTGATCGCAAGAAAGGCTTCCCCTCTTGCGCACCGCGCTGCTGGGCGGATCAGGATCCTCCGGGTTCGGACTTCGACACCCCGGCCCGGCGGAACACGCCCTCGAGGCGGTCGGCCACCATCCGGCCGGGGAAAGCGCGGTCGCCCTCCATCACCGCAGCGTACACATAGCCGGTCCCGGCGATCGGCCCGGACGCCCAGGCGACGCCGCGCGAGGCGTCGGGGCGGGTGTTGCAGCTCAGCGTCCGGGGCCGGCCATCCTCGGCGGTCGCCTCCAACAGATCCTTGAGCTGGCGCGCGCCGGGCTTGTCGCAGGCCGGATACTCCCGCGCGCAGGTCGTGGCGGTGTTGTAGCGGTAGAGCACCCGGCCGGAGCCGGCTTCGGCGATCAAAACGCAGGTGTTGGGATCGCCGATGGCGCGGGACACCTGGGCGTCCAGCTCGGCCTTCTCCACGCCGGGCGGCGCGCCCGGCGCACAGGCGGACAGCGTCAGGGCCGCCGCCGCGAGGACGGCCTCAGGCCGCCGGCTTGATCTCGTTGCCTTCGTCCAGCAGCACCACGTTCGGGGCATAATTGCGCGCCTCCTCGGCCGGCAGCATGCCATAGGTCACGATGATGACCTTGTCGCCCTTCTGGACGAGCCGGGCGGCCGCGCCATTGACGCCGATCACACGCGAACCGCGCGGCGCTTCGATGGCGTAGGTCGTGAACCGCGCCCCGTTGGTGATGTTGAGCACGTCCACCTGCTCGTGCGGCAGGATGCCGGACGCGTCCAGCAGGTCGCGGTCGATGGCGATCGAGCCCTCGTAGTCGAGGTCGGCCTGGGTGACCGTGGCGCGATGCAGCTTGGCCTTCAGCAAGGTGAGCAGCATGGGGTGTCCTTGTGCAGCTCGTCCGGAGCCGACGGCATATACGCGCTGGGACGACGCCGTTCAATGCGGCATCGCAGCGTACCTGACGCTGGGTCGGCCGGCGGGCGCAACGCCTTACATTGTAACGCCTTGCAAGCTGCGAGCCGCGATTCCTGTCGGCGGCGCAACGGACGGCCGCGCGGCGGTGCAACACGAGGGCCGGGCTTGCGCCTGAGGCTAGGAAGCCGGGCATTTCCTGCGGCGGGCGCCGCCGGCCGTCCGGATGCGCGCTCCAGCTTCCCCGCGGTAAGCCTTGACGGAGCCCCGTCGGACCGGCGCAATGCGGGTGATCAGCGATAAGGGAGACGCTAGGTGGACGGAGCTCAGGCCCCGACGGGATTCAATCAGGACGCGCTCGCACAGGTGGGCCCGGCGCTCAAGGGCCTCGTGGACCAGGGGGTCCTCTCCGGCATGGTGACCCTCGTCTGGCGCAAGGGCGAGGTGGCGCAGGTGGGCGCCATCGGCCAGCGCGACATCGAAGCGGGCCTGCCGATGGAGCGCGACACCCTCTTCCGCATCGCCTCCATGACCAAGCCGATCACCTCCATCGCCGTGATGATGCTGATGGAGGAGGGCAAGCTGAAGCTGGACGATCCGGTGACCAAATGGCTGCCGGAGCTGTCGGGCATGCTGGTGCTCGAGGACGCCGTGGGGCCGCTGGAGAAGACCCGCGCCGCCGGCCGCGAGATCACTGTGGAGGACCTGCTGACCCACCGCGCCGGCCTCGCCTACGGCTTCACCTCCATGGGCCCCATCGCCCACGCGCACGAGAAGAAGCTGGGCTCTCCGCTGGTCAATCCGCTGACGCCCGACGAATGGCTGAAGGCGCTTGGCGAGCTGCCGCTCTCGTACGAGCCCGGCGAGCGCTTCCACTACAGCCACGCCACCGATGTCCTGGGCTTCCTGGTGGCGCGCATCGAGGGCAAGCCGCTCGGCCAGGTGCTGAAGGAACGCATCTTCGACCCGCTCGGCATGAAGGACACCGCCTTCTGGCTGCCCAAGGACAAACGCGGCCGCCTCGCCAAGCTCTACGAGGCGCCCGCCGACGGCGGGCCGCTCCGCGACGTCTCTCTGCCGATGGGCGACGAGCCACCCGCCTTCGAAGGCGGCGGCGGCGGCCTGATCTCCACCGCCGACGACTATCTGAAGTTCGCCCGCATGATGCTGGGCAAGGGCGAGGTCGACGGCGTGCGGCTGGTGAAGCCCGAGACCATCGACCTGATGTGCGCCAACCGCCTCTCCGAGGTGCAGCGGGGCCACATGTTCCTGGGCATGCCCTTCTGGCTCTCCCAGGGCTTCGGCCTGGGTGTCTCCATGATCCTCGACGCCCAGAAGCACGAGTGGATGGGCGCCGGCGGCGAGGGAGCCTTCGGCTGGCCCGGCGCCTTCGGCACCTGGTGGCAGGCCGATCCGAAGAACGACCTGATCCTCATCTACCTCATCCAGGACTCCATGCCCCTGGGCCCGGAGGCGGTCACGGCTATGCAGAGCCAGCGGCCCACAGGCCGGATCGGCTGCCCGATGTTCCAGAAGATCGTCTACGCGGCTTTGAGCTGATCGGTCACGGCCGGCGGGGCGCCACGCAGATCGGCCGGCCGTTCACCTCATCGCCGATCAGGCTGTAGTCGCCCTTCAACCCCTCGCGCCGGGCCCTGACGAGAGCTCGGCCCTCGGGCGGCGGCTCCAGGCCGTCCGGGCAGATGGCCACGTCGACGCGCAGGCCCCCGGCCGGGCAGGTGCAGATGAACTCGCGGGTGTCGAGGCGGCTCGCCGGAACGTGGCAGACGGCGGGGATCAGCCGCCCGCCCGCCTCGATGCACTGGATTGTCCGCGCCGGCGCCCCCGCGTTGAGCGGCTGCGCCTGGGCGACGGAGGTAAGGACGAGCGGCGCGAGCACCGCGAGGACGACGCGCATGGGAGCCTCCATGAATGTGGTCCCAGGATAACGCGCGGCGCGGCCGGCGTTCACCATGTCGCTGAGGGGCCGGTTAACCGCGGCCGTGGCAGCGTGGCCGCATGGACCCGATCTCCACTGCCCGATACGGCCTGATGGCGGCCTCACGCCGCTTCGAGGCTTCGGCCGTCAACGTCGCCCAGATGGGCGTCGAGGGCGCCGACGTCGACGTCGCGGGCGAGATGGTGGAGATGATCTCGGCCAAGACGGCCTTCTCGGCCAACCTGTCGGTGATCCGCTTCGCCCAGGACATGTGGGACGAATTGCTGCAGCTGCAGTCCCGGTAGACCCCGTCGGCGGAGACGAAAAAGGGGAGCCTCTCGGCTCCCCTTCTCGCATCCGGTATCTGTCGCCGGCCTATTTCTCGGTCGGGTCCGAGCCATCCTTCGGCGCGCCCGTGCCGGACGAGCCCATGAACAGCTTGCGGCCGTCGGGGAAGGTCACGTCGCGGCCGTTGGCCTTGCAGGCCGGCTTGCAGAGCTTGTCCTTGGACTGGTAGCCGCGGACGATGATCTCGGTGCCGGGCTTCAGCGAGTTGCGGTCGATGCCCGAGCGCAGCAGGGTGTTGGGCGTGCCGCCCTCCACCATCCACGCGGTGGTGGTGCCGTCCGTGTTCTGGGCGGCGATATGAACCCATGCGTGCGGGTTGATCCACTCGACGCGCGTCACCTTGCCCCGCAGCAGGACCGGGGCCTTGCCGTCGAATTCCGCCGCAAAGGCGTGGTGCGCCAGCGCCGCGCCGCCGGCGGCCGCCGCGCCGAGCACGCCGGCCACGGCCCCCGCAATGATCAGCTTCTTCTTGTCCATCATGCGCCTCCAACGCCGGATGCTAGATTCGTACCATATCTTCGAGACGAGGCCGCAATGCGACCTATTTGAGCGGCTCCTTGCGCAGGTGCCCGTACATCAGCTCCTCGACGAACTCGACGCACTTGAACTGGCCGAGGCGAGCGTCCTCGTCCTGCCGCTTGTAGAGATTGAAGCTCATCTTCCACGGGCGGGTGAAGGTGTTCGGGTCCGTGATCGTGGCCTCGTAGCGCATCTTGTTCGGGCCCGTGGGCGTCCAGCGCTCGACCACCGTCATCTGGTCGGAGTGGTGATTGCCGGCGCGATCGAACCAGGTGCGATCGAGTTGACCGGTGACGGTCACCACCAGGGTGTCGCCCTCCCACTTGGCCACCGACTGGCCCATCCAGCTGTCCACCGGCGGGGGGCCGGGGTCGTCGAACAGCAGGTTCCGCACCGCGCCCGCGTACTCATAGGCGATGAGCATCGACTTGTCGGATTGGAAGATCTGGAACGGCAGGTGCATGTAGTTCGCCCGCGGCACGCCGGGCAGGTAGCACTTCACCTCCGGGTCGCGTTCCAGGTAGTTGGCCCGGTTCTCGTCGCGGATCTTGCGGGCCTCTTCCGTATAGGGGATCTCGCCGCCTTCCACGATGCCCAGGCCGCCGGGCACGGCGCCGACCGCCCCCAGAGCCAGCACCTCCTTGGCCGGCACCGGCACGAACGGGCCGGGGCGAAGCTGCAGCGCCGCCCGCGGGGCGTGGGGCTCGATGTCCCAGCCGGCGGTGTTCATCACCTGCCAGACGCCGTTGAGGTCGGGATGCTTACCGTCAGGGCCGCGCGGCGCCTTGTATGTCGCCGCCGCCTTGCCCTTGGCCTGAGCCTGCACGGCCGTCGGCGCCGCCGCCAGAAGGCCCACCGCGGCCAGGGCCGCCACGATCCTGATCATGCTCTTGCTTCCCCCAAACACTCCGGCCCTCTTCGGATGCGGAGCCGACTTGGACTCAAACCTAAACAACGTTCGCGCGCCGCGCCACCGGGCGAAATTTTGAGAAACCGGAGCACTGCGGTAAGCCGCGCCCATGACGCTGCGCCCGCTCTTCGCGACCCCGATCTACGAGGCGACCCTTACAACAAACCGCAGCTTCGAAAATTTCAACGCCGAGATCTTGCAGGCCTGCCTGGCGCTGCGGGACGAGGACACCGCCGGCCGCGCCTGGTCCCGTGAACATGGCTACGGGGGCTACACCTCCTACGCCTCGCTGAACGACCTGCCGCAGCGGATGAGCGTCTTCGACGACCTCAGGAAACACCTCGACCGGCACGCCCGGGCCTTCGCCGAGGCGCTGGCGCTGGACCTCGGCGCCGGGCGGCTGCGGCTGGACAGCCTGTGGGTCAACGTCCTGAAGCCCGGCGCCGGCCACTCGGGCCACATCCATCCGCACAGCGTCATCTCCGGGACCGTCTATGTGGCGACGCCACCCGGCGCGAGCGCCCTGAAGGTCGAGGATCCGCGCCTCCCGCTGATGATGGCCGCCCCGCCGCGGCGGGCCGACGCGCCGGAGGCGATGCAACCCTTCGTCTACCTCCAGCCGCAGCCGGGCACGATCTACATGTGGGAAAGCTGGCTGCGTCACGAAGTGCCGGCCAACCGGGCCCGGTCGCCCCGTGTGAGCGTCAGCTTCAACTACGGCTGGCGCTGAACCTCGCCCCAACGCATCGTATCGGTCGGCGGGCGCTGCCGGCGTCAGACTCATGACTTCGCGCAGCGGACGTGCTTGCCTTCGCCCCATGGCCGAGCCTGAGTCCCGCCCACTGTCCACATTCGCCCCGCTCACCGCGCGAGCCGTGCTGCTGGGAGAGCGGATCGACACGGCCGGGCTCGAGCGTGGCGACGCGCTCTCCACCGCGCCGCTGGCCTTCCGCGTCGGCGAGGACGGCATGGCGGTGGTGTTCCGCTACGGCGTTGTGGCCCTCGTGGGCCTCGACACCCTTGCCGAAGACGAGGTGATCCGCAGCCTCGCGCCTCGTATCGTCGCCCCGGTGTCTCGGCGCGAAGAGGAGGTCGTCCGCCTGGCCCCTGCCGACGGCCACAACGAGCGGGTGGAGCCGGACGGCCTGGTGCGGATCGCGGACCGGTCCACGGAACGGCTGCTCGTCGCCGCCTTCGTCGTCGCCCGCAGCGCCGTCCTCGCCCATCACGAGCGGCAGGTGGCGGAGGTTTTGGAGACCATCGAGCCCTGGGCGGCCGATCTCGCCCGCACCGGCCGCCGCCACCGCAGCCGCCACGCCATCATCCGCCTCATCGGCCAGGCCCTGCTGGTGGAACACCGGGTCAGCGGCCGCATCGCGGTCGGCGAGAAGCCGGACCTGCTCTGGGATCGTCCCGACCTGGAGCGCCTCTATGCCCGCCTGGAGACCGAGTTCGAGCTGGACGACCGGGCCGAGGTGCTGAACCGCAAGCTGGGCCTGGTCGGCCAGACGGCGCGGCTCATGACCGATCTTATCGACACCGAGCGCTCCCTGCGCCTCGAGGCCGCGATCGTCATCCTAATTGTCTTCGAGATCGTGCTGACGCTCTACCAGATGGCCACGGGCATGGCGCACTGAGCGCAATCCGCCTAAGTGGAAGCCGGTTCGGCGGATGGATTGCGCTCAAATCGATGAGATAGAGCTTCAGTCGTCGGCGATGCTCTGCGCCGGCGCAAAGCGGGTCCCGAAGAAATCGTCCTTGACCCACAGGGGCCGCGCCCCGGCGTCGGCCAGTTCGCGGGCGATCTCGTAGTTGATGCGAGCGAACTTGGCCCCGGCGGCGTAGTCGATCCCCTGGTCCAGGTCGTCGCAGGGCTTGTGGTAGCAGTCCTTCAGGAAGGCCCGGAACTTCTCCTCGCCGCCGTTCTGGAAGCCGGTCATCAGGAACGTCGACGGCACGCCGACCTCGACGAACCGGTAGTGGTCCGAGCGGGTGAACAGACCCTCGTCCGGCAGGGGATCGGGCGACAGCGCGATCCCCGTGCGCGCGGCCGCCCGGCGCACGGCCGCGGCGATCCCCGAGCGTTCCGAACCGAACGCCACCACGTCGGTGAAGTCGTAGGTCAGGACCGGCATGTCCAGGTTGACGTTGGCCACCAGCGGACCTGGGACCGTCGGATTGCGCGCGAAGTACTCGGCGCCCAGCAGCCCCTTTTCCTCCGCTGTCACGGCCAGGAACAGCACCGAGCGGCGCGGCCGCTTGCCGGCCTGGAAGGCGCGCGCGACCTCCAGCGTGGTCGCGATGCCGCCGGCGTTGTCGAGCGCGCCGTTGTTGATCGTGTCGCCTTCCACCGGGGGGGTGGTCCCGATGTGGTCGAGGTGCGCCGACAGGACCACCACCTCGTTTTTCACCTTCGGGTCGGAGCCCTCGATGAGGCCGGCCACGTTGCGGCTTTCGACTACGTTGCTCTCGGTGCGGAGGTTAACGTCCATCGCCGTCACCAGGGGAAACCGCGGCGGATCCCCGCCCGCCTCGGCCGCGGCGAACACCTCGGCGGGCGTATGGGGCGCGCCCGCGAACAGCGTCTCGGCGCCCTTGACGCTCACCGCACCCAGGCCCGGCGTGCCGGCCGCCACGTCGAAGGGCGCGCCGTCCGGCCGCCGCCAGGTCATGGACCAGCTCCGCCAGGACCGCTTGCCGGCGGCGAACGGCCTGCGTTGCTCGTCCTTGGGCGTGGACAGGAAGATCACGCCGACGGCGCCCGCCCGCGCCGCGGCTTCGCGCTTGGTCCGCGCGCTGGCGTAGTAGGCCCGCTCCTCGGTCTGCAGGCCAGGCGGGCCGCCCGAAAGCACGACCGCGATCTTGCCCTTCAGGTCGAGCCCCGCGTAGTCGTCCCGGCCTCTCTCGGGCGCCACCACGCCGTAGCCCGCGAAGACCAGCGGCGCCGACACCTGGATGTCGGACGGCCCGCCGCCGCGCCCGGTCAGCACCTCTTCGCCGAACACGAGCGGCGCCGTCGTGCCGTCGGGCCCGCGCACCACGTACGAACCCTCGTCCGCCGGTCGGAAGGCGATCAGCGGCACCGTCTGGAACCACGTCCCGGCCTCGCCGGCCGGCTTCAGGCCCAGAAGCGCGAACTGCGCGGCCACATAGTTCGCCGCGATGTCGTAGCCGGGCGAACCAGCCTCCCGCCCCTGCAGCAGGTCCGAGGCCAGGAACTCCACATGGGCCTTCACCCGGGCGGCGGAGGCGACATCGGCCGGCGTCTGCGCGGCGGACGTGGTGGCGAATGCGAACGCCGCGACGGAGGCGGCCAGCACATTGAGACGCAAATAGAAACTCCCCGGACTTCCGGCCGGGGAGTCTTAGAGGATCGGCGAAGAGACGCCAGCCCTAGCTGTCGAGGAAGCTCCGCAGCTTCCGGCTCCGGCTCGGATGCTTCAGCTTGCGCAGCGCCTTGGCCTCGATCTGGCGGATCCGCTCTCGCGTCACGCTGAACTGCTGGCCGACCTCTTCCAGGGTGTGGTCGGTGTTCATGCCGATCCCGAAGCGCATGCGCAGGACGCGCTCCTCGCGCGGCGTGAGCGACGCCAGCACGCGGGTGGTGGTCTCGCGAAGGTTCGACTGGATGGCCGCGTCGATCGGCAGGACGGCGTTCTTGTCCTCGATGAAGTCACCCAGGTGCGAATCCTCCTCGTCGCCGATCGGCGTCTCGAGGCTGATCGGCTCCTTGGCGATCTTCAGGACCTTGCGCACCTTCTCCAGCGGCATGGCCAGCTTCTCGGCCAACTCCTCCGGCGTCGGCTCGCGGCCGATCTCGTGCAGCATCTGGCGGCTGGTGCGGACGATCTTGTTGATCGTCTCGATCATGTGCACCGGGATCCGGATGGTCCGGGCCTGGTCGGCGATCGATCGGGTGATCGCCTGCCGAATCCACCAGGTGGCGTAGGTCGAGAACTTGTAGCCGCGGCGGTACTCAAACTTGTCCACCGCCTTCATCAGGCCGATGTTGCCTTCCTGAATGAGATCAAGGAACTGCAGGCCGCGGTTCGTGTATTTCTTGGCAATGGAGATCACGAGGCGAAGGTTGGCCTCGACCATCTCCTTCTTCGCCTGACGCGCCTCGCGCTCGCCCTTCTGCACCGTCTGGACGATGCGGCGGTAGTCGTCGATGGGAACGCCCGTCTCCTGCGCCAGGGCGGCGATCTCGGAGCGGATGTCGCCGATCTGGCCGGCGTCGTTTTCGGCGAACTTGGTCCACCGCACGCCCAGCGATTTGACTTGGTCGGACCAGTCCGGCCGCATCTCGGAGCCGAGGTAGGCCTTCAGGAACTCGGTCCGGCTGATGCCGTAGCTGTCGGCCAGCCGCAGCAGGCGGCCTTCCAGCACCATCAGGCGCTTGTTGATCGCATAGAGCTGCTCGACCAGCGCCTCGATGCGGTTGTTGTTCAGCTTCAGGGTCTTCAGGTGCTGGACGATCACGCCCGTAGCGGCCTGATAGGCCTCGCGGTCGGCCTCGGAGAGATCCTCGCCCTTCAGCCGGCGGGAGACCAGCTTCTCCTGCAGGAGGCGGAAGTTCTCGAATTCGGCGGCGATGGCGTCCAGCGTCGCCATGACGCCTTCGCGCAGCTCCGCCTCCATCGCGCTGATGGTCGGGCCGGCGCCGTCGTCGAAATCGTCGTCGCTCTCGCCCTCGCCTTCGCCCTCAGACTTTTCCTCTTCTTCCTCGGCCTCCTCTGGGGCTTCGGCGGCCGGCGTCTCGCCCTGGTTCTGGCCGCCGTAGGTCTGCTCCAGGTCGATGACCTCGCGCAGCAGGATGCGGCCGCCTTCCAGTTCTTCGCGCCACACCATGATGGCTTCGAAGGTCAGGGCGCTCTCGCACAGCCCGCGGATCATGGTGTCGCGGCCGGCCTCGATGCGCTTGGCGATGGCGATCTCGCCCTCGCGGCTCAGCAGCTCCACCGAGCCCATCTCGCGCAGATACATGCGCACCGGGTCGTCAGTGCGGTCGTAGGCGGGCGTCTTGGCGGTTTCGACGACCGCCGACTCCTCGCGCACCGCCACCTCGCCGCCCTCGGCGTCGGCGTCGTCCTCGGATTCCACCACGTTGACGCCCATCTCGCTCAGCATGGCGAGAGTGTCTTCGATCTGCTCGGAGGTGACCTCCTCGCTGGGCAGCACCTTGTTCAGCTCGTCCATGGTGACGTAGCCGCGGGTCTTGGCCTGCTTGATGAACTTCTTGACCGCCGCGTCCGTCAGGTCGAGCAGCGGGCCGTCGCCGGCTGTGTTCTCGGTCGTTTCGGCTTCGGCCGGGTTTGCGCTCATCTAAATCTCCGAGGTCGGCACAGACGCCCCGTGCAAGGCGCGCGCCGGAAAATGGTGACGACGGCCCGAAATGAGAGAGGTCGCGTCAATACGACCCACGGTCCGCCGGAATGTTCCCGTTCTGATCGAGTTGCTGCAGCGGAAGCGCGGGCTCGTGCTGGATTCGACGCCGCAATAGCATACCCACCGCGAAAGCTTCCTTTCGCAGCGTCGCCGGGGCGTCGACCGCAGGAGCGGCGCGACCACTGGGACTTCCGCACCCGAGGGAGACATCCTTCTTCCACGTGGGGGGCGCGCCCGAAGTCGCAGCGGCCCGGTGATGTCTGTCGTAAGCGCGCTAAATCCGCAGAACGGCAGATGGCGTGCGAGGCCGCGCGTGTCAAGGCGACGACGTCACGCGGCCAGTCGCCTCCGTCGCCTCCGCCGCCTGCGACACCGCGCCTCAGCCAAGCTGGAGCATGATCTCCAGCCCGGTAATCATCCGTTTGCCGCCACCGCATAGCGCTCGGAGCGACAAAATGGGAAAACCTGGAGGCGTCGGAGTGCTGTTCAACAACCTGCGGATCTCGCGGAAACTGGCGATCGGCTTCGCCGCGGTCGTTCTGACCATGGCAGGCATGGGCGGAGCCTCATTCCTCTCGCTCAAGTCGCTCGAGACCGCGCGCCGGCAGACCGACCAGAGCCACCAGGTCATCGCCGCCCTCGAGGACGCCAAGTTCTACCTGGCCCGCCAGGAGAACAGCTACCGCGGCTTCCTGCTCTCTGGCGCGCCATACTACATCGAACGCCTCGACAAGCACCGGGCCAACTTCAAGGCCCAGATCGCCGCCGCCGCCAAGCTCACGGCCGGACAGCCGGGCAAGGCCGAGGCTCTCGCCGCCGCCGAAGCCGGCGCCGACAAATGGCACGCCCAGGTCGTGGAGGCGGGCCAGACGCTTGCGGCCGATCCGGCGACTCACCAGCAGGCGGTCGACATGGTGGGTCCCGACGGCCTCGCCGACAGTCTGATCGCCCCCGTCGAGGACGGGATCGCCGCGCTGCACGAGGCCGAGGAGAAGCGCCTGGCCGAGTTGGCCGCTCAACAGTCAGACGTGACCCGGAACGCCTACTTCACCCTCGCCGGCTGCATGGGCCTGGCGATCCTGATCGCCGCAGCCCTGGGCTTCCTGCTGACCCGCGCCATCGCCGGGCCGGTGACGGCCCTCACCAACGCCATGCGCAGGCTGGCCGGCGGAGACTTCACCGTCGACGTGCCGGCGCGCGGTCGTCGCGACGAGGTCGGGCTCATGGCCGACGCCGTGTCGGTGTTCAAGGACGCCGGCGTGGAGAAGCTGCGCCTGGAGGGCCTCACCGCCGAACAGCAGAAGGCGGCGGCGGCGGAGCGCGCCCGGACCGAGGCCGCCAAAGCCCATTCGGCCGCGGAGCTCGACAAGGTCGTCGCCTCGCTCGGCCGCGGGCTGGAGCGCCTCAGCGCCGGCGATCTGACGCACCGGATCGCCGAGGCCTTCCCCGACGACTATCGGAAGCTCAAGGATGACTTCAACCTAGCGATGGGCGACCTCGAGACCGCCATGGCCGTGGTGCTGGGGAACGTCCGCGCCATCCGCACTGGGTCCGGCGAGATCGCCCAGGCCGCCGACCAGCTTTCGCGCCGCACCGAACAGCAGGCGGCAAACCTGGAGGAGACGGCCGCCGCCCTCGACGAGATCACAGCGACGATGAAGAAGTCCGCAGCTGGCGCGACCGAATGCGCCGCCGTCGTGCAGGCCGCCCGCGCCGACGCCCAGTCCAGCGGCTCCGTCGTCTCCGAAGCCGTGGCGGCCATGAGCCAGATCGAGACCTCGTCAAAGGAGATCGGCCAGATCATCGGGGTGATCGACGAGATCGCCTTCCAGACCAACCTTTTGGCGCTCAACGCCGGAGTGGAAGCCGCCCGAGCGGGCGACGCCGGCAAGGGCTTCGCGGTGGTCGCCTCGGAAGTCCGGGCCCTGGCCCAGCGCTCGGCCGAGGCCGCCAAGGAGATCAAGGCCCTGATCAGCGCCTCCAGCAACGAGGTCGGCAAGGGCGTGGAGCTCGTGGGCCAGACCGGCGAGTCGCTGGAGCGGATCATCCAGCGCGTGGCGCAGATCAACGCCCTCGTCACCGAGATGGCCGCCAGCGCCCAGGAGCAGGCCCGCGGCATCGCCGAGGTGAACACCGCGGTCAACCAGATGGACCAGCTCACCCAGCAGAACGCCGCCATGGTCGAGGAGTCCACCGCCGCCAGCCATGCGCTGAGCCGCGAGGCCGACGTGCTCAACCAGTCCGTCAGCCGCTTCCGGGTCGGGGGCGGCGCCTCGGAACAGCCGGTCAGGCCCTCGCAGAAGACGGTTCCGATGCTGAAAGCCACGGGCGCCGGCGGCGCGGCGCTGAAGATGGATCCCGTCGACGAGTGGGAAGACTTCTAGGGCTCGCCGGCTTACGCGCGGCCGAAGTCTTCCCGGGTTTTCGCAGTCAGAATTGTGACAGTTACCAAACTGTCACGAAAACATAATACCTGCGGCCGCCAAGACGCCGCCGGAAGGAGAATCATCATGGCCACGTCACAGGCTCGCCTGTCCGCCTGCTCGGCGCTGCTCGCCACCCTTCTCTGCGGCGCGGCCACCCCGGCGCTCGCCCAGGCGGTCTCGACCGCGCCGTCCGTCGGCAGCGGCATCAGCCAGGAGCAGGCCCTGGCCCTCAGCGCCCGCCTCGACGCCCTGGAGCGCCAGAACGCCGAACTCGCCCGCCGCCTGGAGGAACTGGGCGCCCAGTCCACCGCCGGCGACGCCGCGATCCGCAAGGACCTGGGCAAGGCGAAGGTGTCGATGGACAACGGACGTCCCGCTTTCGCCTCCGCCGACGGCCGCTTCACCGCCAACCTCAACGGCTTCTTCCAGCTCGACGGCGCGATCTACGACCAGGACTCGGCGGGCCCGCTAGCCACCGACTTCCGCCGCGGCTCGTACGGCTCCGCCGACGAGGCCGAGCGCGCCCGCGACTTCGCCGATGGCATGAACTTCCGCCGCGTCCGCTTCGGCATGAACGGCAAGGCGTTCGGCGACTGGGACTACAACTTCCTCTTCGACTTCGGCGGCAGCGGCAACGAACCGGGCGGCGTCATCAACCAGGCCTGGGTGCAGTATTCCGGCCTCGAGCACGTCAAGCTGCGCATCGGCGCCTTCCCGCCCCAGTCCAACATGGACGACCAGACCTCCACCACCGCCCTGGTGCTCCTGGAGCGCTCGGCGGTGTCGGAGGTCGTCCGCGGCATGGCGGCCGGCGATGGCCGGACCGCGGTCGCCATCCTCGCCGGCGGCGACCGGTGGAACCTGTCCGCGGCCGTGACCGGCAACCTCGTGGGCCAGTCCAGCTTCGACGAGCAGCTCGGTCTTGTGGGCCGCGCGACCTTCGTACCGCTCAAGACCGACCGCGCCCTCGTCCACCTGGGCGCGAACGTCTCGATGCTCGTCAACCCGCCGTCCAGCGGACCGGACCTCGGCGCCGGCAGCCCGACCACCAACGTCCGCTTCCGCGAACGCGTGGAATCGCGGGTCGAGGGCGTCCGCCTCGTGGACACGGGGTCCATCAACGCCGACGGCGCGACCATCTGGGGCCTGGAAGCGGCCGCGCAGTACGGGCCCGTCTACGTCCAGTCGGAATACTTCGATCTCGGCATCGACCGTAAGGGCGGCGCCCTTCCGGATCCGGACTTCTCGGGCTGGTACGTCCAGGGGGCCTGGACCCTCACCGGCCAGCCCCGCCGCTACTCGGCCACCTCCGGCGCCTTCGGCTCGCCCAAGGTCGACAAGCCGTTCGACCTGCAGGCCGGGACCTGGGGCGTGTGGGAAGTGGCCGCCCGCTACTCGAACCTCGACCTCAATGACGGCGCCGTCCTGGGCGGCGAGCAGGATGTCGTGACCGTCGGCCTCAACTGGTATCCGAACTCTTCGGTTCGCTTCCAGGCGAACTTCCAGAACGTCGAGGTCGATCGCATCTCGCCCGGCGGAACCGCCTGGGGCGCGGGCGTCCTGACGCCGCCGGCGGGCGCGCAAGTGGGCCAGGACCTCAAGGTCTGGTCGTTCCGGACGCAGTACGCCTTCTGATCCGCCAGGCCGCCGGCCCGCGCCGCCTCAGTGCGGCAGCACCGGCGCGTCCTCTCCGCCGTGCGCCCAGTCGCTGTTCAGCAGCCGGCGCAGGTGGTCGCGCTCGGCCTTCAGGCTGATCAGGGTGGTCGCGTCACGGTCGCGGTCCAAGTCGCGCGCGGCCGCTTCCACGGCCCGCTCGAGGCTCTCCAGCTGCATCAGGAGGTCGAACGCCTGCCGCCAGAGCTGGCGTGCGCGATCGCCATTCTCGCGCAGGAACGGCGCCGAAACGCCTGCCCGCCCGGCCTCCCGCTCCACGCGCGCCAGCTCCTCGCGATCGATCCCGCTGGCCTCAAGACGCCGCTGCAGTCCCTCCATCTCCAGGTGGTCGGTCTCATACCGCAACCGCACCAGTTCCTGCGCCAGCCGGTCCAGCTTCTCGTCGCCGAACCCGTGGGAGCCCACCCGCTCGATGGAGTCGTCGATCACGCCAGGATCCCGTACGGCCGCCAAAGCCAGGGCGGCCGACAGCGCCTTCGGCGCGCGGCGCAGGCGCTCGGTGGCGTCCTTGGTCTCGGTGGTCGCCCCCGACAAAGCCGGCTTGCGGCGATCCCACCGCGCCCGCGACATCTCCCGCGCCGCTGCGCCCACCGTGTAGACCGGCTGGCGCGTCGGCCACAGCGCCTCGAAGCGGGCCAGCAGGTCCTCCTTGTAGGCCCCGGCGAGGTCCGGATCGGCGATCGACGCCGCCAGCTTCCGCAGCCGCACCTTCAGCGCCGTCTTCCGCTCCGGCGTGTCCAGCGGCTCGGCATCTCGTTCCCGGATGAACAGCGCCTCGGCGAAGGGGGTCGTTTTGGCAAGCTGCGCCTTCAGCGCCGCCGCCCCCTGCTCGCGCAGCACGTCGTCCGGGTCCTTGCCGCCCTCGACAATGGCGAACTTCAGGCTCTTGCCGGGCTTCAGCAGCGGCAGGGCCCGGTCCATCGCCCGGGCGGCCGCCTGGCGGCCCGCCCGGTCGCCGTCGAAGCAGAGCGTCGGCTCCGGGTGGTGGCGCCACAGCACCTCCATCTGGTCCTCGCCCAGCGCCGTTCCCATCGGCGCGACCGCCGGAATGCCCGCCCGCTGGCAGGCGATCACATCCATATAGCCTTCGACCACCACCAGCGGCGGCGCCTCGCCCGCCCGCGCGGCGGCCAGGATCTTGCGCGCCTCCGACAGGCCATAAAGGTGATGGCCCTTGTGGAAGACCACGGTCTCCGGACCGTTCAGGTACTTGGCGCGGGCCTGCGGATCCATCGCCCGGCCGCCGAAGCTGACCACCCGGCCGCGCACGTCCAGGATCGGGAAGATGATCCGGTCGCGGAACCGGTCGTAAGGCGCGCCCCCGTCCTCCGGCGCCACCAGCAGGCCGGCGTCCACCAGCTCGGCCGGCCGCGCGCCCTTGGCCACCAGATAGTCCTTCAGCGCCGTGCGCCCGGAGGGCGAGAACCCCACCCGGAAGCGCGACCACTCGCTCTCCGGCAGCCCGCGCCGCTCCAGATAGGCCCTCGCCTCCCGCCCCGGCGGACGGCGCAGCTCGGCCTCGAACCACTGGGCGGCCAGCTCCAGCCAGTCGCCCAGCTCGTGGCGCTTCCTGTCCTGCTCGGCGCCGCGCGGGTCCAGCGCCGGCAGCGGCACGCCCGCCTCGCCCGCCAGCCGCTCGACGGCCTCGGCGAAGGTCAGCCGCTCGGTCTCCTGCAGGAAGGTGATCAGGTCGCCGGTCTTGCCCGACGAGAAGTCGAAGAACATGCCCTTGGCGTCGTTCACGTAGAACGAGGGCGTCTTCTCCTTGTTGAACGGCGAGAGGCCGACGTACTCCGCCCCTTGCTTGCGCAGCTTCACGGTCCGGCCGATGACGTCGCTCGGCCGAAGCCGCGACTTCACCTCCTCCAGAAAACGCTCGTCAAACCGCCCGACCATTCGAACCACCTGCGGCCCATCGCTGAGTCCACGCCAGTGCCTGAGCGCGAATCGATCGGACCATCCCCATTATCCACAGGCAGCCTGTGGATCGGATGTGGGTGCGTCAGAAGCGGACGCGTCAGAGGAGGTGCCGCAGCTTGTCCGGGTTACGCACGGTGTAGATCGCCGCGATGCGGCCCTGCTCGTCCGGTTCGATGGTGAAGGTCGCCGGGCCATCGCGGAAGTCGAGGATCAGGCCAGGCTGGCCGTTCACCCTGACAGGCCGAACCCCGCTGACCTTCATGAAACCGCCACGCCAGTGCAGGCCGCGCATCAGGCCCAGGATGTCCTCGCGCCCCACCAGGATCCGCAGCGCCGCCTGCCGCTTGCCGCCACCGTCGGAGACGAACACCGCGTCCTCGGCGAGAAGCTCCGATAGCGCGCTCATGTCGGCGGTGGCCGCCGCCGCAACGAAGGCCTGCGCCAGCTTCATCGCCTTGTCGTGGTCGACCGAAAACCTGGGTCGCGCGTCCCGGACGTGACTGCGCGCCCGGCTCGCCAGCTGGCGCACCGCCGCCTCGCTCCGTCCCAGCGTCTCGGCCACCTGGCCGTAGTCCTGGTCGAAGACGTCGTGCAGCAGGAACACCGCCCGCTCCAGGGGCGAAAGCCGCTCCAGCGCCAGCAGGAAGGCGATCGAGACCTCCTCGGCCCGTTCCACCGGATCCTCGGTCAGGGGTTCGATCAGCGGCTCCGGCAGCCAGGGGCCCTTGTAGGCCGCCCGCTCGGCCTTGGCGGTCCGCAGCCGGTCGATGCACAGCCGGGTGGTGGTCCGCACCAGCCAGGCGGACGGATCGGTCACGCCTTCGCCGCCCCGCTCCCAACGGATCCAGGCGTCCTGCACGGCGTCCTCGGCCTCGCTGACGGAACCCAGCATGCGATAGGCCAGCCGCTTCAGCCGCGGGCGGTTGGCCTCGAAGGCGTCTGTGAGCGCCGCATCCATGGGCTTCACCCTACGCCGCCAGCCGAACCGGCGCGACGGTCTCGCCGCCCACCTTCACGCGCGAACAGGCCTTGCCGTAGCCCAGGGCGTATTTCAGCGTCGGGTACATCCGCGACGCCACCATCCCCAGGCTGATCGCCACCAGGGCCTCATCGCCCCAGCGCCGAACGATCTCGTCGCGCAGCGGGTCGCAGGCCTCCATGTCGCGCGCCAGGCTGGCGCGGGCGAAGCGGTAGCCCAGCGCCGCCGCCTCGCCCATCGCCGCCTCGTCGCCGGCGATGATGGCGCGCAGCACCTTCGGGTCGACGCCATTCGCCGCGGCGATGTCGACGCCCACCTGTACGCACGGTCCGCAGTCCTCCTGCAGCGTGCCGTAGAGACTGGCCGCCACCACGGCTTCTGGCGGCGCCGCCTTGCGGTCCAGGGCGCTGGTCCCGAGGCCGAACTTCAGGAGACTCCAGGGGTTCGTCCGCAGCACATGGCGCATGTAGCTGGCGTCGTACCCAAACGTCGTCTCGAACCGGTCGAGCCAGCGGGAGAGGAAGAACTTCAGCATCGTCAGGCGCCTTTCGGTTTGCGCAGCAGGGCCAGGAACAGGGGGACGGCGGCGAAGACGAACACGCCCACGAAGTCGCGCCGGATGTCGGCGAAGGGCGAGGTCCCGCAGACGGCGTCATAGACGTGGATCGCGGCGTGCATCACGAGCCAGCAGGCCGCTGCCGCCATCGCCGGCCAACCCTGGACCGGCCGCCAGGCGAACCAGAAAAGCGCGAGCGCCGAGGTCACGTAGATCGCGCCGATGTCGCGTACG
Organism: Pseudomonadota bacterium; assembly: GCA_049323595.1. Classification (GTDB taxonomy): domain Bacteria; phylum Pseudomonadota; class Alphaproteobacteria; order Caulobacterales; family Caulobacteraceae; genus Phenylobacterium. The sequence goes on from JBMOOD010000035.1 coordinate 118,377, forward strand.
AAGTGCGGGTTGAACGGCCCCGTCGCCGGCACGCCCGGCACGGCGTCATACCAGGCCAGCGGCACGAACAGCATCGCCAGCCCGTTCAGCCCCAGCAGCAGGCCCATCAGGCCCGCAACCCACCGATCCCAGTTGCGCATCCACGGCCTCCGTCCCTTTCGCACCCAGGACGGAGGCGCACGCGCGTTTGTGACATCAGGTCAGGGAGCTCACCCAACCCGGCAGTTCGGAGATGCTCCCCAACTGCGCCAGCCTCGGATGGTCCTTCGGCGCCTCGGCAACCTCGTGCGCCCAGGTGATGTGGTAGGGCACGTAGGCCCCGTACGCGCCTGCCTCCAGCGCCGGCAGGATGTCCGAGCGCATCGAGTTGCCGCACATCACCGCCTGCGCCGCCCCGGTCCCGTGCCGGGCGAAGACGCGCTCGTAGGTCCCCGCGTCCTTTTCGCTGACGATCTCGACGGCCACAAACAGGTCGCCCAGCCCCGAGGCGGCCAGCTTCTGTTCCTGATGCAGCAGGTCGCCCTTGGTGATCAGCACCAGGCGGTAGTCCCGCGACAGCTCGGCCAGCGCCTGGTCAACGCCGGGCAGCGGCTCGACGGGCTCGCTCAGCATCTCCCGGCCGGCGGCCAAGATATCGGCGATCAGCCGGCCCGGCGCCTGGTTGTCGGTCAGCTCCATCACCGTCTCGATCATCGACAAAGTGAAGCCCTTCACGCCGTAGCCGTAGAGCCGCAGGTTGCGCGCCTCCACCTCCGCCAGCTTGGACATAAGGGCCTCGGGCGGCGCGTACTCGGCCATAAGGTCGCGCAATCGGTCCTGGGTCAGCCGGAAGATTGTCTCGTTGTGCCAGAGGGTGTCGTCGGCATCGAGGCCGACCGTGGTGATCCGCATGGCCGGCTCCATACGGCGCAGGGCCCCGCCTGCGCAATCCGCAGGCGCCCGGTGCAGGCATTGCGGGCGCTCCCGATGAATCGCTTGTACGGCAAGGGATTGAAAGCTTTCGCCAGGCCCACTGCCGCATCCTGGAACGGGTGCGATTCGGAGAGTGGGTATGGCGTTCGGCGGCCTGCGGGCCTGGATCGCGCGGCGGCTGGCGGCGCCGGCGCTGACCGAGGCTCGGGCCCTGGCCCAGCGCGCAGAGGCCCGGCTGCGCGATGCGATCGACGCGATCCCCGAGGGCGTCGTCTTCCTGGACGCCGAGGGTCGCTACATCCTCTGGAACCGCCGCTACGCCGAGATCTACCATCGCTCGGCCGATCTCTTCCGGCCCGGCGCGAAGCTGATCGACACCCTGCGCGAAGGCGTCGCGCGGGGCGACTATCCCGACGCCATCGGCCGGGAGGAGGCCTGGCTCGCCGCCCGGGAGGCCAAGCTCGCCACGGCCACCGGCGAGCGGCATGAGCAGCAGGTCGCCGACGGCCGCTGGCTGATGATCGAGGAGCGGCGCACCTCGGACGGCGGCGTCATCGGCCTGCGCGTCGATATCACCGAAATGAAGCGGCAGGCTGCGGCCCTGGAGCAGGCCCTCGCCCATGCCGAGGCCGCCCAGCGCGCCAAGGCCGAGTTCCTGGGCGACATGAGCCACGAGCTGCGCACGCCGCTGAACGGGGTCCTGGGCCTGGCCGAGGCTCTGGAGGGGACCGACCTGAAACCCGAGCAGCGCGCCCTCGTGGCCGACATCCGCGCCGCCGCTCGCCAGCTCGACCGGCTGGTGAACGGCCTCCTGGACTATGGCGACGCCGACCTGGCGCCCGACGAGCGTCCGCACCGCGCGGGCGCGCCGGACCGGCCGCTGCGGGTCCTCGCCGCCGACGACAACCCCACGAACCGCAAGGTGATCGAGCTCATGCTCGAGGCGGCCGGCGTGGAGGTGGTGACGGTCGGGAACGGCGCCGAGGCCGTGGAGGCCTGGCGGCACGGCGGGTTCGACGCGGTGCTGATGGACCTGCGCATGCCGGTCACCGACGGAATAGCCGCGATCCGGGCCATCCGGGACGAGGAGACGCGCCAGGGACGGCCGCGGACGCCGGCCATCGTCCTCTCCGCAAACACCTCTCCCGACGACCGCGCCGCCAGCGCCGCCGCGGGCGCCGACGGCCACATCGCCAAACCGATCCGCGTCGAAGCCCTATTCGCAGCGCTGGAAGGCGCGCTCGGGGCCCGGGCGGCTTAGGGGGATTTTCCTAAGCCGCGCAGGCCTTGTGCGGCTTGGTCACGCGCTCGGTCGAGGCGGGGAACCTCGCCAGCGCCGCCGGCGGGCGGACGGGGCGCTCCACCAGATTGCCGCCGCAGTTGGGGCACGCGCCGGCCAGGCGCGTCTCCGCGCACTCGGCGCAGAATGTGCACTCGAAGGTGCAGATGCGGGCGTCACGGCTGTCCGGAGGCAGGTCCCGGTCACAGCATTCGCAGTTGGGACGAAGGGCGAGCATAGGCGAAGCTTGCCTCCAGGCGGGGATGGCATAAATGCCAAGTTTCCCTCGGTTTCCGCCAACTACTCCCCGAAGCCCTCGCCGGGTTCGCGGACAGGCGCAAGCCGCAGCAGCCGCGAATCCGCCACGCCGGCCGTCCGGTGCGCGACCAGCTCGCGGTACTCCGGATCGCGCACCATGGCGATGAAGGCCTCCGCGTTCGGGTACTCGGCGATGAAGGCGATGTCCCACGCCTCGGACTGCGGCCCGGTCACCATCACCTGCGGCTTGCCGGCCCAGACCTGCCGCCCGCCCAGGCGCTTGAAGATGTGCGCCGTCGTGCGGCCATAGGCGCGATACGCGTCCAGCCCGCTCAGGTCCTTGCCATGGTCCTGGTGCCCCTCGGGATACTCCGCCTTCGGCTTCAGCCTGATGAGGTTGAGCATCTGGATCGGCTCGTCGCGCGGCAGGCTCTTGAAGATGTCCCACGCCTCGCGATCCGGATCGATATGCGCCATAGCGTCCCCACTGATTGACCGGTCCCCCGGGACTGACTACCTACGCGCCCGTTTGCCCAGCCGGAAGGACCTATCATGACCCGTGACCTACTCCCTGGCGTCACTGGCGTCCTCGCGCTGGCCGACGGGACCATCCTCCAGGGGATCGGCGTGGGCGCGATCGGCGAGGCGGTGGGCGAGGTGTGCTTCAACACCGCCATGACCGGCTACCAGGAGATCCTGACCGACCCCTCCTACATGGCCCAGATCGTGGCCTTCACCTTCCCGCACGTGGGCAATGTCGGGACCAATGTCCAGGATATCGAACAGATGTCGGGCTCGGCCGAGACCGCGGCGCGCGGCGCGATCTTCCGCGACCTGCCGACCCCGCCCGCCAACTGGCGCGCCGACGCCGACCTGGCGACCTGGATGGCCCGGCGCGGCGTCGTGGGCCTGGCCGGCGTCGACACCCGCGCGCTGACCCGCACGATCCGCGAGCACGGCATGCCGCACGCGGTGATCGCCCACAGTCCCGAGGGCAAGTTCGACCTCGACGCCCTGGTGGCCAAGGCGAAGGCCTGGAGCGGCCTCGTCGGCCTCGACCTCGCCAAGGACGCCTCCTGCCTGCAGCCCTTCGTCTACGACGAGGGTCTGTGGAGCTGGGAGGAGGGCTACGCCAAGGCGCCCGACACGCCGAAGTACGAGGTGGTCGTCGTCGACTACGGCGTGAAGCGCAACATCCTGCGCGCGCTCACCTCGGTCGGCGCCCGCGTCACCGTGGTGCCGGCCAAGACTTCCGCCGAGGAGATCCTGGCGCGCAACCCCGACGGCGTGCTGCTGTCCAACGGCCCCGGCGATCCCGCCGCCACCGGCGAGTACGCTGTGCCCGAGATCCGCAAGCTGGTCGACTCGGGCAAGCCGGTTTTCGGCATCTGCCTCGGCCACCAGATGCTATCGCTCGCCCTTGGGGCGAAGACCGTGAAGATGGACCAGGGGCACCACGGTGCGAACCACCCCGTGAAGGACCTGACCACCGGCAAGGTCGAGATCGTCTCCATGAACCACGGCTTCACCGTCGACCGCGACAGCCTGCCGGAGCCGGTGGTGGAGACACACGTCTCCCTCTTCGACGGCACGAACGCGGGCCTGGCGCTGAAGGACCGTCCGGTCTTCTCGGTCCAGCACCATCCCGAAGCCTCGCCGGGCCCCACCGACAGTCTCTACCTGTTCGAGAGGTTCGCCGGCTTCATGGACAAGGCGAAGTAGCGCCGCCCAAGAGAAAGGGCCGGCGCATGGCCGGCCCTTTGGGATTTCGCCCTCCGGGGCCGGCTACAGCTGCGAAAGCTTGCCCACGCCGATGACCGGGCCGCTGGGGCCGTCGGGGTTCTGAGAGCCGCCGGGCGGTTCGACCGAGACGGCCAGGGCCGCGCCCTCCGAGATCTTGTTCAGGAGGTCGGTCGGCAGCGGGATGACCTTGGCCTCGCCGCGCGCCACCACGCCCAGGGACTTCGGATTGTCCTGGCCGGCGATCAGCCACAGCTCGTGCACCTTGTCGCGGTCCGAGCCTTCCGGCAGCAGTGAGGTGACGATCAGCGACTTGCGGTCGGGGTCGTAGGCGGCCACGAACAGCGGCTGCACGCGACCCGCCTCCTCGCGCACCACGCTGGCGCTCAGCAGCCGGCCCTGCGGCGAGACGGGAACCTCCCGTGTCACCACCACGGGCGGCTGGTTCACCGCCACCATGACGCCCGCCAGGCTGGCTGCGGCCAGGGCGAAGCCGCCCACGGCGGTGTTCCGCCAGAAACGCAGCCGGTTCATGAGCTGGCCATTGTCGTTGGCGGGCAGCAGCCGCTCGATCCGCGGCCACAGGCCCTGCGGCGGCTCGACGGGCGCCACCTGCTCGGCCATGGGCGCCAGGCGCATCCGCCAAGCCTCGACATCCGCCGCGAAGGCGGGGTCGCGGGCCATCCGGGCCTCGGCGTCGGCGCGTTCGCGGGCGGTGAGGACCCCCAGCGCATGTTCCGCGGCCAGGGCTTCGTCTTCGGTCAGGTCGGGGGCTTCGCTCATGACTGGAGGCATCCCTTCAGCTTGGCCAGTCCCCGCCTGATCCAACTCTTCACAGTGCCGAGCGGAGCATCCATCCGCCTGGCTAAGGCTTCGTAAGTCACGCCCTCGAAAAAGGCCGTTCTGATGACCTTTTCGGTGCGATCGTCCAGCTCACCCAGGCAATGGTGCAGCCGGTTGCGGTCGTCGGCGGCCGAGAGCAGCGTCTCGGCGCTGTCCGAACCGTCGGCGATCTCCAACTCCTCCACCTGCTCGGCGTAGGCCATGGGTCCGCGGGCGCGGAGGCGGTCGATCGCCCGGTTCCGGGCGATGGTCGAGACCCAGGTCATCACGCTGGCCCGGGTGGAATCGAACTTGTCCGCTCGTCGCCAAATGGTGACGTACACGTCCTGCAAAACGTCCTCACTCTCCTCGCGGTCGGAGAGGATACGGAGGCAGACCCCGAATAGCTTCGCGGAGGTGGCCTGGTACAATTGTCGCAGGGCCTCGCGCTCGCCCGCGGCGATGCGGGCCATGAGCTGGGCCAGGACGTCGGGGGTGGCGGCTACGGCGGCCAAGTCGGACCTCGGGGCTGCACCGCTCTGCGGCGAACGGTCACAGCGAAGCTGCCCCTCCCCGGCGCAAGACGCAAGGGTCCGATGTCGGGGTTGCCGACGAGAGCGGCCGAGCCGTCCGTCAGGCGGCGGCCTTCTTCAGCGTGGCCTTGCGCGTCGCGGCGCGCTTTTCCTTGGCGCGCTCCAGGCGGGCATCTCGGCGCTGCTCGGCCTCGGACTCAAGCGCCGGCAGGATCTCGGCCGCGGCCGCCTTCTGCTTCTCGTCGCCCTGCTCGCTCAAGCGCCGCGCGTTGGCCAGCAGGTTCACGACCTCCTCGTCGCTCAGGGTCGGGATTCTGTCCAGCAGGCTCATGGGAACTCCCAGGGTCTTTCGGCGCGACGATCGGCGCCTCGGAGAGATAGAGCCCGACGCGACCGTTAGTTGCATGATTCGACAAAGAAAAATCGGGGAACCAAACGCCGTTTCGGGACTTGGCGGCCTACAGAGGGCGAGCATGCTTGCGCGCGGGAGCCTACCCCTCTAAAGGGGCGCCTTAACCTGCAGTTCTGACGGTGTCGGCGCGCTATGCGGCGCGGCCGCCCTTGCGCGCGAAAAGAAGATGCCCAAACGCACCGACATCTCCTCGATCCTGATCATCGGCGCCGGCCCCATCGTCATCGGCCAGGCGTGCGAGTTCGACTACTCGGGCGTCCAGGCCTGCAAGGCTCTGCGCGCCGAGGGCTACCGGATCGTCCTGGTCAATTCGAACCCGGCGACGATCATGACCGATCCGAACGTCGCCGACGCCACCTACATCGAGCCGATCACGCCCGAGATGGTCGAGAAGATCATCGAAAAGGAACGGCCCGACGCCCTCCTGCCAACCATGGGCGGCCAGACCGCGCTCAACACCGCCCTCGCTCTGGAGGCCAACGGCGTCCTGAAGAAGTACGGGGTCGAGATGATCGGCGCCCGCGCCGACGTCATCGACAAGGCCGAGGACCGCCAGAAATTCCGCGACGCCATGGACAAGATCGGGCTGGAGAGCCCCAAGTCCAAGGCCGCGCACACCATGGACGAGGCCCTCGAAGGGCTGGAGTTCGTGGGCCTGCCGGCCATCATCCGCCCCTCCTTCACCCTGGCCGGCACCGGCGGCGGCATCGCCTACAACGTCGAGGAATTCCGGGAGATCGTGGAGCGCGGCCTGGACCTCTCCCCCACCACTGAGGTGCTGATCGAGGAGAGCGTCCTGGGCTGGAAGGAGTATGAGATGGAGGTCGTCCGCGACAAGGCGGACAACTGCATCATCGTCTGCTCCATCGAGAACATCGACCCGATGGGCGTCCACACGGGCGATTCCATCACCGTCGCCCCGGCCCTGACCCTCACCGACAAAGAATACCAGCGCATGCGCGCTGCTTCGATCGCTGTGCTGCGCGAGATCGGCGTCGAGACGGGCGGGTCCAACGTGCAGTTCGCGGTGAATCCCGCCGACGGCCGCATGGTGGTCATCGAGATGAACCCGCGGGTCAGCCGCTCCTCGGCGCTGGCCTCCAAGGCCACCGGCTTCCCGATCGCCAAGGTCGCCGCCCGCCTGGCCGTGGGCTACACCCTGGACGAGCTGATGAACGACATCACGGGCGCCACGCCCGCTTCGTTCGAACCCAGCATCGACTACGTCGTCACCAAGATCCCGCGCTTCGCCTTCGAGAAGTTCCCGGGCTCCGAGCCCTATCTCACCACCTCGATGAAGTCGGTGGGCGAGGTCATGGCCATCGGCCGCACCTTCGCCGAGAGCCTGCAGAAGGCCCTCCGCGGTCTTGAGACCGGTCTCACGGGCCTGGACGAGATCGCGATCGAAGGCGGGGACGATCCGGAGACCGCCCACGCCGCCGTCCTCCGTGCGCTCGCCACCCCCACCCCGGATCGCCTGCGGGTGATCGCCCAGGCCTTCCGCGCCGGCCTCACCTGCGACGAGATCCACGGCGCCTGTTCCTACGAGCCCTGGTTCCTGCGCCAGATCGAGACCCTGGTGAAGACCGAGGATCAGATCCGCGAGACCGGTCTGCCCACGACCGCCGCCGAGTTCCGCAAGCTGAAGGCCGCCGGTTTCTCCGACGCCCGCCTGGCGAAGCTCACCCACACCACCGAGAAGGAGGTGCGCGAACAGCGCCGCGCTCTCGGCGTACGGCCCGTCTTCAAGCGCATCGACACCTGCGCCGGCGAGTTCCGCGCCGAGACGCCCTACATGTATTCCACCTACGAGACGGGCGCCCTCGGCCAGGTCCCCGACTGCGAGAGCGAGCCGTCGGACGCCAAGAAGGCCATCATCCTGGGCGGCGGTCCCAACCGGATCGGCCAGGGCATCGAATTCGACTACTGCTGCTGCCACGCGGCCTTCGCGCTCGACGAGATCGGCGTCGAGTCGATCATGGTGAACTGCAATCCCGAAACAGTTTCAACGGATTACGACACCTCCGACCGGCTCTACTTCGAACCTCTGACCGCAGAGGACGTACTGGAGCTGATCGAGACCGAGCGCACCCGCGGCGAACTGATCGGCGTCATCGTCCAGTTCGGCGGCCAGACGCCGCTGAAGCTGGCCCAGCCCCTTGAGGACGCGGGCATCCCCATCCTCGGCACCAGCCCCGACGCGATCGACCTGGCCGAGGACCGTGAACGCTTCCAGCAGCTGCTGCACCGCCTGAAGATCGCCCAGCCGGTGAACGGCATCGCCCGCTCGCGCGACGAGGCCTTCGCGGCCGTCCACCAGATCGGCTATCCCGTGGTCATCCGCCCCTCCTACGTCCTGGGCGGCCGGGCCATGGAGATCGTCCGCGACGACGAGCAGCTCGAGCGCTACATCACCACCGCCGTCCAGGTCTCCGGCGACAGCCCCGTCCTGATCGACCAGTACCTTTCCCGCGCCACCGAGGTGGACGTGGACGCCCTGTGCGACGCCAGCGGCGACGTCTTCGTGGCCGGAGTCATGGAGCACATCGAAGAGGCCGGCGTGCACTCGGGCGATTCCGCCTGCTCCCTGCCGCCCTTCTCGCTGAAGGACGAAACCATCGCCGAGCTGAAACGCCAGACCGAGGCCATGGCCCGGGCGCTGGAGGTCCGCGGCCTGATGAACGTCCAGTTCGCGATCGAGGAGCCGCAAGGGCCGACGCCGCGCATCTACGTCCTCGAAGTCAATCCGCGCGCCAGCCGCACCGTCCCCTTCGTCGCCAAGACCATCGGCCAACCGGTGGCCGCCATCGCCGCCAAGGTGATGGCCGGCAAGGCGCTCAAGGACTTCGGCCTGAGGGAGAAGCCCTACGACCACATCGCGGTGAAGGAGGCCGTCTTCCCCTTCGCCCGCTTCCAGGGCGTCGACACCATCCTCGGGCCCGAGATGCGGTCCACCGGCGAGGTCATGGGCCTCGACTGGATCCGCCCGGGCGAGGACGCCGGCCCCGCCTTCGCCCGCGCCTTCGCCAAGAGCCAGCTTGGCGGGGGCACGGTCCTGCCCGCCAAGGGCTGCGTCTTCGTCTCGGTGAAGGACGCCGACAAGGAATGGATCGTCGAGCCGGTGCGCCTGGTTCTCGGCCAGGGCTTCCGCGTCCTCGCCACCGCCGGCACCGCCGCGCACCTGGCCGAACAGGGCCTGGACGTCGAAGTGGTCAAGAAGGTGCTGGAGGGCCGCCCCCACATCGTCGACCACATGAAGAACGGCGAGGTGCAGCTCGTCTTCAACACCACCGAGGGCAAGCAGTCGCTCCTGGATAGCTTCGAGATCCGTCGCACCGCCCTGATGATGAAGATCCCCTACTTCACCACCGCCCCCGCCGCCCTCGCCGCCGCCCGCGCCATCGCCGCCGTCGCCGCGGGCCCGCTGGAGGTGCGGCCCCTGCAGAGCTACGCGTAGGATGCTCGCCTCAGGGGAGCTGTCAGCGAAGCTGATCTAAGGGGCCCTCCGCTACCGCGCCAGCGGCCGCACGTGATCGCGCAGCGCCGTATGGAACGCCTCGGGCATGGCCAGGATCGCATTGTGGCCGCCCCCGGCGATCGTCACGAACGCCTTCGACGGCGCCGTCAGGGTCTCGAACCAGTCGCGCGCCAGGCTGGTGGGCGTCTGGATGTCCTCCTCGCCCTGGATCACCACGACGGGAACCTCGAACCTCGGCGGCGGCGACCGGTCGCCATAGGTCATCAGCTCCCCGTACAGCCGACGGATGCTCACCTGTTGGGCTATGATCCAGTCCCACACGTCCCTTAGCCGGGCGTCCGGCGCCGTGAGCGCATCCTTTAGCACCCGGCCGACGAACCCACGCTCGCTCTGCGGCGCATTTGCGAACATGACGCGCCGCTGCTGCAGCAGGACGCTGAGGCCGGCATACGGCGGCGGCCCGATCCGCCGCAGCCTCGCCGCCGCCTTCGCATTGCCCCGCGCCTCCACCCGGGCCAGCAGGGCGTCATAGGCCACAGCCTCGTTCTCGCCCATGTCCACCACCTGCCCCGCTCCGACATAGGCGTGGAGCAGGTCCGGCCGGCGCCGCGCCGCCGCCACGCCCACGATCGAGCCCCAGGAGGCGCCCAGGACGATCGCCTTCGACTGGCCGGTGCGCGCCAGCGCGTGCTCGATCACCTCGATCGCGTCATCGGCCATCCCGTCGATGGAGAGGCTGCCGCAACCCTTCGCGCCATGGCGGCCGAAGGTGCGGCCCGCGCCCCGCTGGTCCCACTGCACGACGGTGAAGTCGCGCGCCCATGGGCGCATCGTCGTCTGGGTCACGAGATCGAAGCCGGCGCCCGGGCCGCCGTGCAGGATGACCAGGACGGGATTGCTCCGCCTTTCTCCGCGGATCGAGATCCACTGCTCGATGCCTCCGACGGGCGCGAAGCCGCCCTCGTCGATGGAGTCCGGCCCCTCCAGTCGCTGTGCCCGCCCGGCGCGCGCCTGCGCCCAGGCCCGCCAGCCGGCGGCCCCCGCGATCCCGGCCGCCGCGCCCGCCAACACAATCCACAGCATCTCCAGCTCCAAAATATACTATCGGTATAAAATACCGATAGTATATTATGCGGCGATGGCCAAGCCTCCTTCTCGCCCCGGCGGCAAGCGCGAGCGCACCCGCAACGCCCTGATCGAAGCCGCCCTGGCCGTGGCCGAGGAGAAGGGCTTTCTGGCCGCCAGCCTGGACGAGGTCGCTGCGCGCGCGGGCATGAGCAAGGGCGCGATCTACTCCAACTTCCGAAGCAAGACCGAGCTGATGGCGGCCGCCGCCGAGCGTCGCTCGCTGCGCCTCGCGCCCGACTACGAGCCCGGCGCGCCGCTCAAGGCTCAGCTCTGCGCAATTGCCCGCGCTGTCGCCGGCCTGCTGCCTAAGGCGCGCGGACTGGAGCGGCTCAACGCCGAGTTTCAGATCTATGTGCTGGCCGAGCCCGAGTTGCGCGCCCAAGTGGCCGCCCACACATCGGCGCTCCTGGACGCCGGCGCCGAGGTTCTGGCGCGCCAGTACGGCGACCGCCTGGCCATGCTGCCGCGCCATCTCGCGGTGACGATCCAGAGCCTGTCGCTCGGGTTCATCTATCAGCACCAGATCACACCCGAAGAGGTGACCGAGGACGTCATCGTCGCGGCCTTCGAGGCGCTAGCGGAGGGTGCGGCGCAGCGGGCGGACGAGCAGACGGCCCGAGGCCCCTGAGACGGGCCTCGACGGACTACTCCTCCTCGCCGGCCTCGGCCTCCTCAGCGCCCGCGTCCAGGACTTGGAACGCGTCGTGGAAGCGCTTCAGGGCCGCCACCGAGGCCTGCACCCGCTGTGTCGCCGCGGCCGCGTCGCCCTGGGCGCCGTTGATCACTGCCAGGTTGGTGCTGGCAATGGCGTCGGCCAGGGCCTTCAGGCATCCCTTCAGCGCGGCGAAGTCGGCGGAGACGTCCGGCCCTTCGTCGCCGTCATCGATGTAGTCGTCGAGGCTGACCATGGGATCCTCCGTTGTCCGAACGCGTGTGTGACCCCGGGCCGGCCGGAAGTCCACCGGCGCATAGACCGCGGGCATGCCGTTCCACCCTCGCGCCCATCAGGTCGGTCAGGCTAGCGTCGGTGCGGAACAACGGAGACGTCCCATGATCGGCCGCCGCGCCCTCCTGGCCGCCGGCGCCGCGGCCTTCGCGGCCCCGGCGTCGGCATCGCCCGACCTGCGCGTCCGCGGAAGCCGCGCCTACAGCGAATCCGCCATGGTGATGTCGGTCGCGCCCGATGGCTCGAGCGCGCTCACCCTGCGCTTCTGCCGCTTCCCCGAGGAGGACCAGACCTGGCTCTGGTGCCATCTGCTGAAGGACGGCGAGCTCTACGCCTTTACCCGACACGACCTCTCCTCCTCGCGCGAGCGGTTCGCGGATGCGGATCGGGCCGCCTACCGCGCCCCGCCGGCCCGGGCCGAACTCTCGCGCACCGGCCGCGGCGAAAGCCTCTCGGACGTCCGCCTCTCCGCCGACCTGCGCTTCCATCGCAGTCGCTCCGCCCCGCACGGGCCGGGCAAGCTTCGCGGCCGGATCGAGGCGCGGTTCTATCCCATGGAGGCGCTGGCCGGCGCGGTGCTGGCGGGCCGCGACGAAGTGTACGGCGCCTGCCGAGCCCAGGTGACGATCGACGGCCGCCATTTCGTCCACGAGGGGCCGGCCAAGTTCCACGAGCAGCGCCAGGAGGCGCCGCGCTTCGAGGCGCCCTTCTGCTATGCTTGGCTAGCCGGCGAAGGCGCGGCGGCGACCACCCTGCTTGCGGCCCGGGGCGCGGCCGGCGGCTGGCGCCTGCAGGGCGTCGAGGCTCCGCTCGCCGAAATGGCGATCGACCGCCCTGGCGAGCGCCGCGGCGCGGTGTGGAGCCTCCGGGACGGCCGTGTTCTGACCGGCCGCCTCACGGACCTCGTCCGCTACGAGATCCCCATCTACAACCGAAAGTGGCGCGGCAGTTTCGTCCGCGGCGACCTCGACGGGCGGCCCATCGTCGGCGCCGTCAACGACTGGATCGCCGAACCCGACATCTACGCCGCCGCCAATGGGCGCATGTGGCGGCCCTGAGCCGCCTCACAACACCGTGGGGCCGCCCGCTATCGTCCGCCACTATTGGTTGACCCGACGCCGTCATGGGCGCAGACTCACGACATCGCCTGACTGAGACAGGCGGCAAGGGCGCGCCCCGGCGGCCCGCGCAACGTCCCGCCCATATCCGGGACGGCGAACTTCCGGGGGACGCCTCTGGCGTCTGCCGCAGCCTGGCGTGGAGCGATCAGAACTCCACAAAGGATTGCGAGGAAGAGTCATGCATACCGAGCCGCATACCGGCGAAGTCAAGCACCACAAGCCAAAGCATCTGGCCGAGAAGTTCGAGGGGATGATCGGCGTCGTCATGGTCGCCGCGATCGTGCTCCTCGCGATCGGTCTGATCTACGGCATCCTCACCACGGGCGACACCTCGCCCAAGTGGATGCAGTAGGGCCTAAAGGGACTTCGCCAGCACCAGATCGTCATAGGTGTTGGCGCCGACCTGGAATCTTCGCACCCCCGCCTGGATGAACCCCTGGCGGGTGTAGAAGGCGATTGCGGCGTCGTTCTTGCCGTAGACGCCGAGCAAGACGCGCTGCGCGCCTGACGCGCGGGCGGCGTCGAGGGCCGTCTGCATCAGCCGCGCGCCCACGCCGCCGCCCTGGAAGCTCGAGAGCAGGTAGATGCGCTTGACCTCCAGGTCGTGCTCGTCTGTCGGCGTCGGGAGGTCCGGCGGACACAGCATCACATAGCCCACCATTACGCCGGTCTCCGCGACCACGGCGGCCCAGAGGCGATAGGCCGGATCGGCCAGCCAGGCGGCGTAACGCCCCTCGCCGTGCTCGTGCGCACAGTGGGCCAGGATGTCGCCAGGCGGCAGCACCGTGGCGTAGGTCTCCAGGAAAGTGGCCTGCCCCACCAGCGCCAGGGCCGCCGCATCCCCCGCCGAGCAGGGCCGGATCTCGATCGTCATGCGCGCTTCCGTAGCGCCTTCCCCGACGGCATGGCTAGGCCGTGGCGTGGCGCTGCGCTACCACTCCAACTGAACAACGATAAGGGAGGCATCGATGGCGGGTCGTGTGGCGGGCAAGGTGGCGCTGGTCACCGGCGGGGCGAGCGGCATCGGCCGCGGCTGCGCCGAGAAGCTGGCGGCCGAAGGCGCCTTCGTTGTCGTCACCGACATCCAGGACGCGCTCGGCGCCGAGGTGGTCGCGGGGATCCAGAAGGCCGGCGGCAAGGCCGAGTACGTCCGCCAGGACGTCACCGACGAGCAGACCTGGATCGACGTCGTCTCGGGGATCAAGGCGCGCCACGGCCGCCTGGACATCCTGGTCAACAACGCCGGCATCGGCATCGGCGGCCCGGTCACTGAGATGACGCTGGAGGCCTGGCGGCGCCAGACCGCGATCAACCTCGACGGCGTCTTCCTCGGCGTGAAGCACTCCCTGCCCCTGATGCGCGAAGCCGGAAACGGCGGCAGCATCGTGAACATCTCCTCCGTCGCGGGGCTCAAGGGCTCTCCCGGCTTGGCCGGCTACTGCGCGACCAAGGGCGGCGTGCGGCTCTTCACCAAGGCGGTGGCCATGGAATGCGCCAACGCCAAGGACGGGATCCGCGTGAACTCGGTCCACCCCGGCCTGATCGAGACGCCGATCTGGATCACGGTGCAGGACGCCCTCACCCCCGGCGCCAACGCCCCGCCGGATCTCGACGCCATGTCCGCCATGGCCGTGCCCCTGGGTGTGAAGGGCTGGCCCGAAGACATCGCCAACGGCGTCCTCTGGCTGTGCTCGGACGAAAGCCGCTACGTCACCGGCGCCGAGCTGGTCATCGACGGCGGGCTCACGATCCGCTGACCCCGTGGCCGCCCTCGGTCGACGGGGGCGGCGCGATCGGCTAAAGCGCCGGCCATGCCCGCCACTCTGCACGTGATCTTCGGCCCCTCGGGCGCCGGCAAGACGACTTACGCCCACGCCTTCGCCCGGCGCGAGAAGGCGGTCGCCTTCATCCTCGACGACTGGATGGCGCGCCTGTTCGCCCCGGACATGCCCGAGCCGATCGAGTACGAGTGGATGGTCGAGCGGGTGCAACGCTGCGAGGCCCAGATCTGGTCGACTGCCGCCGCGGTCCTGGCGGCCGGGACCCCGGTGATCCTGGACATCGGCCTGATGCGCCGCGCCGACCGGGCGCGGGTGCGGGAGATCGCGACGGCCGCCGAGCTGCCGCTCCAGTTCCACTTCGTCAACGCGAGCCCCGAGGCCCGCCGGGCCCGCGTCGCCGAACGCAACGTCGTCCGTGGCGAGAACTTCGCCATCGAGGTCACGCCCGAGCTGTTCGACTTCATCGAGGGAGTCTACGAGCCGCCCGCCCCGGACGAACTCGAAGGCGCTGTGATCAGCGAGAGCGCCTGAGGGATGGCTGGCGAACGCCCGGCCGGCTTCCTACCTAGGCCCGGTGGCGGAGGCCGGCCCAACCGTTGACCGACCGTTGCTCTTGATTTTTGCGGCGCACAATTCTAGCTTCCCTGCCCCCGGGTCGCGTGCGCCAGCGGCCGGGCCAGGGGATCACCAAGGCGACCTCGAGTCATGATGGAAAAAGTTCCGATGACCGCCGAGGGCTATAAGGCCCTCGACGAAGAACTGAAGCGTTTGAAGACCGTGGAGCGACCGGCGGTGATCGCCGCGATCGCCGAGGCCCGTTCGCACGGCGACCTGTCCGAGAACGCCGAGTACCACGCCGCCAAGGAGCGCCAGGGCTGGATCGAAGGCCAGATCGCCGAGATCGAGGACAAGATGGCGCGCGCCCAGGTGATCGACGTCTCCAAGCTCTCCGGAACCCAGGTGAAGTTCGGCGCCACCGTCTCGGTGGTCGACGAGGACACCGAGGAGGAGGCCCGCTACCAGATCGTCGGCGAGCACGAGGCCGATGTGAAGCGCGGCCGCGTCTCCGTCACCTCGCCGATCGCCCGCGCGATCATCGGCAAGGAAACCGGCGACGTCGTCGAGGTGAACACCCCCGGCGGGGTGAAGGCCTACGAGATCACCAAGGTGGAGTGGGTCTGAGCCGCTCCCGATGAGCGGCCCGCGCCCCTTGCGGATCTGGGCCGTCTCCGACGGCCGCGCCGGCATCGAGGCCCAGGCCCTGGGTCTCGCCGAAGCCATCGCACGGTTGCGCCCGGCCCATGTCGCGGTGAAGCGGATCGCCTGGCGGGGCGGCCTGGGGCGGTTGCCGTGGCGCCTGATCCCGCCGGCGGCGCGCGCGGGCGATCCGATCGGCCCGCCCTGGCCCGACATCTGGATCGCCGCCGGTCGCGCCACCCTGCCGCTGTCCACCCGCATCCTGCGATGGGCCGAGGGCCGGACCTTCGTCGTCCAGACTCAGCACCCGCGGGCGCCTCTCGATCGGTTCGACCTCGTCGTCCCGCCCGAGCACGACGGCCTCTCCGGCCCGAATGTCTTCCCCATCCTGGGCGCGCCGAACCGCCTGAGCGCCGAGAAGCTGGCCATCGAGCAGGCCCGGTTCGATGCGCTCATAGCCCCTCTGCCCCATCCGCGCGTCGCGGTGATCATCGGGGGCAGGTCCAAGGCCCACGACCTGCCGCTCGAGCACGCCCGGCGGCTCGCCGAGCAGATCGCGGCCGCCGTCGAGGCGGCGGGCGGCTCCCTCCTGCTCAGCTACACCCGGCGCACGCCCGAGGCGGCGCGGCAGGCGATGACCACGACGCTCCGCCGCCTGCCCGGCGCGATCTGGGACGGGACGGGCGACAATCCCTACTTCGCCTTCCTGGCCGCGGCCGACGCGATCCTGGTCACCGAGGACTCCACCAACCTTGCGACCGACGCCGCCGCCACAGGGACGCCGCTCTTCATCCTGCCGATGGTCGGCCGCAGCCCCAAGCTCGCGCGGTTCCACGCCGAACTGGCGCGGCGCGGCGTTTCGCAACCTTTCGTCGGGGAATTGACAGCCGGACGATATGATCCGCTGCTAGAGACCGACCGAGCCGCCCGCGAGGTGTTGCGCCGATACGACGGATCGGCGTGATCGCAGCGGAAGACTCAACCTCAAGCTACGGAATCTTGCCGGGTTCGCCCCGCGCGGTAACCTTAGCTAAGGAATTGTGGATAGCCTGCCCGTAAGGGACACCAACCGATTCGATTTTTGGGGGCCGCACAGTGGCGATCTATTTCTTCGACGAAATCACGGCCAGTGAGGCGCTGGCCTACACGCCGGCCGACCAGCTCATCTTCACGGGCAATCTGTCGGCCGCCCAGGTCGCGGTGATCTTCGTCCCCTTCACGATCAATACGCCGGACTACATCGACCTGCAGGCGCCGGGTCGCGTCGTGCGGTTCTCGGATCCGGGCGGCTTCCGCGGCGAAACCGACGCCATCTTCCCCGACAGCTCGCTGCTCTACGCTGGCACCACCGGCAACGACAACCGGGCGGGCACGGCGGCGGCCGACGGCCTCTACGGCGGCGCCGGGAACGACACCCTCGACGGCTCGGGCGGCAACGATGTGCTGCAAGGCAATCAGGGCGACGACAGCCTCGTGGGCGGCGCCGGCGACGACGTAATCTACGGCGGCCGCGACAACGACACCATCCAGCTCGGCGCCGGCACCACCACGGCCGTGCTGCAGTTCGCGCAGGGCAACCTCGGCGACGACTCCATCCAGGGCGGCGCGCTGGCGGACCTCCTCCTGGGCGGCCAGGGCAGCGACACCATCGACGGCAGCTCGGGCGGCGGCGACTACATGCTGGGCAATCTGGGTGACGACTCCATCCTGGGCTCGGGCTCGGCCGACACCCTGGGCGGTCAGGACGGCGCCGACACCCTCACCGGCGGCGGCGGCAATGACTCGATCGACGGCGGCGCCGGCGACGACCAGATCACCGGCAACGTGCTGAACGACACGATCCTCGCCGGCGACGGCAATGACACCGTGACGGCCAGCTCGGGCGCCAACCTCATCAGCGGGGGCGAGGGCAACGACTCCATCTCCGCCCTGGCGAGCGCCGATTCGATCGACGGCGGCGGCGGCAACGACACCATACAGGCCGGCGACGGCGCGAACACGCTCGTGGGCGGCCTCGGCGACGACAGCATCACCTCGGGCGCCGACGCGGACAACATCACCACCGCCGACGGCGCCGACACGGTGAACGCCGCCGCGGGCGACAACACCGTCTCCACCGGCATCGGCAATGACAACGTCACCACCGCGGGCGGCGACGACTCGATCAATACGTCCGAAGGCGACGACACCATCGCCGGCGGCGCCGGGACGAACACGATCGACGCCGGCAACGGCGCCAATGTGATCACCATCACCGGCGGCGGCGGTTCCGTCACCACCGGCACGGGGACCGACACCATCAGCGGCGCGACCGCGGCCACGACCTACACCGTGGGCGGCGGCAACGACAGCATCAGCTCAGGCGCTGGCGCCGATGTCGCCAGCCTGGGCGACGGCAACGACACCTACACGGGCACGGGCGCGGGCGCGGACAGCGTCAACGGCTCTACAGGCGACGACAACATCACCACCGATACGGGCAGCGACACCATCGACGCTGGCGAAGGCACGAATACGGTCAACGCGGGCGGGGGCGACAACAGCGTCACCTCGGGCTCGGGCAACGACTCCCTGCAGGCCGCGGCCGGCAACGACACCATGAACAGCGGCGCCGGCAACGACACCATCGCCGCCGGCGGCGGACTCGACATCGTCAATTCGGGCATCGGCAACGACAGCATCACCTTCACGGGCCGCGGCTCGATCCAGGCCGACGCCGGCGACGACACCGTCAACGGCGGAGCCAGCACGGAGAGCAACATCATCTCGGCCGGCGAGGGCGCGAACAACGTCACGTCCGGCTCGGGCGCCGACACCATCACCTCCGGCTCCGGCGCCGACACCATCGATGGCGGCAACGGCGACAACACCATCGCGGCCGGCGAAGGCGCCAACAGCGTCACCGGCGGCACGGGCGCCGACACCATCACCGTCGGCTCCGGGGCCGACACCGTCGCCGGCGGGGACGGGAACAACTCGATCAGCGCGGGCGCCGGCGACAACAGCATCACCGCTGGAACCGGCAACGACACCATCTCCACCACCTCGGGCGCCGACACCATCAATGCCGGCGACGGCGTCAACAGCATCACCAGCGGGACCGGCGGCGATTCGCTCGTGGGTGGCGCGGGCACGGACAGCATCACGGCCGGCCAGGGCGTCGACACCATCAACGGCGGCGGCGCGGCCGACACCTTCTTCTTCACCAGCGGCGACACGGGCGTCACAGAGGCCACGGCCGACGTGATCAACGCCTTCGCGGCGGCGGACTTCTTCGAGTTCGGCGCGGCCGCGGGCGCCGGCACGAACTACTTCGAAGGCGCGGCCGGCGGCGCGGACGACTATGCTGCGGCCCTGGCGGCGGCCAATACGGCGCTCAACGGCACCGTGATCTACGCCGCGATCAGCTATAACGCCGCCGGCACGGTGGGCGTGTTCGTCGACATCAACGGCGACGGCACGGCCGATATGTCCGTCATCCTGTCGGGCGGATCGCTGGCGAACATCAGCGAGGCCAACTTCCTCTAGCGGAAGTCGGCTTTCGTCCCTTGAGAGGGCCGCCCTTCGGGGCGGCCCTTTGCATTTCCGGACGCATCGGCCCATGTCGGGACCCATGACCGGTCCGCGCATCCTCTTCGTCGTCGACGCCGGCCCGACGGTCGGCGGCGGCCATGTCATGCGATCCCTAACCCTGGCCCAGGCGCTGGAGGCCAAGGGCGCGGCGACGGCCTTCGTGGGACCGCCGCCCGTCGGCGAGCTCCTGGACGCCTTCGCCCCGGACGCCGTCCGCATGCCGGCCGAGGACCTCGCCGCCGCCGCCGTGCGCGAGTCCTTCGACGCCATCGTCTTCGATCACTATGGCCTCGCCGAACCCGACCACCGCGCGATGGCCCAGGGCCGGCCCGTGCTGGTGATCGACGACCTGGCGGACCGCCCGCTGGGCGCCGACATCGTCGTGGACTCCGGTCCAGCACGACGGCCCGAGGACTATCTCGGCCTCGTGGCGCTCAGCGCCCAGCTCCTGCTCGGCCCCGCCTACGCCCCCGTCCGGCCCGAGTTCGCCGCCCTGCGTCAGACCGCGCTCGGCTGGCGCGGCGAGCCGGTGCAACGGATCCTCGTCGCCATGGGCCTGACCGACGTGGGCGGGATCACGGCCCGGATCGTTGAGCGGGTGCGCCCGCGCGTGAACGACCTCGGCATCGACATCGTCCTGGGGGCCGCCGCGCCCAGCGCCGACGCCCTCGCCAGGATCGCCCGCCGCGACAGGCGCCTGACGGTGCACGTCGACACGCCGCACATGGCCCGCCTGACGGCCGAGGCGGACATCGGGATCGGCGCGCCCGGCTCGTCGACCTGGGAGCGTTGCACCCTGGGTCTGCCGTCGCTGCTGGTGGCCCTGGCCGACAACCAGCGCCCGGCCGCGCGCGCCATGGCCGAACGCAACGCGGCGCTCGTGGTCGACATCGCCGACCCGGACTTCGATGCGGCGTTTGACCGCGCCCTCCTACGCCTCCTGCGCGACGCCGACCTGCGCCGCCGCCTCGCCGCCGAGAGCGCCGACGTCTGCGACGGCCTGGGCGCCGGCCGCACGGCCGAGGCGTTCCTGGGGCTCATCGCGGCGCGCGCGGGACGGAGCGCGGCCTCCTAATCGCACATTAACCGTAACCGTGTTGCCTTCGGCGTGAAGTCGGAGGAACGCCCTTGGCCGTCAGTCCCGCGGAGCCGCGCGAAAGCCGCTCGCCGGAGCCCGCGCGGCTGCCTGTAGCCCGGCCGCGCCTGCCGTCCGCGGATCGGGTGCTGCCATACCTCCAGCGGATCGACGAGGCGCGCTGGTACTCGAACTTCGGCCCACTGGTCACCGAGCTCGAAGAGCGCCTGGCGGAACGCTTCGCGGACGGAACCGAGATCGTCACGGTCGCGAACGCCACCCAGGCGCTGACGCTGACGCTCATGGCCATGAAGCTTCCGGCCGGCGGCTTCGTGGCGACGCCCGCCTGGACCTTCGTCGCCACCGCCCATGCGATCATCGCCGCCGGGCTCCAGCCCTGGTTCGTCGACGTCGATCCCGAGACCTGGATGCTGCAACCCCAGGCCGTCCGCGACCTGGTCGACCGCCACCCCGGCCAGATCGTGGCCGCCATGCCGGTCTGCGCCTTCGGTGACCTCGGCGACCTGGACGGCTGGAAGGCGTTCCGCGAGGACACCGGCCTGCCCGTCGTCGTCGACGCCGCGGCGGCATTCGACACCCTTCGAGACTCAGACCTGCCGGCCGTCGTCAGCCTGCACGCCACCAAGGTCCTCGGTCTGGGCGAAGGTGGATTCCTCGCCACGCGGGACGCGGCCCTTGCGCTCAAGGTGCGCCAGCTCACCACCTTCGGCTTCAGCGGCAGCCGCGAGAGCCTCGCCCCGGCGACCAACGCCAAGCTCTCCGAGTACGCCGGCGCCGTCGGCCTGGCGGCGCTCGACGCCTGGCCGGGCGACCGACTCCGGTTCATGCGCGCCGGCCAGCTCCTGCGCATCGGACTCATCGGATTGCCGGAGGTGCGTTTCCAGCCCGGCTGGGGCGCGGACTGGATCACCAGCGTGTGCTGCGTCGCCCTGCCTGACGGCTCCGCCGACGCCGTGGCCGAGGCGCTCTCGGCCCACGGCGTCGACACCCGCCAGTGGTGGGGCCGCGGCTGCCACCGCAGCCCGGCCTTCGCCGACTGCCGGAGCGAGGACCTCCCGGCGACGGACCACCTCGCCGCCTCGGTGCTGGGCCTGCCGTTCTCGATCGACCTCAGCGAGGTCGAGGTCAGGCAGGTCGTCGAGGCGCTCAAGCAAGCGCTGGCCGTCGCCTAGATGGGCGACCTTGCGGGCAAGACTGTCCTGATCACAGGCGCAGCTGGCGACATCGGCCGGGCCTGCACGAGCCTCTTCGCCGATCAGGGCGCCCGCCTCGCGCTCGTCGACCTCGCGCCGCCGCCGGACCTGCCACAGGCGGACGTCGCCTTCTGGCCAGCCGACGTCACCGACCGCGCGGCCCTGGGCGCCGCCGTCAACGCCGCCGTCGAGCGGTTCGGGCGCATCGACGCGGCGGTCCTGGCGGCCGGCGTCGAGGGTCCCGTCTCGCCGATCGAGGAGATCGATGAGGCCGAGCTCGACCGGGTCCTGGCCGTAAACGTCAAGGGCAGTCTCTTCGCCCTTCAGGCCTGCCTGCCGCGGATGAAGGCGCAGGGCTCGGGCAGCGTCGTCGCGCTGTCGTCGATCTCGGGCGTCGTCGGCGCGGCCTCGCTCGGGGCCTACGCCATCAGCAAGCATGCGGTGTTGGGCCTCGTCCGCACGGCTGCGCTCGAAACCGGCCGCCACGGCGTCCGCGTCAACGCCGTCTGCCCAGGTCCGATCCAGTCGGCGATGATGCAACGCCTCGACGCGGCGCTGTCCGCTCGTGATCCCGGCCGCGCCCAGGGCCAGCCCGACGGCGCGCGCTCCATCCCCCTCCAACGCTATGTGACCGTCGAGGAGGTGGCCCGCATGGCCGCCTTCCTCTGCAGCGATCACGCCTCTTCCTGCCACGGCGGCGCCTACATGGTCGACGGCGGCTTCACCGCCCGGTGAGCCATGGTGATGACGACCCACACGCACCGCGCTCCCCCGCCGATCGGCGGCTTCTTCGAGAGTCACCGGGACCAGGGCGGCGCCCGCGGTCCCAGCGTTCTCGACGCCTGGACGGACGGTCGTCCCTACGCCGCGTTCGTGAGCGCCCGGGCCGCCTTCATGGC
This sequence comes from Pseudomonadota bacterium, assembly GCA_049323595.1. Taxonomy (GTDB): domain Bacteria; phylum Pseudomonadota; class Alphaproteobacteria; order Caulobacterales; family Caulobacteraceae; genus Phenylobacterium. Next base: position 140,745 of record JBMOOD010000035.1, read on the forward strand.
CCTGGCGGCCCTCCATCCGCAGGCGACGATCTGGCTGCCGGCTTTCGTCTGCGCCGACCTCGCCATCGGCGAGCTCCTGCCGCGAACGCGCTTCTACCCGGTCCGCGACGGATTCGCGGCGGACCTCGCGCCGGTCGACGCCGGCGCCGCGCCGGGGGATGTCGTGGTTCTGGTCGCCTATTTCGGCTGGCCTCCGGGCGGACCGTGCCGCGCGTTCGCCGAACGCCGCCGCGACCTAGTGATCGTCGAGGACCGCGCCCAGGCCCTGGGACCCGGCCTGCTTTCGCTGGGCGGCTATGAACTCTACAGCCCGCGCAAGCTGCTCGGCGTCGCCGACGGCGGGATCCTGGTGTCGGCGCACGGCGCGTCCCTGCCGTCCCCGCCGGGAACCATTCCGGACAACGAAGCGCTCTGGCGCGCGCCGGACCAGCGGGCGGCGGATCCGACGGGCGCCGACAACGCCCATTGGCACGCGGCCAACCAGGCCAAGGAGGCCGCCATGAGCGCGCACCCCCTGGCTATCACCGGTCGCAGCCTGGCGATCCTGCGCCGCACGCCCTTGGAGCGGCTGGCCGCGCCACGGTTGGCGAACTGGCGACGCCTGGACACCCGCCTGCGCGGATGGTCCGCCCTGGCGAGCGATCCGCCGGCCCCGCCGCTCGGCTATGTGCTGCGCCTCGATCCGGAGCGGCGGCGCGCGGTGCGCGATGCGTTGCACGCCGAGCGCATCTTTGCGGCCGTCCACTGGCCTCGGATCGCCGCTCCCGAGGCGGCGTTCCCCCGCGAAGCCGCCTGGACGCGCGAGTTGATCACCCTGCCCTGCGATCATCGCTACGGCCCAGGCGAGATGGACCGGATCGCCGGCTGCGTGGAGGCCACGCTCGCATGAACCACCCCTACGCCTCCCGCGCCTATGCCGAGGGCCTCCCGCATGTGGGCGAGCCGATCGACGTTCCGGAGTGGGGAACCCGGCTCCTGGCGCGCGCGGCCCCGGGCGGCGGCCGGCGCGACGCGACCGGACCCTATCCGCTCACTCCGATCGCGGCCGACGCGGACCTCCCCGCCGGGCTCGAGCGGCTGAAGGCCACGGGTCTGGTTACGGCGGTCTTCGTGGCCGACGACCGGCTGCGCCCCGACCTACCGACGCTCGAATCCGCGTTCGAGCGCGTTCGACGCTTCAAGTCCCATTTCGTCTACGATCGGACGCTCGGGCCGCTCGAATACGCCAAGCACCACCGCTACGAGGTCCGCCGGGCGCACGGCAGGGTGCGCGCCGAGGAGATCGGTCTCGGGGACCATCTCGCGGCCTGGCAGGCGCTCTACGACGAACTGGCCGCCCGGCACGGCCTGGCCGGCCTGCACGCCTTCCCCAGGATCCATCACGAAACCCTCGCCCGGATGCCCGGCGTGCGGACCTTCGGCGCCTTCATGGAGGAGCGCCTGGTCGCAGCGCACATCTTCGTCGTCCACCAGGACTATGCCGTCAGCCACCTCGCCGCCTCGTCGGCGGAAGGCTATCGCAACGGAGCGGCCTATGCGGTCAATGACGTCGCCGTCACCGCGCTCACCGACTGCGACGTGATCAACTTCGGCGGCGGCGCCGGCCTGGACGACGACCCGTCGGCCGGACTCGTCCGGTTCAAGAAAGGTTTCTCCAACCGAATCGCCGCCTCGTACATCTGCGGCGCGATACTCGACCCGGCGGCCTACGCGGAGATGAGCGCCGGCCACGACGAGAGCGCCTTCTTTCCCGCGTACCGGGGGCCCGCAAGGGAGCGATCCGAATGAGCATCAAAGGCAAGATCATCACGCTGCGCGCGATCGAGGAGGATGACCTGGCCACCCTCCATCGCTGGGGCAACGACGCCGACCTGTGGTCGCTGCTGGGAGGCTGGCATTTCCCGACCTCGCTGCACCAGACGCGGCAGTGGTTCGAGCGGCTGGCCGGCGACCAGCTGAACCAGCGCTTCGCCATCGACTATCCGGGCGTGGGCCTTGTCGGCACGGCCAACCTCGTGGACATCGACTGGAAGAACAACAACGCCTTCCACGGCATGATGATCGGGGACCCCGGCATGCGCGGCAAGGGCGTCGGCGTCGACGTCATCATGGCGGTGATGCGCTACGCCTTCGACGAGCTGCATCTGCGGCGCCTGGATGGCTCGATGGTCGCCTACAACGAAGCCTCGCTCGCAGTGTACTGCGGCAAGTGCGGCTGGAAGGAAGAGGGCCGCCAGCGTGACTGGTACTTCCGCGGGGGCCGCTATTGGGATCGCATCATGGTGGGCGTGACCAGCGACGACTACCGGGCCCTCGTCGAGACCAACGGGTACTGGAGCTGACGTCGCATGGGATGGAAGCAGCTCGGCATGGTCTTCAAGCCGGACGGCCGGTTCGAGTGGTCGCGGACGCACGCCCAGGCCCCGGCGGCCATCCTCATGGGAGACCGGATCCGCGTCTACTACGGCACGCGCAACGACGAGAACCGCAGCCGCACCGGCTTTATCGAGCTGGATCGCTCGGACCCCACGCGGCTGCTCTACGTCCATGATCGGCCCGTTATCGACCTTGGGAAGCCCGGAACCCACGACGAAGACGGCGTCATCGGCAGCCAGCTGGTCCAGCTCGGCGACGAACTCCGGCTGTACTACGGCGGGGTCAGCCGCGGCGGCCACGTGCCCTATCGCATGTCGATCGGCCTGGCGCGCAGCCTCGACGGCGGCCTCACCTTCGAGCGGGTGTTCGAAGGCCCGGTCGTGGACCGCACCCCGCTCGAGCCCTACATGACCATGGCTCCCAACATGCTGATCGAGGATGGCCGCTGGACGATGTGGTACGGGTCCGGAACCGGCTGGGTCGAGTTCGACGGCAAGTTCGAGCCGACCTATCAGATCAAGGTCGCGTACTCGGACGACGGGCTCACGTGGCGACAGACGAACCACGCCTGCATTCCGAAGCTGCACGAGCTGGAGGCCAACACGCGGCCTTCCGTCCTGCGCACGGCGGACGGCTACGAGATGTGGTTCTGCTACCGCAGCAGCCAGAACTACCGGGACGGAGAGGGTTCCTATCGCTTGGGCTACGCCACTTCGGCCGACGGGCGGGACTGGGTCCGTCATCCCGACCCGGAGGGACTCCAGCCGACCGGATCCGGCTGGAACGCCTCGACCATGGCCTATCCCAGCGTGATCGTCGTCGATGGCCGCAAGCTGATGTTCCACAATGGCGACGGCTTCGGGAAATCGGGCGTCGGCTGCGCCGTCCTGGAGGATGCATGACCATCCTGGTCTTCCCCTCCGCCCTTGAAGCGGCCGCGCGGTTCGCCGGCGAGGCTCGCTGGTGGGGCCGCAGGGTGGTGGGAGCCTCCTCCCTGGAGTCCGATCCGAACGCCGGCGCCTTCGACGCCTGGACCCGGCTGCCCTTCATCGGCGACCCCGGCTTCTTCGTCGCGCTTGAAAAGGCCGCCGCCGAGCAGGGTGTCACCCACGTCTACACGCCTCACGCGCCGACCTTCCACCTGCTGGAACGCGACCTGCCGGCCCACCTGCCCGGCCTGACCCTGATGGGCCCGGGCCCGTTCCGCCGGCAGATGGACCGGGTGAACGCGGCTCTCGCCGACGGCGCGGCGGCCGTGGCGCGGGTCACCGAGATCGGCGCGACGCCATGCCCATTCTCCGCCGAGGCGCTCGCCGGCCTGCTGGCGCAGGTCGAGACGATCCATGGTGAGTGCTCCCGCGAGAAGGTGCTGGCGATCTGTGGCGTCGTTCCGTCGGCGCCCAATGGCGACATCGTCGAGATCGGGGCGCTGTTCGGTAAGAGCAGCTACGTCCTGAACCGCATCGCGAGCTGGTCCGGGACGGGAGCCACGCTCTGCGTCGACCCCTGGGACCTCGGTCTCTCGGTTCAGACCGACGCACCCACCCATATCCAGGAAGCGTCCGGCGGTTGGGACTGGGAGGTCGTCTACAAGGGCTTCCTGGTCGCCATGACCGGCTGCGCAGCGTCGCCCTTCAACTACCTTCGCATGACTTCAGAGGACGCCCGCAGGGCCTACGACGGGGCGCGAAGCGTGACCTCGGCGGAGTTCGGCGAGACCCCGCTCGCCGGCCGCATCTCGGTCCTGCACCTGGACGGCAACCACGACGAAGCGGCCGTGGGCCAGGACTTCGAACTCTGGAGCCCCCTGGTCCTGCCGGGCGGCTGGATCATTTTCGACGACTACCACTGGCCCCACGGCGACGGTCCCCGCAAGGTCGCCGACCGCGCCATTGCCGCCTACGGATCGAGAGTGAGGCGCCACTTCGTGGCCGGCGGGGCGATGTTCGTGAACCTGGCGGATTGAAGCGTCAGGCGGCCTTCCGCGCCGTGCAGATGTAGTAGAATTGATAGACTTGCGAGACCCGCACATCTGAGAGCGAGGGCGGGAACGCCTCCACCGGACAGTGGTGGATGACGTTGTGGCTGGACAGCACCTTGTAGAAATAGGCCCGCTGAACCGGCGTCGCCGCATCATACATCTGCTCGTCCAGGAACAGCAGCACGCCGCCGGGCTTGGCCACCCGCGCCATCTCGGCGATCGCCTGGGGTGGATCGGTCAGCCCGTTCACGGCCCCGTAGCTCAACACCACGTCGAACTGCGCGTCCTGGAAGGGCAGCGCCATGGCGTCGCCCAGGACAAGGTCCACGGCCACGCCGGCCGCGCTCATCAACTCGCTGCCCTGTTTGAGCATCGTCTCGGAAAGGTCGATGGCCGTATAGTCCGCGTCCAGCGTCATCCAGCCGTGGCGGTAGAGCGAGTTGCAGGAGCCGGTCGAGACGTCCAGTACTTGCAGCCGCCGTCCAGCCTGGCGCAGCGGCGCAAGGACACGCTCGTGGACCTCGGCGAAGGTCTCTGGCGGCTCATAGCGGCGGCGGTTGACCGAAACCCACACCGGCGCCGCCACCCAGAGAAGGTGCGCCATCCAGGGTTGGGCGCGCAGCAGCACGGCGATCGCGACGAGCCCGGCCAACCCCACCGCGGCCGAAGCCGCATTCCCGGCGATGAGACCAAGAACGACCGCCGCGGCCAGGCCGATCAACAACAGCCAGCCTGCAAACAGGGCGAGCCAGTGGGGCCAGGCGATCGCCAGCGGCCGCACGGGCATGACGATCAGCGGCATGGTGAACTGGTAGAGCCGGCCGAACAGGCCATCGTAGAAGGTGTCGCGAAGCTTGCGGTCGTGCGCTCCGAGCCTCTCCTCGAGGAAGAGACGCGGGATTCCGGCCGTACAGCTATAGCCCTCCCCGCACTTGGCGCAGCGCCAGCGGGTCGAGGTGATGGCGAAGTCGCCCGCGCCGCACTTGGGGCAGCGGTACTTGCTAGCGTTGATCTCGGTCGCCATCGGCCCTTCAGCCCTTCGGGTCGAAGTAGGCGAAGGTGGCGACCCAGCGGCCGGAGTCGCTGTCCCAGTCGAACTTGTCCTGCAGGTCCGATTGCGTGACCCAGTGGTGGTGGTCATACCGCCACACGAGGATGTCTCCGATCTCGTGCAAAGGCTCCATGTCGATCACCTCGCCCTCGATCTCGAAACACGTACCCCCATTGCGGTAGTCCCGCCCCCGCCGGGCCAGAGAGACGATGAAGCCCAGCTTCTGCGGGTGCAGGTTGTGCCAATGACGCGCGAAGAAGCCCCCGCCGCTGGGGTAGTGGATCAGTTGCGGATGCACATAGGGACCGCGTTCGGGAACCTCGAAACGCACCTCGTAGCCGGTGAGCGCGTTGTAGAGTTCGCGCAGGGGTTCGAAGAGGCCGATCAGCCGTTGCTGCAGCGCCGGAGGAGCCAGGTCGATCCGGTTGAAGTTGTAGTCGTGGAAGACGTGCGGCGCCTGCTGCAGGCGAGAGACCATCGCCCGGCGGCGATGATAGTTGCCCGCGAAGTCGTCCGCATCGGCTTGCGGCTCCTTGCGGCCCCAATCGGCGACAGCGGTCTTCAGCGCCGTGAGCATGTCCTCCGGGAACACGTGCTTGAGCAGGACAAGCTGCCCGCGGGACATCACCCGGTCCGCGATCTCGTCGCGGGCCATATCGGTCTGGATCACGCCGTCTCGTAGGCCGCCGGGCGTGAGGACAACCCGGTTCACGCCGCCTTCCCCAGCCAACGTTCGAACATCTGCCGGAAGACGCCTTCCAGGTTCTGCGTGAACCCGACCTCGTCGCGATAGGGCGAGGCGTCGAACCCGGCGCGGACTCGGCTCCGCAGCGCGTCGAGCGCCTGCGGGTCCTCGGTCAGGTCGAGCGCGCGGGCCACGTAGTCGTCCCACCCCTCCGCGACCAGTTCGGGCAGGCCGCACGGCAGGATCACCGGCAGGCCGATGCGGCTGTAGAAATCGTCGCCGCCGCCCTGCGTAAGGACCGGCACCCCGTTCGCCAGGGCGTCGCACGAGGTTGTCCCGCCGGGACAGGGCGACGGATCCAGCGCCAGGTCGATGTCCTGGAACTCGCGCAGATATGCAGCGCCGGATGAGCGGCCGCGGAATTCCAGTTGTTCCGGCCGCGCGCCGTAGGCGGCAAACCGCGCCGCAGTCACCCGCTGCAGCACAGGGTCGATGAACTGGTCATACTTGAGCACCAGGCGGTCCTGCGGCCGCTCCCGCAGGATGAGCGACCATGCGGCGACCGTGATCTCGCTCAGCTTGGCGGGATTGTTGAACGAACCGAAGGTGACGTACCCGTTCCTGAGCGCAGGTGTCGGCGTCGGGTCAGGACGATCGGCCGGCGGCCGACTTGGCGCCACGATCGGACCGATGCGCCAGATCTCCTCGGTGAAGTATTGCTCTGTTCCGGGGAAGGCCATGCTATCGGCGTGGAGGATGTAGTCCATGCAGGCGAGGCCTGTCGTCTGGACGAAGTTCATCCACGCGACCTGGACGGGAGCCGGCCGGTAGGCGAACACGGGCAGGCGGCTGCCGGCGGTGTGCCCCCAGACATCTACGAGGACATCGATCTTGTCCTGGCGGATCATGGACGCGACGTCGGCGTCCGAATGCCGGGCGATGCTGCGGACGTTGCAGTGCGCGGGCAGCCCTGTCTCGGCGGCGGCGTCAGCGCAGTACAGGAAGACCTCCACGGCCTCCGGATCGTGCGCCTCAAGCACCGGCAACAGGAACTGCGCGACCTGGCTCCGGGAGAAGCTTGGGCCCACATAGCCCACGCGCAGCCGGCGCGAGGCCGTAGGTTCGTTCCCGAACGCGACCTTCGCGGGCGTCAGCGGCGCGGCGTAGAGATCGCTCCAGCGGCGGGCCTCGTCCGAGACCCGGCGCATCCGGTCAGGCGCGTGGAAAAGGGCGTAGATCAGGAACTCGTGCACCTGCGGCGACAGAAACGCGTCGGCCGCGGCGGAGAACACCTCGATCGCCTCGTCCATCCGCCCCTGGTGTTGCAGTGACAGGCCGTACCCGAGCATCCGCTGTGGATCGAGGTTGTCGAAATCGAGGCTACGACCCAGCGCCAGACTGGCCGGGCCCATGAGCTTGGCCTCATAGAGCTGGAACCCGAGTTGGGCGCAGTAGTCGCGATCCGTCTTGAAGCGGGTGGCGTCCACCCCCATCCGGCGCAATTCGGCGCCGATGTGCAGGCTCCGCGCCTGCTCCATGGCTTGGTGGGCGGCCTGGGCCTCGCCGGCTGCGACCAGCGCGCTGTAGAGCCAGTAGCGGCTCTCATGGTCGGCCGGGTCGGCCTGGGCCGCGGTCTGGAAACGATTCGCGGCTTCGACCGGATCGCCGGCCTCGAGGGCGGCGCGTCCCCGGGCGATCGGATCGACGGCCTGCAAGGCGGCAAGCGCGGCGGTCACGCCTTCAGCACCGTGTTGGCGCGGATCACCGCCGCGCCGTCGGCGCCCAGGTCCTTGCGGGTGTCGGTCAGGCTGAGCGGTCCGCGCAGCGTCGCGTTCACCGCATCCATGCCCGACGCCACGCCCGAGCCGCGGGCGATGAGGTAGCGTAGCGAGATCCGCTCGTGGTCGGCGGCGTCCGGCTGGGTGCCGTGCAGGGTGCAGGCGTGCCACATGGCGGCGAAGCCCGTTCCGCCCGTGAGGATGCGCTGACGGCTGGCGACCTCGCCATACTCGCCATTGCGGTAGAGCCAGGCGTCCTCGCCCGTGCGGGTCAGGTCGTGCGGGAACACCGAGCCGCCCAGCTTGTGGCTGCCTTCCAGCAGGTAGAGCGGCGCATCGGCCCGGGTCACGGGATGCAGATAGACGTAGAGGGTCAGAAAGTCGGCTTCCCGGTCCTTGTAGTCGATCAGGTCCTGATGGAAATCGATGCCGTAGAAGTAGGTGATGTCACGGTTCTGCGGCCGGACATATGCGCCCAGGTTGTTCACCGGGTTGCCGTGGATGCGGGCCTTCAGCCAGTCGGGGATGTGCCGGGCCGGCACCCCGCAGACCACCTTCTTGTTCAGGATCTCGTAGCCGGGGCCCAGCAGCGCGGTCAGCGCCTCCACGATGTGCGGCGCCCGCTCGACGAAGCCCAGCTGGTCCTCGAACCGCTCCAGCAGGTTTCGGCCCGGCTGCGGATTGACGCCCTTGTACTGCGGGTCGGCGTCGAATTCGGCCTGCGAGAGGAACAGCGTCTCGTCGAAGCGGCGCGTGGCGCGGATGGCCTCCAACAGATCGCTGGCCGCGGCCGCGTCGACCGGCGCGTCGAACAGGTGCGCGCCGGTCTCGATGAAGTCCGAGATGACCTGGCCGGAAAGGCCCTGATCCGCTCGGGGCTTCGCCATCATGTTCATCGGTCTCTCCCGCGTTTGGGCGAGAAGAGCCGCTTCGAGTTAATCCTCGCTTACGAAACCGCTAACCATGACGCCGCGGCTCACGCCGCCTTGACGCCCTGGGTCGCCGGCTCGCCCTCGTAGACGAAGGCTGCATCGTCCAGGTCGATGAGCGGCAGCTCGTCCTTCTCGCGCCAGTAGTCCTGGCTGTGCTGCCATTCGGGCTTGTCGCCGCGCTTGGGCAAGAGGTGCATGCCGCGCATCAGGTAGCCCGGGTTGAAGTTCTCCGGATCGATCCAAGTGGAGAGCGGCATGTCGGCGTCTTCGGGCCGCAGGGCCACCGAGACCTTCTGCGCGCCCTTGGCCTTCATGTGGTTGAGCAGGCGGCAGACGAAGTCGGCGACCAGGTCGGCGCGCAGCGTCCAGCTGGCCCGGAAGTAGCCAAACACCCAGACCATGTTGGGCACGCCGGTGAACATCATGCCGCGATAGGTCACCGTATCGGCGAAGTTCAGCGGCTTGCCGTCGACGACGAAGTTGATGTCGCCCAGGACGTTCAGGTTGAACCCCGTGGCCGTGATGATGACGTCGGCCTCCAGCTCCTGACCGGACTTCAGGAGAATGCCCTTCTCGGTGAAGCGCTCGATTTGGTCGGTGACCACCGAGGCCTTGCCCTTCCCCACGGCCTGGAAGATGTCGCCGTCGGGCACGAAGGCGATCCGCTGGCGCCAGGGCCGGTAGGTCGGCGTGAAATGCTTCTCGGTGATCTCCGGCCCGACGAAGGCGCTCACGCCGGCCAGCAGCTCCTGCTTGACGGCCTCGGGCTCGTTGAAGGCCCGCTGGGTGAACGCGTCCTGATCGAACAGCAGCTTGCGCCGGACGATCTCGTGGATCCAGCTCTCGTCGATCTTCAGCTCGCGCAGCGTGTCGGCCAGCTCGTTGGCGTTGCGTCCGGGGATGAAGTAGGTCGGCGAACGCTGCAGCAGCGTCACGTGCTCGCAGTCGTCGGCGATGTTGGGAAGCAGCGTCGCCGCCGTCGCGCCCGAGCCGATCAGCACCACCTTCTTGCCCTTCAGGTCCAGGTCGTCCGGCCAGGTCTGCGGGTGGACGATCCGGCCCTTGAAGTCGGCCATGCCATCCCACTCCGGCGTGTAGCCCTTGGAGTGGCGGTAGTAGCCCTGGCACATCCACAGGAAGCCGGCCGTGAAGTGGACCACCTCACCGGTGTCGGTCCGCTCTGCGGTGATGTGCCAGCGGTTGGTCTTGCTCGACCATTCGGCCTGGCTGATGCGGTGGTTGTAGCGGATGTGCCGGGCGAGGTCGTTCTCCTCGATCACCTCGCCCATGTAGTTCAGGATTTCCTCGGCCGTGGCGATCGGCGGGCCCACCCAGGGCTTGAAGCGGTAGCCGAAGGTGTAGAGGTCGCTGTCCGAGCGGATGCCGGGGTACTTGTGGGTGAGCCAGGTGCCGCCGAAGCTTTCCAGGGTCTCCAGGACCACGAAGCTGCGGTCGGGCGACTGCTGCGTCAGGTGATAGGCCGCGCCGACACCGGAAATGCCCGCGCCCACGATCAGCACGTCGAAATGCTCGGCCTTCGCCGCCGTCTCCACAAACATCCTATCCCTCCCGGCTTTTATGTCGCGTGGCGCAATCTCCCCTCAGGGCCAGGCTCGGCCTTGATCGAGATCAAGATAAGTTATCGCTGATAACAAATAGTGCGGCCTAACCTGTCAAGGGGCGCGCGCATCAGCAGCGCGGCCTGCGCGCCGTCAGATCACCATGTCCCAGGCCAGCGGCTCTCCGCGGACCAGGTCCCGCGCAGCCTTCCGCCCCAGCACCGCGTCCAGGTGGGCGGGCGCCAGTCCGTGCCCCGGCCGGATTGAGCGTACGTTGGCCCGGGTCAGGGCCTCCCCCGCCCTCACGTCGGCGGCGACATAGAGCGAGCGGCGGAACTGGGCATTGCCGCGCTCCGAGCCCAGTAAGTCGTAGTGGGCGCGCCCGAGCGCCTTCCAGGCGTCCTTGCAGTCGCGGACGAGGGCCGCGAACTCCACGGGCTCGAGGCTGAACGCCGCATCCGGCCCGCCGTCGGCGCGCGCCAGGGTGAAATGCTTCTCGATAACCGAGGCGCCCAGGGCGATCGCCGCCACCGAAGCCGCCGTTCCCATGGTGTGATCCGAGAGGCCCACCGGACAGTCGAAGCGGCGGGCCATGTCCGCCACGGTGCGGACGTTGGCGTCCTCGAGCACGGCCGGATAGCTCGAGACGCAATGCAGAAGCACCACCCCCGGCGCGCCGGCCGATAGCGCGGCGTCCCGCGCCGCCTCGATCTCGGCCAGGTTCGCCATGCCGGTGGAGATGATCAGCGGCTTGCCCTTGGCGGCGGCGTAGCGGATCAGCGGCAGGTCCACGGCCTCGAACGAGGCGATCTTGAAGGCCGGCGCGTCCAGGTCAGCCAGCAGGTCCACCGCCGTCTCGTCGAAGGGGCTGGAGAACAGGATGACCTCGCGCGCCCGTGCACGCTCGAACAGCGCCGGATGCCAGTCGTAGGGCGTGTAGGCCTCCTGGTAGAGTTCGTAGAGGCTGCGCCCGTCCCACAGGCCGCCCTGGATGCGGAACTCGGGGCGGTCGACGTCCATGGTGATGGTGTCGGCGGTGTAGGTCTGGATCTTGATGGCGTCGCAGCCCGTGTCGGCCGCCGCGTCGATCATGGACAGCGCGCGGTCCAGGCTGCCGTTGTGGTTGCCCGACAGCTCGCAGATCACGAACGGCTCGTGGTCCGCGCCGATCCGGCGGCCGGCGATCTCGATCTCGGGGGATACGCCCATGCAGGAAATCTAACCCCGTGTCGCTGAAAGCGGTGTTAACCAAGCCGGCATCCGACGTCGCGTCGCGCCGGAATCGTCACTACATTGCAGGCCATGTCCGAACCTCGTTCCGTCCGCTGCCTGATCGTGGGCTCCGGCCCCGCCGGCTACACCGCCGCCATCTACGCCGCCCGCGCCCTTTTGAAGCCTGTGATGATCCAGGGCATCCAGCCCGGCGGTCAGCTCACCATCACGACCGACGTGGAAAACTATCCGGGGTTCGCCGACGTCATCCAGGGCCCCTGGCTGATGGAGCAGATGCAGGCTCAGGCCGAGCATGTGGGCACGGAGATCGTCAGCGACATCGTGACGAAGGCCGACCTCTCTCAGCGCCCATTCCGGCTGGAGACCGACAGCGGTCAGGTCTGGCTGGCCGAGACCCTGATCATCGCCACCGGCGCCCAGGCCAAATGGCTTGGCCTGCCGACCGAGCAGAAGTACCAGGGCTTCGGCGTTTCGGCCTGCGCCACCTGCGACGGCTTCTTCTACCGCGGCAAGCAGGTGGTCGTGGTCGGCGGCGGCAACACGGCGGTGGAGGAGGCGCTGTTCCTCACCAACTTCGCCGCGAAGGTCACCGTGGTTCACCGCCGCGACGAATTCCGCGCCGAGAAGATCCTGCAGGAGCGCCTGTTCAACCACCCCAAGGTCGAAGTGGTGTGGGACCACGCGGTCGATGAAGTCCTGGGCGAGACGGATCCGCTGGGCGTCACTGGCGTGCGGCTGAAAAACGTGAAGACCGGGGCGACGCAGACGCTGGCCTGCGACGGCGTGTTCATCGCCATCGGCCATGCCCCCGCCTCGCAGCTCTTCCAGGGCCAGCTGGAGATGGACACCTCCGGCTATCTGAAGGTGAAGCCCGGCACGGCGTCGACGGCCATCGAGGGCGTCTACGCCGCCGGCGACGTCACCGACGACGTCTACCGCCAGGCGGTGACCGCCGCCGGCATGGGCTGCATGGCCGCGCTCGAGGCCGTGCGCTTCCTCGCCGAGGAAGATCACCGCAAGGCGCGTCACCCGATCAGCCACGAAGAGGCGCAGAAGATCGGCGCCTGGTGACGACAGGACGCTCCGGCGGGTCTAGCCTCGTCGCATGATCCGCCACGCCCGCGCCACCGACTACGCAGCCATCGCAGAGGTCAACGACCTGGCGTTCGGCCAGTCGGACGAGGCTCGGCTCATCGAACGCCTGCGAGAGGCCGACGATGTGCTGTTCGAGCTGGTGGCGGAGGATAGGGGCGCGATCGAGGGCCACGTCCTGTTCAGCCGTCTGTGGGTCGACCGGCTGGAGCTCTTCGCCGCCCTGGCTCCCATGGCCGTTCGGCCGGAGCGTCAGCGCGGCGGGCTGGGCTCGGAGCTGGTCCGCGCCGGGCTGGAGACCGCCCGCGACTTCGGCGCGCACGGGGTCCTGGTGCTGGGACACCCAGCCTACTATCCGCGCTTCGGTTTCGCCGCCGAGACGGCCGCCCGGGTGCGGTCGCCCTACGCCGGCAGCCCTGCCTTCATGGCGCTGGCCCTGGAGCCCGGGGTCTTCGACGCGCCGCTCACGGTGGCCTATCCGGACGCCTTCGCGGGCTGAGGCCTCAGGCCGCGGGACCAGCCTGCGGCGCGCCGAGCGAGGGCGCGGGGGCGGCCGGGCGATCCATGCGGCGCTCGATCGCCTCCAGGCTCTCGTTGATGCGCTTGACCTCGTCCGGCGTGGGCTGCCGGCGGGTGGACATCAGCACCCCCCGTACGCGCGTGCGCTCGCCGCCCGGCGCCGTGGGATCGACCACGTCGTAAGTCCGGACCTCGCCGGCCACGGCGAGGGTGATCTTTCGCTCTGCGGGCACGCCCTGAGTTTCCGGCGACAGGAGACCTTGGGTCCGTGGGTCGACGCCTCCGAGGACTGCGGGGCTCAGGAAGGCTTCGCGCCCCGCGTAGCGGCCCGTGAAGGCCGCCGGCTCACCCCAGGGACCGGTCCAGCGGTAGAAGATATGCTGGCCGACCTGCGTCATCTTCACCAGGGTCGGCGCCCAGTACGGAGCGACGTAGTCGGCATGATAGTGGGTCGCCGACCCCACCGCCTTGTTTACGTAGCCGTCCAGCGCCCGCTCGGCCACGGCGCGAGCGCGACGCCACAGGCCAGGCTCGGGGGCCCAGCGCAGGGAGCCGTCGCAGGTGAAGGTGAACTGGCACCCGGTCGTCCGCGCCGAGCCCTGATAGACCACGCCGCACACCGACTTCGGATAGGCGGGATGCCGCACGCGGTTCAGCACCACCTGGGCCACGGCCTCCTGGCCGACCTGAGGCTCCCGGGCCGCCTCGTAGTAGACCGCCTGGGTAAGGCACTCCAGCGCGCGGGCGCGGTCATCACCGGCCGCCTTCAGCACGAAGGGCCGCATCGGCCGGATCGGCAGGCTCGAGAAGGGCCGCAGCCCGTTCAGCTCTTCGGCCGTGGACGGGTCGGCGCGCCCGAGGCCCAGGTCCGGCGCTTCCCTCAGATCCAGTCGCTCCCAGCCTTCCGGCCGCGCCCAGAGATCGGGCTCGCGCAGGCCGGGATCGTGGCGGATCGCGATCGCCCGCATCGCCGGGTCCATCCGGGACACGAGCGTCGTCAGACCGGCGTTGGAGAGGTCGCCGCCTGCGAAGCGCGCCGTGGCGCGCGCGCCGACGCCCGGCTCCTGCGGCGCGCACGCGGGCCCGGCCAGCGCCAGCAGCAGAGCCAGCGCGGCTCCGGCCTTCGCCGGCGTGCGGCGAAGCTCGCCTGTCGTCGAACGGTCCAGGGTGACACCCCTCCTGCGCTTCCGGCTGTCGCATATAGGCGCAAACCGGCGACATTTGGACTCGGAGCCGGCAAGAATCGTGCAAGCGCAACCGTGCCGCGCGGACGCCATCGGCGGTTGCGCGGGCGCACCTCAGGGGTCCATCCTGTGCGCCCCCGGGGCGGGTCCGGCCCCTCAGATGAGGCGACTTGCACGGATCATGGCCCAGGCGCACTGGCTGCTTCGCGTGATCCCGCGTCGGTCGCCGCCCTTCGTGCAGGGGCTCGCCATCACGGCCGGCGCCCTGGCCGCGTCCATGGTGATCCGCGGACTGGTGCTTGGGTTCGACCGGGCGCTGGGCCTTTCGTCGACGATCTTCCCCGCCCTGATCGTGGCGACCCTCTACGCCGGTCCGCACTGGGGTTGGGCCGCGCTGGCGGCGGCGGCGGCCACCGCGATCTTCCTGCCCGCGAACGTCAACAACGCCGACCCCGGCGTTCAGGCGCTGTTTGCGCTCTCCGCCGCTTTCACGGTGCTGGTCTGCGCGGCGCTCCGCGAGGCGCTCCTGCGGCTTGACGAAGCCGCCGCCGCGCAGCGGGCGATCCAGCAGTCGCTCGAAGCCACCGAGGCGCGGTTCCGCAGCCTGGCGGACAGCGCGCCCGTCCTGATGTGGGTGACCCGGACCGATGGCCGGCGCGAATTCGCCAACAAGGCCTATGTCGACTTCCTGGGCGAGGACTACCAGGCCGCCCTGGATTTCGACTGGCGCAAGGTCCTGCATTCCGACGACCTGACCCGCATCCTCGAAGAGCAGGTCGCTGGGGAATCCTCCCGCCGCCTCTTCTCGCTTGAGGCGCGCTACCGGCGGTGCGACGGCGAGTACCGCTGGGTGCGCTCGGTTTCCCAGCCCCGATGGGACGCGGACGGCGGCTTCGCGGGCTTCGTGGGCGTCGGCTACGACGTCACCGAAGCCAAGCGAGCCGAGGAGGACCTGAAGCGGATCAACGACCTGCTCGCCGAGCGCATACAGGCTGCGCTGGCCGAGCGCGACGAGGCCGAGGCCGCGCTCCACCGGGCACAGAAGCTGGAGGCCGTCGGCCAGCTCACCGGCGGCGTCGCTCACGACTTCAACAACCTGCTGACGGTAGTCATCGGCGCGCTCGACCTCATGCAGCGCCACCCGGCGGACGGAGCCCGGCGCGAGCGCATGATCGAGGCTGCCCTCGGCGCGGCGCGGCGCGGCGAACGGCTGACCCAGCAGCTCCTGGCCTTCTCCCGACGGCAGGCGCTGAAACCCGAGCCGGTGATCGTTGACGATCTGCTCCGCGACAGCGAGCCCCTGCTTCGCCGGGCGGTCGGCGAGGCCGTGAGTCTCTTCGTCGCGCCGTCTGCGCCCGGCGCTGTGGCGAACCTCGACGCCAGCCAGTTCGAGGCGGCGATCATGAATCTTGTCGTCAACGCGCGCGATGCGACGCCCGCCGGCGGGATGATCCGCGTCGAGACCGTGGCCGTCCGGCTCGCGGCCCGCCAGGTGGAGGAGCTCGAGGCGGGCGACTACCTCTGCGTCGCCGTCCACGACACCGGCGTCGGCATGGACGCCGACACGATGGCGCGCGTCTTCGAGCCCTTCTTCACCACCAAGCCGCCGGGCCGCGGCACGGGCCTGGGGCTTTCCCAGGTCTATGGCTTCACCCGCCAGAGCGGAGGCGCCGCAGTGATCGACAGCGCGGCCGGCAAGGGCGCGAGCGTCTGCCTCTACCTGCCCCGCATCGCCGCGCCGGCCCCCGCCGTCGGCGACCCGCCGACCACCCGGATCACGAGGGGACCCAGTCTGAAGATCCTGCTGGTGGAGGACGAGGCCGAGGTAGCCGACCTGGTCGAGGCCATGCTGCGAGATCTGGGCCACGACGTGCGCCGCTGCGGAGAGGCCGCCGGCGCGCTGGCTTTGCTAGAAGTGGGCGAGCCCTTGGACCTGCTCCTCACCGACCTCATCATGCCCGGCGACAAGTCAGGCGTGGACCTGGCGCGCGAGGCCGTCCGCCTGCGGCCCGGCCTGCCCGTCATCCTGTCGTCGGGCTACACAGGCGAAGTCCTTTCGGCCGCCGAAGAGACGCCCTGGCCACTGCTGCGGAAGCCCTACGGCATCGACACTCTGTCGGCCGCCATCTCTGCCGCTACGGCGCCCACGGTGGGCAAGTAGGCGACGCGCCTGCGAATTGGCCTTGCATGCCCATCGCACGGCGCTATATGTAATCCGAAGGTTTTGCTCCGAATGAGCATAACCCGGCGCCCGGCCTCCTGGGTCTGGCGCATTTTTAAAGGCCTGAGAAATGCTCACTTTGAGCATAAGGAGGGTTCCATGGCCGCCAACGGTTTCCAGTTCGCGTTCACCCCCGAGATCGAAGCGCAGACCGCGCCGGCATGGGAGAAGGTGAAGCGCCACATCACGCCGATGGAATGGCGGCTCCAGGCGCCGCTGATCGCCGAGATCAACCGGCTGAAGCGCGAGAAGAACGCGGTCATCCTGGCCCACAACTACATGACGCCCGAGATCTTCCACGGTGTCGGCGACTTCGTGGGCGACAGCCTGGCTCTGGCCAAGGAGGCCGCGCGCTCGGACGCCAAGGTGATCGTGCAGGCCGGCGTCCATTTCATGGCCGAGACGTCCAAGATCCTGTCGCCTGAGAAGCGCATCCTGATCCCGGACTTGCGCGCCGGCTGCTCGCTGGCCAGCTCGATCACCGGCGCCGACGTGCGCCTGATCAAGCAGCGCTACCCGGGCCTGCCGGTGGTCACCTATGTGAACACCACCGCCGACGTGAAGGCCGAGACCGATATCTGCTGCACCAGCGCCAACGCGGTGCAGGTGGTCGAGGAGGCGGCGCGTCAATGGGGCGTCGACCGCGTGATCCTGATCCCCGACGAGTTCCTCGCACGCAACGTCGCGCGCCAGACCGACATCGGAATCATCGCCTGGAAGGGCCGCTGCGAGGTGCACGAACGCTTCGACGCCGCCGACATCCTGGAGCTCAAGGCCGCCTATCCGGGGGCCGAGGTGCTGGCGCACCCGGAGTGCCCGGCCGAGGTGCTGGAAGTCGCGGACTTCGCTGGATCGACCGCGGCGATGAACGAATACGTTCTGAAGCGGCAGCCGAAGCGCGTGGTCCTGATCACCGAATGCTCGATGGCCGACAACGTCGCCGCCGACGCGGTGAACACCGAGTTCGTCCGCCCCTGCAACCTGTGCCCCCACATGAAGCGGATCAGCCTCGAGAACATCTACGAGGCCCTGCTGCACGACCGGTACGAGGTGACCGTCGATCCGGCGATCGCCGAGCGGGCCCGCCTGGCCGTTCAGCGGATGGTGGATCTGCCGCCCCCGGCGACGCCCGCCCGGTATGACCTCGTGAAGGCCCGCCATCACGTCGACGTGGAGTTGATCTGATGGCCGAGCGCATCCGACACGACGGCGTCGTCGTGGTCGGCGCAGGGCTGGCGGGTCTGTCGGCGGCGCTGTCGGCGGCGCCGACCAGAGTGCTGGTGCTGACGGACGCGCCGTTGAATCACGGCTGCTCTTCGGCCTGGGCCCAGGGCGGCGTGGCCGCCGCGCTGTCGGCCGACGACGCGCCTGAACTTCATGCCGCCGACACGATCGCCGCCGGCGCGGGGCTCGTGGTCTCGGAGGTCGCCCGTCTGCTGGCCGCGGAAGGCCCGGACGCCGTCCGCCGCCTGGCCGAGCTGGGTGCGCCCTTCGACCGCCGGCCCGACGGCGCTTTCGCCCAGAGCCTGGAGGCCGCCCACTCCCGCGCCCGCGTAGCCCGGGTGAAGGGCGACCAGGCCGGGAAGGCGATCATGGAGCGCGTGACGGTCGCCGCGCTCGCCGCTCGTCACATCCGCGTGCAGACGGGTGCGAAGCTCCTGGGCCTGCTGCAGGACGGCTCCGGCCGCATTCGCGGCGTGCTGGTCCGCATCGCCGGACAGCCGACGGAGATCACCGCCCGGGCCGTGATCCTCGCGACCGGCGGGATCGGCGGCCTCTACGCCGTGACCACCACGCCGGCCGAGCTCAAGGGCGAAGGCCTCGGCCTTGCGGCCTTGGCCGGCGCGATGATCGCGGACCCCGAGTTCGTCCAGTTCCACCCCACGGCGATCGACATCGGCCGCGATCCAGCGCCTCTGGCCACCGAGGCCCTGCGCGGCGAAGGCGCCCGCCTGATCGACGGGACCGGCGAGGCCTTCATGGCCCGCTATCATCCTGACGCCGAACTCGCGCCCCGTGACGTCGTGGCGCGCGCCATCCACGCCGAACGCGAAGCGGGCCGCGGCGCCTTCCTCGACGCGCGCGAGGTGGTCGGCGCCCGGTTTCCCGAAGAGTTCCCGGCGGTATTCGCCGCCTGCATGGGCGGCGGGGTCGATCCGCGACGCGCGCCGATCCCCGTGGCGCCGGCCTGTCACTACCACATGGGCGGGATCGCCACCGACGCGGACGGACGCGCTTCATTGCCCGGCCTCTACGCCGCCGGCGAATGCGCCGCGACCGGCGTCCACGGGGCGAACCGCCTGGCGTCCAATTCGCTGCTGGAAGCCGCGGTGTTCGGCGCCAGGGCGGGCCGGGCCGCCGCACGCGAACCGGCGGCCCCGGCCGCTCCCCTGCGCGTCGTCACGGCTCCGGAACTCTCCGACGAGGCGCTCGGCATCCTACGCCGGGCCATGAGCCGCGATGCGGGTGTCGTCCGCGACGCCGCCGGCCTTGCCGATCTGATCGGCCTCATCGACGGCCTAGCCGCGAAGCATGGGCAGGCCGCGGCGCTGGTCGCCGCCCGCCTCGTCGCCCAGTCCGCCCTGGCCCGGTGCGAGAGCCGGGGCGCGCACTTCCGCGCCGACTTCCCGGAGGCTGACGTCCCGGTTCGCACCTTCGTCACCCTGGCGGAGGCCGAGAAGTGTCAGGCCGCCTGAGGCGCCACGCGCCGAGGTCCCGTGCAGCGACCTTCACCTTGATCCGCCGCATCCGGGCGGGCATCACTGCGCAACCCCCGAGCCTCGCATGACGATCGAACCCATACCGGACCTGCTGATCGTTCCGATCATCCGCGCCGCCCTGGCCGAGGACCTCGGCCGCGCGGGCGACGTCACGGCCCAGGCCTGCGTGCCGGCCGACGCCCGGCTTACCGCCGAGTTCGTGGCGCGCCGCGGTGGGGTCGTCGCCGGCCTCTCCTGCATCCGTCTCGCCATGGCGGAACTGGACGGCGCCGTGAGCGTCGACGAACTGATCGCCGACGGCCAGGTCGCGCCCGCCGGCAGCGCGCTGGCCCGTGTCAGCGGCCCCGCCCGTGCGATCCTGACCGCCGAGCGCACCGCGCTGAACTTGCTGGGCCGGCTATGCGGGATCGCGACGCTCACCCAGGACTTCGTGGACGCCGTGGCCGGAACCGGCGCGCGGATCACCGACACGCGCAAGACCACCCCTGGCCTCCGCGCCTTGGAGAAGTACGCCGTGCGCTGCGGCGGAGGCGTCAACCACCGCTTCGGTCTCGACGACGCCATCCTGATCAAGGACAACCACGTCGCCGCCTGCGGGTCGGTGGGCGAGGCCGTGCGCCGCGCCAAGGCCTTCGCGGGCCACCTCGTCCGCGTCGAGGTTGAAGTGGACAGCCTGGTCCAGCTCCAGGAGGCCCTGGCCCACGATCCGGACGTGATCATGCTGGACAACTTCAGCCTCGACGACATGCGAGAGGCGGTGAAGCTCGCCGACCGCCGCGTCACGCTGGAGGCCTCGGGCGGCATCGACCTCGGCACGGTTCGGGCGGTCGCCGAGACCGGCGTCGATGTGATCAGCGTCGGGGCGCTCACCCATTCCGCCAAGGTCCTCGACATCGGTCTCGACGCGGTCGGCAACTAACGGCCGTCCGGCGGGTTGACCTCCTTCAGTGGAAAGGAGGCTTCCATGGCTCCCAAGGCCCCGCCCATCCCCCCGGAACAGCGCGCCCGACCGGGCGACAAGCCCGACATCGAAGGTTCGGACATCGGCCGGCGCGACCGGACCACGGGTCTGCAGTCCGAGCAGCCCGGCGACGACGACGTCAACCTGAAGGAACAGGGCCGTTTCGGTAACCGCCGCCAGAACGTCGACGACGTCCAGCACAAGCAACAGGACCGCTGACACGCCGCCGAGGCGCGACGGACGCCGAACGCGCACGCCGTGAGCCCTCGCGGCCGCCGCCGCGCCTAGCTGAGTCCGACACCTATATTCAACTATTCGGTTGACCCTCGCGGCGCGCGCGACCATTATCAACCACATGGTTGAATTACAGCCCGCCCGGCTCGACGCCGTTTTTCACGCCCTGGGCGATCCCACGCGCCGCCAGATGTTGCGCACGCTGGCCGGCGGCCGGCAGACCGTGGGCGAGCTCGCCGCGCCCTTCGACATGTCCCTCGCGGCGGCGTCCAAGCACATCAAGGCCCTGGAGCGGGCCGGTCTCGTCCGACGCTCCGTTCAGGGCCGCACCCACATCTGTCAGCTTGAAGCCCGGCCGCTTGAGGACGCCCACGACTGGATCAGCTTCTACGAGCGCTTCTGGACCGGCCGCCTCGACGTTCTCGAGGGACTGCTGCGCCAGGAGTCCCCCTCCCCGAGCCCCGGAGACCCAGATGACTGAAACCACCACCCTGAGCGCCCATGGCGTGCAGACTGAGCCCGCCACCGTGCGGCTGCAACGCCTGCTGCCCGGCCCGGTCGAGCGGGTCTGGGCCTATCTCACCGAGAGCGATCTGCGGCGGCAGTGGCTTGCCCGGGGCGACATGGACCTGAAGGTCGGCGGCAAGGTCGAACTCGTCTGGCGCAACGACGAGCTGACCGGCCACGCCGAAGCCCGCCCCGGGGGCCTTCCCGCCGAGCACAGGATGGAGACCACCATCACCCGGATCGAAGCGCCGCGCCTGCTCGCCTTCGGTTGGAACAACGGCTCGGAAGTCACCTTCGAGCTTGAACCCCAGGGCGGCGAGGTTCTGCTCACCGTGACCCACCGGCGCCTGTCGGGCCGCGACGGCATGCTGGGCGTCAGCGCCGGCTGGCACACGCATCTGGACGTCCTCGCCGACCGCCTCGCCGGGCGGGCGCCGCGGCCGTTCTGGTCGTCGTGGAGCCGGCTGCGCGCCGAATACGACGAGCGACTGTCCAAATCGGCCGGTTAAGTGGGAGTCTCCGAAGTGCAGACGCCACCGATTGCCTCTCGCGAGGACTGGGAAGTCGCGTGGCAGCAACTCCTCGTGAAGGAGAAGGCGCTGACCCGGGCGCGTGACGCGCTCGCCGCCGAACGCCGGCGCATGCCCTGGCTCGCGGTGGAGAAGGCCTACGCCTTCGATACCTCGGAGGGGCGCAAGAGCCTGCTGGACCTCTTCGAGGGCCGCAGGCAGCTCATCGTCTATCGCGCCTTCTTCGAGCCCGGCGTCTTCGGATGGCCGGACCACGCCTGCCGGGGGTGTTCCATGGTGGCGGACCACGTGGCCCACCACGCCCACCTGAACGCGCGGGACACCACCCTGGCCTTCGCCTCCAGGGCGCCTCAGGCGGAGATCGCCCGGCTGAAGACGCGCATGGGTTGGACGATGCCGTGGGTCACCATCACCGACAGCTTCGACGCCGACTTCGACGTGTCCGAATGGCACGGCACGAACGTGTTCTATCGCGACCGCAACCGGGTGTTCCGCACCTACTTCGTCAACAACCGCGGCGACGAACAGATGGGCGGCGTCTGGAACTACCTCGACATCACGCCCCTGGGCCGCCAGGAGGTCTGGGAGGACTCGCCGGAAGGCTATCCGCAGACGCCGCCCTACAAGTGGTGGAACTGGCACGACAGCTATGAGGCGGGAGCCGCCCCGGAACCGAAATGGGTGGCGGTTTCCGAGACCGGCTTGGCGGCGTTCCGCGCAGCATCGGAGCCTTGACCCGATGGCTCGCCGCCATGGCCCTGGCGACCGGCCTGTCCGAAGCGAAGGACGCGACCCTCGTCTGCGCGCAAGCGCCGCCCGGATCGCGGCTGGGCGCCATGCCGGCCATGTACCTGTTGATGAGCGCCTTCCATCTGGCGCCCTGGCTCAAGCTGACGGTTGACCGCCGCGGGCCGGATTAAGAAGCCTTCACTGGCGGCGTCACGACGGCGAGCGTAAGGCGCGGCCATGCTCAAGCCGCTCCTTATCGCCCTCGCCGCCCTCTCCGCCACGGTCGCCCACGCCCAACCGGCCCCGTCCGATTACCCCAAGCGCATCCCGGCGCCCGGCGGCCACGTGATCATCCCCAGCGCCGGCGCCCAGCGGGCCTACGACGACTACAAGTACGCCCCCGCCCGCCGCGCCGGCGATGTGCTCTACATCTCCGGGGTCATCGCCGGACCACGGGGCGGCGCGGCGCGCGATCCCGAGGCTCTCAAGGACCAGGTCCGCCAGGCCTTCCGCGTGATCGAGGCGACGCTCGAGGCCGAGGGACTGAGCTTCGCCGACGTGGTGATGATCAACACCTTCCACGTCTGGGACGGGCCGGGCTTTGCGGGTACGCGCGACGAGCAGTTCGCCGCCTTCGCCGCCGCTAAGGACGAATTCATGACCGCGCCCCATCCCGCCTGGACCGCCGTCGGCACAACCGGCCTCCTGGCCGACGACGGGGTGGTGGAGATCCAGATGATCGCCCACGTCCCCGCCAGGCGCTGACCCCTACCCGCTGCGGCGCGTCAGGCCGGCTCCATCCGGCTCGCCGCGTCCGCCGCCGCCTGGAACCGCTTGTCGCCCAGCGCCGCCATCCGCGCCCTCACCTCGGCCAGCACCTCGGGCGGGGCGAGCTCCGGGCGGCCCGAGTTGAACGGCGGCTGCGGCGCGTATTCGAGGCCGAGTTGCACGGCCTGGGCGTAGGAATCGCCCGCCAGTTCAGCCAGCAGGGTCAGGGCGAAGTCGATGCCGGCGGTGACGCCGCCGCCCGTGATGACGTTGCCGTCACGGACCACCCGCTCTTCGCCGACGCTCGCGCCGAACGGCTCCAGAAGCTCGCGCCAGGCCCAGTGGCAGGCCGCCCGCTTGCCCTTCAGGAACCCTGCCGCGCCCAGGATCAGGGAACCGGTGCAAACCGACGTCAGATACTTCGCGCCGGCGCCCAGGCGACGGATCTCGGCCATGAACGCCGGGTCCAGCATGGCGTCGGCCGTGCCGAACCCGCCGGGCACGTTCAGCACGTCGCAGCGTTCGATCTTCGCCAGGTCCGCGAGGCCGGTGAACGTCAGGCCCTCGGCCTCGATGTCCTGCCCGCCCATGGAGGCGACGATCAGGTCGGCGTCGGGCGTGCGGGTCAGGACCTGGTGAGGCCCCGTGAAATCCAGGTGGGTGACGCCCGGGTAGAGGGCGATGACGATCTGAAGTCGGGACATGGCGGCCTCCGCGAATGAGTTGACGGATGTAGGGTGCCGACGGCATCGTCCGTCCGAAATGACATTGTTCCCTCTGAAACTGCCATGACGCGAACCGTCGCCGTCGTCGTGTTCCCCGGCTTCCAGCTGCTGGACGCAGCGGGGCCCATCTCGGCGTTCGAGATTGCGGAGCGCCACCGGCCGGGAAGCTACGATCTATCGGTGCTCGCGCCGGGCGGCGGGCCCGTCGCCAGCTCGGCGGGGGTCCGGATGGCGGCCGAGCCGCTGGGCGACGGCGCCTTCGACACCGTGGTCATCTCGGGCGGCGACGGCACGCGGGCGCTCGAGGACCTTGGCGCGATCGTCCGCTGGCTCCGGCAGGCGCGGATCCGCCGGCCGACCAGCGTCTGTTCCGGCGCCTATCTGCTGGCCGAGGCCGGCCTGCTCGACGGCCGGCGCGCCACCACTCACTGGAGCCGCACCGACGATTTCGCCCGCCGATACCCGAAGGTGAAGCTGGACGCCGACCGCATCTTCATCCGCGACGGCGACGTCTGGACCTCGGGCGGCATCACCGCCGGCATCGACCTGGCCCTGGCCCTCATCGAGGACGACCTGGGCTGCGAGGTCGCCCGTCGCACGGCCCAGCAGCTCGTCGTCCACCAGCGTCGGCCCGGCGGGCAGTCCCAGTTTTCGGCGCTGGTCGAACTCGGCGGCCGCACCGGCCGCTTCGCCGAACTGATGGACTGGATGCGCGCCCACCTCGCGGAGCCGCTGACCGTGGAGCGCCTGGCGGAACAGGCCGCCATGAGCCCCCGCAACTTCGCCCGCGCCTTCACGGCCGAAACGGGCACGACCCCGGCCAAGGCGGTGGAGCGCCTGCGCCTGGAGGCGGCGCGGACAGCGGTCGAAACGAGCCGCGAGCCCATCGACCGCGTCGCCGAGGCTGCGGGCTTCGGCGACCCTGAGCGGATGCGCCGCGCCTTCCTCCGCGCCTTCGGCCAGCCGCCCCAGGCCCTGCGCCGCGCCGCCCGGGGCTAGCCGTCCTTCTCCAGCCGCGCCCGCAACAGCCGGATCGCCTCCCCCTGCCGCTCCAACAGTTCGACGATCTGATGGTCCCGCAGCGCGTCCAGCTTGTCGTGCAGGTGCATGATCTCCAGCTCGGCGCGAAGGTTGACGACATAGTCGTGCTCGGCGGCCTTGCGATCGCGCTGGGCCGCCCGGTTCTGGCTCATCAGGATGATCGGCGCCTGAACGGCCGCCAGGGTCGACAGCATCAGGTTGAGGAAGATGAAGGGATAGGGGTCGAACGTCAGTCCCGCGTCACGGCCCAGTATGTTCCAGGCCATCCAGAGGCCGAGCGCCAGGGCGAAGCCGACGATGAACCCCCAGGACCCGCCGAACGCCGCCACGTGGTCGGCGAGGCGCTGGCCGAACGTGCGATCGTCCTGGCGCAGGCGAGGGTTCACCGCGCTCGGCTCCTCGTTGACGATCAGATCGATCACGCTTCGTTGGATGGCGGTCAGCTTGTCGTAGTCGGTGGCGAGCAGCTGGTGGGCGAGGTGCTGACGGGCGTTGTCTGTCATCCGATTTGCTCCGGCCGAGCGCAGGCGCTCTAATTCGAGCTTCAGGGGGACTCAGGGATGGCGGCAAGCGGCAAGGCGCAGGCCGGCGGCCGACGGGCGATCTTCATCACGGGCGCGGCGAGCGGCATCGGCCTGGCGACCGCGAAGCGGTTTGCGGCGCACGGCTGGTTCGTGGGCCTCGCCGACATCGACGCCAAGGGCCTAGCGGCGGCGATCGAGGAGATCGGCTCCGAGAACGGCGTCACGTGCAGCCTGGACGTTCGTCACCGCAGCGGCTGGAAGCGCGAGCTCGCCGCCTTCGCCAAGGCCACCGAGGGACGCCTGGACGTCCTCCTGAACAACGCGGGCGTCGCCAAGGGCGGCTATCTGGAGACCCAGACGCCGGACGAGGTCGACCTGCAGGTGGACGTCAACCTGAAGGGGGTTCTGAACGGGTGCCAGGCGGCGTTCGAACTCCTGGCCGCGACGCCGGGCGCCGTGGTCGTCAACGTGGCCTCGGTGGCCGGCCTGGTGGCGCCGCCACGGTTGAGCGTCTACGCCGCCACAAAGTTCGCGGTCCGCGGCCTGTCCGAAGCCCTGGAGAGCGAGTTCGCCCGGGTGGGCGTCGGCGTCCGCTGCATCCTGCCGTGGTTCATCGAGACCTCGCTGCTGGACAAGGCGCGGTTCTCTGACAACGAGGACCTTCGCGTCTCGCTGCGCGAGCAGAAGATGGCCGTCTATCCGGCGGACATCGTGGCCGACGCCATCTGGGACGCCGTGCATGGCCGGCCGCGCCTGCACCACCTGGTGGGCGCGGAGGCCCGCCGCATCAGCTTCCTGTACCGGCTGGTCCCGAAGTTCGTCAGGAGGCGGCTTGCGCGGCAGGTCGAGGCGCTGTGAGCGCAGCGGCGTCGGTCGCCACCGGGGCGGCGGCGTTGGCGGACGACGCCTTGCGGACGGGCGTCTCGGGGGCAGCCTTCGCCGCCGCGGCCGCCGGCGACGGCTTCGCAGGGCCGGATTTCACCGCCTTGCCCTCTGCAGGCTGGGCGGCCCCCGCCTCCGCGGACGCGGCGGCCGGCTTGGCTTCCAGCGAGGCCTCGGCGACCTTCTCGAGCGCGAGCGCCGGCACGACCCTCAGGTCGGCGGCGTCCACCGCTGCGGCCGAGGCCAGCACCAGCGGCGCGGGCTCCGCCTCCGGCTGGGCCTTGGCCCGGCGAGGCGCGAATTTGTAGAAGATGTGCGTGCCCACACTGGCCACGCGCAGCATCTGCGGGGCCCAGGCGGGAGAGACCGCCGTCGTGTGGAAATGCGTCGCCGAACCGACCTCTGCGCCGAGGGCGCCGGCCAGGGCGCGTTTCGCCAGGTCGCGGGCGCGCTTCCACGCCGCGGCTTCGCGGCGGCGGTTCATGGATCCGTCGCAGGCGAAGCTGAACTGGCAGGCCTTACGGCTCGCCCCCTGATAGACCACGCCGCAGACCGTGCGAGGAAAGGCCGGGTGCTTCACCCGGTTCAGCACCACCTGCGCCACCGCGGCCTGGCCGCGGGCGCTTTCGCCGCGAGCTTCGTAGTAGATCGCCTGCGTCAGGCAATCTAGGTCGGACTGGCGGCGCGCGGCGGCCGTCCCGCGAATGGTCTCGTAGCGGCTAGCCACCACCTGCGCATCGCCGTTCGTCGCCGCGCCGTAGCGCGCCAGGCCGACGCTCAGGCCTTGGCTCCGGCTCTCAGAAAGCGCCGCCGCGCCCGCATAGGCGTCGGCCGCAACCTCGGCGATCCGCTGCGCCCGCGCGTGTTCGGCGGCGTGGCCGGCCATACCGCCGGCAAGAAAGAGTGCGCCCAGGCCCAGACCAACGCCTGCGCCCGCCAATGCGGCGCCGATCGGCGCACGCCCTTCGGCGCGTGCCTGCGATACAAATTTCAAAGGATACGGTCCTCAACGGCGAGGGGCCCCGCCCCCCCAACACGTGTCGCCCCGGTCGCCCCCGCTCATGCTGGCAGCGTCCGCCGGCAAGCCTGGCCCCGAGTTCCGTGGTGGGGCCGGCGACGGCAAATGGTGAAGGGTGTATGAATGCCGGCAGGCCGTTTGGCAACACTTTTTTGCGCCGCAGCATTAACGCCGGGGCCCGCGGCAACGTCGTCGCGATCCAGCGGTTCCCAACAGAAACCTGAGAACAAAAGGTTTTTCCCGGTTGCTCGCACTCGACTGCGACTAATCTGCACAGCGCGCTAAACTGTTCTTTGGCCGCGTACGTTTACCTTGTTGCGCCGCCGAGCAAGCTTGAATGGAACCTCGCGGCGAGTCTGCTGTTCAGCGATCAGAACCTGCCTGGAACTCCGCCATGAAACATCTCGTCGCCCTCCTGGCCTCGACCTCGGCCATCGCCCTCTCCGCCTGCGGGCACAATGTGGAGCAGCGCGCCGCCACCGGCGCCGTCGCCGGCGCCGTAGTGGGCGGGCCCGTCGGCGCGGCCGTGGGCGCAGGCGCCGGCACGGTCGTCAGCAAGACGGTCGATCGCTGACCGCGACGAGGGGACGCTCGCCGAGCGTCCCGGCTTGGCCGCGACGCATCTGGCGCCGGGCTTGCTGCGTACTCCTCCGTGAAGGAACGGGGGAGCGCAGGATGCGCCATCTCATACTCGCCGTCGCGACGCTGGTCGGCGTTCTCATCATGACCGCCGAAGCCGTGCGGACGTTCTAGAGGGCCCAGGCGGCCCGCGCCGTCTCGATACGGGAAAGCTTCGCACGGAAGGCCGTCCAGTCGTCCCGCTGGGCGATGTCGGCCCACAGCGTTTCGATCTGGTCGTAGAGCAACTCCTCGGGTTCGGGCTGGGCGAACCAGGCGTCATCCAGTCGTTCGGGCCGCTCGGCCGTGTAGGTCGCCAGGCGCTCGCGGAACTCGGCGAAGGCCGGCTCGGCGTAGAGCGCGCCCCGCGGCCCCGCCATCGCGCGGTCCTCGCGGCCGCAGAACCAGTCGAAGAAGAACGGCTCCCAGCGCAGGCGCGGCCCGCCCTCGGCCAGCGCCCGGAACCCCGCCTGCACGAGGGCGGCGTCGGTCTCCGGTCCCTGTGGACGGACGCCCAGCCGGACCAGCATCGCTGTCGTCAACTCCCGACGGTACGCCGGCCCGAACCGGTTCAACACCTCGATGAGCGGGTCGACCGCCGTCACCAGGCTCAGGCAGCCCGCCAACTGTTGCAGATTCCAGAACACCGCTTCGGGCTGGCGGCCGAAGCTGTAGAGGCCGGCGTGGTCGAAGTAGGCGGCGACGAAGTTCGGGTCGGAGTGCGGCAGGAAGCGGTAGGGACCGTAGTCGAAGCTCTCGCCCGTGACGTTCATGTTGTCGGTGTTCAGCACGCCGTGCACGAAGCCAGCGGCCATCCAGCGCGCGGTCAGCGTCGCCGCGCGTTCCACGACCGCATCGAGGAGCGCGGTCGGCCGGTCGCTCGCCCCCGCCAGCGCCGGATAGTAGAGCGCGATCACATGGTCGATCAGGGCCGTGAGCCGGTCCCTCGCCTCGAAGAACGCGTGGCGCTGAAAGGTCCCGAACCGCACGTGGCTGTGTGACAGACGCACCAGCACGGCCGACCGGGTCGGGCTGGGTTCGTCGCCGCGGACCAGGGCTTCGCCCGTCTCGACGAGAGAGAAGGTGCGCGACGTCGGAACGCCCAGCGCCTCCAGCATGGCCGTCGCGAGGGCCTCGCGGACGCCGCCCTTGAGCGTCAGCCGGCCGTCCCCGTCGCGCGACCACGGCGTCTGGCCCGACCCCTTGGTCCCCAGATCGAGCAGCCGGCCGGTTCCCGCCTCGCGCAGTTGGGCGAACAGGAAGCCGCGGCCGTCGCCCAGGTCGGGGTTGTAAACCCGGAACTGATGGCCGTGGTAACGCTGGCTCACCGGCGGATCGATATTGTCCGGAAGGGGCTGGAAACGGCCGAAATGGGCCAGCCATTCGTCGTCCGTCAGGGAGTCCAGACCCACGGTGGCCGCCGCCCGGTCGTTGCGGTAGCGCAGGATGGTCTGCGGGAAGTCAGCGGGCGCGACGGCGTCCGCGAACTCCGGCCCGAGCGCCGGGAACTGCGGATCGGGGCGATAGGCGGCGGAGATGGGCATGGCGCCCGGGGTAGGCCGCCGGCCCCGGCAGGGCAAGCGTGGGCGCGGCGCTCTCTGTCGATGCGGGCGAGCGTAGGCCGCGCCGTGTGCAGTCCTGCTGCCAGAGCCTGTCAGCAGGCCGTGCTAGTGCGGGGCCAGAACCCAGCACGGAGAGACGCGATGCCGACGGGACGTTGCCACTGCGGAGCGGTCACCTACGAGATGCCGAGCCAGACGATCCACCATGCTCTTTGCCATTGCACCGATTGCCGCCGCTCCGCGGGCGCGCCGATGGTCGCCTGGGGCATGGCGCCCGCAGACTCGGTGCGCATCCAGGGACGGACCCGCGTCTACGCCTCGTCCGAACACGGGCGGCGCCACTTCTGCGAGGTGTGCGGGACGGGCCTCTTCTACACCAACGACGCCATCTTCCCGGGAATGATCGACGTGCAGACGGCCACCTTGGACGACCCCGACCAGTTGCAGCCGCAGGCCCAGATCCAGACCGCCGAGCGGATCGTTTGGATGGCGACGGCGCACGAGCTGCCAACGTTCGAGCGCTATCCGACCGGCTGACCATCGGCCAGGCAGAGTCCAGGGAAGCAACCGGGTCTGCGGCGCGGCCGCCCACGACGATTTGCACCGGCCTGGTCTTGACGGGCAGAACGGGTGCGGCCAGTCCTGCCCGCCTCGGGCGGGCCGCGAACCGCCGCAACTGAAGGACCGCGATGGACCTGGCGCTGATCGTGCTCGTCCCGTTCATGGGGGCGCTCTTGCCGCCCCTGTTCATCCGGAGGGGGCGGGACGCCGCCGCCCTTTCCGCCGGGGCCGTCACACTGGCGTCGCTGGTCCTGCTTCTCTCCAAGGCGCCGCAGGTCTTTGGCGGCGAGATCCTCCACGCCCGGTTCGCCTGGGCGCCGATGGCGGGTCTGGACGCCAATTTCTTCCTGGACGGCCTGGGCTTCCTGTTCGCCACCCTCATCCTGGCGATGGGACTGCTGATCATCGCCTTCGCCCGCTACTATCTCGCCAAGAACGACCCGATGGGGCGGTTCTTCAGCTATCTCCTGCTCTTCCAGGGCGCGATGCTGGGCATCGTTCTGTCGGACAACATCCTGCTCCTGGCGGTCTTCTGGGAGCTGACGAGCCTCTCGTCGTTCCTACTCATCGGCTACTGGCGCCATTCGACCGAGGCGCGGCAGGGCGCGCGCATGGCGCTGGCCGTCACCGGCGGCGGCGGCCTCGCCCTCCTCGCCGGCCTGCTGCTGCTGGCCCAGGCCGCCGGCTCGTACGACCTGAGCGAGATCCTGACGCGCGGCGATGTAATCCAGGCCTCGCCGCTCTATCCTGCCATCCTGGCGCTGGTGGCGGTCGGCTGCTTCGCCAAATCGGCCCAGTTCCCGCTGCACTTCTGGCTGCCGCACGCCATGGCCGCGCCGACGCCCGTCAGCGCCTACCTGCACTCGGCCACCATGGTGAAGGCCGGCGTCTTCCTGCTGGCGCGCCTTTGGCCGGCGCTGGCGGGGACCGAGCTGTGGTTCTACCTGATCGCGACCACGGGCCTGGTGACGATGGTCGTGGCCGCCGCCGCGGCGCTGTTCAAGCGCGACCTCAAGGCCATCCTCGCCTATTCGACCGTGAGCCACCTGGGCCTGATGGTGATGCTGCTGGGCTTCGGCACGCCCATGGCGGCGCTCGTGGCGGTGTTCCACATCATCAACCACGCGACCTTCAAGGCGGCCCTCTTCATGACCGCCGGCATCGTCGACCACGAGGTCGGGACCCGCGACATCGACCGCCTGGGCGGGCTTGCGAAGCTCATGCCCGTGACGGCGACGCTGGCCGCCGTTACCGCCCTGTCCATGGCCGGCGCGCCCTTGCTGAACGGCTTCCTCTCCAAGGAGATGATGCTCCAGGAAGCTTTCCATACGCCCTGGGCCGGCCAGGCCTGGGTCGTGCCTGCGCTCGCCACCCTGGGAGCGCTGCTGTCGGCGGCCTATTCGCTCCGCTACCTGCTCGGCGTCTTCCACGGCCCACGGCGCGAGACCTATCCGCAGACTCCGCATGAGGCCGGGCCGGGCCTCTGGGGTCCGCCCGCCGTGCTGGCGGTCCTCGTCGTGCTCATCGGCCTCTTCCCCGCCGCCGTGGCGGGAGCCGTCGTCAAACTGGCGTCCGGCGCGGTGATCGGCGGCGAGCCGCCCTACCATCACCTCGCCATCTGGCACGGTTTCACGCCGGCGCTGGCGATGAGCGCCATCGCTCTCGCCGGCGGCGCCCTGCTCTACTGGCGCCACGCCGCCGCGGCGCGCGCGTGGCAGGCCATTCCGACGCCAGAGGCCAAGCCGCTTTTCGATGCGGCGATCGCGGGGCTCGTCGGGCTTTCGGGGCGGGTGACCACCGCCCTGCACACGGCCTCCCTCCAACGTTACCTGGCGGCGCTGGTGGCCACGGCGCTCACGGTCGGGCTGGCGGGCTTCCTCTCGGCGGAACACCAGCCGGGAACGCGCGAGCTCTTGCCGCTTTCCGCCGGTCCGGCGACGGGCTGGCTGCTGCTCGTCACGGCCGCCCTCCTGGTGGCGGCCCTGCACCGGCGGCGCTTCCTGGCGCTCATCGCGATGGGGATCGTCGGCCTGATCATCTCGATCGGCTTCGTGTACCTCTCGGCGCCAGACCTCGCACTGACCCAGATCTCGGTGGAGGTGGTGACCATCATCCTGCTGCTGCTGGCGCTCAATCTCCTGCCGAAGGAGAGTCCCCTCGAAAGCTCGACCCTGCGCCGGACGCGCGACGTGGCCCTGGCCAGCCTGGCGGGCCTGGGCGTGGGGGCCGCCGCCTGGGCCGTCTTGCGACGCCCGTCGGAAAGCATCTCGGACTGGCATCTGGAGAACGCCTATTCCGGCGGCGGCGGAACGAACGTGGTCAACGTGATCCTGGTCGACTTCCGCGGCTTCGACACCTTCGGCGAGATCATCGTGCTCTGCATCGCCGCCCTCGGGATCTTCGCCCTGCTGGAGACCCGGCCGGGCGCCTGGACGAGGCGGCTCGGACAATGGCGCGCCGACCCCATCCGCTCCGGCGAGTTGCACCCGATGATGCTGGTCGTGGCCACCCGCGTGATGCTGCCGCTGGCCCTGATGGTGGCCGCCTATGTGTTCCTGCGCGGGCATAACCAGCCGGGCGGTGGGTTCATCGCCGGCCTCGTGGTCTCGATCGCCTTCCTGATGCAGTACATGGCGTCCGGCTTCGCCTGGGCTCAGCAACGCGCGCGGCTCGACCACCACGGGCTGATCGGTTGGGGCGTGCTGACGGCGGGCTTCACCGGTCTGGGCGCGCTGTTGTTCGGCAAGCCGTTCCTGACCAGCGCCTTCGACTACTTCCACCTGCCCTGCATCGGAGAGTTCGAACTGGCCACGGCCATGCTGTTCGACGTGGGCGTCCTGCTGACGGTAGTCGGCGCGGTGATGCTGGCCCTCGCCGAGTTGGCGCGGGTCCTCGACAAGGCCGATCCGACACCACTGTCGGACGAGCCCATGGACCGTTACACCGCGCGCCCGCGCCGGAGGCGAACCCCATGATGAGCGTCGAGCTCCTGGTGGCCAGCGCCGTCGCCGTCATGACCGCCACCGGCGTCTACCTGATGCTTCGGGCCCGCGCCTTCCCTGTGGTCCTGGGCCTGGCGCTCGTCTCCAACGCCGTGAACGTGCTGCTCTTCGCCAGCGGCCGGCTGGTGGTGGACCGCCCCCCGGTCCTCGACAAGGCCGCCGAGGGCTATACCGACCCGCTGCCTCAGGCCCTGGTGCTCACCGCCATCGTGATTTCCTTCGGCATGACGGCGCTCACCGTCGTCCTTGCCCTGCGCGCGTACCTCGAAACCGGCTCCGACCGCGTGGACGATCGCCCCGACCCCGACGAGCCGGCCGCATGAACCACTGGATCATCGCCCCGATCCTGCTGCCGGCCTTCATCGCGCCGCTGATCATCCTGTCGGCGCGGCATCACCTGCCGCTCGCCCGGGCGCTCTCGGGCCTCTCGGTGGCCGCGGTCCTGGCCGTCGCGATCGGGCTGGTGGCGACGGCCCAGGCAGGCCCGCCCCAGGTCTACGAGCTGGGCGACTGGCCGGCGCCGTTCGGGATCGTCCTGGTGCTGGATCGCCTCTCGGCCGCCATGGTCCTGCTCACCAGCGTACTGGCCGCCGTCGTCGCGGCCTACGCCATGGGCGGACTGGACACCCGCGGACGTCACTTCCACGCCCTCTTCCAGTTCCAGATCCTGGGGCTGAACGGCGCCTTCCTGACCGGCGACTTCTTCAACCTCTTCGTCTTCTTCGAGGTCCTGCTGATCGCCTCCTACGGCCTCATGCTGCACGGAGCGGGCGCCGAGCGCCTGCGGGCCGGGCTGCAATACGTGGTGATCAATCTGGCCGGCTCGGCGCTCTTCCTGGTGTCGGTCGCGATCCTCTACGGCGCCGCCGGCACGCTCAACATGGCCGATCTGGCCGTGCGCAGCGCCGCCGCCCCGCCGGGCGATCGCGCACTCCTGACCGCCGGCGGCCTGCTGCTGTTGGTGGTGTTCGCCCTCAAGGCGGCGATCGTGCCGCTGCACTTCTGGCTGCCGCGCACCTACGCGGCCGCGGCCGCGCCCGTCGCCGCGCTCTTCGCGATCATGACCAAGGTCGGCGCCTATTCGATCCTGCGGATGGGCAGCCTCATGTTCGGCGACCACGCCGACCCAGGGGCCTGGGCGCCGGCTCCGTGGCTGTTCTGGGGCGGCCTCGTCACCCTGGCGGTGGGAACACTCGGCGTCGTCGCCGCCCGCGACCTGCGCGGCCTCGCCGCATTCAGCGTCGTGGCCTCCATGGGGACCCTGCTGGCGGCCGCATCGGTGTTCACCGAGGCGGGCGCCGGCGCGACGCTCTACTACCTGGTCCACTCCACCCTAACCGCCGCCGCCCTGTTCCTGACGGCCGACCTCGTCGCCCAGCGCCGCCAACGGCACGGAGACACCCTGGAGCCGGCTCCCATGTTCGCCCACCAGGACTGGATCGCCGCCCTGTTCCTGGCCGCGGCGGTGGCGATGGTGGGCCTGCCGCCGCTCTCCGGCTTCCTCGGCAAGCTGGCGATCCTTCAGGCCGTTGCGGCGGCGCCGCAAGGACCGTGGATATGGACCTTCGTCCTGGGGACCAGCGCGCTGATGATCGTCGCGTTCGCGCGGGCCGGCAGCCTGCTCTTCTGGCGCAGCGCCGGCGAGGCAGGGCTCATCGAGACGCGGCCGGCCCAGCGTCCGGCCTGGCTGATTGGCGTGGCCGCCGCGCCGCTGGCCGGCCTGGTCGCGCTGTCGGTGGCCGCCGCGCCGGTCATGACCTATCTCGACGAGGCCGCGGGCCAGCTCCTGGCGCCACAGCCCTACATCGACGCAGTGCTCGGCCCCCGGTCGGCCGCCACAGCGCCTTAAGGGGGAACGGATGCTCAAGAAGGTCCTGCCCCACCCGCTCCTCACGGTCACGCTGATCGCGGTCTGGATGCTGCTGCTCAACGCGTTTAGCGTGGGCGGCCTGCTGGTCGCGGTCGTACTCGGCGTCGCGATCCCCATGGCCACCAGCCGCTACTGGCCGGGCGTCCCGCGGGTCCGTCTCGGTCGGCGGGCGGGCGCGTATCTGCTGATCGTGCTCTGGGACATCTTCGTGGCCAATCTCCAGGTGGCCTATCTGATCCTGTTCCGCCGCGCCGGACAGCTGCGCAGCACCTGGATAAGCGTGCCGCTCGACCTGCGGGCTCCGGAAGCCATCACCGCCCTGGCCGGCACGATCACCCTTACGCCCGGCACCGTGAGCTGCGACGTGGCCGACGACGGCTCCGCTCTGCTCATCCACGCCCTGCACGAGCCCGAGCCGGACCTGGCGGTGGCCCGGATCAAGCGCCGGTACGAGGCCCGCCTGAAGGAGATCTTCGAATGATCGGCTACGCCCTGACCTTCGGCTTCGCCTGCGTGATCGCGGCCCTGCTTCTCAGCCTGGCGCGGCTGGTGCGCGGGCCCAGCTCGGCCGACCGCATCCTGGCCCTGGACACCATGGTCATCAACGCGATCGCGCTGATCATCCTGTTCGGCATCCGCGAGAGCAGCGCGACCTACTTCGAGGCGGCGCTGCTGTTCGCCATGGTGGGGTTCCTGTCCACCGTGGCGTACTGCAAGTTCATTCTGCGCGGCGACATCATCGAGTAGGCCCGACATGACCCAGCTCGCCGAAATCGTCATCTCCGCCCTGATTGTCGCCGGTGGCCTGTTCGCCGTCGTGGGCTCGTTGGGGCTCCTGAAGCTGCCAACCCTGATGATGCGCCTGCACGGGCCGACCAAGGCCACGACGCTGGGCGTCGGCGGCTGCCTTCTGGCCTCGATGCTCTATTTCCCTGTGTTCACCGAGAGTTCCTCGGCCCACGAGCTCCTCATCACCTTCTTCCTGTTCCTGACGGCGCCGATCACCGCCAACATGATCGCCAAGGCCCATCTGCTGCGCCTGGCGCGCGAGGAACGGTCAGAGGACAAGGACGCGCCACCGCCACGCCCAGGCCCCAGCGGCGTCTGGTCGACCCTGCGGCCGGCGGTCGGCACGCCCGCCGTGGTCAGCCGATCCGAACCCCCATTGCGCCGTCCACCGGCAGGATCGCCCCGGAAATGAACTTCGCCTCGTCGGACGCGAGAAACAGCGCCGCATAGGCGGTGTCCCAGGCCGTGCCCATGCGCCCGCCCAGCGGTACGCGCGCGTCGCGTTCGGCGCGGACCTCGGCCGGCGTCCGGCCGCTGGCCCCGGCAATGCCGGCGACCGCCATCGGCGTGTCCATCAGGCCCGGCTGGACAGCGTTACAGCGGACGCCGTAGCGCGCCTGCGACTGCGCCACGCTCGTGGTCAGGCGGTTCACGGCGGCCTTCGAGACCTCGTAGGCCACTTGGATTCCGCCGGCCTTCGCCGCCAGCGACGAGATGTTGACGATCGCCCCGCCGTGCTGCTCCCGCATCACCGCCAGCGCCGCCCGCGTCACCAGCCAGGTCCCCTTGAGGTTCACCGACAGGATACGATCGAAGGCCGCCTCTTCCACCTTGTGGGCCGGCGCGTCCCCGCCGCCGATGCCGACGTTGTTGACCAGGATGTCCAGCCGGCCCATCCG
This sequence comes from Pseudomonadota bacterium, assembly GCA_049323595.1. Taxonomy (GTDB): domain Bacteria; phylum Pseudomonadota; class Alphaproteobacteria; order Caulobacterales; family Caulobacteraceae; genus Phenylobacterium. The sequence continues at coordinate 177,296 of JBMOOD010000035.1, forward strand.
CGCCACGGCCTCGCCGACGATGGCCTCGCAATGCTCGGCCCGGGTGATGTCGGCGGCGAGCGCGCTGCCAGAGCCGCCCTCGGCCACGATCATCGCAGCCGTCTCCTCTGCCCGCTCGGCGATTCGGTCGACGCAAAGCACCTGCGCGCCTTCGCGGGCGAAGAGGATCGCCATCGCCCGGCCGTTGCCCAGGGTCTCGCCGGGCGTCTGGCCGGCGCCGACCACCACCACGGCCTTGCCCTCGAGCCGCCCGGCCACGTCAGTAGGCCTTCAGTTCTGGGTCGAGGGTCTGGCCCTCGTCGAGCTGCACCCCGAAGGTGTTCAGCATCATGGACACCTGGGTGTACTGGCCGGTGGTGAACACCACGTCCATGCACTGCTTCTCGGAGAAATGCCGACCAAGTTCGGCCCAGGTGGCGTCGGTGATGAACTGGTCGGCGTGCAGTTCGTCGGTCGCGCGGATCAAGGCCGCGTCCGCCGCGCTCCAGCCCGCGTCGGCGCCGCGCTTGATGCGCTCGATCTCGTCCGTCGTCAGCCCGGACTGCAGGCCGATTCGGGTGTGCTGGGTGAACTCGTACCCCGATCGGCACAGGAAGCCCGTCCGCAGGATCACGATCTCACGCTCCCGCTCTGGCAGGTCGTTGCGCCGGGACAGGACGTAGCCACCCCACGCATTGAAGCGGGTCAGCGCCTTCGGCGCCCGCGCCAGCGTCCGGAAGATGTTGAGCACCGGGCCGGGCCGAAAAGCCTGCAGCGCCTCCGCCTGCTCGGACGAAAGCTCGGCGTCGCTCAGCGGCGCGATCCGCGGCCTGGACAGTCTCATGCGCGTCTCCCTTCGAATGTTCGGTCTGTCGGCGCGTCACCATAGTCGCGGGCCTGACACGCGCCAGCCGAATCCGCTGGAGGCCGGGCGGCTCCGTTTGTAAGGCAGCAGCCATGTCGACGCGTCCCAGGCTCGAGTTCCTGAAGACCGAGGCCGGCGCGGGCCTGCTGTTGGCCGCCGCCGCCCTCCTGGCGATCGCCTGGGCGAATTCGCCCTGGGCCGGCGCCTACCACGCCTTCGTCGACCGGGGCGTCCCTGTCCGCATCGGTCCCTTCGCGGAGGAGATGTCGGTGAGACTATGGGTCTCCACCGGACTGATGCCGATCTTCTTCTTCCTGCTGGGGCTGGAGATGAAGCGCGAGATCCTGCGCGGCGAGCTCTCCAACCCGCGGCGGCTTCCCCTGCCGCTGCTTGCCGCCGCCGGCGGCCTGGCGGTCCCGGCCCTCATCTACCTGGTTTTCAACATCGGCGATGGCGGACAACTCGCAAGTTGGCCGGCCGCGACCGCGACCGACACCGCGGTCGCCCTGGCGGCGCTGGCCGCGGCCGGGCCGCGGATTCCCCCTAGCCTGCGGACCTTTCTGCTCAGCGTCGCCCTCGCCAGCCAACTCGCCGTCGTCGCGCTCGTCGCCCTGCTGTTCACCGAGGATCTGCGCTTCCCGATGCTGGCCTGCGCGGCGGTGACGACGGCTGTGCTCGTGGCGATGTCGCGCTGGCGCGCCGCGCCTTACAGCTTCTGGGCCGTAGGCGGCCTCCTCCTTTGGGCCTTCACCCTGAAGTCGGGAGTCGACCCTTCGCTCGCAGGGGTCGCCGTCGCCTTCTGCCTGCCGCTCGAACCCAAACGCGCCGGCGGCCGGGGCGTGCTGGACGAGACCCTGGAGGCCCTGCACCCGTACGTCATGTTCCTGGTCCTGCCGCTGTTCGCCTTCACGGCCGCCGGCTTCTCCGTCGCCCTCGGCGGGGACGTGCTGGGATCGGCCGGTTGGGGCGTGGCCCTGGCGCTGTTCCTCGGCAAACCCGCCGGCGTCTTCGGCGCCACGGCGCTGGCGATTGCGCTCAAGTGGGCCCGCCGCCCGACTGGCGCGCGCTGGTTGGAACTCCTTGCGGCGGCTGGTCTGTGCGGGATCGGCTTCACCCTCAGTCTCTACGTGGGAGCGCTCGCGCCTGCGGGGGCGGACCCGGCGAGCGCGGACCAGATCCGGGCCGGGGTGATGCTGGGCTCCCTCGCCTCGGCGGCGCTCGGCCTGGCGTTGCTGGCCCTCAGCGGCGGCCGGCGATCCGCCGAGACGTGACCTGCGCCACGGTCAGGCCTCGCCGAAGAGGTCGGCCGTTTCCACGGGCGCCGGCAGCGTCGCCTCCATGTCGCACGTCACGCCTCTACGTTCGTAACGTGTCGCGACCGTGCCCCTGAGGTCGCCTCGGAAGCTCCGCTCGATGAGCCGGGATCCGAAACCCTGCCGCCTCGGCGGGCTCACAGGCGGTCCCCCGGCTTCGGTCCAGGTCAACCGCAGCCGCCGGTCTTCCGGCTGGAACGACCATCGGAAGTCGACCCGACCCTGATCGACCGTCAGGGCTCCATACTTCGCCGCGTTGGTGGCCAGTTCGTGCAGGACCAGGGCCACCGTGAGCACTGCGGCAGGCGGCAGCCACACATCCGGCCCCTCGATACCAATCTGGCCCGAACTCACCGCCGTGAAGGGCCTGAGCGCCCGCTCGGCAACCTCGCGCAGCGCCGCACCGTGCCAATGCTCCCGAGTCAGCACTTCGTGCACCTGCGACAGGCTTAGCAGGCGCGCCTCGAACTTGGCGTAAGCCGCCGCCGGGTCGCTCTCGGCGCGAAGGGTCTGGGCCGCGATCGACTGCACCGTCGCCAGGGTGTTCTTCACCCGGTGGTTGAGCTCGTTGAGGAGCAGCCGCAACTGGGCCTGCTGGCGCTTCTGCGCCGCCTCGGCGCCCTTGCGGGCCCCTATATCCTCGATGATCGAGACGAAATAATCCGGCCGCCCCTCCCGATCGCGCACGATTGTCACGGTGAGGTTCACCCAGACCGCGCCGCCCTGCTTCTTCAGGTAGCGCTTCTCCAGGGAATAGGTGCTGATCTCCCCGGCGAGCACCCGCCGCACCTGGGCCACATCCCCGGCCAGGTCGTCCGGATGAGTGATCTTTTCGAACGTCAGTTGTGCGACATCCTCGCGGCCATAGCCCGTGATGGCGCAGAAGCGGTCGTTCACCTCCAGGAAATCGCCGGTCGGCGAGATGCGGGCGATCCCCACCGCCGCCTGGTCGAAGACCGCGCGATAGCGGGATTCCGCCGCCTCGAGGCGCAGCCGGGCCGACACGGCGGCCGTCACGACCTCGGTATAGAGCACGACCCCGCCGACGGCGCCGGTCTCGTCCCGCCACGGCGCGAGCGACCAGCGGATCCACTCGTGCTGGCCATGGCGATCCAGGTAGGGGTCCGCCTCGTGGCTTCGGGACCGCCCATCGGCGAGAACCTGGGCGTGCAGGTCCCGCCACCTCTGCGGAACCTCTGGGAAGACGTCATAATGCAGCCGCCCCACGAGCGGCGTATCGCCGGGAAGACCCTGGTCGATCAGGAACTGGCGGGACGCCGCCAGGTAACGCATCTCGCGGTCGAAGATCGCAACGCCGATCGGCGCCTGCGCCAAGGCCGCAAGGACGCCGGAGAGCGGAGAGGCGATCTCACCGCTTGCGCCACCAGCGCCTTTTCGACCTTCCGCCACGGTCCCTCGAGACGTCCGACACGGTCCGATCACGCCGCCAGGTCACGGGACGCCGCTCCCGGGCGATCCGGCGATCGGACCCAGCCTCGGCCGGGCCCGATCGCCAGTCCGGTTACTCTGCGGCCTGCTTCGGCGCGTAGCCGAGCATCGCCTTGGTCTCCAGGAACTCGTGGAAGGCGTAGTCGCCCCACTCGCGCCCGTTGCCGCTCATCTTGTAGCCGCCGAACGGGGCGGTCATGTCGCCGCCGCCGCCGTTGATCGACACCTGGCCGGCGCGCAGCTTCGCGGCGACCTTCCGCGCCTTGTCGAGGTCCGCGGCCTGGACGTAGGCGGCCAGACCGTACTCGGTGTCGTTGCCGACCTTGATGGCCTCTTCGACCGTCTCGTAGCCCAGGATCGCCAGCACCGGGCCGAAGATCTCTTCCCGGGCGATGGTCATGTCGTTGGTGACGTTGGCGAAGACCGTGGGCTTCACATAGTAGCCCTTGTCCAGGCCCTCGGGACGCCCCGTGCCTCCGATGACGAGGGTGGCGCCCTCGTCGATACCCTTCTGGATCAGGCCCTGGATCTTGTCCCATTGGACCTTGGACACCACGGGACCGAGCTGGGCGTTGCCGTTCGGATCGCCGACTGTCACCTGAGCGGCCGTCTCGCGGGCCACGGCGATCGCCTCGTCCATGCGCGTCTTCGGCACGAGCATGCGCGAGGGCGCGTTACAGGACTGGCCCGAGTTGGTCATCATGGTGGAGACGCCGCGCGCCACGCCCTTGGCGAAGGCGTCGTCGTCCAGGACGATGTTCGGGCTCTTGCCGCCCAGCTCCTGGGCCACGCGCTTGACCGTCGGGGCCGCCGCCTTGGCCACCTCGACGCCGGCGCGGGTCGAGCCGGTGAACGACACCATGTCGACGTCCGGATGGCTGGAGATGGCTGCGCCCACGTTCGGGCCGTCGCCGTGCACCAGGTTGAACACGCCCGCCGGCACGCCCGCCGCATGCATGATCTCAGCGAAGATGTGCCCGCTGAACGGGGCCACTTCCGACGGCTTCAGCACCATCGTGCAACCGGTCGCGATGGCAGGCGCGACTTTGCAGACGATCTGGTTCAGCGGCCAGTTCCAGGGGGTGATGAAGCCGCAGACGCCGATCGGCTCCTTGACGATCATCGTCGGGCCGCGGTCTTCCTCGAACTTGAAGGTCTTCAGCACCTCGGCGGCCGTGGCCAGGTGGGCCATGCCGATCGGCACCTGCGCGCGCTGGGCCAGGCTGGCCGGGGCCCCCATTTCCTCGGTGACCGCCGTCGCGAGGTCGCCGAAGCGCTTCTGGTACTCGGCCAGGATGCGGCCCAGCACCTCCAGGCGCTCCTCGCGGCTGGTCTGACTCCAGCTCTCGAACGCCTTGCGCGCGGCTTTCACGGCCTTGTCCACGTCGGCTGCCGACCCCATCGCGATCTTGCCGCAGACCTCTTCGGTCGCGGGATTGATGACGTCCAGCGTCTTCACGCCTTCGGCCGGATCGACCCACTGCCCATCGATGTAGAACTTGAGGTACTCGCGCATGACGTCCTCCTGGCGACCTTGTCGTTGCGGGGTAGGGCGTCAGGCCCGTCCCTTCAAACATTCATTTTAGTGATCGGCGTTAACTGGGGAAGCCCCGACGCGGCGTCAGGGCCTCAGAACCGTCCGCGGATTGCGCAATGGCGGGCGCATCGCTAAAGCCGGGCCCACAAGCGTCCCTGGAGGCCCCATGAGCGGCATCGTGCAGATCCTCGTCTTCCTCGCCGTCCTGGCGGCGCTGAACCGCTTCGAGTTCGGCCGCTTCGACTGACGCCCTGAGGATGGCCAGCCGCGGCGCAGCACTGGTGACGGGCGGCGCGCGGCGACTGGGCCGCGTGCTGGCGGCGACGGCTGCGAGAGCCGGCTATGACGTGGCCATCCACGTCCGCCAGATCGACGACGACGCCGAAGCCGCCGCCGGCGAGGTCCGCGGCCACGGCCGCAAGGCGGCCCTCCTCACCTGCGACCTGCGCAAGGAAAGCGCCACCGTCGCCCTCGTGGGCGAGGCCGAAGGCGAACTGGGGCCGGTCACCCTGCTGGTGAATTCCGCGTCCGTCTTCGAGCAGGACGCCTTCTCCGACATGAACCGGGCCTCCTGGGACCTCCACATGGAGACCAACCTGCGCGCGCCGCTGGTGCTGGCCCAGGCCTTCGCCCGCCGGCTGCCCGCCGACCGCGAGGGGCTTATCGTCAACGTCCTGGACCAGCGGGTGTGGCGCCCGGGCCCTGACTTCTTCTCCTACACCCTCTCCAAGGCCGCGCTCTGGGAAGCGACGCGCATGCTGGCCCAGGCGCTCGCGCCGCGCATCCGGGTAAATGGGATCGGCCCAGGGCCGACGCTGGCCTCCATCCACCAGGACGCCGCCGCTTTCGAGGCCGAGGCCGCCGCCACCCTGCTCGGCCGCCCGGTCGACCCTGGCCAGATCGGCGAGGCGCTGCGCTACCTGATCGACGCCTCTGCGGTGACCGGCCAAATGATCGCCGTGGACTCGGGGCAGCACCTCTCATGAGCACGCTCGCAGCCAGCCGCGTCTTCGTCACCGGCCTACAGGTCCAGGCCGAGATCGGCGTGTACCGCCACGAGATCGGCCGCGTGCAGCCGCTCATCGTCGACGTCGAGCTGGACGTCCCCACCAACGCCTCCGACCGCTTGGCCGAGACGGTGAACTACGAGACCATTCTCGCCGCCGCCCAGGCCCTGGCCGCCGAGGGCCATGTCGACCTGGTAGAGACCTTCGCCCACCGCCTGGCCAACCGCTGCCTGGAGGACGAGCGCGTCTCCCGCGCCCGGGTCCGGATCGAGAAGCCCCTGGCGCTCGCCCCGCATGCCGTCGGCGCCGGCGTTGAGATCGTCGTCGAGCGCGGGTGAGCAATTTGTAACGCGGTGACCGCTTTTCGCGACGTCACGCCGGGTCCATCTTCTCCCTGAACCCGCTGTCGGGCTGGAGGACCAAGAGCTGCGATGAGCGACCAAGTGGACTACGGCGTGCGCGAAGACACGACGATGCCGATCGTCTGCTACGCCCTGTATCTCGCCGCCTTCATTACGGGCGGCCTCACCGCGATCATCGGCGTGATCATCGCGCACATCCAACAGGGGACCGCCGGTCCCATCATGCGGACGCACTACACCTTCCTGATCCGGACCTTCTGGATCGGCCTCGTCCTGGCCATCGTAGGCGGGATCGTGGGCGGCATCCTCTTCGCCATAGGCGCCGTGCTGACGGTGATCCTGATCGGCTTTCCCATCATGGCGCTGGCAGGCCTGATATGGGGCGTGGCGGCGGTCTGGTTCGCCGTCCGCTGCATCATCGGACTGGTCTACCTGAGCCGCGGCGAGGCCTATCCGCGCCCCTACGCCGTGCTGGCTTAGCTGAATTCCTCCCCCGCTGCGCAGGGGGGGAACATCAGGCCGCGACCAGCTGCCGCCGGACCAGCTTTGCGTAGTCGTCCATCAGGCTCAGGGAGATATTGCCTGGCTTGAACCGGAACTCCCCGATCTCGCTGACCGGAGTCACTTCGGCGGCGGTGCCGACCACGAAGCACTCGGTGAAGCCCGACAGCTCTTCCGGCTTGATGTGGCGCTCGACCACCTCGAAGCCCTTGTCCTTGGCCAGGCGGATCACCGTCTGGCGCGTGATGCCGTTCAGGAAGCAGTCGGGCGTCGGCGTATGGATCACGCCGTCCTTGATGAAGAACACGTTCGACCCGGTGCTCTCCGCGACGTAGCCGCGGTAGTCGAGCATCATGGCGTCGGTGTAGCCCTCCTTCTCCGCGGCGTGCTTGGAGATGGTGCAGATCATGTAGAGGCCGGTGGCCTTGGCGTGCACCGGCTCGGTCTCCGGGCTCGGGCGCTTGTACTTCGCCCAGGTCATCCGGATGCCTTTGGCCTTCTCTTCGGGGCTGAAGTAGCTGGGCCACTCCCACACGGCGATCGCCACATGGATCTTCGTCATCTGGGCCGAGACCCCGATCATCTCCGAGCCGCGCCAGGCGATCGGCCGGACGTAGGCGTCGGTGAGCCCGTTCTTGGCGCAGGTGTCCTTGCAGGCCTGGTCGATCTGCGCGACGGTGAAAGGAATCTCGAAGTCCAGGATCTCCGCGGACTTGAAGAGACGCTCGGTATGCGCCGTCAGCTCGAAGATCTCCCCCCCGTACATCCGCTCGCCCTCGAACACCGCCGACGCGTAGTGCAGACCGTGGGTGAGGACGTGCACCTTCGCCTCGCGCCAGGGCACGAACTGGCCGTCCAGCCAGATCCAACCGTCGCGATCGTCGAAGGGAACCAGGGACATGGGGGAAGGACCTCCTTTCAGATGCGCCTCTTGAACCCGCCGCGCAGCGTCACGTCAAACGAATTGGACGACGGGCTGGACGCCGAGGCCGCGGCGCGCGCCATATTGTCGGCCATGGCCGGCGGTCGGATGCGAATTGCGCCCGCCGGCGGAGGAGGTCCATGACGCTTTCGGATGCGCCCGTGCGGGCGCGGCATCTTCTGGTCGTGGACGACGACGACCGGATCCGCGACCTCCTAAAGGAGTATCTGACCCGGGCCGGCTTCCGGGTGACCGCCGCGGCCGGCGGCGCCCCGGCCCGCCGGCTGCTGGCCACGCTGGACTTCGATCTTGCCGTCTTCGACGTGATGATGCCCGGCGAGGACGGGTTCTCGCTGACCCGATGGCTGCGCGAACAGCGCGGCGCCGCCGGCCGCACCCCCGTGCTGATGCTGACGGCCAAGTCCGACGCCGGTGACCGGATCGAGGGCCTGAAGCTGGGCGCCGACGACTATCTCGGCAAGCCGTTCGAACCCGAGGAGCTGCTGCTGCGCATCGAGGCGATCCTTCGCCGCGCCGCCGACAAGCCGGCGAACGGCGGTCCGCTTTCGCTGGGCCGCTGCGTCTTCGACGCGGATCGCGGCGAACTCACCAGCGCCGGCGAGGCGATCCGCCTGACCGAAGCCGAAGTCACGCTCCTGCGTCAGCTCGCCCGGACGCCGCACGAGGCGGTGGACCGTCTGGAACTGGCGCGCGGGTCGGTCGACCCCTCCGGCCGCGCCGTGGACGTCCAGGTCACGCGCCTGCGCCGCAAGATCGAGGACGACCCCAAGACCCCCCGCTACCTCCAGACCGTGCGCGGCGTCGGCTACCGCCTGGCGCCGGACTGATGAAGCTCCCCTCCTCGACCCGCGTCTTCATGCGCTGGCTGAAGCGGCGGCTGCCCAGCACGCTGTTCGGCCGATCGCTGCTGATCATCATCCTGCCGGTCGCGCTGATGCAGATCGCGGTCACCTGGGTGTTCTTCGACGCCCACTGGCAGACGGTGACCAGCCGCCTGTCGGAGGGACTGGCCGGCGACATCGCCTGGGCCGTGGAGAGCTACAAGGACGACCCGCGCCCGGAGGCGTTCGCCCGGCTGTCGGAGCGGGCCGAGGAGTCCATGAGCCTCTCCATCGCGCTGCAGCCCGGCCGCGAATTGCCCGCCCGTCGCCGCGATCCGCCCGCGCCCCTGGAGCCCTTCTTCGCGCCCATCGACCGCTCTTTGGACCGGGCGCTCTCCGAGCGGATCGACGCGCCGTTCTGGTTCGACACCACACGCTACCCTGCCTACGTCGACATACGCGTGGCGGTCCCCGGCGGCGTCATGCGGGTCCTGGCGCCGCGGGACCGGGCCTTCGCGACCCAGGGGCACATCTTCGTACTCTGGATGACCGTGGCGACGGTGCTGCTCACCGCCGTGGCCGTCCTCTTCATCCGCAACCAGGTCCGCGCCATAGAACGGCTGGCCAACGCGGCCGAGGCGTTCGGGCGGGGCGTTGACGTGCCCGCCTTCCGGCCCCACGGCGCCAAGGAGGTCCGCCGCGCCGCCTCCGCCTTCCTCGACATGCGCGCCCGGATCCAGCGGCATATCGAGCAGCGGACGGCGCTCCTGGCCTCGGTGAGCCACGACCTGCGCACCCCCCTCACCCGCCTGAAGCTCGCCCTGGCGCTGGCCGAGCCGAACAGCCGCACGGCGGAGATGAAGCGGGATCTCTCCGAGATGGAGCACATGATCGACGAGTACCTCGCCTTCGCCCGCGGCGAGGGGGGCGAGACGCCGGAACCCGTGGCGCTGCGCCCGCTCATCGAGGCGGTCAGCGAGGGCGCGCGCACCCTTGGCGCGGAGGTCCAGGTCGCAGCCGATCCCGACCTTAGCGCGACCGCCCGGCCCAGCGCCCTCAAGCGGGCGGTCTCCAACCTCGTCATGAACGCCGCCGCGCACGGCGACCGGGTCACGGTGGAGGCCCGCCGCGGGGCCCTTGGCGGCGTCGAGATCGTGGTGGACGACGATGGCCCCGGCATCCCGGCCGAGCGTCGCGAGGAGGCGTTCAAGGCCTTCGCCCGCCTGGACGACAGCCGGAACCAGAACGTCAAGGGCGTCGGCCTCGGACTCGCCATCGCCCGCGACGTGGCCCGCGGCCACGGCGGCGACATCGTGCTGGACCGCTCGCCGCTGGGCGGCCTGCGGGCGGTCATACGATTGCCCGGATAACCGGGTTCATCCACCGTTCAGGGGCCGTAGCAAAGCTGGCGGCTGTCACGCCTCAGGGGATTTCTCATGCGCGCCACCCTCCTCGCCGTTGCCGCCCTCGCTCTGTCCGCCGCCCCGGCCCTTGCCGCCGACCCCGTCGAGGGCGAGTGGCTCACCCAGGGCGGCACGGCCAGGGTGCGCATCGCGCCCTGCGCCGCCCAGCCCGTGAAGATGTGCGGGACCGTTTCGTGGCTGAAGAACCCCGCGGACGCCAAGGCCACCGACGCCAACAACCCCGATCCGGCGCTGCGCAAGCGCCCGATCCTGGGCCTGCCGATGATCCGCGACTTCAAGCCTGCGGCCCCCGGTCGCTGGACGGGCGGCAAGATCTACGATCCCAACAGCGGCAAGACCTATGACAGCAAGATCTCGGTCAATCCCGACGGCACGCTGAAGGTCGAGGGCTGCGTGCTGGTGGTCTGCCAGGCCCAGACCTGGCGGCGGAGCTAGCTTCCGAGTTCCTTCGACCGGCGAACGGCCGCCGCCACGGCGTCGCGCAGCAGGGCCGGCAGGCCGGCGTCGGCGAACAGCACGTCCAGCGCCGCCTGGGTGGTCCCGCCAGGCGAGGTGACCTGCCGGCGCAGCTCCGCCGGATCGTCGCCACTGTGGTTCAGGAGGGCCGCCGCGCCGGTGAGCGTTGAGCGCGCCAGGGTCTGGGCCTCCTTTGTCGACAACCCAGCCGAGACACCGGCCGCCTCCAGCGCCTCGATGAACGCATAGAGATATGCCGGCGCCGAGCCCGAGACGGCGGTGGCGGCATGCATCAGCGCTTCGTCCGCCAGGTCGACCACCGCCCCCAGCGGCTCGAAGAGGGCATGCGCGCGGGCCATGGCCGCCGGATCGTCGGCGTAGACGCTGGCCGTCCCCTGGCCGATGGCGGCGGCGGTCGTCGGCATCACGCGCGCCACGCAGCGACCGCCGAACTCGCGGGCGATGTCGGCGGATCTGACGCCCGCGGCGATGGAGACGATGACCGCGCCCGATCCCAGCCAGGGCGCGGCTTCGGCGGCGGCTTCGCGCCACACCTGGGGTTTGACCGCCAGGATCACCGTCTTGGCCTTGGCGAGCGCCGCGTCGGGCGGGTTCAGGACCGCGCCAGCGGCCTCCGCGGCCAGCGCCGCCGGACCGGGTAGAGGATCGCGGATCATCAGCTCCGCCGGATCGAACGCGCCCGCGGCGCGCCAGCCCTCGACCATGGCCCCGCCCATGCGGCCCGCGCCCAGCATCAGGATCGGCGTGATCATGGCGGGCAGGCTTAGCCGACCTGATCGGCGTGCGAAACCGGGAACGGGGTTTCGCCGGTTCCGATTGACGTTCGTGCGCCCGCACGCTTGCCTCCCGGCCTGTCCATCGGTGGGAGCTCGGCATGTCGCGCAGATTCGTCTTCGGTACGGTCCTTGCCTTAGCGATCGCCTCCACGGCCCTCGCTCAGCCCCAGCGGCGGGAGGAAGGGGCCATCGTCTACGAAGGCGTGCCGCAGACGCCGGCGGCGCTGAAGGTCGCGATCGCGCCCTACTACGCCGCCCGCTCGGCGGTGTTCGAGGACTGGCTGGCCGACGGCTCGATGCTGATCGCCACCCGCTTCGGGGAGGTGAGCCAGATCCACCGGGTGGCCCGGCCCATGGGCGCGCGCACCCAGCTCACCTTCTCTCCCGAGCCGATCAGCGCGGCGTACGCCCGGCCCGACGCATCCGCCTTCCTCTATCCGCGCGACGTGGGCGGGGCCGAATACTACCAGGCCTTCCTGCGGAATCTCGACGGCGGGGAAGTGCGGCTGACGGCGCCGGAGACGCGCAACCAGAGCTTCGTCTTCTCCAAGGACGGGCGCCGCGTGGCCTGGAGCCAGGTGACGCCGGGCGACCCGAACTACGACATCCTGCTAGCCGATCCGGCCGACCCCGAGGGACGCCGCAAGGTTCTGGAGGGCGAGGGCGCCATGGCGCCAGAAGACATCTCGGCGGACGGCAGCCGGATCCTCGTCAGCCGCTACTACGGGCAGACCCACGTCGAACTGTTCGTGCTCGACGTCGCGAACAGGAGGCTCACGCCCGTTGGGCCGACCGACCGCAAGATCGGCTACCAGGGCGGGGCCTTCGTGGACGGCGGCCGCGCGATCCTCACTCTCTCCGACGACGGCGCCGACGTAACCCGGCCCGTGGTGATCGACATCGCCAGCGGCGAGGTCCGCGACCTGGACCCGGGCGCGAAATGGGGCGCAGAGGGCTTCGACGTCAGCCCGGACGGCCGCATCGTCGCCGTGCACGTGAACGAGGACGGCTATTCCAAGCTGGTCCTGCGCGATGTGGCCACCGGCAAGGTCCTGCCCGGCCCGGATCTCCCGAAGGGTGTGCTTACCGCGGCCAAGTTCTCGCCCGAGGGGGCGAGGCTAGGCCTGAGCCTTTCGACCTCGACCAGTTCGGGCGATGTCTGGAGCTACGATCTCGCCGGCCGCGAACTGGTCCGCTGGACGCACAGCGAGCTGGGCGGGCTCGATCCCGACAAGCTCGTGGAGCCGACGCTGTTCCGCTATCCCACCTTCGACGGCAAACAGATCCCCGCCTTCATCTACAGGCCGGAGGGCAAGACCGGAAAGCTGCCCGTGGTGATCCAGATCCATGGCGGCCCCGAGAGCCAGGAACAGCCCAGCTTCAACCCGCGCCGCCAGTCGTGGGTCAACGAGCTGGGCGCGGCGGTGATCATCCCCAACGTCCGCGGCTCGTCGGGCTACGGCAAGACGTGGCTGTCGCTGGACAACGCCGAGAAGCGCGAGGACTCGGTCAAGGACATCGGCGCCCTGCTCGACTGGGTCGCCAAGCAGCCCGACCTGGACGCGGAGCGCGTCGCTGTCGTCGGCCAGTCCTACGGCGGCTACATGGTGCTGGCCGTAGCCGGCCACTATAACGACCGCATCGCCGGGGTCATCGACCTCTACGGCATCTCCGACTTCGTCACCTTCCTGGAGAACACCGAAGGCTACCGGCGCGACCTGCGCCGCGCCGAGTACGGCGACGAGCGGGACCCGGCCATGCGCAAGGTCTTCGAGCAGATCGCCCCCATCCGCATGAGCGACCGGATGAAGAAGCCGATGATGGTCTTCCAGGGGGCCAACGATCCGCGCGTGCCGCGCAGCGAGTCCGAACAGATGGTCGAGACGCTGCGCAAGCAGGGCACGGAAGTCTGGTACGTCCTCGCCAGGGACGAGGGACACGGCATCTACAAGAAGGCCAACCAGGAAGCGGTCCGCACCGTGGAGGTGCAGTTCCTGAAGAAGGTCCTGGGGGTCGAGTAGGCGGTCAGGCCGCCACCCGCACCGCCTCCGCCGCGCCTGACAGGCGGAAGCGCGCGACGAGCTGGCTCAGCTTCTCGACCTCGCCGGCCAGGGCCTGCGTGGCCGCGGTCGCCTCCTCGACCATGGCCGCGTTCTGCTGCGTCACCTGATCGAGGCCGCCCACCGCGGAGTTCACCTCCAGCAGGCTGCCGGCCTCGGCGGTGGCCGCCTGGGCGATCTCGGCGATCACCGCGTTGATCTCGCCGACCTGGGTGGCGATCCCGTCCAGCGCCTCGCCCGTGCGTCCCACCAGGGCCACGCCGCGATCGACCTGTTCGGCGGAGGTCGAGATCAGAGCCTTGATCTCCTTGGCGGCCTCGGCGGAGCGCTGCGCCAGGGCGCGAACCTCTTGGGCGACCACCGCGAAGCCCTTGCCGGCGTCGCCCGCCCGGGCGGCTTCCACCCCGGCGTTCAGCGCCAGAAGGTTGGTCTGGAAGGCGATCTCGTCGATCACGCCGATGATCTGGCCGATCTGCTGCGACGAGGCCTCGATGCTGTTCATCGCCTCCACGGCCGAGCGGACCACCTCGCCCGAATGAGCGGCGCGGTCGTGAGCCTTGGCGACGAGGTCGCAGGAATGGTTGGCGCCGTCCGCGGTCCTGCGCACGGTCGCCGTGATGCCGTCGAGGGCGGCCGCCGTCTCCTCCAGGGTCGCCGCCTGCTGCTCGGTCCGGCGCGACAGGTCGTCCGACGCGCCCGAGATCTCGCGGATGCTGGAGCGGACGCGGCCGTTGACCTCCACGATCGACTGCAGGGTCGAGCGGAGCTGTTCGGCGGCGGCGTTGTAGTCGCGCTTGAGCTGTTCGTAGCTCTCGGGGAACCGCGCGCCGATCCGGTGGGTCATGTCGCCTTCGGCCAGGCGCTGCAGCGCCTGGGCGAGTTCGCCCACCACGAGTCGGGCCTCGGCCTCGGTCGCCTGCTGCGCCGCTTCGCGCTCGCGGGCCGCCCGCGCTTCGCCAGAGCGGGCTGACTCGGCTTCGGCGTTCGCGCCCTCGGCGCGCTCGAGCGCCGCCTTGGCCGCCTCCAGCGCCTTGGCCGACTTTTCGAACATCGCGCTGATGTTGTGGCCCGCCCAGATGAGCACGCCCGCCTCAGCCAGCAGGATCACCGCGTGGATCAGGACCCGGGCGATCTGGCCGCCGCCCGGGAACACCGCCGCGGGCAGCACATAGGAGAGCACGAGGTGGTGCAGGGCCACGACCAGAGTCGCGGCCACAATCGTGCGCCAGTCGCAGTAGATGATGAGCACCGCCAGGGCCGCGAAATAGGCCATGTGCATGTCGATCTGCCAGGGGTGGCCCGCGAAGGCTCCGACCAGCAGCGAGACGGCCGCCATCAGCGAGACGCCGGTCACCAGGCGCACCGCGAGCCCGCCGCCGGCCACGCGCCACATGAGCGTGGCGGCGGTGGCGACACCGACGGCGGCGACCCCCAGGGGCAGCCATGCGCCGCCGGTGAGCGCGGCCGCGACCGCGATCACGGGCGCCAGGAGCCAGAGGGCCGCGACCACGAAGCGGTCGGCGAAATTCCGTTGCTGGTCGATGGTTTCGAACATGCGCGTCAGCTTCCGCAGATCAGTCCGCCCTGCGGCGAGACCGAGAATAGGGCGCCCGCCCGCTGGAGGCGCTCGGGCGCCTGGCCGGACGGGTCGTGGACCACGACGATGAAGGGGACGCCGCCCAGGCTGCGGACCGAACCGGCGCGGGCGCTGGCCTCGAAGACCTGCGCCGACGACCACCAGGGCGGAAAGACGCCGGCCGCCTCACGGCGGTCCAGCGGCGGCGAGCCGGCGACGACGAGCACGGACAGGCTGGCGAGGGCCACAAGGCCCGCGACCACGGATCCCAGAACGGCGTCAGACGACCTCGTCATGCGACAGCGGAGCCGTGCGCACGATTAAGGACGTCCTAATGCTCAATTTGGGGCTGTGCGGCTCTGAAAAATTGCGCCAATCGGCCGCAGCCGGCGCCAACACGAGGTTGTAGGCGCTGGCGCCCTACGCCTCGCCGACCGTCTCGAACATGCAGGCGGCGATCGCCTCCTGCGGGGTCTTGGCGCCGCGGAGCAGGAAGTCGAAGGCCGGGAAGAAGCGGTCCGCCGCCTCCACCGCCACGTCGATCATCGCGGCGGCCTGGGCCAGGCTGGGCTGTTCTCCGGTCATCAACGCCATGCCGTGCCGGAAGATGATCTCGCCCTCTTCCCACAGCTCGAAGTGGCCGAGCCAGACGCGGGGGTTGATCGTGGCGATCAGCTCCTGGGCCGTGGCGCGGCGGGCGCGCGGCACCGTCAGGTCCATCGACAGGCAGAGCTGCAGCGTGTCGCCCTCCGGCCGCCAGGCGAACCAGAGCTCGTAGTCCTTCCAGTCTCCCGCGAGCGTGAAGGCAAGATCGCCGTCCTCCGTGCGGTCGAACGGCAGGTTCTCGGCGGAGAGCACATGCTCGACCACGTCGAGAGGATCGTTGGCGAGGACGAGGTTCTCATCGGTCTGGGAGGTGTCCATCAAGACCCCTTTCGACTCGGACGGTGAGCGGAACGCCGCCCCCGAATCGTCCGCGGGATTGACCCTAGACCGATTTCCGCAGGGGGCGTCAGCGGGTTCTTGCCACGCGCGAACAGGTTTCGCTTAACGTGCGGTATGGTCACGCTTGTTTCGGCGCCTTGCGCGCGGGCTTATCCGTCCGGGCGGACTTGAGTTCGGCCACTTCCTTGCGCAGCGCCTCGACCTCCGCCTTGAGCGCGTCGAAATCCTCGCGGCGAACCAGATCCATCTCCGCCACCAACCGGTCGGTCTGGCTGCGGAAGGCCGCCTTGGCCTCGTCGCCGGCGGCCTGGGCCAGGCCCATTGCGGCGGTGGTCAGCTTGGCGAATTCGTCGAGGAAAGGATTCTGGGTCTGCATTCGCGGTCTTCTTCAGGCGGTGAAAGCCCGCCCCTGCGGCCTATATGGCCCCTCGGGGGATGAAAGCGAAGGGCTTCTCGTCTAAGTCGCTTCTCCAGCAACGCCCGGAGACCCGCCGCAGTGCCCTTCCCCGATATCGATCCGGTCCTCGTCCAACTCGGCCCCTTCGCCATCCGCTGGTACGCCCTGGCCTATGTCGCCGGCATTCTCCTGGGGTGGCGATATGCCACGGGGCTGTTGCGCAACACCGCACTCTGGACGCGGCGCCCAGCGCCCATGACGCCCGAGCAGATGGACGACCTGATCCTATGGATCGCGCTCGGCGTCATCGGCGGCGGCCGCCTGGGCCACGTTCTCTTCTACACGCCCTTCGAGCGCACCCTATCCGACCCGCTCAGCATTTTCCGCGTCTGGGAAGGCGGCATGAGCTTCCACGGCGGGGTGATCGGGGTGACGATCGCCATGGTCGTCTTCGCCTGGCGTAACCGCCTCGACCTGCTGCGGATCGCCGATGTCGTCGCCCCGGCCTACCCGATCGGCCACTTCCTCGGCCGCTGCGCCAACTTCATCAACGGGGAGCTGTGGGGCCGGCCCACCGATGCGCCCTGGGGCGTCGTGTTCTGCAACGACCGCCTGCGCGAGGCCGGCGGCGGCCAATGCCTGGCCGGCGAGATCGCCCGCCATCCCAGCCAGCTCTACGAGGCATTCTTCGAGGGGCTGGTGCTGTTCCTCATCCTGCGCTGGGCCACCCACGGGCTGAAGCTGGGGAACCGGCGCGGCGTGGTGACCGGCATCTTCGTGCTGTTCTACGGCGTGTTCCGCATCGCCATCGAGACCGTGCGCCAGCCGGATGCGGGGCTCGAGAACCTGCCGCTGGGCCTCACCATGGGCATGATCCTGTCGATTCCGATGCTGCTGCTGGGCGCCTTCCTGATCTGGCGCGGAATGCGCGAACCGCTGCCGCCGCCCCTGCCTGAAACCGCGCCGGAGCCTGCGGCCGCCAAGTCCGCGTGAGCGCCAGCCTGCAGCACCGCCTGGCGGCACAGATCGCCCAGACAGGACCGCTCACCGTCGCCCAGTACATGACCGCCTGCCTGCACGACCCGCAGGGCGGCTACTACGCCACGCGGCCGGCCTTGGGCGAAGCGGGCGACTTCATCACCGCGCCGCTGGTCAGCCAGATGTTCGGCGAGCTGATCGGGATCTGGGCCGCCTCGGCCTGGCGGCTCATGGGCGAGCCGGAGGCGTTCCGGCTGGTGGAGATGGGTCCCGGCGACGGGACGCTTATGGAGGACCTGTTGCGCGCCGGCCGCGCCCTCCCGGGCTTCCTGGAGGCGGCCGACGTCTGGCTGGTGGAGACCTCGCCGCCGCTGATCGCCCGCCAGCGCGAGCGACTGGGCGAGGCCGTGCGCTGGGCCGCCAGCCTGGACGAAGTCCCGGGCGGCGCGCCGATCCTCCTGGTGGCGAACGAATTGCTGGACTGCCTGCCGGCCCGCCAGTTCGTGCGCACGGCCACCGGCTGGGCCGAGCAGGTGGTCGGCCTCGATGGGAAAGGCGGACTCGCCTTCGGCCTGGTCCCCGCGGCCGTTCCCCTGCCCGACGCGCGGGAGGGCGCCATCGTCGAGGTCTCCGCGCCCCAGGAAGCCCTAGGCGCGACGCTGGGCGAGCGGTTGGTCCGCGACGGCGGGGCGGCCCTGCTCATCGACTACGGCCGAGATCGGCCGGGGTTCGGCGACACCCTGCAGGCGCTGCGGCGGCACGAGAGGGTCGATCCTTTGGCGTGTCCGGGAGAGGCCGACCTCACCGTCCATGCCGATTTTCCGGCCGTCATGGCCGCCGCCGAACGCGCCGGCGCCGCCACGGCCATCCTCACCCAGGCCGCGTTCCTCGCCCGCATGGGGATCGGCGAGCGCGCCGAGGCCCTGGTCCGCGCACGCCCCGACAAGGCCGCCGTGATCGGCCGCCAGCTCCACCGCCTGGTCGGCGGCGACCAGATGGGCGAGCTGTTCAAAGCCTGCTGCCTCCATTCTCCGGATTGGGTCCCACCCGCGTTTGAAGAGGACTGACATGACCGACCTGCCTGTCATCACCTCGCCTCTGCTCGACCTGCCGGGCTTGCGCCACGCCTTCTTCACGCGCCAGGGCGGGGTCTCGGAGGGGATCTACGCCAGCCTGAACGTGGGCGCGGGCTCGAACGACGCGCCCGCCGCGGTGGCCGAGAATCGCCGCCGCGCGGCGGC
>JBMOOD010000036.1:0-191165 GCA_049323595.1 Pseudomonadota bacterium
AGCCCGCCGCCGCGGCGCCGCCGGCCGCGGCCAAGGCCGACGGCGGCCGGATCTTCGCCTCGCCGCTGGCCCGGCGGCTGGCCGAGCAGAAGGGGATCGATCTCTCGGCGGTGTCGGGCTCGGGCCCGCATGGCCGGATCGTCAAGGCCGACATCGACAAGGCCCAGCCGGGACAGGCCAAGGCGCCGGCGTCCGCCGCGCCGGGCCCCGCATCGGCCGCGGCCCCGCGCCAAGCCCAGAGCCTGGAGCAGATGGGCATAGCGCCCGGCAGCTACGACCTGATCCCGCTGGACGGCATGCGCAAGACGGTCGCGCGGCGGATGACCGACAGCTTCCGCGACGTGCCGCACTTCCCCCTGACCATCGACGTCGAACTGGACGAGCTGCTGGCGGCGCGGACCAAGATCAACGCCATGCTCGAGAGGCAGGGCGTGAAGATCAGCGTCAACGACATGGTGCTGAAGGCCGCCGCCGTGGCCCTGATGCGGGTGCCGGAGGCCAACGCCTCCTACACGCCGGACGGCATCGCGATGCACCACCACGCCGACATCGCCATGGCGGTGGCGGTGCCCGGCGGGCTCATCACGCCCATCATCCGCGCCTGCGAGACCAAGGGCCTGGCCCAGATCGCCACCGAGGCCAAGGACCTGGCCGAGCGGGCGCGCAACAAGAAGCTGAAGCCCGAGGAGTTCCAGGGTGGGACCTTCTCGGTTTCGAACCTCGGCATGTTCGGGATCAAGACCTTCGCCTCGATCCTCAACGAGCCGCAGGGCGCGATCCTGTCGGTGGGCGCCGGCGAGAAGCGGCCCGTCGTCCGGGGCGACAAGCTGGAGATCGCCACGGTGATGAGCGTCACCCTGACCTGCGATCACCGGGTGGTGGACGGCGCGACGGGCGCGCGCTGGCTGGGGGCGTTCAAGCCGCTGATCGAAGACCCGATCACCCTGATCGTCTGATGGCAAGCTTCTACGACTTCACGGCCGAGACACTCGACGGCAAGCCGGCCCCCTTGTCCGAGCACCGCGGCAAGGTGGTGCTGGTGGTGAACACGGCGAGCAAGTGCGGGTTCACGCCGCAGTACAAGGGCCTGGAGGCGCTCTGGACCAAGTACAAGGACCGCGGCCTCGTGGTGCTGGGCTTTCCCTGCAACCAGTTCGGCGCGCAGGAGCCGGGCGACGCCGCCGAGATCGCCAACTTCTGCTCGCTCACCTACGACGTGGACTTCCCGATGATGCGGAAGATCGACGTGAACGGACCGTCGGCGCATCCGCTCTACGCCTGGCTGAAGGCGCAGAAGAAGGGGCTGCTCGGCACCGAGGGGATCAAGTGGAACTTCACCAAGTTCCTGGTCGACCGCGAGGGCCGGGTCGTGGAGCGCTTCGCGCCCACCGTTGAACCCAAGGCGCTGGAAGGCGCGATCGAAAGGCTGCTCTGATGGCTGACGCCTTCGACGTCATCGTGATCGGCTCCGGGCCCGGCGGCTATGTGACCGCCATCCGGGCGAGCCAGTTGGGCTTCAAGACGGCGATCGTGGAGCGAGCCGAGCTGGGCGGCGTCTGCCTGAACTGGGGCTGCATCCCCACCAAGGCGCTCCTTAAGTCGGGCGAGGTCTACGAACAGCTCGATCACCTCAAGGACTACGGCCTGTCCGTGGAGAAACGCGGGTTCGACTTCGAGGCCGTCGTGCAGCGCTCGCGCAAGGTGGCCGCGCAGATGAACGCCGGCGTCACCTTCCTGATGAAGAAGCACAAGATCGAGGTGGTGCAGGGGGCGGCCAGGCTCGAGAAGGGGCAGGGGGCGCCGACCGTCGTCGTCGGCTCACGGAAGCTCACGGCCAAGCACGTGATCCTCGCCACCGGCGCGCGGGCGCGGACGATCCCTGCGATCGGGCTGGAGCCCGACGGCGAGCGCATCTGGACCTATCGCGAGGCGCTCGCGCCCAAGGCCGCGCCCAAGTCGCTCGTTGTGGTCGGCTCCGGCGCCATCGGGATGGAATTCGCGAGCTTCTACAGGGCTTTGGGCTCGGACGTTACGGTCGTGGAGATGCTGCCTCGCATCCTGCCCGTGGAGGACGAGGAGATCTCCAAGGCCGCCCACAAGGCCTTTGAGAAGCGGGGAATCAAGTTCCGCGTGCCGGCCAATGTGAAGAAGCTGTCCAAGTCGAAGGCCAGCGTCTCTCTGGAGATCGAGGCTGGCGGCAAGGCCGAGACCCTGCAGGCGGACGTCTGCATCGTGGCCGTGGGCATCGTGGGAAACGTCGAGGACCTGGGCCTGGAGGCCCTCGGCGTGAAGATCGAAAAGACGCATGTGGTCACCGACGGCCACGGAGCCACCGGCGTGCCCGGCCTCTACGCCATCGGCGACGTGGCGGGGCCGCCCTGGCTGGCGCACAAGGCGAGCCACGAGGGCGTCCACTGCATCGAGCATATCGCCGGCCTGAAGCCCACGAACCTGACCTCGCCGATCCCGGGCTGCACCTACACGACGCCGCAGATCGCTTCGGTGGGCCTGACCGAAGCCCAGGCCAAGGAACAGGGGCTGGAGCCCAAGGTCGGCCGTTTCCCGTTCCGGGTGAACGGCAAGGCCGTTGCGGCGGGCGAGCCGGATGGCCTGGTGAAGACGATTTTCGACGGCAAGACCGGCGCGCTCATCGGCGCGCACATGGTGGGTCACGAGGTCACTGAAATGATCCAGGGGTTCGCCCTGGCCATGACCCTGGAGGCCACCGAGGCCGAACTGCAGGCCGCCGTCTTCCCCCATCCGACCATGAGCGAGGCCATGCACGAGGCCGCGCTCGACGCTTACGGCCGGGTTCTGCACATCTAGGGCTTCTTCCTCACCACGGCGTCCAGGCTCCACGAGCCGGGGCCGGCAAAGACCAGGTACAGGAACACGAAGCAGAAGAGGATCGCCGCCTCGCCGCCGTTGAGCGCCGGCCAGAAGCCCTGGCTGCCGTGGGCCATGAAATAGGCGACCGCCATCTGGCCCGAGCAGAGGAAGGCGGCCGGGCGGGTGAACAGGCCGGCTGCGATGAGCCCCCCGCCCACCACCTCGATCCACGCCGCGGCCAGCAGGATCGGCGGCAACGGATCGGGCGCGCCCTGTTGCGGGGCCGGGAAGTCGAACAGCTTCATCAGGCCGTGCTCCATGAAGAGCAGGGCGGTGATGATCCGCAGGAGGCTCAGCACCCGCGGGGCCCAGGTCGCCAGCATTCCAGACTCCCTTATTTAGTCAGGCCGCCCGCTGCATCTCCGCGTCCACGATGCGCTGCAGGGCGACATAGTCCGTCTTGCCGGTGCCCAGGACCGGGATCTCGGGCACGCGGATGATCTTGCGCGGGACCGCCAGTTCCGGCGCGCCGATCGCCTGGGCGTGGGCGAGCAGCGGGGCGATCTCGGCGTCGCGGCGGTCGGTGACGAGTATGAGCCGCTCGCCCTTCTTGGGGTCGGGGAGAGCCACCACAGCGTGGCGGCAGTCGGGCCAGACCGCGGCGGCGAGATCCTCGGCGGCGGTCAGGGAGACCATCTCGCCGCCCACCTTCGCAAACCTCTTCACGCGGCCCAGAATCTTCACCCAGCCGTCGTCGGTGATCGAGACCACGTCCCCCGTGTCGTGCCAGCCGCCCGCCGGCGGGTCGATCCCGCCGTCCGCCCGCAGGTAGCCGGCCATGATGTTGGGACCCCGCACCAGCAGCTTGCCGCCGCCCGGAATGCCCTCCACCGGCTCCAGGCGCGTCTCGACGCCGGGCAGCAGGCCACCCACCGTGCCCCGGCGGTTGTCCTCCGGCTTGTTCACCGCGATCACCGGCGAGGCCTCCGTGGCGCCGTAGCCCTCCAGCAGCGGGATCGGGCCGAACTTCTCGGTGATCAGGTTGTGCGTCTCCTCGCGCACCTTCTCCGCCCCGCAGACCACGAAGCGCAGGCCGGACAACTCGCCGGGCTCGGCCGAGCGCGCGTACTGGTTGATGAAGGTGTCTGTGGCGAAGAGCACGGCCGCGCGGCTGTCTTTCACCAGGGGCGGGATCTGCTTGATGTGCAGGGGCGAGGGATACTGGAAGGTCTTCAGGCCCGTCAGCAGGGGCAGGAGGGCGCCGCCCGTAAGGCCGAAGACGTGGAAGATCGGCAGCGGGTTGAAGAACACCCAGTCGGGGTCCAGCGCGATGTGCTGGGCCACCTGCCGGCAGTTGGCGACCAGGTTGGCGTGGCTGAGCACCACGCCGCGCGGGGCGCCGAAACTGCCCGAGGTGAACAGAATGACACCCGGATCAGAGGGGGCGAGCGGCGTGCGGAACTGCTTGGGCAGGGCGCCCGCGGCGGCGGCGTAGAGCTTGTCAGACAGCCCCACCGTGCGGCGCACGTCCTCGAGGTAGACCACCTTTGTCATCGTCTCGAGCGCATCGATCAGGTCGTGAAGCTTCCCCTGCTCCACGAAACGGTGAGAGGTGAGCACCGTGCGCACGCCCGCCAGCTCGCAAGCCGCCTTCAGGTTCCGGATGCCGGCCGTGAAGTTCAGCATGGTGGGCGTGCGGCCGAAGGCGTGCAGGGCGAAGAAGGTCACGACCCCGCCGGAACTGGACGGCAGCATGACGCCCACCCGTTCGCCCTTGCGGGTGAAGGCCGCAATCTTCCGCCCCAGGGCGAAGGCGGCCCGGATGAGGTCCGTGTAGGTGAGGGGATTGCGCTCCTGGTCCTCCAGGATCGGCTTCTTGGCCCCGTTTTTCCGCGACGCTTCGATGAGCGCATCGAAGACCGAAGACTGCGCCTGCGCGCTGTCGAACGCCTGCAAGTGCGGCGCCTCCCATCGTTATCGTTGGCCGGGACCCTATCGCCGCCTGGGGGCGCTGAAAAGATCGGTTACAGGGCGTGACCCAAGCTTCACCTTGATCGCGACGCCACGGCGCTTGATCCGGCGGCGCGAAGGGACGATCTAGGGCCCATGGCCGTGGTCATCGACACCCTCAACGCGGGCCGCCCGCGGCATCCGGAGAAGCAGGCGCGGCCCGACACCCCGATCCTGCGCAAGCCGGAGTGGCTGCGCGTGCGCGCGCCCGGCTCGCCCGGCTACAACGCCACCCGCGAGATCGTGAAGGGCCACGGCCTGGTCACCGTCTGCGAGGAAGCGGCCTGTCCCAACATCGGCGAGTGCTGGTCGAAGAACCACGCGACCATGATGATCATGGGCGAGATCTGCACGCGCGCCTGCGCCTTCTGCAACGTGGCGACGGGCAAGCCCGCGCCGCTCGACGCCACAGAACCCGCCCGGGTCGCCGATGCTGTGGCCAAGATGGGCCTGGCGCACGTGGTGATCACCTCGGTCGAC
Source organism: Pseudomonadota bacterium (assembly GCA_049323595.1). GTDB lineage: Bacteria > Pseudomonadota > Alphaproteobacteria > Caulobacterales > Caulobacteraceae > Phenylobacterium. Next base: position 5,320 of record JBMOOD010000036.1, read on the forward strand.
CGGGACGATCTCGCTGACGGCGGAGCGGCCCACTTCGCGGCCGTGGTCCGTGCGATCCGGACGGCCTCGCCCACGACGACGATCGAGATTCTGACGCCGGATTTCCTGCGCAAGCCGCTGGAGGCCGTACACGAGGTGATCGACGCCAGGCCCGATGTCTTCAACCACAACCTGGAGACCACGCCGCGTCTCTATCTCTCGATCCGGCCGGGGGCCCGCTACTACAACTCACTCCGGCTTCTGGAGCGTGTGAAGGAGCGGGATCCGGCGCAGTTCACGAAGTCCGGCATCATGGTCGGCCTGGGCGAGGCCAAGGAGGAGGTGATGCAGGTCATGGACGACATGCGCTCGGCCGGCGTCGACTTCATCACCATCGGACAGTACCTGCAGCCCACCCGCAAGCACGCGCCGATCGACCGGTTCGTCCATCCGGACGAGTTCAAGGCCTATGAAGAGATCGCCCGCGCCAAGGGCTTCCTGATGGTTTCGGCCAGCCCCCTGACCCGGTCCTCGCACCATGCCGGCGAGGACTTCGCGCGGCTGCAGGCGGCGCGGCGCGAGCGCGAAGCGGCGGCCTGAGCGGGGCCTTGCACCACCACCTCTCACGCGTGCTTCCCTACACGCCCGACCAGCTGTTCGCGCTGGTCGGCGATGTCGACGCCTATCCGCAGTTCGTGCCGTGGATCAGCTCGATGCGCACCTGGAACGCCCGCTCGCTGGGCGAGGGCGTCGACACCCTGGACGCCGAGGCCGGCGTCGGGTTCTCGTTCCTGAAGGAGCGGTTCGCCACGCGCGTGCATCGCGACGCCGCGGGTCGCCAGATCGACGTGAACCTGCTGTCGGGACCGTTCAGGAAGCTCACGAACCGCTGGCGATTCCTCGAGGACCCGGGTGGCACGCGCATCGAGTTCGACATCGACTTTCAGTTCAAGTCCCGGCTGCTGGAGGGCCTGCTGAAGGCCAACTTCCATCATGCTGTCGAACGGCTGATGAGCTGCTTCGAGGAGCGCGCCCGGGTCCTGTACGGGCCGCGCTAGAGCCTTCCCGGATCAAATGGAATCACTTGATCTGGACAAGAAGGCTCTACCTTCAAGACGTTTGAGCCCGCCCGGGCGGGTGAACCGGTATCCACTTCACCCTGACCGGCTCTAGGCCAGCCGGTCCCGCATCATCTGCAGGGCCGCCTGCACGGCGCCGAGCTGGACGCCCTCGCGCGTGTCCTCCTCGAAGAAATGCTCCTCATGGTGGATCGGCTGATTCGAGCGGGCGGTGGCTATATGCACCGTGCCCACGGGTTTCAGTGGCGTGCCGCCCGTGGGTCCGGCGACGCCGGTGATGGCGACGGCCAGGTGGGCGTTGGACGCCTCCAGCGCACCCTCGGCCATCATGCGCGCCACGGGCTCTGAGACGGCGCCGAGGTCGGCGATCAGGTCGCCCGGGACGCCGAGCAGCTCCTGCTTGGCGCGATTGGAGTAGGTGACGAACCCCCGCTCGAACACGTCGGACGAGCCGGCGATCGAACAGATCGCGCCGGCCACCAGGCCCCCGGTGCAGCTCTCGGCCGTGACGATGCGGAGAGACCGCTCGCGGGCCTCGTCGATAAGCAGGCGCGCAAGGGTGGTGATCTCCAGGTTGAACATCGACATCAGCTTCCTCCGATGCGACCACTGAGCATCGCGCGTCCGCTTCGATCAAGGCGATTCCAGACCGATGACAACGCTCGCCGTCGCGTCCACGGCCCGCCAGGCGCCGCCCGCGCTCTTTGCGCTCACGGTCTTCTCGAGCGCGGCGCTGGTGTTCATGGTCCAGCCGATGGTGGCCAAGCTGGTGCTGCCCCTGCTGGGCGGCAGCCCGTCGGTCTGGAACACCAGCATGGCGTTCTTCCAGTTCGCCCTGCTCGCCGGATACTTCTACGCCCACCTGTTGCAGCGCATCCCCTCGGTGCGCGGCCAGGCCATCGCCCACGTGGCGGCCCTGATCGTCGCCGCCGTCGCCCTGCCGCTGCGGGTGAACGGCCTGGCCGGGCCGCCGTCATCCGACCACCCGAATCTGTGGCTGCTGGCCGTGCTGACGCTCTCGATCGGCGCGCCGTTCGCGGTGCTGTCCGCGACGGCCCCGCTCGTCCAGGCCTGGCATGCGCGCACCGTCGGCGTGATCGAGGGCAAGGAGCCTTACGTCCTGTACGCGGCGAGCAACCTGGGCAGCCTGATTGCGCTACTCGCCTATCCGCTCATCGTCGAGCCGGCGTTTCCCCTCATGGGACAGAGGCTGGGCTGGAGCGCCGGCTACGGGCTCTTCGTCCTGGTCATCGGGACGCTGGCGTTCGCAGTGTCCCGGGTGCGAGCCGAGATTGGGGTCAGGCCGGGCCTGACGGCGCCCGCGCCGGCCTCGGCCGGGGCGCCGTCCTGGCGCGACCGCGCCACCTGGGTGGTCCTGGCGGCGATCCCGTCCAGCCTGATGCTGGGGGTCACCACCTACATCACCACGGACGTAGCCTCGGCGCCGTTCCTGTGGGTGCTGCCGCTGGCGCTGTACCTGACGACCTTCATCATCGCCTTCCAGGAGCGGCCGGCCATCTCGCCGGAGCTCACCCTGATCCTGCAGGCCGCGGCGGTGGCGGCCTGCGCCTCGCTGCTACCGTTCCGGTCGACCTTCTTCGCGCTCCTGCTGTTCGTGCACCTGGCGGCGTTCTTCCTGACCGCGCTGATGTGCCACCAGCGGCTCGTGGCGCGGCGGCCCGACCCTGCGCACCTGACCGAGTTCTACCTCTGCCTGTCGCTCGGGGGCGTCGTGGGGGGCGCCTTCAACGCCTTCGTGGCGCCGGTGATCTTCAGCGACGTGTGGGAATATCCCATCGTGCTCGCACTCTCCTGTCTCGTGCGGCCCTGGGGAAACCTGCGCAAGATTCCGATCTGGAGCTGGACGATGCTGGTCGTCGGCCTGTCGGCTGCGGTCCTCACGCCCATCGCCGTGACCTTCGCGGGCAATCAGGTGACGGGCGAGGCGGTCGTCGGCGCCTTCGACCAGGCCGAACTCTTCGACCTGGGCATGAAGACGCTGCTGGTCCTGGCGGTCCTGGCGGCCTTCCTGGTGCGGCGCCATGCCCTGCTGATGTTCGCCATCATCGCCGTCCTGTCCTACGCGGCCGAGACCGCCGCGGACCGGACGGACACGCGCCAGACCTGGCGCAGCTTCTTCGGCGTCCTGAAGCTCTCGCAGACCTACGTCCCGAGCCTCGAGGGGCGGGTGAAGATGCTGGCGCATGGCACGACGCTGCACGGCGCCCAGGCGCAGAACCCGAAGTACGCCTGCAAGCCGCTGGTCTACTACACGCCGAACACGCCGATCGGTCAGGTGTTCGCCGCCAAGCAGGACGAGAAGCCCAACCTGCGGATCGGCGCCGTGGGCCTGGGGACGGGTTCGGTGGCGGCCTATGTGCGCGAGCGCGACCACCTGACCTTCTACGAGATCGATCCGCTCGTTCGGCGGGTGGCGAGCGATCCGGTGAACTTCAGCTACACCACCCTCTGCGCCAAGAGCCTGGTGGACTATGTGATCGGGGATGCGCGCCTGACGGTGGCCAAGGAGCCGGACGAGACCTTCGACATCCTCTTGATCGACGCCTTCTCGTCGGACGCGGTGCCCGCCCATCTCCTGACCGTGGAGGCGGTTCGCGGCTACCTGACCAAGCTCAAGCCCGACGGGTTGCTGGTCCTGCACCTCTCCAACCGCAACCTGGACCTGATGGGGCCGGCGCAGGCCGTCGCGCGGTCCGCCGGAGGCCAGGCGATCACCCAGCACTACCGGGCGCCGGAGGAGGATGCGGCCGGAACCTGGGAATCCTCGGAAGACGTGGTGCTGGTCGCCCGCAGCCGCAGCGAACTCGAGGGTTTCGTCGCCAACGGCAAATGGGCCTGGGCCGACCCCTTCCAGGCGCGGCCGTGGACGGACGACTACACCAACCTGGCCGGGTCGCTTTACGCGAACCTCAAGGGACGCTGGGGCTGGCTGCCGTAGGCGAGATTAGATCGGCGTCTCCACCGTCGCCATGGCCTGCGCCATCAGGCCCTCTTCGCGGCCGGTGAAGCCCATCCCCTCGGTCGTCGTCGCCTTCACGCTGACGCGGTCGAGAGGCAGGTCCAGGATTTCGGCGACGCGTGCGCGCATGGCTTCGCGATGCGGGCCGATCTTGGGCCGCTCGCAGATCAGGGTCACGTCCACGGCCAGGATGCGGCCGCCCCGCTCGGCGACCCGCTGGCCGGCGTAGCGCAGGAAGCGGTCGGACGAGGCGCCTTTCCACTGGGGGTCGGAGGGCGGGAAGTGTCGGCCGATGTCGCCGTCGGCGATGGCGCCAAGTATGGCGTCGGTGAGGGCGTGCAGTCCGCAGTCCGCATCGGAATGGCCGACCAGGCCGTGATCATGGGGGATCCGCACGCCGCACAGCCACACGGCGTCGCCGGGCCCGAAGCGGTGGGCGTCGACGCCCTGACCCACGCGCACGAGGCGCTGGCCGCCGGCGAGTCGCTCGGCCATCTCGAAATCCTCTGGGTAGGTGAGCTTCATCAACAGCGGGTCGCCGGCGACCAGGCCGACGCGGCCGCCCGCGCGCTCGACGACGGAGGCGTCATCGGTCGGTTCCTCTCCGGCCGGCCAGCGGGCGTAGGCCTCGATCAAGGCTCCTAGCCGGAAGGCCTGAGGCGTCTGGGCGCGCCAGAGGCCGTCGCGCGAAACCGTGCCGGTCACCTGGCCTGCCCCGCGCTTGAGCGTGTCGGCGACAGGCAGGGCGGGGATGGCGCCGTCAGCGTGGGCCAACGCCTCCAGCAGTCGGGCGACGACAGCGCCCGGCAGGAAGGGGCGCGCGGCGTCATGGATCATCACCACGCCCGTATGGGGTGCGGTCAGCGCCGCGAGGCCGGCCTGAACCGACGCGGCCCGCGTCGATCCCCCCGGGGCCGCGCGCCAGTTCTTCAGGCCGCTCAACGCCGAATCGCTCTGCGGCAGACGGTCGCGAGCCACCACCACGACCACCTCGGCCGCCCCGGCGGCGAGCAGCGCTTCGACTGACCAGCGAAGGATCGCGCGGCCTCCAAGGTTGCGCCACGCCTTGGGCGCGCCAGGGCCGGCTCTCAGGCCGTCGCCAGCGGCGACGACTACGGCGGAAAAGCTCATGGGGCGCTCATAGGCGCCCTCGACGAATTGTTCCAGCTTTCCGCTTTACGGCGCCGCAACATCATGCCTAGAAATATAGCGGTGGAGCTGATTAAAGAATGGGCAAATCCCTCGACATCGGTGGCGTAACCGTCCGGGGGCGCGTGTGGATCGCGCCCATGACCGGCGTATCCGACCTTCCGTTTCGCCGGGCCGCCAGCCGGCTGGGTGCTTCGTACGTGGCGACCGAGATGGTGGCCTGCGCCGAATTCGCGAAGGGCCGTCCGGACGTCGTGCGGCGCGCGGCGGTGGGTGAGGGGCTGCCGCTGATGGTCGTGCAACTCGTGGGACGCGATCCGAGGCTCGTGGAGCAGGGCGCCCGGCTGGCGGCGGAAGCGGGAGCGCAGATCATCGACCTGAACTTCGGCTGCCCTGCCAAGGAAGTGACCGGCGTCCAGTCCGGATCGGCCCTCATGCGCGAACCGGAGTTGGCGTCGGAGCTCATGGCTGCGGCGGTCGGGGCGTCGGACGTGCCGGTCACGGTCAAGATGCGCCTGGGCTGGGACGACCGGTCACGCAACGCACCCGAACTGGCTGCCAGGGCCGAGTCGATCGGGGTGAAGGCGGTCACGGTGCACGGCCGCACCCGTTGCCAGTTCTACAAGGGCCGCGCCGACTGGGCGGCTGTGCGGGCGGTCAAGGAATCGGTTTCGGTTCCGGTCATCGTCAACGGCGACATCGTGGACGGGATCAGCGCGCGAGCGGCCCTCGACGCCTCGGGTGCGGATGCGGTGATGGTAGGTCGCGGTGTCTATGGCCGCCCCTGGATCGCGGCGCAGATCGAGGCCGAGCTGGCCGGGCGCGTCTTCGAGGCGCCGGATCCGCCCACGCGCCTCGCGATCGCGACGGCGCATCTGAACGACAGTGTGGATTTCTATGGCGGACGCCTGGGCCTGCGGATCTTCCGCAAGCACCTGGCCGCCTATGTCGAGAACGCCCCCTGGCCGGCGGATCCGCAGGCCCGGAGAGAAGCGCGCGCGGCGCTGTGCCGCCTGGAGGACGCCCGATCGGTTGCGGAGGGCCTGTCGGCCCTCTGGGCAACTCCAGACCGCAGGTTGGCCGCATGAGTGGAAAGACCAGGACCCGGGATCAGGCCGTGGATGTCGACGCCCTGAAGGCCGCGGCGTTCGAGCTCAGTCCCGATCCTTCTCTCGTCGTGGATGCGCAGGGTGCGCTGGTCGCCGTGAACGAGGCCGCCGAGACCCTCTTCGGCCAGGGCCTCGGACTCCTGGCCCGGGGACGTTTCCGGGCCGCCCTACCGCCTGGCTCTGCGCTGGTGTCTCTGCTGAACAGGGCGATCGAAGAGGATGCGCGGGTCCGTGAGCGGGGCGTGCAGATCAGCCTCTTCGGCCTGCCGCCCTTCGAGGCGGACGGCGCGGCGGCGCCGCTGGGCGACGGCTCGGTCCTGCTCACGCTTTCGGTGAAGAACGGACTGGGCGTCGAGCGGGGCGCGCACGAGGCGGCCGGCCTGCGCTCGCTGGTGGGCCTCGGGCGGATGCTCGCGCATGAGATCAAGAACCCGCTGGCCGGAATTCGCGGCGCGGCGCAGCTCCTCAAGTCCGGGGCCAAGGCCGAGGACGCGCCGCTGGCCCAGCTGATCGTCGACGAGACCGATCGGGTTCGCCGGCTGGTGGACCGCATGGAAGCCTTCTCCGACGACGCGCTGCCGGCGCTGACGCCTGTCAACATCCACCAGATCCTGGACCGCGTGCGTGCGCTCGCCGCCAACGGCGTGGCCGACGGCTTGGGCCTGAGGGAAAGCTACGATCCGTCGTTGCCGCCGGTGCTGGGGGACGAGGATCAGCTCATCCAGGTGTTCCTGAACCTGGTGAAGAACGCCGCCGAAGCGGCCCATGCCCGCGGCGACGGGCGCGGCGAGGTGACCATCCACACCGCCTATCGCCACGGCGTGCGGGTCCGCTCGGCCAAGGGCCAGGCCCTGCGCGGCGCGCCGATCGAGGTGCGGGTGCAGGACAACGGGCCGGGCATCCCCGACCACATCCGTGAGAGCCTGTTCCAGCCCTTCGTCACCTCGAAGGCCAACGGCGCGGGCCTGGGACTCGCCCTGGTGGCCAAGCTGGTCGCGGGCCACGGCGGCCTGATCGACTTCGAATCCGAGCCAGGGCGCACGGTCTTCCGAGTGCTGTTGCCGATCGCCGGGCCGGGCGACGCCATCCTCAACGCGGACGCCACCGCATGAACGCCGCCTCCAAGAAGATCCTGATCGCCGACGACGATTCTTCGATCAGGTTGGTGCTCAGCCAGGCTTTCACCCGCCTGGGTTACCAGGTCCGGGCGACCGGCAACGCCACAACGCTCCTTAAGTGGGTGTCGGACGGGGAGGGCGACCTCGTCGTCACCGACGTGGTGATGCCCGACGAGAACGTCTTCGACGTCTTGCCGCGCATCCGGAAGCAGCGGCCGAAGCTGCCGGTCATCGTGATGAGCGCGCAGAACAACCTCATCACCGCGGTCAACGCGGCCGAGGTGGGCGCCTTCGAGTACGTGCCAAAGCCCTTCGACCTCGACGATATGACCGCGGCGGCGCGCCGGGCGCTGGCCCGGCCCGCCGACAGCGAGGCGTCCAAGGCCCAGGCGCGCGCCGTGCGCGACGACCGCCTGCCCCTCATTGGCCGATCCGGCCCGATGCAGGACGTCTACCGCACCATCGCCCGGCTGGTGGGCGCGGACCTGACGGTGCTGATCACCGGCGAGAGCGGGACCGGCAAAGAGCTGGTGGCGCGTGCGCTGCATGACATGGGCCGCCGGCGCGATGGCAAGTTCGTGGTCATCAACCTGGCGGCCACGCCCCGCGAGCGGGTGGAGACCGAGCTGTTCGGAAAGGAGGACGGCGACTTCGGCAAGCTGGTCGAGGCCGACGGCGGCACCCTGTTCCTCGATGAGATCGGGGACATGCCCCTGGACGCGCAGACGCGGCTGCTGCGCGTGATCGACGGCTCGGAGCCGGCGCTCAACCCCAAGACCGGGCGGCGGCCGAACGTTCGCATCATCGCCGCGACGAACCGGGACCTGCGCGCCCTGATCCAGCAGGGCCTGTTCCGCGAGGACCTGTTCTTCCGCCTGAACGTGGCCCCGCTGCGCCTGCCGCCGCTGCGCGACCGGGCGGAGGACATCCCCGATCTTGCGCGGGCGTTCCTGCTGCGCGCCAACCGCGAGGGTTTGCCGTCCAAGACCATCGACGCCCAGGCCCTTGATCGGCTGAAACGCCACGCCTGGCCCGGCAACGTGCGCGAGCTCGAGAACCTGGTCCGCCGGATCTGCGCCCTCTACGGCGAGGACCTGATCACCGCGCGGATCGTGGAGAAGGAGTTGGCCGACCAGCAGCCCGTGGTCCAGGGCCAGGAGGGGCCCGCGACCCTGGCCCAGCTCGTCGAGCAGAAGCTCTCCAGCTACTTCGCCGACCAGCCCGACGGCATCCCGCCGCCCGGTCTCTATGACCGCGTGCTGGAGGAGGTCGAGCGTCCGCTGATCCAACTCACCCTGGCGGCGACCCGCGGGAATCAGGTGCGGGCGGCCGAGATCCTGGGGCTCAATCGCAACACGTTGCGCAAGAAGATTCACGATCTGGGCGTGGAGATGGCGAGGGGCCGCAGGTAGATCCCTCGAGGGGGCGCAAGCCAGGCCTTGCAGCAGGGCCACATAGCTGTTGATTTTGGAGCACAGGCGCCTAGGCTCCCCGGCCTATGGCGTCGCCTACGCATCCTGCGTTCGGACATCCGGGCCTGGCCCGCATCCGAAGCGCGCTCAAGTCCCGCGTTGTCCTCGGCGTCGGCTATGGGATCGCGTGCGGGCTGACGGGCCTCGCGATCCTTCTCGCGGCGTCCCCGCCGGCGGAGGGACCCCTGGGCCCGGCGAGCCAGACGATCCTCACCGTGCTCTGGCTGAACCTGGCCTTGATCGCCGCGCTGTTGCTGGCGGTCGCCCTTCGGCTGCTGGAACTGCTGCGGGCTCGGGCGCAGGACGCCGGCGCGCGCCTGCACGTCCGGTTCGTGCGGCTGTTCGCCCTGGCCGCCCTGGCGCCTGCGCTGGTCGTTTTCGTCTTCTCCGGCGTCCTGGTCAGCCAGGGGGTGGAGAAGTGGTTCAGCGACCGGGTGCAGACCGTCGTGGAGAACTCGGCCTCGGTGTTCCGCTCGTATATCGAGACCCAGACTCGCGATGCGGCCGACCGCATCACCAGCATGGTCCAGGACCTGAACCGGGAGGCGCCGGGCCTGGAGGAGAGCCAGGACGGATTCGACGCCGCCTTGTCGGCCCTGGCCGCCTATCACGGGTTCCCCGCGCTCTATCTCGTGAACAGAGACGGACGTGTTCTCGCCCGGGCGGAGGGCGAAGGCGCGCCGCCCTTCGAGGGATTGCCCGAGACCGCTTACGCCGCGGCCGACGAGGGCGAGATCTATGTGCGCGCCGACGACGTGATCCGCGCGATGTATCGGCTGCCGGACTATCAGGGTCTTTACCTCTACGCCGCGAGGCCCCTTGAGCGGGGGATCGTGGCCAACCTGCGCGAGGCCGAGAGCGCGCTCGTGTCCTACCGGGAGATCGCCCAGAACCGCGCGCGCGTGCAGACCATCTTCGCCCTCAGCTACTTCGAGACGGCCCTCCTGGTGCTCGTGGGCGCCGTCTGGATGGGCCTGACCGCCGCCAACGCGATCTCGGCGCCCGTCGGCCGTCTGGTGCAGGCGGCCGGCCGGGTGGCTTCGGGCGATCTCAGCGCGCGCGTCGACGCCGAATCTGACCCCGATGAGATCGCCGTACTGTCCCGCGCCTTCAACAGCATGACCCATGACCTTCAGGCGCAGCAGGAAGCGCTCCGCCGCGCCGGCGAGGAGGCCGAGGAGCGTCGCCAGTTCATTGAGACCGTGCTGGCCGAGGTCAGCGCCGGCGTGATCGGCCTGGGTCCCGAAGGCCAGATCTCTGTCGCGAACCGCCAGGCGGCCGACCTCCTCGCGCTCCCGGAAGACCGTGGCGTCGGCCGCCGGCTCGCCGACGTGGCTCCGGAACTCGCCGAGCTCGCGGCCGCCGGGCGGAGCGGGGAGGCGGAGGAAGAGATCGACGTCGTCCGCGGCCGAGAGACCCGCCGCCTTCGCGTGCGCGCGAGCCAGAGCGAGGGGGGGCTGGTGCTGACGTTCGATGACGTGACCCGGCTCGTGGCGGCCCAGCGCAATGCGGCCTGGCGCGACGTGGCGCGGCGCATCGCGCATGAGATCAAGAACCCCCTGACGCCCATCCAGCTCTCGGCCGAGCGCCTGCGCCGCAAGTATCGCAAGGACATCGCCCCGGCCGAGGTCGAGACCTTCGACCGTTGCACCGACACCATCGTCCGGCAGGTGGGCGACATCGGGCGGATGGTGGACGAATTCTCGGCGTTCGCGCGCATGCCCGCGCCCAAGTTCGCCAGGGTCGATGGGGCGGAGCTGCTGCGGGCGGCGGTGTTCGCGCAGCGGGTCGCCAGTCCCGACCTGACGGTGGAGCTGGAGGAGCCGCGGGTCGACGGGGCTTTGTTCGCCGACGGTCGGATGATCGGCCAGGCCCTCACCAATGTGCTCAAGAACGCCGCCGAGGCGGTCGAGGCGCGCCGCGCGCATGCGCCGCGGCTGAAGGGCAAGATCACGGCCCGGCTGCTGGCGGACGATACGGGCGTGACCATCGAGGTCCAGGACAACGGCGTCGGCTTGCCGGCCAAGGACCGCGACCGGCTGACCGAGCCCTATGTGACGACGCGCGAGAAGGGCACGGGCCTGGGGCTCGCGATCGTGAAGCGCATCCTGGAAGACCATGGCGGCGAGCTGGAGCTGACCGACGCGCCGGACGGGCAGGGGGCGCTCGCCGTCCTGCGCCTGCCGTCCGCGGCCGCCGGCCAAGGCGCAACCCCGGCCCGCGCCATTCCGGCGGAGTGAGGTGAAAGATGGCGGCTGACGTTCTGGTGGTCGACGACGAGGCGGATATCCGCGAGCTGGTCGCCGGAATCCTCAACGACGAGGGCTATGACGTACGCACGGCCACCGACTCGGAGAGCGCGCTGGCGGCGATCCGGGCGCGCAAACCGGCGCTGCTGATCCTCGACATCTGGATGCAGGGCGGCGGCATGGACGGGCTGGAACTGCTCGACATGGTCAAGGCGCTCGATGCCGACCTGCCGGTGATCATGATTTCCGGTCACGGCAACATCGAGACGGCCGTCAGCGCCATCAAGCGCGGGGCCTACGAGTTCCTGGAAAAGCCGTTCAAGTCCGATCGGCTCCTCCTTGTGGTCGAACGGGCGCTTGAGACCACCAACCTGCGTCGGGAGAACCGCCGTCTGCGCGCCCAGGCCATCACGCCTGAGGGTCTGCTGGGCAGGTCCATGGCCGCTCAACAGCTCCGTCAGATGATCGCGAAGCTCGCGGGCGCGAACAGCCGCGTCCTGATCAGCGGCCCGCCGGGGGCGGGAAAGGAGACCGTCGCGCGGCTGATCCACGAGGCGAGCCACCGGGCGCGCAACGAGTTCGTGCCCATCAGCGCCGCCGGCATGACGCCCGAGCGGATGGACGTCGAGCTCTTCGGCGAGGAGGGCGCCGGTGGCCGCCCGGCGAAGATCGGCGTGTTCGAACAGGCCCATGCCGGCACCCTCTATCTCGACGAGGTGGCCGACATGCCACGCGAGACCCAGAGCCGCATCCTGCGGGTGCTGGTCGAGCAGCGGTTCCGGCGCGTGGGCGGGGACTCCGACGTGCAGGTCGACGTGCGCGTGATCTCCTCGACCTCGAAGGATCTGCGCGAGGAGATCGCCGCTGGCCGCTTCCGCGAGGACCTATTCCATCGCCTGAACGTCGTTCCGATCAATGTGCCGGGGCTTTCCGAGCGCCGGGAGGACATCCCGGAGTTGATCGAGGACTTCATCGTCCGGATCTGCGAGGCCTCGGGACTTCCCAGGCGGCGGCTGTCCGACGATGCGCTGGCGATGCTCCAGGTCCGGGCCTGGCCGGGCAACCTGCGGCAGCTGCGCAACAACGTGGAGCGGATGCTGATCCTGGCGTCGGGGGCGCCGGGTGAGCCGATCACCGCCGATATGCTGCCCCCGGAGGCGGCGGTGAACGACCACGCCACGTCGCTGGGCGCCGAACGGATCATCGCCTTGCCGCTCCGCGAGGCGCGCGAGGTGTTCGAGCGCGAGTACCTGAACGCCCAGATGCTGCGCTTCTCCGGTAACATCTCCCGGACCGCGGCCTTCATCGGCATGGAGCGGTCGGCCCTGCACCGAAAGCTGAAGTCCCTGGGCCTATCGGGCGCCCGGTCCATGGAATCCGAGGAGGCCTGAAGTGGGCCGCATCGCCTATGTGAACGGCCGGTTCGTGCCCAAGGCCGAGGCCTTCGTGCACATCGAAGATCGTGGCTACCAGCTCGCGGACGCGGTCTACGAGGTTTGGGCCCTGTTCGACGGCAAGCTGGCCGACCCGGAGGGCCACTTCGCCCGCCTGGAACGCAGCCTGACGGAACTGCGCATCGCCATGCCGATGAGCCGCAAGGCGCTGACGCTGGTGCTCAAGGAGGCCGTGCGGCGCAACCGGATTCGCGAGGGGCTGGTCTATCTGCAGGTGAGCCGCGGCGTGGCGACCAGGGATCACGCCTTTCCGACGGTAGAGACGCGGCCCGCCGTCGTGGTCACCGTCAGTCGCGTCGACCGCGCCGCCTCGGAAGATCGCGCCGCCAAGGGGGTCGCCGTCGTCACCACCCCCGAGAGCCGCTGGGCCCGCTGCGACATCAAGACGGTGGGCCTGCTCCCCAACGCGCTCGCCAAGCAGAAGGCCCGTGAGGCCGGGGCGGTGGAGGCCTGGTTCGTGGACGACCTCGGCCTGGTCACCGAAGGGGCTTCGTCAAACGCCTGGATCGTCGACGGGGACGGGATCCTGCGCACCCGCGACACCAACGCCAACATCCTGCGCGGTGTTACGCGCCTCACCCTGATGGACGTAGCGCGGGAAGCCGGGCTCAAGGTGGAGGAGCGCCCCTTCACGCCCTTAGAGGCGGTCGAGGCCCGCGAGGCGTTCATCACCGGAGCGGGGTCCCTGGTTCTGCCGGTCGTAGCGGTGGACGGCAAGAAGGTGGGCGACGGGACACCGGGACCGGTGGCCACGCGGCTGCGCCGCCTTTATATCGAGCGCGCGCGGGCGACGGCGATCTGATGTCATGGCTGCGCGATTGCAACGGTCGCGTTTTGCGGCTTAGCGTGAACTCGTGTGTGGGCGGACAGCCGCCCGTCAAAAGAAAAGGCGGAAAGCCGTGAGCGACAAGAAACAGAACCTGCAGGACACCTTCCTCAACAGCGTGCGGAAGTCGAAGACGCCGCTCACCATCTTCCTGGTGAACGGAGTCAAATTGCAGGGCGTGGTGAGTTGGTTCGACAATTTCTGCGTTCTGTTGCGCAGGGACGGGCAATCTCAGCTCGTCTACAAGCACGCCATCTCAACCATCATGCCGGCTCAGCCCGTGCAGCTCTATGAGCCGGCCGACGACGAGGCCGATTGAGCACTTCAAAATCCGTAGACCGTGAGGCGCCTGTCCAGGGCGCGCTGGTGATCCATCCGGACCGGGAGGGCCGCGGCTCCTCGCGCCATCCCGAAGCCCGGCTCGAGGAGGCCGTCGGCCTCGCGCTTGCCCTCGACCTCGAGGTCCGCGAGACCATGGTCGTGAACCTGCGCCAGCTCACGCCCGCCACGCTGTTCGGCAAGGGCAAGGTGGAGGAGATCCGCGTCCTGGTGGAGGTGGAGGGGATCGACGCCGTCGTCGTCGACGACTCCCTCACGCCGATCCAGCAGCGGAACCTGGAGAAGGCCTGGAACGCCAAGGTCATCGACCGCACCGGGCTGATCCTCGAGATCTTCGCGCGGCGGGCCCGGACCCGCGAGGGCCGACTGCAGGTCGAGCTCGCCCGCCTCAGCTACGAACGCTCGCGCCTGGTCCGCACCTGGACCCACCTGGAGCGCCAGCGCGGCGGATTCGGCGTGATGGGCGGCCCCGGCGAGACCCAGATCGAGACCGACCGGCGGCTGATCGCCGAGAAGATCGGCAAGCTCAAGCGCGAGCTCGAAGAGGTGCGGCGCACCCGCGACCTCCAACGGCATGCGCGCAGCCGCGTGCCGTTCCCGAGCGTCGCCCTCGTGGGCTACACGAACGCCGGCAAGTCGACGCTGTTCAACCGGCTGACCCGGTCGGACGTGGTGGCGCAGGACATGCTCTTCGCCACCCTGGACCCGACCCTGCGGTCCCTGAAGCTGCCCGACGGGCGGCCGGCCATCCTCTCCGACACCGTGGGCTTCATCTCGGACCTGCCGCACGAGCTGGTGGAGGCGTTCCGGGCCACCCTGGAGGAGGTCCGCGAGGCGGACGTCGTGCTGCACGTGCGCGACATCGCCAGCGACGAGACGGAGGCCCAGGCCCAGGATGTCCGATCGGTTCTGGAGAGGCTGGGCGTGGATGTCGAGGAGCGCCCGGTGCTCGAAGTCTGGAACAAGGCCGACCTGCTGCCCCACGAGGAGCGGGCCGACCGCGCCTCCGACGCCCGTCGCGCCCACCCGCCCGCCGTGCTCGTCTCGGCTGCGACGGGGGAGGGCTGCGAGGGCCTGCTGGCGGCGGTCGCCGGTCTGGTCGACGAAGCCCCGCCGGTCGAAGTGCGCACGCCGGCCGGGGAGGGCGCGGCGATCGCCTGGCTCTATCGCCACGGGCGCGTGATCGAGCGCGACGAGGGCGACGACGGCGCCGTGAGGCTGTCGGTGAGTCTGACGGCCAAGGCCCTCGGGCAGTTCGAACAGCTGTTTCCCGACGCGACGGTCGCCTCCCATTGATGGGGGCGTGGCGGACTGCGTCGCAGGAATACGCAGTTTCGTCGCTTGCCGCTGGCGCCGTCCCGCGTCCGGCGCGATGAGCGCGGTGTCGCCCAGATCGGGGAGCTGGGATTGAAGATCGACTTCGCCCGCAGCGGCGCCGGCCTGGCGGTCGGTTTCGCGGGCCTTTTGTGGCTGGTGGCGTTCGGGGGCTACGCCGCGCCCGGCGTCGCCGCGGGCAACTATGGTCACCGCCACCTGATCTACCTGGCCGGCACCGCGTTCCTTGGTGCGGCCCTCTCGATCGCCTTCGCCGGGGCCGTCGTAGGATCCCGCCGGCTTGCGACGCCCCTGCGCCTCGCACTGGGGGCCGCGTTGGTCGCCGCGATCTCGCTCGTCCACTCGGCGCTCGACCTGCTGGCGATCCGCCTCTACCTGCGCGAACTCTATCAGGTCGGCCCCAACGCCCTCGTCAGCGGCGAGGGGATCATGTTCCTGAACAACATGCTGATGCTGACGCCCACGCACGTGACCTATGCGATCGGTCTCAGCCTCGGACTGGCCTTGAAGGGGATCGCCGAGCGGGAACACCGGCTGGCCGCGGCCCTGTCGGCCGCGCAGCAGGCGCAGATCGCGGCCTTGCGGTTCCAGATCAATCCCCACTTCCTTTTCAACAGCCTGAACGCGGTGATCTCGCTAATCGGCGCCGGCCGCGAGCGCGAAGCTCAGACCGTGGTCAGTCGGCTCGCCGAGTTCTTCCGGGCCACGCTGTCCACCGAGCCCGACGCGCTGGTCCCGCTGGAGGAGGAGTTCGACCACCTGGGCGCCTATCTGGATATCGAGGGTGCGCGCTTCGGCGAGCGGCTGCGAGTGGACGTGCACTTGCCCCAGGAGCTCTGCGGCGCCCTCACGCCCCACCTGCTGCTCCAGCCACTCGTGGAGAACGCCATCAAGCACGCCGTGGCGCCGAGCAAGCGCCCCGTGACCATCACCATATCGGCCGGACAGGAGCCGGGGCGGCTCGTCCTGACGGTGTCGGACACCGGCGCCGGCGACGGGGCGCCGCGCCAGGCTGGAACCCGCGTCGGCTTGGCCAATGTGGAGGCGCGGCTGGCGGCGCTCTATGGGGATCGCGGGGACCTGACGGTGAAATGGACCGAGGCGGGCTTCCGCGCCGTCGCGCGCCTGCCGCTGGAGATCGTCTAGGTGCGCGTGCTTGTCGTCGACGACGAACCCCTCGCAGTGGATTGGCTCCTCCAGGGCTTGAACGGCCTTCCGGACGTAGAGGTCGTCGGCTCGGCCAGCGACGGGGACGAGGCGCTGGCGAAGATCGCCGCGCTGACGCCCGACCTCGTCCTGATGGATATCCAGATGCCCGGCGCCACCGGCATCGAGGTTGCCCAACGGCTGGTGGGCGGCGGGCCGGAGATCGTCTTCGTCACGGCCTTTTCGGACTTCGCTGCGGCAGCCTTCGACCTGGAGGCCGCCGACTACCTGTTGAAGCCGGTCCGGCACGACCGGCTCGTCGAAGCCCTCGGCCGCGCGCGGCGGCGGCGCGAACTCAACCGCACGCACCAGCGCCTGGCCGCCCTGGAGGCGCGGCTCTCGGAGGTCGACGGCGGGCGCGAACCGGCCGGCGGATATCCCGACGCCTTCTGGATCGCCCAACGGGACGGGCGTGTCCGGGTGCCGGTGGCGGATATCCGACGCATCGAGGCCGACAAGGACTATGCCCTCATCCACACCTCCACCCGCACCTTCATCCAGCGCGTGACCATGCGCGAGCTGGAGCAGCGCCTGAACCCCCGCCAGATCCTGCGCGTCCACCGGGGCGCCTTCGTCCGGCTGTCGTGCGTCGGCAAGGTCGAGCGCGGCGTCCGGGGTTCGCTGCGCCTGCATATGGAGGATGGGGCCGAGGTGGACGTGGGCGCCAGCTATGCCGCCCGGGTGATCGAGGCGCTCGACCTCGACTGACCACTCGCCCCGCGCGCGAACTGCGACAGGTTCAGCGCACCAATTGCAAGCTTCGTCGCGGTTGCTTTGATCCCCATGCGCGGCTCTGCGACCTCGCCCTCCGAAGCAATCAGTGAGGAGCGAGCAATGAAAGCGATCATGGGAGCGGCGATCCTGAGCGCCGCGATATTAGCCGCGTCCGGCGCGCAGGCGGCCAGGATGCTGGCGCCTGTATCCGTGCAAGTTGTGAGCGGCGGGACGGCAGGATCGTTCTGGACGGTCGACAACATCATCGACCAGTCAGGTCTGGAAAAGACGTACGTCCCCGGCGTGACGGATCTCGAGGAGTACATGGCGAGCGATCCCCGGCATGGCGACTCGCTAAACACGCGCTGGCTGAGCCAGTCGAACACGACGTCGGCCGTGCTGATGTTCGACTTCGGTGAGGTCGTGACGCTCGGGAAGTTCGCCCTGTGGGACGACCTCAGCACTACCGTCAGCCGGTTCAGCTTCTCGACGCCGGAGTTCACGGACTTTGCGAGCTTCCGTCCGGTGGACGCTCGAGGGAGCTCCCGGCCGCCGGCGCAAATTTTCGACTTCCGCGACTTTAGCACCCGATATCTCACCGTGCAGATCGACGGGTGCAATCAGGGTGGCACCAATTGGGCTGGCTGCGGCGTGCACGAGATGGCGTTTGCCGAGGGCGTCGCCGGCGCCGTCCCTGAGCCCGCCACCTGGGCGATGATGATCCTGGGCTTCGGCGCCGCGGGGTCGATCCTTCGCCGCCGACGGAACGCGGCGGCCCTCACCTGATCGGCTACTTCACGGCGCGGAGCTTCACCTGAAGTTCCTGGGCGACGTTCCAGCGCTCGCGGGAGATCTCCAAAGCTTCGGCGTGGGTGACCTCCCCGGCCTGGATCTTGGCGGTCCAGCGCGGGTCGAAGGCCTGGACCATGCCTTCAATCTCGAAGTCCACGTCCAGTTCGAGCGCTAAGAGGGTGTAGGTCGCGCCCGTCTCAGCCCAGCGGCGGTTCTGGCGCTTGGAGAGCATCAGGAACGTCTCGGGGGTGAAGGCGCGCACGTGGGTCGGGTCGGTCCAGAAGCTGTCGTGGCGCACGTGCGGCACATGGATCTCCACGAGGCCGCCGGGTGCGGTCACCCGGTAGAGCTCGCGCATCACCGCGGCGAACACCGGAAAAGCGGCCCCCAGGTGCTCGAGGACGTGCTTGAGCAGGACGTGCTCGAACGCGTCGGAGGGCAGGTCCCAGGGCGTCGTTTCGAGGTCCATGAGCCGGTCGGGCTGGCAGTGGGCGAAACGATCGACGTTCAGCCAGCCGTCACGCTTGTCGAAGCCACAGCCGAGGTTGAGCCTCATGCCCGCTCGACCGCCTTGGCCTCGTCCCAGAGCGCGTCCATCTCCGCCAGGTCGGACTGCTCGGGGGTCTTGCCTCGCCTGGCGAGTTGCTGCTCCACGTACTTGAAGCGCCTGACGAACTTCTCGTTCGTGGACCGCACCGCGCCTTCGGGATCGACATCGAGCGTCCGGGCGAGGTTGGCGACGACGAACAGTACGTCACCGATCTCCTGGCGGGCCTTCTCGAGATCGCCGGCTTCCACCTCGGCCAGCATCTCTCCGACCTCCTCGTGCAGCTTGGCGATGACGTCCTGTACCGTCGGCCAGACGAAGCCCACGGTCGCGGCCCGTTTGGAGAGCTTCACGGCGCGGGTCAGGCCGGGGAGGCCCACCGGCACGTCGTCCAGCAGACTGGTGCGGGCGCCCTTGGCCTCGCGTTCCGCGGCCTTTAGCGCCTCCCAGCCTTGCTTCTGCGCATCGAGCGAGCCGTAAGATTCATCGCTGAAGACGTGAGGATGGCGGCGCACCATCTTGTCGTTGATGGCGCGGGCGACGTCGTCGAAGTCGAACGCGCCCCGCTCCTCGGCCATTTGCGCGTGGAATACGACCTGGAGCAGGAGGTCGCCCAGCTCTTCCTTCAGGTCGCCCAGGTCGTTGCGTTCTATGGCGTCGGCGACCTCATAGGCCTCCTCCACCGTATAGGGGGCGATGGTGGCGAAGGTCTGCTCGCGGTCCCAGGGGCAGCCGTCATGCGGGTCGCGCAGGCGGGCCATGATGGCCAGCAGGCGATCGATCGGCCGCAGGTCGGCGGGTGGGGCAGG
This sequence comes from Pseudomonadota bacterium, assembly GCA_049323595.1. Taxonomy (GTDB): domain Bacteria; phylum Pseudomonadota; class Alphaproteobacteria; order Caulobacterales; family Caulobacteraceae; genus Phenylobacterium. The sequence goes on from JBMOOD010000036.1 coordinate 24,477, forward strand.
GCGGCTCATGACGGGAAGGACCTGCGGAAGGCTGCAAAACGAAACGGCGCGCGGCGATCAGACCGCGCGCCGCGTTCGGGCGCAACCCGCGCGTGGACGATCAGCGCCGGGCGAACTGGTCCCCGCGCGCCAGCCGGCCGGCGAAGCGGTCGAAGGTCCACTCGGCGTCCGACCAGGTCCAGTTGGCGTAGGCGTCGCGGATGTCGCTCTCATACCAGCTGTAGGCCACGGGGGTGACCGCCCCGTCCGCCGCGACGATGCGCCCCTCGATGGCCGCCCCGCCGATCCCGAAGCTCTGCATCGAAAGGCCGGGCGTGTCGGTCAGCTGCTTGAAGGTGGGCCGGTTCGGCTTGACGTCCAAGAGGGTGAGTTCGATGCGGGCGTCCGCGTAGGCGCCGGTCTTCGCGAGCCGGGTCTCGACCGACTCCTTCAGCTCAGCGACCAGACGCTCGGCCTCGCGCTGGCCGTAGGTCTTGTCGAACGTCTTCTGGAGCTTGGGCGCGACCTCGACCGTGACGAGGGCCGGCGCGGCGAGTGCGGTTCCGGCCGAGAGGAGCAGGGCGGTGGCGGAGAGGGCGAGTAGGCGCATCGGAGGCTCCCTGGCATGTCCAGTAAGAACTAAATACGTGGGGTTCGCCACGTCAGAGTGCAACCCAGCAGCGTCCGCATGAACCCAGGCTGAACGGCGCTACTTCAGGCCGTACCTGACCGTGGTCACCACGCGCACCTTCTTGAAGACCTGCGAGTTGGAGTCGTAGCCGATCTCGTCGCGTCCCAGGATCTCGAAAGAGCCCTGGGTCGCCGAGCGGATGCCCCCCAGGTTCGCCTTGGCGTCGCGGGCGAACTGCTCGGCGCCCGTGCGCGCGGCGGCCGTCGCCTCGGCGATCATGGCGGGGCGGACGTCGTTCAGCTTCGTGAAGAGATACGAGGGCCCGTTGTAGTCCTGCAGCACGACGCCCTGCCGCAGCAGTTCGTCGAGCTTGCGCGTGGTCGCCTGCACCTTGTCGACGTTGGTGGTGCGCACGATCACGGTCTGCGCCACGCGATAGCGGGCGGCGACGTTGGTCTGCTGATATTCGCGGGCGTATTGGTCGGTCACCTCGAGCCGGCCAAGGTCGATCTCGCCGGCGGAGTAGCCTTCGGCGGCCAGAAAGCGCCGGACTGCGGCCGTGTCGGCGTCGACATCGGCCTGGACCGCCTGAAGGTCGTCGCCGGCGGCCGCGAACTTCAGCGGCAGGACGGCCAGGTCCGCCTTCACGATCCGCTCCGAAAGGCCCCTGACGGTGACCGCACGATCCCCGATCCGTGCATTCTCGACGCCCTTGCCGACGAAGGCGCCCGCGACGGCGACCCCCAGGGCCAGAATGGCCGCCGACAATACGGCGGTGATCAGATGGGGTGGGGTCATGATGTTCACCAACAGGCGTCACGCCGGCGACGCTGTCAATCGGTGCTGCGGCGCAAGCGCACACCCGTAAACCTGCGGATTGCCCGCACTCGCCCCCCAGGCGAATCTGCCTATCGTTGACCACGCCCACCTGGAGACGATCGCGATGAGCGATGCTTCCTTCCAGCGTAGCCGCGCCTTTCCCATCGCCAGCGCCCGGGCGCCCGCGCGGCCGCTCCCGGTCGGGTTCGGGCTAGCGATCGGCGCATTCGTCTCCCTCGCCCTGTGGGCGGGCCTCATCTGGTTGGGAATCCGCCTGCTGGGCTGAGCGTCAGGGCGCGCGGGCCGTGCTCGCGCGGACGACGAGCCGATGGGGAAGCGTTACGTTCCGCACCTTCTGGCCACGCCCGGACAGGACATCCAGCAACAGGCCGACCACCTCGTGGCCGATCCGGTCCATGGGCTGGCTCACTGTCGTGAGCGGCGGGTCCAGATGCTGGGCGTAGCGGATGTCGTCGAAGCCGACGAGGGAGACGTCCCGGGGGCAGGCGAGCTGGCGGCGGCGAAGCGCCTCCAGGGCACCCATCGCCATCTCGTCGCTGAAGCAGAACACCGCTGTCGGCCGCGGGTCCATGGCCATCAGGGCCAGCGTCTGTTCCAGGCCGGATTCGATGGTGAAGTCGCCCACGAGCACGCGCAGGGACGCGGACCGGCCCCGGCGCGCAGCGGCGGCCTCGGCCCCCGCCAGACGGTCCCTGCTGATCGGACTGGCGAGCGGGCCGGTGATCACGCCGATGCGGGTGTGACCCAGGCTGTAGAGGTGCTCCATCGCCTCCTCGGCCGCCTTGGCGTTGTCGATGTGGGCGCTGGAGACGCCCAGGTCGGGGCTGTATTCGCAGCCGTTGACGATGGGCGTGCGGGGTCCGAGCGCCGCAACCAGATCGACCAAGCTGGCCGGCAGCCGGTGTCCGAGGAAGATCAGGCCGTCGGCGTCCTTCCGGCGCAGCATCGCGCCGTACTGCTCCTCCCGTTCGACCTCGTGGCGGGTGTCGCCCAGCAGGACCGAGTAGCCCGCCGCGTGGGCGGCCTCCTCGACGCCGCGAATTACCTGGGAGAAGAACGGGTTCGAGATGTCGGGCACGGTGACCAGGATCTTCTGGGTCCGCAGGGTCCGCAGGGACTTGGCCGCCACGTTCGGCGCATAGCCCAGCGCCTCGATGGCGGCGGTCACCTTTCGCCGGGTCGGCTCGGCGACGCGGTCCGGCGCGCTCAGGACGCGGGACACCGTGGCGGTGGAAACCCCCGCCTGCCGCGCAACATCCTGAATCGTGGCCATCGGGGGCAGACTGGAGGGGGGCTCGGCTTCGTTCAAGGCCACGCTCCAGAGGCGGAAGGCGGCGCGCAAGGCGGTTGCCGTGTCCGCGAGGCCTTGCTAACCATGTAAACGATTACATCAGCCGAGCGGGGCCGATCAAGAGTCCTGCCGCCGGGGAGGGCGCTAGACATGACCGCGCAGGCTCGCCTGTTCCTGATGATGGTGCTGCAGCTCGCCATCTGGGGCGCCTGGGCGCCGAAGCTCTTTCCGTACATGTCGATGCTGGGGTTCGCGCCCTGGCAGCAGTCGCTGGTCGGCAGTTGCTGGGGCGTGGCGGCCCTGGCGGGGATCTTCTTCTCGAACCAGTTCGCGGACCGCAACTTCGCCGCCGAGCGCTTCCTGGCGGCGAGCCACGTGCTCGGCGGCCTCGCCCTGGTGGGCGTGGCCCTCTCGACCAGCTTCTGGCCCTTCTTCGTCTGCTACTTCGCCTACAGCCTGCTCTACGTGCCGACCCTGTCGGTGACCAACTCCATCGCCTTCGCCAACCTGAAGGACCCGGCGCGCCAGTTCGGGATCGTCCGGATGGGCGGCACCGTCGGCTGGATGCTGGTGAGTTGGCCGTTCGTCTTCCTGCTCAGCGCCAACGCCGGCGCCAGCGAGGTCCGTTGGATCTTCCTGGTGGCGGCCGCGGTCTCGTTCGCTCTCGCGGCCTATTCCCTGACCCTGCCGCACACGCCGCCGAAGCGCGACGCCGCGGGCGCCGATCCTCTGGCCTGGCGCGAGGCGATCCGGCTGCTCGCGGCGCCGTTCGTCGCCGTGCTGTTCCTCGTCACCTTCATCGATTCGGTGATCCACAACGGCTACTTCGTGGTGGCCGACGCCTTTCTCACCAACCGGGTGGGCATCGCCGGGAATCTCTCGATGGTGGTCCTGAGCCTGGGCCAGCTGGCCGAGATCGTGACCATGTTCGTCCTGGGCGCGGTGCTGGTCCGTCTGGGCTGGAAGGCGACCATGATCGTGGGCGTGCTGGGGCACGCGGCGCGGTTCGCGATCTTCGCCTTCTTCCCCGACAGCGTGCCGATCATCGTGGCTGTGCAGCTGCTGCACGGGATCTGCTACGCCTTCTTCTTCGCCACCGTGTACATCTTCGTCGACGCCGTTTTCCCCAAGGACGTACGCGCCAGCGCCCAGGGCCTGTTCAACCTCCTGATCCTGGGCGTCGGCAATGTGGTGGCGAGCTTCCTCTTCCCCACCCTGATCGCGCGGATGACGGACGCCGCGGGCGCCGTCGACTACCGCAGCCTGTTCCTCGTCCCGACCGGGATGGCGCTGGTCGCGGTCCTGTTGCTGGTCCTGTTCTTCCGGCCGCCAGAACGCGCGCCCGCCGTGGTGGAGCACGCCGAGGAGAAGGCGCCGATGATGCCCGAAGGCGGCGTGCCGTCGCCCCCATGATTCCAGCCCGAGGAGACGTCCGATGCGCAACACCCTGTCCAGGCGCGGGGTCCTGGCCGCAGGACTGGCGGCCGTGAGCGCCGCGGCTGCGCCGGCGAGGGCCGCCGAACCCTTCTTCCGCCGCACCGGTCTGCCGATCGGAATTCAACTCTACACCTTGGGTCCGGAGGCCGCGAAGGACCTGGACGCCACGTTCGCCGAGCTGGCGAAGATCGGCTACCGGACGGTGGAGCTGGCGGGTTTCGCCGGCCGCACGCCCGCCGAACTGAAGGCTGCGCTGGATCGGGCGGGCCTTGCGTGTCCCAGCGCGCACATCCAGCCGCGCGGCGGGTTCGATGGCGACCTCGGCAAGCTGGCCGCCGATCTGCAGGTCGTCGGCGTGAGGACGGCGGTCGCGCCCATCCCATACATCCCCGACCGCCTCCTGAAGCCGCGGGCGGGGGAGGCCGGCGGGGACTTCCTGCGCCGGATTACCGCGGAGATGACCGCCGACGACTGGAAGTGGAACGCCGCCTTCCTAAACGACAAGGGCGCGGTCCTGAAGAAGGCCGGCCTCGGTATCGGCTATCACAACCACAATTTCGAGTTTGCGCCTCTGGGCGACACAAACGGCATGGAGATCCTCCTGAAGGAGACGGATCCCGAGATCGTCGCTTTCGAGATCGACGTGGGGTGGGTGAGTGCGGCCGGCGCCGATCCCGCGGCGCTGATGGCGGCGCACAAGGGCCGGTTCAGCCAGATGCACGTGAAGGACCTGAAGCCCGGGACGAAGACCAACTTCACCCTGACGATGGAGCCGACCGAGGTGGGCTCGGGCGCGATCGACTGGAAGAAGTTGCTGCCGGCCGCGCACGCCGCCGGCGTCCGCGGCTTCTTCGTTGAGCAGGAGCCGCCGTTCGAACGGCCGCGGATCGAGGCGGCGAAGATCAGCCACGACTTCCTGGCGCGCGTGGCGGCGTGACGTCAGCGGCGCCCATAGGCTTCGCCATGGTCGGCGGCGGACCGGGCTCGTTCATCGGCCCCGTGCACCGCATGGCCGCCGAGCTCGACGGCCAAATACGGCTGGTCGCGGGCGTCTTCAGCCGCGATCCGGACCGCAGCCGCCAGGCCGCTGAAGCCTGGGGCGTTGATCCGGCGCGGACCTATCCGGACTATGGGACTCTGATCGAGGCGGAAGCTGCGCGCGCCGACGGCGCTCGGCTGGCGGCGATCGTCACGCCCAACCATCTGCACTTCGGGATCGCCGCGGCGGCCCTGAAAGCCGGACTGCACGTGATGAGCGAAAAGCCGGCGACGCGGGACCTGGGCGAGGCCCAGGCGCTGGCGGATATCGTCGCGGCGTCCGGCCGCCTCTATGGCCTCACCCACGTCTACACCGGCTATCCGATGGTGCGCGAAGCTCGCGAGATCGTCGCCCGTGGCGACCTGGGCGCGGTCCGCAAGATCGTGGTGGAGTACGCGCAAGGCTGGCTCTCGCGGCCCATCGAACGGGACGGCGACCGCCAGGCGGCCTGGCGCGCCGATCCCGCCCAGGCCGGCGCTGGCGGCTGCATCGGGGACATTGGCACCCACGCCTTCAACCTCGCCGAGTTCGTGACCGGCCGGCGGGTCGAGACGCTGTGCGCGGACGTCTCTACGATCGTCCCGGGGCGGGTCCTGGACGACGACTGCAACGTGCTATTGCGGTTCGCAGGCGGTGCGCGTGGCGTCCTGATCGCCTCCCAGGTCTCGGCCGGCGCGCGCAACGGCCTGACGATCAAAGTGTACGGTGAGAAGGGCGGCCTGGGCTGGAGCCATGAGCGGCACGCGGAACTCGTCGTCGACTGGCTGGATGGACCGACCCAGGTGCTGCATGCCGGATCGGGCTATCTGAGCGCCCCGGCGCGGGCGGGCTCGCGCATCCCTGCGGGCCACCCCGAGGGGTTCATCGAGGCCTTCGCCAATATCTACCGCGACTTCGCCGACGCCATCGTGGAGGGGCGGGCGAGCGCGGCGCCCGTGCCCGGGATCGAGGAGGGCGTGCGCGCCATGGCGTTCGTCGAGCGCGCCGTGGTCGCCAGCCGGGCGGGCGCGGGCTGGGTCGGACTTCTGGAGGAGGCGGGATGAAGACGCTCAAGGGGCCGGCGATCTTCCTGGCCCAGTTCGTCGGCCCCGAGCCGCCGTTCGACCGGCTGGACACCATCGCCGACTGGGCGGCGGGCCTCGGCTACGCGGGCGTGCAGATGCCGACGGGCGGGCCGTTCTTCGACGTCGAACAGGCCGCCGAGAGCCAAGCCTACTGCGACGACATCAAGGGGCTGCTGGCGGACAGAGGGCTGCAGATCACCGAGCTGTCGACCCATCTCCAGGGGCAGCTCGTCGCGGTCCACCCCGCCTACGACGCCCTATTCGATGGCTTTGCGCCGGAGCCGCTCCGTGGAAAGCCGGCCGAGCGGCAGGCCTGGGCGGTGGAGCAGCTCAAGTTCGCCGCGCGCGCCAGCCAGCGGCTGGGGCTCTCGGCCCACGCCACCTTCTCTGGCGCCCTCGCCTGGCCCTACTTTTACCCCTGGCCGCAGCGGCCGGCGGGGCTGGTGGAGGAGGCTTTCGCCGAGCTTGGCCGGCGCTGGCGGCCCATCCTCGACGCCTTCGACGAGGCCGGCGTCGACCTATGCTACGAGATCCATCCGGGCGAGGACCTGCACGACGGGGCGACCTTCGAGCGGTTCCTGGACGAGGTGGGCGGCCACCGCCGCGCCAACATTCTCTACGACCCAAGCCACTTCGTGCTGCAGCAACTCGACTACCTGGACTTCATCGACCGCTACCATCCCCGCATCCGCGCCTTCCATGTGAAGGACGCCGAGTTCCGGCCGAGCGGCCGCGCGGGCGTCTACGGCGGGTATCTGGGCTGGACCGAGCGGCCGGGACGCTTCCGGTCGCTGGGCGATGGTCAGGTGGACTTCGGGGCCATCTTCTCGAAGCTCGCGCAGTACGGCTTCCCGGGCTGGGCCGTCCTCGAATGGGAGTGCGCGCTGAAGCATCCCGAGGACGGCGCCCGCGAGGGCGCGCCGTTCATCCGCGACCACATCATCCGCGTCACCGACCGGGCCTTCGACGACTTCGCCGCGTCGGGCGTCGACGCGGCGCGCAACCGACAACTGCTGGGGCTCTGAGGCATGGCCAACGTCAACACGAACGCCCGGGACGAGCACACCTTCGACGCCATCGTGGTCGGCAGCGGCATGTCCGGCGGCTGGGCGGCCAAGGAGCTGACCGAGCGGGGCCTCAAGACCCTGGTCCTCGAGCGCGGGCGAATGGTGAAGCACCTGGAGGACTATCCCACCGCGGCCACGAACCCCTGGGAGGTCAAGTATCCGCGCGGCCAGCTTCCCAAGGCGGAGATGAACGGGCGCTATCCGGTCCAGCAGCGCACCGGCTATGCGCTGACCGAATACACCCAGCACTTCTTCGTCCGCGACGACGAGAACCCCTACACCGAGACGCAGAGGTTCGACTGGATCCGCGGCTACCATGTCGGCGGCCGCTCGCTCTTGTGGGCCCGGCAGAGCTACCGCCACGCGCCCATCGACTTCGAGGCCAATGCACGGGAAGGGGTCGGGGTCGACTGGCCGATCCGCTACGAGGATCTCGCGCCCTGGTACGACTATGTGGAGCGCTACATCGGAGTCAGCGGCCAGACCGAGGGCCTGCCCCAGCTGCCGGACGGGGTGTTCCAGCCGCCGATGGAGATGAACTGCGCTGAGAAGGCCTTCAAGCAGCGCGCCGAGGCCAGGTTTCCCGAGCGGCGGGTCACCATCGGCCGCGCGGCGCACATCACCGAGCCAACCGAGGAGCAGATCGCCCTGGGCCGCGGCAAGTGCCAGTACCGCAACCTCTGCATCCGCGGCTGCCCGTTCGGCGCCTACTTCAGCTCCAACTCGGTGACCCTGGTGGCCGCCGAGCGCACAGGGAACCTGAAGATCCGGCCCAATTCCATCGTCACGACCGTGCTCTACGACGAGAAGCTGGGCAAGGCGACCGGGGTGCGGATCACCGACTCCGTGACGGGCGAGGAGACCGAGTTCTACGCCAAGGTCATCTTCCTCTGCGCCTCGGCGGTAGCCACGGCCTGGATCATGCTGAACTCCACCAGCCGGCGGTTCCCGGACGGCTTCGGCAACGACAGCGACCAGGTGGGCCGCAACATCATGGACCACCACCTGGGCGTCGGCGCCTATGCGGCTGTGCCCGGGTTCGAGGACATGTACTATTCGGGCCGGCGGCCGAACGGCATCTACGTCCCGCGCTTCCGCAACCTCGGCGATGCGGCCACGAAGCGGTCCGACTACCTGCGCGGCTTCGGCTACCAGGGCGGGGCCGCGCGCCTCGGCTGGGACCGGGCGGCGCCGGGCCTCGGCGCCGAGCGGAAGGCGGCGCTGACCCAGCCCGGCCCGTGGATGTTCCGGCTCGGCGGCTTCGGCGAGATCCTGCCCTACGCCGAGAACCGCATGACCCTGAACCATGCGGTGAAGGACAAGCACGGCCTGCCGACCATCACCTTCGACGCCTCGATCCGCGAGAACGAGGTCGCCATGCGCAAGGACATGGTGGCCGCCGCCGCCGAAATGCTGGAGGCGGCGGGCTTCCAGGGGGTCACCGAGTATCATGGCGACTATGGCCTCGGCCTCGGCATCCATGAGATGGGCACGGCGCGAATGGGACGTGACCCCAAGACTTCGGTGCTGAACGCCCACAACCAGGTTCACGCGTGCCCGAACGTGTTCGTGACGGACGGAGCAGCCATGACCTCGGCGTCCTGCGTTAACCCGTCGCTCACCTACATGGCCCTGACCGCGCGGGCGGCCGCCTATGCCGTCGAGGCCGGCAAGAAGGGGGACCTCTGAGATGCCCGTGCTCACCCGACGCGCCGCGATCGGCGGCCTGACGCTCGCGGGCCTGGCGGCCGGCTGGGCGGTTCCCGTGGTCGCGGCCGCGGGGCAGGGGACGCTGACTTGGTCCCCCAAGGCGCTCTCGGTCTCGGAGGCCCAGGTGCTGGCTCTGACCTGCGAGGCGATCATCCCCACGACCGACACGCCCGGCGCCGTCGCGGCCGGCGTACCCCAGTTCATCGACCGCGCCCTCGCCGACTGGTGCGAGCCGGCCGAGGCGGAGGGCCTGCGCAAGGTGCTGGCGCGGATCGAGGCCGACGCTCGCAAGCGCCACGGCAAGGATTTCGCGGCGCTGACGCCCGGACAGCGGACGGAAGTCCTGATGGCCATTGAGGCCGGCGTGGCGGGCCAGCCCGGCCAACCGTTCGCGCGGCTGAAGGAACTGGTCACCGCGGGCTACTTCACCTCCGAGATCGGCGCGACCCAGGCTTTGCGGTACGATCCGATCCCCGGCGCCTACCGCGGCTGCGTGCCGCTTTCCGAGATCGGCCGGGCGTGGGCGACATGAGTCGGCTATTCCTCCCCCTCCTCGCGGTCTGCGCCGCCGCGCTCCCGGCTACGGGCAGGACCGAAGAGGCCTGGAAGCCGCTGTTCAACGGCCGCGACCTTTCGGGCTGGATCCCCAAGGTGAACCACCATCCCCTGGGCGAGAACTGGCGCGACACCTTCCGCGTCGAGGACGGCGTCCTGAGGGTCGCCTACGACAAGTACGGTCGATTCACCGACGAGTTCGCCCACCTGATCCACCGGACGCCGTATTCATCCTACCGCTTGCGGCTGGAGTACCGGTTCGTGGGCGAGCCGACGCCGGGCGCGCCCGCCTGGGCGATCCGCAACAGCGGCGTGATGATCCACGGTCAGGCGCCGGAGACGATGAGCCGGGACCAGGCCTTTCCCATCTCGGTCGAGGCCCAGCTCCTGGGCGCCGCGCCGGGCGAGACGCGCACCACGGGCAACCTCTGCACGCCGGGTGTCTCGGTCGTGGTCGCCGGCGAGCGGATGAAGGAGCACTGCCGAAACTCGGCCCATCCGGCGTCTCCGGACGGCGAATGGGTGCGCTTTGAGGTCGAGGTCCGCGGCGCGCGCACGGTGCGCCAGATCGTCAACGGTCAGACCGTGTTCGAGTACGGCGACCTGAAGCTGGCGCCGGCCGAATACGACTGGCTGAAGCTCGACAAGGCCGCGCCCGAGGCCGCCGCCATCGTGGCCCAGGGCGAAGCCCCGCTGAACGGCGGCTACATCTCGCTGCAGGGCGAGGGGCACCCGATCGAGTTCCGCAAGATCGAGATCCTGGAACTGCCGGAGTAGGGGTCAGGGCAGCGGCCGGATCTTGATGTTGCGGTAGGCCACCTCGTCGCCGTGATTCTGCAGGGCGATGTGGCCCTCGGGGCTCGCCGCGAACTGGGGCCAGGCCTTGAACTTCGTGCCCGCCACGCGGGTCTTGAAGTCGTCGGAGGCCAGATCCGCCTCGACCACCTTTTGGCCGTTCAGCCAGTGCTCCACCTTCGAGCCGTCCACGACGATACGGCCCTGGTTGTACTCGCCCACCGGCTTGGTCGCGTCGACCGTCGGCGCATAGAGGCCGTAGAGGGCGCCGGCCCGCTCCAGCGGGGGCTCGCCGCGGCTGTTGTCCAGCACCTGGTATTCCGGCCCGCTGTGATAGGTCTGGCCGCCGTCCTCGATCACCCGGTACATCACTCCGGAGTTGCCCTTGGGACTGATCTTCCACTCGAAGGTCAGCTCGAAATTGTCGAAGTGCGCCTTCGTCATGATATCGCGCGAGCGCTTCGGGTCGGGGCCCAGGGCGCCGTCCTTCACATGCCAGCCCGCGTCCGGGGCCTCGGTCTTGAAGCCGCGCCAGCCGTCCAGGGTCTTCCCGTCGAACAGCAGACGCCAGCCGGCGGCCTTCTCCTCGGGGGTCAGGGAGTTGGGTTCGGCGGACATGGCGCTTCCTCCGGTCAGGAGCACAATGAGGCCAAGTCCGATCGCGATCATCTTCATCGCACTCTCCCTATAGACCCAGTTTCTTCAGTTCGCGTTCCACCGCGGCCTTGACCTCGGCCGAGGGGCCGGGGTCGGATTCCCGAGCGATATTGCCGATGTAGCCGATGTCCTTGAAGCCCGCCTCGGTCGTGTAGTAGGCGCCGATCGTGAGCGCGCGGAATCGCTTGAAGAAATCGCTTCCGGAGGCGCGCAGGGCGGCGAGGGCGGCCGCATCGGGCCGGGCGCCCAGCGCCTTCAGCCCGTCGCGGATCAGCGGCCGGTCCGCGAGCTGGTCGGGGTAGGGGGCGCTGATCCACTCGTCGATGAACTCGGGGACGCCCAGCGCGCTGGCCGCGGGCGCGGCGGCCGTGGCGGGCAGGATGTAGTCGGCGAGGATCGCGGCTGCCTGCAGTTCCGCCTCCGTCAGCAGGCGCGGCCAGGGCGCGGGATCGGGGTTCACCAGCCTGGGATCGGTCCCGTAGCCGCCGGCGACGCCCGTCGCCTCGGGCTTCCGGCTGCACGCGGCGAGACCCGCCGCGCCGGCGACGCCCGCCGCGCCGATCCAGGCCAGGGCGGTGCGCCGGTCGACCTTCGGGACATAGGCGCCGTTCACAGCGAGCCCGCCTTGGCGAGCTTCGCCAGGTGGTCGCTGGAGCGCCAGGCGAGCGCCAGGATCGAGAGGGTGGGGTTCTTGTCGGGACTGGAGACCAGCACCGCGCCGTCGGTGACGAAAAGGTTCGGGACCGCCCAGGCCTGGCCGAACTGGTTCACCACGGAGTCCGCCTCCGAGGCGCCCATCCGGACGGTGCCGACTTCGTGGATCATCTCGCCGCCCTTGGAGATCGCCTTGCGCCCGTCCGTCTCGACCGGCCCCAGGGGCTTGCCGCCCAGGCGGTCGATCACCTCCAGGAAGGTCTGGACCATATGCGCCGCCTGCCGGGTCTCGGCCTCGCCCCACTTCCAGTGGAAGCGCAGGACGGGGATGCCCCACTTGTCCTTCACCGCCGGATCCAGCTCGCAGTAGCAGTCGTCGTTGGGGATCATCTCGCCGCGGCCGTTGAAGCTGATGATGCTGCCGTAGCGCCGGCGCAGGCCGGCCCGCAGGTCGTCGCCGACGCTGAGGTCGTCCTCGTCCAGCAGCCGCGCCGCACCGACCGAGGGCATCTGCCGGCCGCCACCGATCTCGATGTGGTAGCCGCGCGGAAAGCCCAGCTCCTCGTGTCGGTCGTAGCCCCACCAGGGCACATAGGTGTGCGAGACGCTCATGCCATCGTCGTTGGTGGGCGGCAGGCCTTCCAGCGCCGGGAAGCGGCCGGTGACGTTCACGCCGACGCTGTCCATCAGGTATCGCCCGACCATGCCATGGGCGTTGCAGAGGCCGTCGGGGAAGGCCGCGCTCTTGGAGTTGAGCAGGATGCGCGCCGTCTCGCCGGAGCCCGCCGCCAGCACGACGGCCCGCGCGGTGGCGGAGTGGTGCTCGCCCGTCTTGCGGTCGACGAAGGTGACGCCCTTGGCCTTGCCGGCCGCATCGAGGTCGACCTGGTAGACGAGGGCGTCGGTGCGGATGGTCAGATTGCCCGTAGCTTTCGCCGGCGGGATCAGCACCGTGGTCGACTGGAAGTTCGCGCCGATCGAACAGCCGCGGCCGCAAGGGGTGGCGAACACGCAGGTGTTCCGCTCGGCCATCCGCTCGGTGACGACCGCGCCGTGCATCGGGACCACGGGAATGCCCATGGCCTCGAAGCCGCGGGCGTAGAAGCGCTCGAACGCCCGGGGCGGCGGCGCGGCCATCAGGCAGCCCGGCGGGGAGTCCGGCGTGTTGGTCAGGCCCCGCGGCGGGGCCGCGCCGGTGACGCCGATCAGCTTCTCGGTCCGGTCGTACCAGGGGGCGAGGTCGTCGTAGGTGATCGGCCAGTCGTGGCCCATGCCGTCGCGGCTCTTCGGCTTGAAGTCGTAGGGGCCGAAGCGCAGCGAGATGCGGCCCCAGTGGTTGGTCCGACCGCCCAGCATGCGCGGCCGCCACCAGATGAAGGGCTCGGAGCCCTCCGCCACGGTGTAGGGCTCGTTCGGCACCTCCCAGCCCCCGTCGACGGTGGCGTCGTAGAAGCCGAAGGGCTTGTCGGGCGTGGAGGTCCCGCGCAGGGGCGCCTGGGCCGGGATCTCGTACATCGGTGTCTCGGTGGCCGGGTCGTAGTCGCGGCCGGCCTCCAGCATCAGCACCTTGAGCCCCGCACGGGTGAGCACCCAGGCGCTCATGCCGCCGCCGGCCCCGGAGCCCACCACGATCACGTCATAAGGCTCCGCCACGCGCGCTCCCCACCGCTGGCTTGCGAGTCATTGGCAGAGTGACCCAGCGGGAAGGGCAGGCCAAGGCTGTTGACGACCCCAACTTTCCCCCGGCCCTGGGGAAGTGGCCCGACGTGCGCAGCACAAGGGTCGATGGGGGAGTGGCAATGGGACGTCCCCATCGGCGATTCGCTCCTTCGGAGCGTCGCGCCGCTCTCCCCCTGAGGGGGAAAGTGGGTACGTCCGCGCCAGTGGCCGCCGGTCACATGTGCGGTTCGGCCAGCGAACCTGGCGCTCGGCACTCGGCCACGCGGCAGTGAACGCCGATTGGGCGCTTGGCGCAGGTCATCTGGATTGACGCGCCGACGATGCAGCGTGCGTCGCGCGGTAGTCTCACGAAAACGACGCGGCCGTCCGGGAGGCGGACTCTGGCGCGAGCATAGCCGCCGGTTTCGGTCCGTTGGACGCCGAGAGTCGTGATGACGCCTTGGTAAGGCGCGGCGCGCCCGGTGGGTAGGGATAGCAGCCCAATCCCGATGACCAGCAAGACGCCAAGGAGCAGTCCCAACGCGCCTGAGTGTTCGGAAATCCAGAATAGGGCGAGCTTTCGCCCTGTTCTCCAGCCCACAAGGAATTCTCGCCTAAGGAAGATTATCGGAAATATCAGGCTGGGGTCCGAGGCAAGCCGGGGCCGCCCACCGGCGTCGTCTCGAACCGCTCTCCGAAGCCCGCGATCAGCGGCCTCGCCTTGGCGATCGCCGCCTGGACCTCCCGAAGCTTCAGCGAGGCCGAATGGTTCTCCTGGCTGTCCCAGACCTCCGTGATCCAGATGGCGTTTGCGTCCGCGGCGTCCCTGGCCACCACATAGCTGAGGCAGCCCGGCATGGCGCCGGTCCCGGCCAGCAGATGGCCGATGAGTTCGTCGCGATTGCCCGGCTGGGCCAGCATCTTGCCGATCAGGCCGTACATCGGGGCCTGCGCTCCAGCGTCCGAAGCCCCGCCCAGGGCCACCGCCGCTATCGTTCCCGCCATGAATCCGCGCCGCTCCAGCATGCGGTGACGCTCGCCCGGCCCAAGGCCCATTGCAAGCACTCCGGAACGCAGGCTCAATCGCCCGCGAGGCCGACCGGCGGCAAGAACCGGCGCCCACGGGAGGAAACCATGACGGATACCGGCGGCGCGGACGCCGCGCGCGGCGGCTACGGCCTGCTCGTGCTGCTTACCCTGATGAACGTGCTGAACTTCGTGGACCGCCAACTCCTGGCGAGCTTCGCGAACTTCATCGTGCCGGACCTGGGGCTCACCAACACCGAGTTCGGCCTGCTTACGGGCCTCGTGTTCATCGTCTTCTACGCCGTGGCGGGCCTGTTCATGGGCGCCCTGGGCGACCTGGTCGACCGGCCGAAGCTGATCGCGGGGGCCATGTTCGTCTGGAGCGCGCTGACGGCCGCCTCGGGCCTGGCGCGCGGCTTCGTCAGCCTGGCGATACCCCGGGTGTTCATCGGCATCGGGGAATCGGCGCTGACGCCCACCTCGATGTCGCTGCTCGCCGACAGGTTTCCCCCGCAACGCCTCGGATTTGCTTCCGGATTCTACTATATGGGAGTGCCGATCGGGGTCGGCGTCAGCCTGCTGATCGCCGGCTTCCTCGGCCCGGCGATCGGCTGGCGCAACTGCTTCTTCCTGCTGGGCGCCGTCGGGGTCGCCTTCTCGCTCGTCGTGCTGACGGTGAAGGACGTCCGGCCCAAGCGCACCGCGGCCGAGCGCCCGAAGATCGGCGACCTGATCAAGGTGTTCCTGACGGCGCTCAAGGGCTCGCCCGCGCTGCAGCTCACCATCCTGGCCGGCGTCTGCGTTCACTTCGTCCTGGGCGCGGCGGCGTTCGACCAGCTCTGGCTGGTGCGGGAGCGCGGCTTCGAACGTGCGGAGATCGCCATAATCAGCGGATTGATCTCGGTTTTCGCCGGAATTCTCGGCAACCTGTTCGGCGGCGTCGCCAGCGACCGCTGGGTAGCCGCCACGGGCCAGAGCCGGCCGATGTTCATGGTGTGGCTGTTGCTGGCGCTGCTGCCGATCAACCTCACCTACCGGCTGGTGGACCCCGACACGCCGGTCTTCTGGGCCTGCATGGTGGTGGCCTTCTTCCAGCTCGGCGCCTTCTACGGGCCGACGTTCTCGGCGGTGCAGGAGCTGTGCCCGCCGCAGGTGCGCGCGACCGTGGTGGCCTTCTACATCATGGCGCTGAACGTCGTGGGCCTGGGGGTCGGCATCACCGGCAGCGGCATCATGGTCGACGCCCTGATCGCGGCGGGCGCGGCGCAGCCCTATAGCTGGACCCTGTTCGCCTTCACCGCCCTCTCGGCCCTGGCGATCCCCTGCTACTTCGCCGCGGCGCGGCTGTCGGGACGGACGGCGGCGGCGACCTAGGCGTCGGGAAGCTTCAGCTCGCCGGCGGCGATCCGCTGCAGCGTCTCGATGAAGAACGCCGGCTCGGCCGCCTTCACGCGCGCCTCCAGCGCCTGAGGCGTGTCCTCGGCCTCCACGGGCACCGCGCGGCGGGCGATCTCCGGGCCGTGGTCGTACTCCTCGTCCACCGCATGGATGACGACGGCCGTCTCCGCCAGGCCCGCGGCCAGTACGGCTTCGTGCACGCGCAGGCCGTACATGCCCTCCCCGCCGAACTGCGGCAGGGGACCCGGATGGATGTTGAGGATTCGGCCAGCGTAGCGGGCGAGCACGGCGGGCCCGAGGCGGCGCAGGTAGCCGGACATGACGATCAGTTCGACGCCTGCGTCCGACATCGCCTCGGCGAGCTGGCGGTCGGCGGCGTCGGGGTCGGCGATCGTGGGGATGGCCAGGGCCGGCACGCCACGGTCGCGCGCCCAGTCCAGCGCCGGCGCAGAGCGCTTGTTCGAGACGACGAGGCGGGCCTCGGCCGCCAGCGCGCCGGACTCGATGGCGCGCACGATCGCCTCGGCGCTGGAGCCGTTGCCGGAGGCGAGGAAACCGAGCTTCAGGATCAAGAGATTGCGGCCTTCAGCTCATGCTGGACGACAAGCCCGTCATAGGCCGGCTCGACGCCGGCGGGCAGCTCGGCGACCAGCGTCGCGAAATCCATGTCGATGTGCATGTTGGTGAGGATGGCGCGCCGCGGCTTCACCCGGTCGATCCACTCCAGCGCCCGCTCCAGGTGGGCGTGGGTCGGGTGCGGCCGGCGGCGCAGGGCGTCCACGATCCAGACGTCGAGGTCCGCGAGGGCCTCGAACGCCGCCTCGTCCAGGCCGACAACGTCGCTGGAATAGGCCACGTCGCCGAAGCGGTAGCCGACCGAGCGGACGCCGCCGTGGTCCTGGTCGAAGGTCGTCACCGGGATCGCCCCCGACGGGCCCTCGACCGACCAGGGCGCGCCGTGGGGCGGGATGAGATGGCGGTCGCAGATGGCCGGATAGCCGCCCTCGCCTTCGAAGATGTAGCCGAAGCGGCGCATCATGGTGTGGTCGGTGGCCGCGTCCATCCAGCAGGGAATCCGCGCCTGCTGGCGCAGGTAGAAGGCGCGCACGTCGTCGAGGCCATGCACCTGGTCGGCGTGGTCGTGGGTGAGCAGGACGGCGTCGACGCGCTTCACCCCGGCCCTGGCGGTCTGGATGCGCAGTTCGGGCGAGGCGTCGACCAGGATCGTCGTCTGGGGCCCCTCCCCCAACCGGCGGACGAGGAGTGAGCAGCGGGTGCGGAAGTTCTTCGGCTCGGCCGGGTCGCAGATCCCCCAGTCGCCGTCGGCCCGCGGCACCCCGCCGGAGGAGCCGCAGCCCAGGACGGTGATTTCCAGCGTCCCGTTCATGGCCGCGGAATCCGGTCGAACAGGTCGAAGAAGGCGTCGGTCGTCCGCTGCTCGGCCTCGGCCAGCGACCAGCCGCGCACCTCGGCCAGCTTGGCCAGCACATGGCCGATATAGGCAGGCTCGTTGCGACGGCCCCGGTGCGGCACGGGGGCGAGGTAAGGGCAGTCCGTCTCCACGATGATCCGGTCGGCCGGCATGTCGCGGATCACCGCGCGCACGTCCTCGGCCGCCTTGAAGGTGGCGATACCCGAGACCGAGAACCAAGCGCCGAGCTCGGCGCACCGGCGGGCGAGGTCGGCGCCGGAGGTGTAGCAGTGCATCAGCAGGCGAAAGGGCCCGCGGGCGTACTCCTCCTCGAGGATTTCGCCCATTACATCGTCGGCCTCGCGGGTGTGGACCACCAGCGGGAGGCCCGTTTCTCGCGCCGCGGCGACGTGGGCGCGGAAGACGCGGGCCTGGATGTCGCGCGGGCTGAGGTCGTAGTGGTAGTCGAGGCCGCATTCGCCGATCCCCACCACGCGCGGGTCGGCGGCGAGGCGGACCAGAGTGGCCGGCGACAGCTCCGGGTCCTCCTTGGCCTCGTGCGGGTGCGTGCCGACCGTGCACCATATGTCGGGCGCGTCGGCCACCGCGCGGACCGCCGGGAAGTTCGACACCCGATCGCAGATGTTGACCATCAGCCCCACGCCAGCCGCCCGGGCCCGGTCGATCACGGCCCGGCGGTCCTCGTCGAACTGGGGCGCGTGCAGGTTGACGTGGCTGTCGATCAGCATGGCTTCTAAGACGGGCGCGTCAGGCGCGGGCGGCCTGGCGCAGCTCCGAGAGGGCGGTGAACAGGGCGTCGGCCCGGTCGAGGTTGAGCGCCTCCACCTCGCGCGGCAGGCGCTGCAGCGTCTCCCACGCCTGGGCCCAGCGATCAAGCGCCCCGCCGCCGTGGCGGGCGTGGTCGATCACCAGGGCGTGGGTCCGCTCGGCCAGGCGTTCGAACAGCAGGGCGAAGCGCTGGGGCCCCTCTCCGCCCCGGAAGGATTCGGCGACCGCCAGCGCCCGGGACTCGTCGATCCGCGGAAGGTCGGCCAGGAGGTCGCGGGCGGCGTCATCCAGCGTCAGAGCCTCGGCCGCGGCCAGGACCAGGGCGCGGCCCGGCGCGCCGTCGGCCATGCGGGCGAGACGCAGCGCCTCTTCGTCGTTCACGTCGCTTCGGGCCTTCACGAAGGCGGCCGTGGCCTCGATCCCCAGCGGCTGGAGGGCCAGCCTGCGGCAGCGCGACCGGATGGTGGGCAAAAGGCGGCCGGGGGCGTGGCTGACCATCAGGAGAACGCCGCGCGGCGGCGGTTCCTCCAGGGTCTTCAGGATGGCGTTGGCGGCGTTGACGTTCAGGTCGTCGGCCGCATCGATGATCGCCACCCGGTGCGGCGCCGAGGCCGGCGACTTGGAGAAGAACTCGGCGAGACGGCGCGCCTCGTCGACCGGGATGAGGCGGCGGAGCTTGCCGTCGGGCCCGACGCGCTCGAGCACCATCAGGTCCGGATGGCTGCGCGCGGCGACCTGGCGGCTGACCGGATGGTCGGGATCCGAGGCCAGCGGGCCGTGGGCGGGATCGGGCGCCGCCCCCAGCAGCCGTCGTGCCGCGCGGTAGGCGAAGGTGGCCTTGCCGACGCCCTCGGGCCCGGTCAGCAGCCAGGCGTGGTGCAGCCGGCCCCGGGCTCGGGCGGCTTCGAACGCAGCCTCGGCGGCCTCCTGGCCCATGAGATCATGGACCTCGCGCGGATGCGGAACCTCCAGCTCAGCCATGGACGGCCAGGCGCTCCTGGACGGCGGCCCAGACGTCGACCTCCACCGCGTCCATGGAGCCGGCGGCGTCGATCAGCACGCAGCGGTCCGGCTCGGCGGCGGCGATGGCGCGGAAGCCCTCGCGCAGGCGCTGGTGGAAGGCCAGCCCCTTGGACTCGAACCGCATCTCGGCGCCGGCGCGGGCATGCGCACGCTCAAGCCCCACCTCGGGCGGCAGGTCGAAGACCAGGGTCAGGTCGGGCCGGGTGTCCTCGACCACATGTCGCTCCAGGGCGGAGATCAGCGCCGGATCGGTTCCGCCCGCCGCCCCCTGATAGGCGCGGGTGGAATCGGCGAACCGATCGCAGACCACCCAGGCGCCGCGCGCCAGGGCCGGGCGGATCACCCGTTCCACATGGTCGCGCCGGGCGGCGTACATCAGCAGGGTCTCGGTGACCGGGCTCCACCGGTCGGCCTCGCCGCGCAGGACAAGGTCACGGATGCTCTCGGCGCCGGGAGAGCCGCCCGGCTCGCGCGTGGTTACCACCTCGCGGCTTTCGGCGCACAGGCGTGCGGCGAGGCGCTGGACCTGGGTGGACTTCCCGGCCCCCTCGCCGCCCTCGAACGTGATGAACCGACCGCGCGCCACGCGGCCAAGATGGAGCGTTCGGCGCGCTTGTCTAGAAGGTCCGAACGACGCGGGCGTCGGTGAAGCCGTAACCGGCCACCCGGTCGCGCAGCGCATAGGCCGCCGCCTCGTCGGCCGGCGCGGGCAGGACGACGCGGTAGAGGAGGTAGCCGTCGCGATGCACGGTCTCGATCGAGGCCGCGCCGGCGGGTGAAAGCCGGGCGACGGCGTCGCGCGCCGTGGCCTCGCTGGAGAAGGCGCCGGCCTGCACCCGAAGGGCGGACGCGGCGGCCGGATCGTAGAGCGGCGCGGCGGAGATCTCCCGGCCGGTGACGGGCGGCAGGTCCTGGACCGTCACGTCGTCGCGGGGCGGCGCCGCATAGGACTCCACCGGCGGCGGCGGCGGCGGCGGAACCGGCAGGGCGGCGGCGGCCGCGGGGGCCATGCGCGTAGGCAGCGGCCCTGCGGCGCTGGCGTAGCGGACGCCGGCGCGCGGACCGAGCAGCGGGGCGGGCCCCACGTAGCGGACGCGGACATTGGCGAGGCCCGCGCGGTCGAAGCCGAGCTCGCGCGCCGCCGCCTTCGACAGATCGATGATCCGGTTGTCGTGGAAGGGGCCGCGATCGTTAACCCGGACCAGCAGCTTGCGGCCGTTGTCGAGGTTGGTGACCTCCACCATCGACGGCAGCGGCAGGGTCGTGTGCGCCGCCGAGATCGCGTTCATGTCGAACACCTCGCCGTTGGCGGTGGCCTTCAGATGGAAGGCGTCGCCGTACCAGGAGGCGATCCCGCGGGCGTCATAGTCGGGCTGCTCACGCGGGACGTACCAGACGCCGCCCACCTGGTAGGGCTTGCCGACCTTGTACGATCCGCCGCTGGGCGGAACCGATGAGGGCGGATAAGCACCGTCTGGGCGGCTGGCGTAGCGCGGCGTGACGCACGCCGCGACCGAAGCCCCCGCGACCAGGATGACCGCCAGGCGCGCCACACGCCCGGCCAACCCGCAATCCGCCATGGTCCGCCTCCGAATCATGACCGCAGGCTGCGCGATCGATGCTTAGGACCGGGTTAACCAAACCCCGTGGCGTGTGGACGGTGGAGCCGGCCGCGGGCGCCTGCTAGAAGCCGCCTCCCGGACGGGTGGCCGAGTGGTTTAAGGCAGCGGTCTTGAAAACCGCCGTGGGTTCACGCCCACCGTGGGTTCGAATCCCACCCCGTCCGCCATTCATCATTGATTTATGATGGGAAATCCGAGCACGACTCCTAGGGCCCCACTTCCGGCCCCATTTTCGGCCACCCTCAGTTCGCCTTTAGCTTTCCTGCGAAGGGCCGAATGAGCCCCTCCCCTCAACTACGCGCAAGTCAACGTTGCGCCACTTGCTGACCTTGAGGTCTGGCCCCAAGGCGGACGTTCAGCGATCTGGCAGGATTCGCCCATCGAACGCCGGCTTAGGCTCGGGAATGGACGTTGGCAGCGCCGCCCGAACGCAGACCTCGCCGGCAACTCGGCTTCGGGCGGCGGTCAGTGGGGGGCGCTTGCGAGACATCGAAGTAGCCACCCGCGAAGTCGCTTCTCTTCGAGATCAGCGGGGTCTAGGGGTATCGTAGGCGAAGGAGCAGGTCTTGATCGAGCGTTTTTCGACCGGAGCAGCCGGCCTGGACCAAGTGCTGTGTGGCGGTTTCCTGAGAGGCTCAGCCTACATCGTCCAGGGCCCACCCGGCGCCGGTAAGACGATCCTGGCCAATCAGTTCTGTTTCTCGCACATCCGCAGCGGCGGCCGCGCGCTCTACATGAGCCTGCTGGCCGAGAACCACGACCGCATGATGGCCTACATGGGCGCCATGTCGTTCTACGATCCGTCGGCGGTTCCCAAAGCGCTGCAGTATGTGAGCGGCTATGGCACGCTGGAACGTGAGGGCCTGCCTGGGCTGCTGAAGCTCATGCAGCACGAGATCAAGCGCCACAAGGCGACGGCCGTCGTGCTCGATGGGGTCTTCGTCGCACAGTCCAACGTCTCGGAGGGAGAGTTCCGCCGGTTCGTGCACGAGCTTCAGGGGGTCGCGAACTTCTCGGAAGCGACGCTCGTGATGCTTACGCACCAGTCTCGGCCCCAGGGCAGCCCCGAGCACACGATGGTCGATGGCTGGATTGAGCTCTGTGACGAGCTCAAGGCGTTCCGCTCTTACCGTACCATCCAGGTGCGGAAGCACCGTGGCTCCAAGATGCTTCGCGGCAAGCATCCGTTTCGCATCACCGATTCGGGCTTGGCTGTCTTCCCGAGGGTCGAAACGACTCTTGAGGAGGGCCCGTCCCGCGGTTCCAGCATCAGCCGGGTCAGCACTGGCATTGAGGGGCTCGACCATCTCACCCACGGTGGCTGGCCGGAGGCGTCTGCTGCGCTGGTGCTTGGGCCCACTGGCGTCGGGAAGACAACGCTCGGGCTGCACTTCGTTGGGCAAGCCACCCCCGACGAGCCGGCCCTGATCCTTGGGTTCTACGAGACTCCTGCGCGGCTTCAGGCCAAGGCCCGGACGATCGGCCTGGATCTGCAGGGCCTTTGCGCCTCAGGCGCCCTCGAGATCATCTGGCGCCCGCCCTCTGAGAACCTCGTCGATGAACTGGCGTGGCGAGTGATTGAACGGACCCGCGCCACCCGCGCGAAGCGGGTGTTCGTCGATGGCGTAGTGGCCCTACGGGACAACCTGATCTTTCCGGAACGGCTCCCTTCCATCCTGAACGCGCTGAACTCGTACCTCCGGGAGCTAGGGGCCTCGGCGCTCTACACTTCCGAGATGCGAGAGATGCACTCGCCCGAGTCGCTGCCGACTGACGAAGTCTCCCTAATCGTGGATAACGTCCTGCTTCTGACCTACCTGCGACGGGAACGCGCCCTTCGTCGCAGCCTCTCGATCGTGAAGCTGCGCGACGGCGACTTCGACCCTCGCGCGCGGGAGTTTCACGTCACCGCGCGGGGGATCGCCTTCGGGCCTGATCCAGAACTGGGAGATCCTGGCGCGGAGGTGGGCTGACCATGCTCCGCATTCTTCTGGTCGAAGACGAGGCGCTTATCAGCCTGGTCACCAGCATCGCGCTGGAAGACGCCGGTTACCACGTCACCGTGGCCATGGATGGGCGTGAGGGACTCCAGATTGCACAGCAGGATCAGCCTGAGCTGATCATCACCGATTACATGATGCCGCGGATGACGGGGCTCGAGCTGATCGCACAGCTTAGGGACGCGGGCTTTGAGCGACCGATCATACTTGCGACCTCTGTCCCGGAGGAAAGCCTTCCGGAGCGGCCGAGGTACAACGCCTATATCTCCAAGCCATATCGCGAGGCGGATCTCCTTGCCCTCGTCGCGAGGGCTATCCCGATGGAAAGCTAGGCACTGCAGCCAAGCAAAGCGAACCTGTGCGCTGTTCTGGCCTCCAGAAGCAGACCTTCTCAACGTCCGCTAACCACCCTGAGGAGACGTTGGGGCCCGGCCGGGGAGCGGACGCTGGACCCAACCCGCCGCTGGCGCCTGCCCCGCCGGGCGGCTAGGACGTGCCGCGAGCCCTTTGAGGTCCAGCCGCATGAACCGTCCATCGCTGCAGGCCTTCGGGCCCGGGATCTGGCTGGCCGACGGGCCGCAGGCCGAGGTCGCGGGCTTCCGCTATCCCACGCGCATGGCCGTGATCCGCATGACCGGCGGCGGCCTCCTCGCCTGGTCGCCCGTGGCGCTCACCTCAGTCCTCCGGGCCGAACTCGCCGCCCTCGGCGATGTCCGCCTGCTGGTGGCGCCCAACAGCCTGCACCACCTTCATCTCGCCCAATGGCGCGAAGCCTTCCCGGATGCGCCCCTTCACGCCGCCCCCGGCCTCGCCCGCAAACGGCCGGACATCGCCTGCGACGCCGAGCTCGGCGACGTCCCCGTCGCCGCCGACTTTGACCAGGTGGTGTTCCGCGGCAACGCCCTCACCACGGAGGTGGTCTTCTTCCACCGCCCAAGCGGCGCGGTGCTCTTCACCGACCTGCTCCAGCAGTTCCCGCCCGGCTGGTTCCGCGGCTGGCGCGCGCTCGTCGCCCGTGCGGACCTGATGACCCAGCCGCAGCCCGCCGTCCCCCGCAAGTTCCGCCTCGCCTTCACCGACCGCAGAGCCGCCCGCGACGCGATCCGCCGCATCCTCGCCTGGCCGGCCCGGACGGTGGTGATGGCCCATGGGACCCCCGTGGAGCACGACGCCCGCGCCTACCTCGAGCGGGCGTTCCGGTGGCTGACGGGGTAAGGCGGCGCACAGTGGGGTCAGCCCTGCGCCACGTCGCGACGCCGGGCCCGGCGGTGGTAGAGGAAGACCCTGAGCGCCAGGGGGATCGAAAAGTAGGACGCCGATGAGGATGTCGGAGACGGCATGGGTCCAGATCAACTCGGGCCGCCATAGCAGGCAGATTCCGTGGGGGCTTTGGGTCTCCACATCGAAGAACGGTCGAAGCCAGTCGAACTCGCGCGGTCGTTGACGTCTAATGCTGGGCCGCCGCCGCGCCCGCGAGGTCTTCGACTGGTCCGTCGTCTTCCGCCAGTACCAGGCCCTCTGGGGCGAGCTGAACGCCCGACGGGCCGCCGCCCCCGAAGATCCGGCCATGGCGGCGTGGATCGCCGCGGCGCCCCGCGCCGCGGCGGCGCGCGAGGACCCCTTCCATGTCTTCGGCCACTATCCGACCGAGACGATCGGGCTTTCCACCCGGCTCGGCCTGGCGCCGGGGGCGACGCGCGCCGAGCTGAAAGCGGCGCTGGCGCACCCGCTCTTCGGCGCCCTGACCATGCCGACGGATCTCGTGGCGGCGCTCTTCGCGCAACTCGAAGCCGGCGACCTCACCGTCGGCGACGCCGCCCATCGGTTGCGGACCAATGCTCCGACTGCCGCTAGGACGGCAGGGCTGCTGCTGAAGATGGGCATGGCGCAGGTAGCGTAGGGCCGCTCTGAGCCCGCGGCTACCCGCACACGGGCAGCCTTGTCACGCCGCGCTCACGAGCCCAGCCGCCAGCGCTATCCGGACGAGTTCGCTGACGCTCTTTGCGCCGGTCTTCGACATGATGGCGGCCCGATACCCCTCAACCGTCCTGACACTCAGACCGAGTTCGTGTGCGATCACCTTGTTCAGCTTCCCCTCCACGATTCCGGAGAGGACCTGACGCTGCCGGGTGGTCAGACTCCGCAATCGCTGCAGAACGTCGCCAGACACGCAGATGGGGCGTCCGCCGCCACCACGCGCCGTGGCCTCCTCGATCGCTTGGATCAAGTCTGCGGGCCGGAACGGCTTCTGGAGAAACTCGACGGCGCCCGCTTTCATCGCCTCGACAGCCAGTGTGACGTCCGCGTGGCCCGTCATCACGATGATCGCTCCGACATGCCCTTCGCTCTTCAGTCGCCGAACGAGGCCGACGCCGCTGACGCCTGGCAGCCTGACGTCGACAACGATGCACGCGGCGGGGTCCCGCGGCTGCGCCAGAAACTCTTCGGCTGATGCGAAAGCGCGTGAAGGGTATCCTGCGGAAGCAACGCTGAAGACGAGTGACTTCAAGACTGTCGGGTCGTCATCGATCAGGTGGACGGATGGAATAGGGCTAGGCATCACCGAGGACCTCGGCCAGGACTGCCGCCAGTTCGGTCCGCCGATAGGGCTTTCGAAGCAGCTTCATGGTCTCGTCGAAACGCGCGTCGCCCAAGATGGTGTCGTCGACGTATCCGGACGTGAACAGAACCGGGAGCGCGGGGTGCAGGAGCCGGGCGTGATCGGCGAGTTGGCGGCCGTTCATGCCGCCAGGCATGACCACGTCCGTGAAGAGGAGGTCGAAGCTCGATTCAGCCAGCCGATCGAGCGCTGCGCGGGCGTTCTCGGCCAGCGTCACCTGGTATCCCAGGGCCGTGAGCTGTCGATCCAGTTGCTCCCGCACGAGGTCGTCATCCTCGACCACCAGCAGACGCCGACACTCGGGTCTTACTGAGGGGTTTTGCACAGCCTCGGGCGTACACTGCGCCGTAGCCGTTGCGGGAAGGTAGAGACGCACGGAGGTTCCGCCGCCGGGCTCCGACTGGATCTCCATCCGACCGTCGGACTGGGTCACAAATCCATAGACAGTGCTGAGGCCCAGACCCGTTCCCTTTCCCGGAGACTTGGTGGTGAAGAAGGGCTCAAGCGCCCTTTCCAGCACCTCCTTGGGCATGCCGCAGCCATTGTCGCGCACCTCCAGCACGACCTGTGCGGCGCGTTCGGCGTTGGGTTCGGCGCGTGCGCTGAGGGTAATCTCACCCCCTGAGTCCATGGCGTCCCGCGCGTTGATGCAGAGGTTCAGTAGCGCCGCTGTGAGTTGTCCACGGTCCGCCTTCACCCAGGTCTGGACTTCCGGATACTCGAGGCTCACCCGAATGCTGGCGGGCAAGGTCCGCTCCACGATCGGCAGCAAGGACCGCAACAGGGCGCAGCAGTCCAAGGGTTCAGGGTTGAGGGCCTGCTTTCGCGAGAAAGCCAGTAGCGAGCCCACCAGTTCCGAGCCGCGGTCGGACGCCTCCACAATGAGTTCCGCCAGCTCCCGGCGCTCGTCCTTGGGTTCGAGCCCCTGCACCAGCAGTTCGGCGCTGCCGACGATGGCGGTCAGGAGGTTGTTGAAGTCGTGGGCGACCCCACCGGTGAGCCGGCCAAGCGCCTCCATCTTGCGCGCGTGGCGTTGGCGCTCCTCGGCAAGGAGGTGCTCCCGCATGTCGCGGCCCACGGAGAAGAAGCTCTGGTGCTGCTCCGACCAGACGCAGGACCACATCACGGGGACCGCCATCCCATCCAAGTGCATGGCGCGCGCCATAAACGCGTTGGTCGGCGCCCCCTCTCGAATGGATGTCATCGCCGCCTCAGCCGCAGCTCGATCGTCGGGATGGACGAGGTCGAGATGATGCATGCCGATCAACGAGTCCGCGGGGCGGCCCCACACGGCTTCGGCGCGCCGGCTCACCTCGGTGAAATGCCCCTGGCTGTCGAGCGTGCAGACGACGTCCCGCAACTGATCCATGACGGCCCGCGCCGCGCTGCTCTGCACCTGAAGCTTCCGGCCGCTTGCGCGCAAGGCCTGTCGGGCAAGCTTCGCCTCGGTCACCTCGTAGCCTTGGCAGAATATGCCGCTCACTGCGCCATCCGGTTCACGGACCGGCTGGTACACGAAGTCCACGAAGACTTCCTCGCCCTGGCCATCGGGACGACGGTTGATTCGGACTGAGACGCCGTGTCCCAGGAAGGGCTTGCCGGTGCGATAGACCTCGTCGAGGAGCTGCACAAAGCCCTGCTGGACAAGCTCCGGAAGCGCCTCGGCCACCGGCTTTCCGACAAGGTTTCGATGCTCGCCCACGAAGCGCCGGAACGCCTCGTTGGCGATGTCGAGGACATGGTCCGGGCCCACGGCGATCGCCATGAAGCCGGGCGCCGCTTCGAAGAGGTCGCGCGCTCGGCTCAGGTCCCCGGCCAGCAGCCGCTCGCAGTCCTGCGCGAGAATAGTGGCGAGGTCTTCCAGACGTCCAGCAAGCGCCACATCAAAGCGGCGGGGCTCGTCGCCCTCGACGACGAGGACGCCCAAGGTGCGGCCAGAGAGGCGAACGGGGGCGGCCGCCCGGAAACGAGGGCTATCCCCTGGCGTCGTGTCGCCCCCCGCCGAACCGTCGATCCAGATCGCGCCGTCGCACGGCTCTGGAATGACGTCGACCCCGCCGGGCGCGCGTGGATTCAGAAGACGCCCGTGGCCGAGCAGGATCACGTCAGCGGCGGCGCCCGGAAACAGGGCCTCCGCCAGACGCGCCGCGCGGCGGGCTGGCCCCGTCAGGTCATGGGCCGACAGAGCCCCGAGACGTTGATGGCGGGCGCCGAGGGCCGAACCGGCGGTGATTGACTGCGACGCGGACACTATCGCCTGACTTGCTGAGCTCGAACGAAGGCGCCTGGGCTAAACGCCGGAGCGGCGTAGAGAAGTTCCGCGACCTGGCCTCTTGGCCCCGACGCCCTCGCCGCGGGAATTGGCGCGCAGGCAGGTCGCCAAACCGAGCACGTCCATCGGCCAGAGGCGTTGCGCGCGGTCGACGGACCCGACCTCCGTTGCGATCATGTCGCCTCCAATGTGGGTGAAACCCGCCGCCCAGGCCGCGACAAGGAGCGCACGGCTCGCCACGCCATAGGCGATGCAGGCCGGCGCGACCTGCGCCGCCGCCGCCGCAAACGTCGCGAGCTGACATACGGCGTTGCGATCGCGGACCTCCAACCGGCCGCAGTCCAGGGTCACTCCGGCGAGCCCGGCGCGACGCCATGTCCGCAGATTGTCGAACTCCGAGGCGGCGCGCCCAAGCACCGCACGGCCGTAGGGAGCGATCATCGCGACGACTTCCGAAAGGCGGCTGTGCGGGATGCCGGTGGGAATCTCCGTGATCTCCAGAACCAGGCGGGTCCGCGCCTCGGGCCCCACCTCCTGCAGCCGGTGCAGCAGGCGATACCGGGTGGTGCTGTAGGAGACGGCATGGAGGGGAAGTGGGATGTGAACGCCCATATTCCCGTCGGACGAAATCAGGTCGCACGCTTGGCCGAGGGTCTCCAGCGCCACTTCACCAGCCTCGGGCGGGAACAATGTCTGGGCGCAAACCAGCGAAGACTCGCCCTCTTCGTCGGACGCGTAGCACACGGTGTCCAGCAGCGCGGAGGTCACCGCCTGTCCTCTCACATTCCAGATGGGCTCCAGGGATGTTGCGATCTCCAGCGACAGTCCCGACTGGAGCGCCAACCGCGTCCGCTTCCGAGACCGGGACGGCAAGGCCGCCGCCAGAGGCGTGCATGCGGACTGGGAGGCGGCGGACGAGGGCTCGACACCCGCCTTGTCATCGTGGAGGGACGTGGCGTCCACCGGTTCCAGCACCAGCTCTCCGTCCGCGACGGACACGACCTGGAACAGGCGCATATGGGTCCGGGGCGCGGAGCCGAGAAAGAAGTTGAGGATCTCAGTGAGGAGGTTGGCCGTGCGGGTGAGTGCGGCCAGGCGCGTTGCGGTCGGCTGGATCGTAAGAAACTCAGCATCGTTCAGCGCGAGGATGACGTCGCCGCTTTCGGCGATCCGTTGAAACGCCCGCTCGGCGAAGACCTCCACCTGATCGCGCTTGCGGCCCCACCGGTCCTTTGAGCGGTCTCGGATCGCCGCCACGCTGAACGCATTGACCTGTCCGGCCGCCACCGCGGGCGCCACCCTCGAGAGCAGTTCGTCCGCCCCCGCCGTCGTCAGTCTTTCCATGGGTCAGGGACCCGGCCTGTCGGATCGGGGCGTGGCCGACGCAGCCACCAGGAGCGCCGCCTCCTTCGCAAGACGAACAATCAGCTCCAGTTCGGCTCGTACGCCCGGCGCCTCCACGTCCATGAGCGCCAACTCTGCGGCTCCCATCATCTTGCCCAACAGGTTGTTGAGGGCGTGCCGCGCCAGCGGATCATCGGCGTTCATGCCTGCGCAACCTCACCAGCGTCGCGCAGGAGCCCCTTCACGTGCATTGAAAGCTCGCTGAGGCTGAAGGGCTTCGGCAGCACCTCATCGGCGCCGAGCAGCAGCGCCAGCTTGAGGAACTCGGCAGGCGCCGTTCTCATTCCGCCCGATATGGCCAGGATCTTTGTGTCCGGCCACTCCTGCTTGATCTGGATGATCGTCTCCAAACCCTCCCGGTTCGGCATGATGATGTCGGTGACGACGAGGTCTCTCGTCCGTGATCTGAGCAGCCGGAGTCCGGCATCGCCGTCACAAGCCACGACCGCGTTGAACCCCTCCCGGCTCAAGGCCGTCCACATCTGTCGAAGTAGATCTGTGTCGTCGTCGACAATGAGAATGTTGCGCGTCATTGTCCGCCCCCCGCGTACATGGACAGGATCGATGAGTACCTTTGCCTGACGCTAACGAGGCCCTAAAGCCGGCCGGAGTCCGTGTATGCACCCGAGTAATACTACGGGGCTTCGCGCTTGATGTTGCGCCTCAGCCGACCGGCAGGGGATGATTGACCGCGGCCGGAATCCTTAGCTGGACGCGTGCGCCACCTTCCTGAGCTGGGCTCAGCGTGACGACGCCGCCTGCCCGCCGCATCAATCCTTCCACGATCGGGAGCCCCAGGCCGGCCGCCCCCGCCTTGGTGGAGAAGAACGGCTCAAAGGCGCGTTCCTCCGCCTCGGGCGCGAAACCCGTCCCCTGATCCTTCACCTCCACAACCACCCAGTCCCCGGCCGGTTCGACGGAGACGCTCACGGAGATTTCGCCGCCGCCCGGCATCGCTTCGGCGGCGTTGGCGAGGAGCGCATACAGCGCCGCCTCGAACACCGCGCCCTCGACAAGCGCCCAGGCCGGCCGGGGCGGCGCCGCGATGCGCACCTTGCACGGCGCAAGGCGTTGCTCTGCGGTCTTCGCCACGCGGACAGCGGCGACAAAAAGGTCATGGGCCAGGCGCTGGGTGGGAGCCTCGGACGCAAACTCCAGGAGCTTTGCCACCAGGGCGCCGCCTCTCTCAGCGGCGGCGCGCAGCCGGCGGATCGGCTCGGCGACGGGAGCCCCGTCCTCCAGTTCATCGATCGAACCTTCGATGACGGTCAGAAGATTATTGAAGTTATGCGCGACCCCAGCCGTGAGTTGCGCCACGACCCCCAGGTGACCCTGGCGCGCGCCGGTTGCGCAGTGATCCAGCAGATCCGCCAACGATTCCTCGCAGCGGAGCTGGCGCTGGCGCAACTCCAGGTTCTGTACGGCGAGGGCGCTCGCATCGGCGATTTGCTGCAGCAGCGCCAGCGCAGGCCGGGAAGCGTCGCCGGAACTCCAATAGGCTCCGAGCGCCGCAATCGGCGCAGGGTGGCCGACGGGCGCCATGACCAGACTCCTGACGAAGGTGGGACGGTAGGCGTCCTGCGGAATGCGCGGGTCGGCGTAGATGTCGGGCGCCACCACGCCCTGCGCCTCCTGCATGACCCATCCGGAAATGCAGGCGTTCATCGGAAACCTGCGCCCCCTCCAGAGCTCTCCGATCGCCTCTTCTTCAGCATAGTAGCAGAGGTCGCCATCTCGCAGGACGAACGTCACGCCGTCGGCTCCCAACAGGTTCCGAGCGGCGGCCACCGTCACGCTCATGAGATCCTTCAAAGTCGTGCAGCGGGAAAGCCTTCCGATCGTGTCCAGCAGGCCATCGGCTCTATCCAGGACGGTTTCCGACATCATGGTCCCCGTGATCTATTGGCGCGCGGAGGCGCCTCTCATGTGGGCGCGCCACGGTTTCGCGACATCTGGGGCGTCGTTTGGTCGCGCGGTCACGCCCGGGGCGATGACAAGGACACCCGATCCTGCGGAACGCGCCTACACCCGGCGCGCTCCCCCGGCGGGCCTTGAGCGGGGCCAGACCCGCGCCGAACGCCTTAGTCGAACCCGACCCATTCTACCGCCACGCTCAGGACCCCGGAGTCATGAGCATTCCAGAGTCTCCGGAACCGACAGAAGCTGCTCCATGGCCGCAAGCAGTTCGCCTATCTGAATCGGCTTTCCCACAACGGAGGTCATGCCCGCCGCGAGATATTCCCGCACCTGGTCCTGCATCACGTTCGCCGTCAGGGCGATGATTGGAACCGGCGATTGGCCAGATTCGCGCTCACGGCGGCGAATCTCCTGCGTTGCGGCTAGGCCGTCCATGACCGGCATCTGGATGTCCATCAGGATCAGGTCCCAGACACCGGCCGCCCAGGCCTCGACCGCTTCCTGGCCGTCACCCACCACCGCAGGCGTGATCCCTACCTGTTCCAGCAGAGTCCGCAACACCAGTTGGTTCACCTCGTTGTCTTCCGCTGCGAGAACGCGCAGGGGCGGCAAACCCTCTTGGGTGGCGGCGACGGCAGGGACCGCCATGGGCTCGTCCCCGGCGGGAGGCAATGGCAGTTCGACACGGAATGTGGAGCCTGCGCCGAGCAGACTTTCCACCGTGATCGATCCACCCATAAGGGCCACAAGCTCGCGGGTGATGGCCAGGCCCAATCCGGATCCCCCGAAGCGACGCGTCGTAGTGGCGTCCGCCTGGACGAAGCGATCAAAGATCGTGTCGAGGTGGGCCGGCGCGATGCCGATGCCGGTGTCAGCGACCTCCAACATCAGGCGCCCGTCTGGCCGGGCCAAGCGGACCGAAATGTCGCCTTGTTCGGTGAACTTGATGGCGTTGCTGACCAGATTCAGCAGGATCTGGCTCAGACGTGCGGCGTCGCCTGTGAAACACCCCTCGGCCTCGGGCGAGATTGAGACGGTGAGTGAGACGTCCCTCTCGGCGAGCTGTCCGCCAAATCCCTCGGCGGCGCGGCGCGTTAGATCCGCGACGTTGACGACCGCGTCCTCCAACTGCAGGCGACCGGATTCGATCTTCGAAAGATCGAGGACGTTATTGAGGAGATCGAGCAGGAGTTCGCCGGACCGACGCACGACGTCCAGTCGCCGCCGCTGCGCAGGCGGCAACTCGTCGTTGGCCATGGCCTGCGCCATGCCGAGCACCCCGTTCAGCGGCGTTCGGATCTCATGGCTAACCGTCGCCAGGAACTCATCCTTCGCGCGGCTGCCGGCTTCCGCGCGATCCCGCGCGTGGATCAAGTCCCGCTCCGCGAGCGTGCGGCTTGTGATGTCCTGCAATGCGCCCACGAGGCGCAGGGGGCGGCCGTACTCATCGCAGTCTAGCCTGCAGCGTGCCGACGCCCAGACCTCACGTCCATCGGCGCGGGCGACGCGATACTCCGCCCGATACGGCGTGCCTGTTTGTTGTGACACGTCCCAGGCCTTGGCCGCCAATGCGCGGTCCCGTGGATCGACGGCGCCGAAGGGGTCTCGCCGCATTTCCTCGTAGGTCAGTCCTCTTTCGAAGAAGAGCTCTTCGGGACCTTCGCTGAAGACCCGCCGGTTTCGGTAGTCCACCTCGAAGACCAGGATGTCGGACATCCCGAGCGCCATCCGCAGTCGGCGTTCGGCGCCCTCCAGAGAAGTCTTGGCGCGGACAACTTCGGTGACGTCCTGGGCCGCGCCGCGAAGCGCAACGCAGACGCCATCTTCATACACGGGCTCGCCGAAGACCCGGATCGGGATCTTCGCCCCGTCAAATCGCCTGACCTCAGCCTCGAAGGCGATGCGTTCGTTGGCGCTTTGGGCCTGTTCGAACAAACTGAGCACCCGCGGCCGATCAGACTCCGCATAGATGCTCATCGCCTCTGCCAGATCCATCTGACGGGGGCGGGCGCCAAGGATGTCCCAGATTTCGTTCGACCAGTGGACGGCGGAGGTGCGGACGTCGATCTCCCAGCCACCGATCCTGGCGATTCGGCCAACTGCCTTGAGGGCCGCGGCATGACGCTCGATGGCGCGCTGCGAGGCCTCGGCCTCCGCCCTGGCCATGACCAGTTCCGAGACGTCGCGGGAGGTCACCATGACGACGGTGACCGCGCCCGCATCATCGACCAGCGGCGTCAGCAAGACGTCCCAGTACTTCACCGTTCCGCGCCCCGTCGGGCAGACCTCCGTGAACCGGTCGTGCCGGTTCGCGCACGCGGTTTCGAGCGCCTGTTGGACCCGTTGGCGGGCCGACGCCGGCCAGAAGTCGAACCACAGCGCGCCAACGACCGCGGCGGGCCCGTCCAGTTCCATCAGCCGATATCCACCCGCGTTCATGTAGAGAACGCGACCGTCCAAGCCGATTAGCTTGACGCAGTCCTGGCTGCCGTCGACGGCGGCCATCAACATGCGGTCCAATCTCAAATCCGACGCCACAATCATACTCCGAGCCACGCCACCGCCGCCCGTGTCCGGGTGGTCGGGTGAGAACCTAGCCCAAACCTAGCTTTATGATTCGTAAGCGGAAAATCATCTCCGCGGGGAAACCGCCCGCGTGCGACGACACGTCGCCAATCCATCCCGCGGCGCCCCGCCGCCGACCGGCGCGAACACCCGGCTGTCGAACCCTCGTGAGGGCTTGGGTGATGGTGCGGCCCCAGCAATGGGAGGATCGCAATAGGCGCGGGCGTTGACGCCGAACCGGCGCCGCGCCCCGTGTCTTCAGATGGGCGTGATGCTCAAATGGCTCGCGCCCAGAGCGGCCAGGACGCCGGCCCACTGCGCCGAGGGGACGCGATAGACCAGAACAGGTTTGGCGACCCGCTTGCAGGCCGCGATGGTTGCGCTCGCCCAGGCGGCGAACTCCGCCTCGTCAAGATCGGGACGACAATCGAAGGAGAGGGCCTGCAGTCCCGTCCGTTGAAACTGTATGATTGAGCTTGGGATCGTGATTGAAAGGCGCCCCACGACAAGGACAGCGAATGGCCGCACCAGCGAGACCGCGGCGAGCAGTGAGCTGGGCGGCACGCCTTCGATGTCGCAGATCTCGCAGATCGTGCCCAACTTGACCAAGCCGCCCGTCGCCTTGAGCTGCTTGACGACCTCGGCCCGGCCTTTCTGGCTGGCCAGGCTGGCGAAGGATAGCGGCACAATCAGGCTGAGTTGCTGTTCGCCCCGGCTCTCCGCTCGCAGGCGTTCGATCCCCCGCGCAATGGTCGCGAGATCCACGCGAAGGAGATCGGCTGTCGAGAGAAGCGTCACCTCGCGCGGTGAGAGCTCTTCCTCCTCCTGGCCTTGGGTGACGAGAACGCGCCGGACCATCCGAAAGCCGATACGCGTGAAGCCCCTCAGCTCATAGACCGGCTCCAGCGCGGCCGAGACGCGCACCTGGCGGCCGTCGGCGGCCACAAACGGCGTCCATCGGTCTAGCGTCCGCCAGCCAACCGCCTCCACCTCCCATCCGGTCGGTTCAGCCTCCTCGCCGGCGTCGGCCTCAGGATCTGCGCTGGCGTCGATCTGCTGCGCCTCGACGTGGCCCTTTGCGATCTTGGTGACTTGCAGCACGCCCATGGCCGCCATCTGGTCCTCGCCCAGAAAGTGGTGCAGCACTTCGCGCAGGTATCGCAGGCAGGCCATCTGTCCGGCGATCCGGCCGAGGTCTGGATGAACGATGAAAAAATCGGTGCTCGACACCCGCAGGAAGTAGCCGCTCGCGCCGACGCCGCGCTCAAGCACCCGGGCCGCGAAATCGTACACTTGTTCGCAGCGCAAGCTCCATCGGTCGCCGAAGCGCGCCTCGACCGCCTCCAACGAGATGAGGTTCACCTTCCCGGCCTCAAGAAGCGCCGGATCGCTGAAGCGCTCGAGGGCGTCCTCGGGGCCTGCTGACACCATCCTGGCGAACGGTCGGCGCTGACCGTCTGCTCCTGCGCCGTTTTCCACCGATGTCTCCTCAACCCGCCTCGCCGTGGGGGGCGCATGGATCCACCTGCCGGTTAACGGTCGCGGGTTAGCGCCGTTCCTCCTCGATAAGTGAGCTGCCGGCAGACCGGCTTGCCGGTATGCGGTGCGACGAGCAGAGCCGGCTTCGGCTGAACTCCAGGCCGTGGGCGGGGCCGCCCCGGTCGCGAGATGGGGCTTGAGCCCCGGGGCTTCGAACATGATGTGAGGGGCGCCGATCTCGGCCTGGATGGCGCCGGTGGCGTCGCCAGCAGCCCCTGGGATCGGCGCGAGAAGGGGTCGCACGCGCGCCCCAATCGCCAGAGACTGCTTCCGCCCTCCCAGCGCACCCACGTCTTGAGTAAGCAGCGAACCCGCGTGTCGGGAACCCGACACGTGCGACGCCGTTATTTCGGTATGGGCATCACAGCCGAGGGGGCGGAAGTGGACCACGACCGCCCGGTTCTGGTCCTCGCAGTGGACGACGACGTTCTCATCCTCGATCTGATTCAGACCACCCTGACCGACGCAGGCTACTCCGTGGTGACGGCCACCGAGGGCGACGAAGCACTGGAATTGTTGGAGGGTATGGCCTCCGAGATCGACGGCCTGGTGACAGATGTGAACCTGGGAGACGCCGCCGCAACCGGCTGGCGCGTCGCCAGGCGCGCACGAGAGCTCATCCCCAATATTCCTGTGGTCTATGTGAGCGGCGACAGCGAAGCCGACTGGCCCGTCCACGGAGTCCCGGAGAGCATCCTGCTGTCGAAGCCGCTCGCGTCGTCGGAGGTCGTGGTAGCCCTCGCGTCTGCACGCTCCCGACCATAGGGGCAGGTCTGGAGCTCACCCTCACGGGCGCTCGAGTTGGCCGGGCCGCGCTCGTCGGCAGCGCGGCAGGAGGGGAACCTGGCTTCGTTCCAGGTTCGGGACGTTCGCACGGGAACAGGTGTTGTGAACCCTTGCCCCACCGCGCAACCCTGGACGTCGCGCGGCAGGGCCGTCGTGACTCAGCGCCTATTTCAGGGTGACAACGACCTCCAGGTACTTGCTGGGGACGACCATCGAGCCGTCGTCGGCCACGTTCATCGTGGCGATCAGCGCCTTCAGGTCGGCCTCCAGGTCGTCGCGCCGCTGCGGGGGAAGGCTGTCGAACGCCTTCTGCAGGGGACCGTAGATCGAACGCCACATCTCGACCCAGTGGCTGGCGGAGCGATAGCGGAGCGCGAAGTGCTGCTCCTGGACCGCGATCTCGGCCGCGCCGGGAAACAGCTCCGCCAGCCGCTCGCGCAGGCCCCAGGACGCCGGAGACTTGAGCCCCGGTGCCGGCGGGACGTAGCGGCCGAGGACCTTGAAGAGTTCGCCGATGAAGCTGTCCGGCGTCCAGTTCGCCAGCCCGATCCTCCCGCCCGCCTGGCAGACGCGCTGCATCTCTGCGGCCGCCTTGTCCTGGTCCGGCGCGAACATCACGCCGAACGTGGACGTCACGACGTCAAAGGCGCCATCGTCGAACGGCAGGGCCTCGGCGTCGGCGACCTCGAACTTGACGGGCAGGCCCTCCGCCCGGGCGCGGGCCTCCCCCCGGCGCAACAGGTCCTCGACATAGTCGCTCGACGTGACCTCGCAGAAGCGCCGGGCTGCGGCCAGCGAGCAGTTCCCGTTCCCGGCCGCCACGTCGAGGACCCGCTGGCCGGCGCGCACGTCGAGGGCCTCGCAAAGGCGTTCGCCCACGATCTGCAGTGTGACGCCGACCACAGAGTAGTCTCCCGACGCCCAGGCCGTCTGCTGTTTCGCCTTGATCGCCGCCAGGTCCGGCCCGCCGGGTTTGCTCATCACATCGACCATCAGTAGTCTCCAAAGTCTCGCATCCGGCGCATGCCGCCGGGATTGCCCCAGCGTCTAGGTCGCGGCGCGCGCAAAGACTTGAAGGAGGGCGGGAGAAAGGCTGGAGATTTCTCGTATTCTCGGCCTTCCCCGCGATCCGCGATGATCTACGCCTTCGGCGACTGTGTGTTCGACACGCAGCGTGGAGAACTCCACCGGTCGGGAGCGCTCGTGCCGCTGGAGCCGCAGGTGTTCCAGGTGTTGGCGCACCTGGTCGCCAACGCCGATCGGGTGGTGACCAGGGACGAACTGAACGAAGTGGTCTGGAATGGCCGCTTCGTCTCGGACGCCGCGCTCTCCAGCCGGATAAAGTCCGCCCGCCAGGCCCTCGGCGACGACGGCGCATCACAACGCCTGATCAGGACGGTCCATCGCAAGGGCTTCCGGTTCGTCGGCAACGACGTCCTGGCCTCTTCAGATGGCGAAGGCGCACCGGCGGAGCAGGACCGACCGACGATCGCCGTCCTGCCCTTCGAGAACCTCTCCGGCGATGCCGGCCAGGCGCACTTCGCGGAAGGCGTGACCGGCGACCTCATCGCCACCCTGGCCAAGCACCGCTGGCTGAGCGTCATCTCCCGCAACACGATGATCCAGTTCCGGGGCGTGGACGTCGCCGAGATCGCCCGCCGCACCGGCGCCGCCTATCTGGTCGAGGGCAGCGTGCGGCGTTCAGGCTCCCGGCTGTGCGTGAGTGTTCAGTTGACCGGCGCCGCCTCCGGCCGCTGCCTCTGGACCGAGCGATATGATCGCACCTCCGACGACCTGTTCGAGATTCAGGACGACATCGTCCAGACCCTGACAGCCCAGGTTGAGCCCGCCATCGGCTACGAGGAGCGCCGACGGATCGCCAGCGCAGCCGGGTCTCGGGACCTGCGGGCGTGGGAGTGCTTTCAGCTCGGCATCGCACACTTCTTCAAGTTCACCGGCGACGACAATCGCAAGGCGCAGGACCTGTTCCAGCGCGCCCGAGAGCAGGACCCCCAGTTCGGCGACGCCCACGCGTGGTGGGCCTACGCCATCATCCTCGGGACGGTCTACTGGGACACCACGCCGACGCCGGACTGCCTGGACGCAGCCCTCGCCGCCACAGCCGAGGCGCTGGCCTTGGACGATCGGAACGCGCTGTTCTACGCCCTCAAGGCGCGCGTTCAGCTGGCGCGCGGGGAATACGAGAGTGCGATCGAGGGCAACAGGATCGCTATCGGCCTCAATCCGTCCCTGGCGGCCGCGCACTGCGGCCTGGCCGACTCCCTCACCTTCCTCGGACGGTATGAGGAAGCGGTCACCGGGTTCGAGAAGGCGATCGCCCTGAGCCCAAACGACCCGCAGCGCTGGGCCTTCTACACCTACGGCGCGCTCGCCCTGATCCTGCAGGGTGAGTTCGAGCGGGCTGTCGAGTGGGCGGATCGCGCACTCGAGATCCCCAACCGGCAGTATTGGACCTTGGCGCACAAGGCGGTCGCGCTCGCGAAGCTCAATCGGCTGGAGGAGGCGCGTCGAACCTTCGACCTCGCTGTCGCCGAACAGCCGGAGCTCTCCATCGGCTTCGCTCGCGCGAAGCTGTACTACATCAAGCAGGCTCCGCAGTTGGCGCTTTACCTTGACGGTCTCGCTCAGGCTGGCGCGCTGTAGTGCTCCTCTGCGCGAGTGGTCCGCAGCGCCTCGATTGCGCCACTTTCTGACTTTGGCACGGCGCCGGAGAGCCGACCTTAACCCTCCGCCTTCATTCGGCGTTACCTCCACATGCGCAACCATCAAGTGTGACGCAACGCTCCACGTCCCTCCGCGCCCTCGAAGGACCGGGCAGCGCCCAGCGCCTGCATCGCCTTCAACGTCGCTTCCAGCGTGCCCGAACACCGCCCAGTTGGGGATGGCTGCCTCGGATGGGCCGGCGGCTGCTCGTCGTCTATTGGGCGTCCTGCCTCACGGTCATCGGGCTCGGCCTAGACAAGCTCTACCCGGAAGTCCGCCCCGCTCTCGCCGCCCGGCTTGCACTCGCCTTTCATGCGCCACTTCCACCAGCCGCAGGCATCGCCGATCTGCAGACTTCATCCCGGCGCAGTCAGGCGGCGCTGTCGAATGGCGCAATACCCCCTTCCCGGCCAGCAGTGACACGCGAGGTTTGAGGGCTCGAAGCTGTGGGCCTTCCTGCCTACTGTGCGATGCGATGCGCTGTGCAAGCGGGGCCTGATGTCTCCGTGGACCAATCGGGCAGTCGACACCCTTGGCCAAACATCCGAACGCTCTGGCTCTTGTTCGGCAGGTAGCCCGCTAGTCGATAGGCCGTGTTCAGGTCTCCAAAGATGCGCTTGATCGTGTTCGTGTGCGGCAGCGAAGGGTCGCCATCGATGAGCTGCGTAGTGAGGCGTCCGTTGTTTCGCAGCAGTTTCTCCAAGTTCCGGACGATCGATGCCTTCTGCGCTGCCAGCGCCTGGGCCTGCACCGCAGGCTTCATGGTGGCGTA
This sequence comes from Pseudomonadota bacterium, assembly GCA_049323595.1. Lineage (GTDB taxonomy): Bacteria > Pseudomonadota > Alphaproteobacteria > Caulobacterales > Caulobacteraceae > Phenylobacterium. The sequence continues at coordinate 63,723 of JBMOOD010000036.1, forward strand.
GCCACGCAGCCGGCTGAGCTGCTGACTATCGAGATAGATGCCGGCTTCCAGCGCAGCAATCAGCGTCGAACCGAACACGGCGCGGTATTGGTCCACGCCGAAGCCCCATTTGCCTCTGAGCATCGACGCGCGGAAATAGCCGTGGCGCTGCCATAGCACTCGGAGATGATCGAGCAGTTCCTCGCGGCGCGCCCCTTTGCGGCGCTCAAATTCCGCCTGGGCCGTTTGCCAGCGCGCGTGCGAAACAATGGCGGGTGCGCCGCCGGGGATCGGAAGCCACTCATCCGGCGCCGTCTTGTAGGTCCGACGCGTGCCGAGCGGAGAGTGATGCCTGTTGAAGACTGGCCTGCCGCAATATTTCGGGTTGGTGAGGATCTGCCAGACTTGATGGTTGGTCCACGGACGACCGCTCCCCGCCACTCCGCACTACGTCTCGCGCCTTGGCGGCCTTCTCACGAGCTTCGGCGAGGGACACACCATCGCGGCCGGCTGGTCCAAGGCCCATCTCCCGGCGCTTGCCGTTGCGCGTCCACATGAAAAGCCACCGCGAACGGCCCTGCTCATCCCGGTCGAGGTACAGTCCGCCACCGTCGGAGTGCCTCCCCGGCCCCACCGATTCCACCTGCTTCGCCTTCAGTCGGTTGAGCGTCCGCGCCATCGTCCCGGCCCCACCTGTGGGCCCCACTTTCGGCCCCACTTCTCGCATCGGATTCTAGGGGACGTTCTTGGACAGGCGTAGACAATTAAACTGATAGCCCGCTGACTCTGCAGGACTTTTCCGGACGGTCTCAGGCGCCTGAGGATATAGGTGCGGCGGACACCCCGTCCGCCAGCTTTCGGGGCCTGCCCCTACCCCACCTTGTCGATCTTCAGCACCAGGCGCGGGCGCACGTAGGCGTGGCGGGTCATGCGAATGGTGTCGGGGAGGAAGAAGCCGAAGCTGGGGCGATAGTCGTAGATGACGTCGGTCACGATGACGCTCTCGCCGGCCGCCAGATAGCCGTCCGGGACCGACGGGCCGCCGCTGGCGCTGTAGTCCTTCTTCACGCTCCAATCGACGCTCACCGATCCGCCCGAGCTTGCCGACAGGCTGGAGATCCGTTGCTGGAGGCTCTCCAGGGGGAAGGGATGCAGCATCGAGGTACTGGCGGCGAGGATGTCGTCCAGCTCCTCGGTGTCGACGGCGCGGTTCTGGGCGGTGATGTCGGCCATCGCCGCGGCGATGTGCGCCACATTGCGCTGGGCCTGATAGACCTGCAGCGCTTCGGCGGCGGCGATGTGCAGCACGAAGATCACCGGGAAGATCAGGGCGAACTCGATCGCCGAGACGCCCCGGCGATCGGCCGCGAGGCGGCGTAGGAATCCGGTCATTCGAACGGCTCGTTCTTGAAGGCCGTGCGGCTGGCGAGGGTCACCTCCATCGGGCCCTCCCGGCCGTAGGCGGTCGCGACGAAGGGGCTCATGAGGGGCCAACGGTAGTCGACCTTCACGATGATGATGTCGCCGGCGCCCCCCTTGTCGAAGGAGTCATCCGGCGGACCGTCGATCACGGCGTTGGCGTCCGAAAAGTCCGTGAACTTCTCAACGCTGATCACCACGCGCTCGCGGCACGAGTTCAGCGAGCCGCCGATGTTGGCGCAGATCTGCTCCTCGAACGTCGCCGCGGACGTGGCGGCGTCGTCGCGGCCCGTCCGGATACGCCGGGAGGCCTCGACCACGGCGTTGTCCAGCCCGCTCGACATCATCGCGAGCGTGCCGACCTCGATCAGGGACAAGAGCGCGAAGAAGAGGACCGGCGCGACGAACGCGAATTCGATCGCCGCCGCGCCGCCCTCGTCCTGGCGGAAGGCGCGCCGGCGCCTGGCCTGTGCATGGAACCCGGACATGCTCGAGATATTGCCGCATCTGAGCAAACAGCAAGTTAACGAGGGGTGGTTAACAGTAAACACAAGTTAACGATCCGAGATAAGAGCAGATTATCTGTCCTTAGGTATTCGTTACCGCAAGCACCACGACCCGGACGGGAAAGTCCATGCGCACACTCCGATTCAACACCCTCAAGCGTCTCGCTGGCCGGTTCGACGACCGGGGCAACGTCGCGATCGTCGTGGCCCTGGCGCTGGCCCCCATCTGCGTCGCCAGCCTGGGGGCGATCGACCTCGCCCGCGGCACCAGCGCCAAGTCGCAGTTGCAGGACGCGCTCGACGCCGCCGCCCTGGCCGCGGCCCGCTCGAACGCCATGACCGACGCCGAGCTCACCGAGGTCGGCGAGCGGTACCTGACCCAGAACCTTGCGCTCAGCGAGGACTTCGCCCTCACCGCCTCGTCCTTCCAGTTCGGCGAGGGAGGCCGGGTGATCGCCTCGGCGCGCCTGGATGTCACACCCTTCATCGCGGGCCTGCTGACCGGCGGGACCATGGCCGTCGGCGCCGAAACGGAAGTGGTCCGCGCCTCGAACAAGGTGGAGATCGCGCTCGTGCTCGACGTCACGGGGTCGATGAACCAGGGCTCGAAGCTCTCGGACATGAAGAGCGCGGCGAAAAAATTCATCGATAGGATGGAGGAGGTCTCGGACAAGGCGGTCGAACCGAACTCAGTCCGAATTTCAATGGTGCCCTTCGCCAATACGGTGCGGGTCAAGCCGCAGACCTATCGATACGCAACATGGGTCGACCAGAACGGCTCGTCTCCGATCAACAACGAGATCTTCACGACCGCGGACGGCACGCAGCACGCGAACCGCTTCGACCTCTTCGCCAAGGTGGGCGACCCATGGCGCGGGTGCTTCGAAATGCGGCAAGCGCCCTATGATGTCCAGGACACCCCGCCCACCTCGGGCGCCACCCTCTATACGCCCTACTTCGCGGTGGACGAGCCGGACAAGCGCACCAACGGTTATGGGCAGGATTATCAGAACGACTACCTCGCCGACGGCACCAACAGCAACGACTGGCGCGTGAGGCAGGGTTCTGTGACCAAGTACAAGCGGGTGTCAGGGGTCGGCAATGGCTGGGGTCCGAATCGGGGCTGCGGCGTCGCCGCCATGGTCCGCCTCTCGACCGACTTCCAGAATCTCCGCGATGAGATCGACGGCCTGGATGCCGAGGGCAACACCAACATCCCGATCGGCATGGCCTGGGGCTGGAATACTCTGGCCCCACATGCCCCCTTTGGCGACGGCGTGGCTTACAACACGACGGGCTACAAGAAGATCGTGGTTCTGATGACCGACGGCGAGAACACGATCTCGTCGCGTGACACGCCCAACGATGGGACCTACGCCGCGACGGGCTACATCTGGCAAGGCCGCGTGCTGAAGGCGGATGGAACGCCGCTCGAGCAGGGCGCTTCGTCCTCCGAGCGCACCAAGGCGCTGGACTCGCGCCTCAAGAAGATCTGCGAAAACATGAAGGCCAAGAAGATCGAGATCTTCACGATCCGGGTCGAGGACGGCGACAGCGCCTTGCTCGAGGCCTGCGCCACCAGTCCGGAGCACTACTACAACGTCGCCTCCTCCTCGACACTGAACGACGTGTTCCAGAGCATTGCGGGCCAGATCGCCGCCCTGCACCTGGCGAAGTAGGCCTCAAACGGGTCTCAACGGCTCGAACCGGCCGGGCGGCTGCTCCACCAGGACGCGGTCGCCCGGTCTCACGTCTCCACCGGTCAGCACGATCCCCATCACGCCGGCCTTGCGGAGCGGCTCCCCCGCCGGGCCCCGTCCGACGCACGCCGCCATCAGGCCCGGCGCCAGGCCATCGAGCTGGGCGCACGGATTGCGCAGTCCGGTGATCTCGATGACGGCGGCGTCGCCTACGCGCAGCTGGGCGCCTCGCGGCAGGGCCAGGAGATCGACGCCGCGCGTCGTGATGTTCTCCCCCATGAGGCCGGGCCACACCTGAAAGCCCTTGGCGGCCAGTTCGTCGAAGAGCTCGGCATGGATGAGGTGCACCTGGCGCAGGTTCGGCTGATCCGGGTTCTGGCGGACGCGGCTGCGATGCTTCACCGTCACGCCGCAGTGGGCGTCGCCCTCCACCCCCTCCCCTGCGATCAGCCGGATCGACAGCTGGTTCGCCTTGTCCACTCCGTGGGTCGCCTTGCGGCTCACGGCCACCACGTGGCTCTCCATCGGGTCCATGACCCAAGCTTAGCCGGAGATTCTAAGGGGCGTCTTCCGGTGCGATAGCGAGCGGCGGGGCGATGGCCTCGAGGGACTTGCCCTCGGCGGCGACGCCGATGGCGAGCTCCACGATCGCCGCGACGATCATCAGTCCGCCGCCGAGGAGATAGCCCGCGAAGATCTGCTGGGGCTCGCCGGTGTCGATGAGGGCGCCGAACAGGACCGGCCCGGCGACGCCGCCCAGAAGGGTGCCGACGGCGTAGAACATCGAGATGGTGATCGCCCGGGTCTCCAACGGGAAGAGCTCGCCGACGGTCAGGTAGCAGGCGCTCGCGCCGGCCGAAGCGAAGAAGAAGATCACCATCCAGGCCGCCGTCTGGGTCTGGGCGGTCAGCCAGCCCTGCGCGAACATCCACCCGGACAGCGCGAGCAGCACGCCGGCCAGGCCATAGGTGGCCGCTATCATCGGCTTGCGTCCGACCGTATCGAACAGCGGTCCCAGCAGCAGCGGCCCCATCACGTTCCCGAACGCGAACGGCAGGATGAACCAGCCGACGTCCTCGGCCGGCACGTCGTAGAACCGCGTCAGCACCAGGGCGTAGGTGAAGAAGATGGCGTTGTAGCAGAACGCCTGCGTGGCCATGAGCACGAGGCCGAGGACGGTGCGCCGCCGGTGCTGGTGCAGAAGGGTGCGGGCGATCTCGCCCCAGCTCGTGTGGCCGCGCATCACGAGGCGGATCGTGGCGTGATCCTCATCTCCGCGGGGCGCCCCCGCGAAAGCCCGCGCCTCGATGCGGCTGACGATCGCGTCGGCCTCGTCCGGCTGGCCGTGGGTCAGCAGCCAGCGCGGGCTTTCCGGGATGTAGCGGCGGACGTAGATCACGATCAGCGCCAGGAGGCCGCCGACGATGAAGGCAAGCCGCCAGCCGAGCGCCGGATCGAAGATATCCGGGTCGAGCACCACCACAGATCCCAGGGCGCCCAGCGCCGCGCCGATCCAGAAACTGCCGTTGATCGCCAGGGCGACGCGGCCCCGGAAACGGGCGGGGATCAGTTCGTCGATCGCCGAGTTCACCGCCCCGTACTCGCCTCCGATGCCGGCGCCGGTGAGAAACCGGAAGGCGATGAAGGACCAGAAGTCCCAGGCGAAGCCGCTGGCGATGGTGGCGACCATGTAGACGGCCACGGTGATCGTGAAGAGCCGCTTTCGGCCGAAGCGGTCGGTGAGGCGGCCGAACACGAGCGCTCCCAGCACGGCGCCCAGGATGTAGGCGCTGCCGGCCAGACCGATCTGGGTGGCGTTTAGGCCGAGGCCGTCCGACCCCTCGATCGCAGGCGCCAGCGCGCCGACGAGCGTCACCTCCAGTCCATCGAGGATCCAGGTGATCCCAAGCGCCAGGATGACCAGCCAGTGGAACCGCCCGAACGGCAACCGGTCCAGCCGCGCCGGAACATTCGTGGTGAACACTGTCGTCATGCGCCCTCCCCGTCCCAATCGTGGTGGCAGCGCTTCAACCGGACTTGGGTTCCGGCCCGGCGCTGGTGTATGCGCCCGTCATGGCCCCCGAAGAGATCCTGGTCGACGCGCGCGGGCATCGCTGTCCCGTGCCGACGCTGCGGCTGCGGCGGGCCCTGGAGGGCGCACCGCCGGGCGCGCGGGTGCGGCTGCTGGCCGACGACCCGCTGGCCCGCATAGACGTACCGCATTTCGCCGCCCAGGTGGGCGCTCGGCTGCTGGAGCAGGCCGAGGACGGCGCCGCGCTCAGCTTCCTGGTGGCGAAAGCCTGACCCCGGATTCCGAGGCCAACGGCACCCGCCGCTGATGCAGGGCCAGCTCCACCTCGGTGGCCAGCGCTCCGCCGAAGAAGACCGCGTTCACGTTCCAGGACAGCCAGATCAGGAAGATCACGACGGTGGCGACGGAGCCGTAGGTGGCGCCGAGCTGGGCGATCTGTTCCACGTAGAAGCCCAGGCCCCAGGAGGCGCCGATACAGAGCGCCGCGGCGGCCGCGCCGCCGAGCAGCGACGCGCTCCAGATCACAGGCTCGCGCGACATTGCCCAGCGGTAGATGAAGGCCATGCCCATGGTCATGCCGACACTGGCCCAGCTCCATTCGCTGTAGAGCCACGGCACGCCGCGCAGAGGCCGCAGCTCGAAGGTCTCGCCAAAGATCCGAAGGGCGAAGAAGACGGTGGACATCGCGGCCAGGGCGGCGAGCGTCGCCAGCAGCACGGCGAGCGCCAGCAAGTTGAAGCCAACGAAGCCGCGCGGCCTGTCCTCGTCATGGATGAACGAGAGGCCGGCCAGCAGGGCCTTGAAGCCGCGGTGCGAGGCGTACCCGCCGATGATCAGCGCCAGGCTGCTCTGGAAGGAGATGTTCACGTGCGAGACCGTGGACAGCCGGACGAGCTCGCGCTCGAAGATCTGGCGCGCGGCGTCGGGCATGATGCGGGCCAGCGCCTCGGCCTGTGCCGCCACCCGGGTCGGATCCGCCAGCAGGCCATAGAGCCCCATGACGATGGCCAGCGCCGGGAAGATCGCCAGCATCACGAAGAACGAGACGCCGCCGGTGTAGAGCATCACGTCCCGGCCCCAGAGCCGCGACAGCGACTTCGCCAGGATCGTCAGGCCGACCCGCAGGGCATGGACCGGATCCCAGTCCCGCTCGCGGAAGCGGCGGATGAGCTCGATGGGGGTCATGCGCGCGTAGGGTGGTCGCCGACTCGCGCCGAGGCAACCCTCGAGGCGCGCCCCTCCACATGTAACGACGCGCCACCCGGGTTAGCGAGTGGCGCGCCGCCGATGGGCGTGTCGTTCCATCCGGACCGTCCGCCGCTTCGAGGGACGGGAGAGCGCGACGACCGATCCGACGCCCAAGGTGGCGTGCGGCGGCTGAACCCAGCCTGAACGGCGCCTTCAGGTAAGTGCCTGTTACGGCTGAGCTTACCTCAACTCGCCAGCGCGCCGGCCTCCGTCAGCCGCCCGATCTCGGCGTCACTGAAGCCCCACTCCGACAGCGCCTCGCGACTGTGAGCGCCGATGGCAGGGGGCGGCCCCTGGATGGCGCCCGGCGTCTCGGAGAATCGCGGGGCCGGCGCCGGCTGCACGACGCCGGCGACTTCCACGAAGGTCTTGCGCGCGACGTTGTGCGGGTGCTTCGGGGCCTCGTCCAGGTCGAGAACGGGGGCGAAGCAGACGTCGGTCCCGCCCATGATCTCGGTCCATTCGTCCCGGGTCTTCTGGGCGATGACGTGGGCGAGCTTCTCGCGCAGCTGCCCCCAGGCGCCGCGGTCCATCTGGCGCTGGAAGTCCGGATCGTTGATTCCCGTCTTCTCCAGCAGCAGCGCGTAGAACTGCGGCTCGATGGAGCCGATCGAGACCCACTTGCCGTCGCTGCACCGGTAGGTGTCGTAGAAATGGGCGCCGCCGTCGAGGAGGTTCGAGCGCCGCTCCTCCTTCCACATGCCCGCGCCCTTGAAGCCGTAGAACATGGCCATGAGCGAGGCCGCGCCGTCGCTCATGGCGCAGTCCACGACCTGGCCCTTGCCCGTCTCGCGCGCCTGGATCACCCCCGCCAGAAGGCCGAACGCGAGGTAGAGCGCCCCACCCCCGAAGTCGCCCACCAGGTTCAGCGGCGGAACCGGCTTGTCCTGGGTGCCGATGGCGTGCAGCGCGCCGGTGATGGCGATGTAGTTCATGTCGTGGCCGGCGGCGTTGGCCCAGGGGCCGGTCTGGCCCCAGCCCGTCATGCGGCCGTAGACCAGTTTGGGGTTGCGCTTCAGGGCCACGTCGGGCCCGAGGCCCAGGCGCTCCATCACACCCGGCCGGAAGCCCTCGATGATGCCGTCGGTGGCCTCCATAAGCTTGAGGCACGCCTCGACCGCGTCGGGCGATTTCAGGTCCATGGCCACCGAGCGGCGGCCGCGCGAGGTGACGTCGGACGGAGCCCCGCGGCCCGCGCCCTTGCGGTCGATCCGCACCACGTCGGCGCCGAGATCGGACAGCAGCATCCCGCAGAAGGGGCCGGGGCCGATGCCGGCGAACTCGACGATCTTCAGGCCCGTGAGCGGTCCCTGGCGCATGGATTCCTCCCTGGTTTCCCGGCGATCTAAGCGTCTTGCCCTTCGGTCAGCCAACCTGCGCCCGCATCATCCGCCGCCGGGCAGCGACTGGCCATCGTCGACCGTTATCAGCGTCCCGGTCATGGCGCTGGCGGCCGGGCCCGCCATCAGCAGGAACGCCTCGTCGAGATCGGAGGCGTCCATCAGCCGCCGGCGCGGGAAGCCCTTGAGTTGCTTCTGACCGCCTTCCGTGGGCCACCAGGCGTCGTTGATCGCCGTCTCGATGTAGCCGGGGGCGAGCGCATTGACCGCGATCCCGCGGCGCGCCCACTCCCGCGCAAGGCTCCGGGTCAGCATGGCGACGGCCGCCTTCGAGCCGCAGTAGGCGGAAAGCCCCGGCAGCACGGTATGGCTGGCGATCGAGGCGATGTTGATGATCCGGCCCTCGATCCCCGCGGCGATCATCCGCTTCGCGGCTTCGCGGGCGGCGAAGAAGGTCCCGCGGACATTGACGTCGAAGGTCTGGTCGAAGTCCTCGATGGAGAGCTCCAGCGCCAGCCCCTCGCCGCCGACGCCGGCGTTGTTCACCAGGATATGCAGGGGCCCGAGCTCGGCCTGCACCGCATCGAGCGCGGGGCCGATCGCCGCGGCGTCCGCCACGTCGAGGGAGAGCGCCATGGCGCGGCCGCCCCCCGCCTGGATCTCGTCGGCCAGGGCCTGAATCCTGTCGGTCCGGCGGGCGGTGATCGCCACCGCGGCCCCGTTACGCGCCAGCAGGCGCGCGAAATGGGCCCCCAGCCCGCCGCTCGCCCCCGTCACAACCGCGGTCTTGCCCGACAAATCCACAGCCACCCTCGCCCTCCTGCGACAATGAAACCCTTCCGCAACCCGACCGCGGTTATGGGACAACTTCTACGGCCCCGCGTGATTCCGTGCTTTAGGACAGATCGGGGCGCGAATGGATGGGGATATGGCGGCAGGGGTGCAGGCGCGAGTGCTGATCGTCGCCCGCGACGATTCCACGGCGGGGCCGCTCGCCGAGGGGCTCGACCGCCTGGGCTGGCGCACGATCACCGCGCGCAGCGAAGCCGCCGCCGCCGTCGCCCTCGCCGACCTGCAGATCCAGGCGGCCATCGTGGACCTGGCGAGCCTCACCGACACCGCCGAGGGCGTGGCGGGACGGCTTCGCGCCGCCTGCGCGCCGCGCCGGCTGCCGATCATGGCGATGGGCGCGCCCGACCCGTTCCTGAAGGATCACGGCTTCGATCTAACCCTGGCGGCGCCCCTCCATCCGGCGCAGGCCGCCATGCGCCTGGAGAGCCTGGTCCGGACGGCCGTCGCGGAAGAGGAGCTCGAGGTCCGGGTGGAGACGTTCTCGGAACGCGGCCACGTGCTGGAGCCGCCGGCGCTCGACGCCTCGCCGTTCCGGGTCCTCGCCATCGGCGAGCCGGCGCCGCAGTTCCTCGCCCTATCCAACGCCCTGGCGCGCAACGGCGCGGAGGTGGTAGGCGCCTTCACCGCCTTCACAGCCTTCGACTACCTGCACGAGCGGCCGTTCGACGCGGTCGTCCTGTGGGCCGGGGACAACCCCCACGAGGCCCTGTCCATCGCGGCTGGACTGCGGCGGAACACCCGCCTCTATCACACCCCCGCCCTCCTCTACATGAAGGCCGAGTCTTCGGTGACCGCCGGCGAGGCCTATCACCGCGGCATCTCCGACGTGGCCTCCCCGCAGACGCCGGAGAGCGAGACGGCCCTGCGCGTGGTCGAACTCGCCCGCGCCTTCCGTCGACAGAAGGCCGTGCGCGGCGCCCTCGAGAGGGCTCGCAGCTCGGGGCTCATGGACGCGGCGACGGGCCTCTTCACCCGCGACCTCTTCGCGGGCCATGTCATGCGCCTGGCGCGCAGCGCCCGCGAACGCAACCGCCCCCTGAGCGTGTGCATGCTCAAGGTGTCGGACAAGGTCGACCTGAGGGTCCCGCGGGCCGGGGGCTGGGTGGCCCGCGCGGTCCCGCAGATCGGCTCGATGATCGGCCGCCTGGTCCGGGTGGAGGACACCGCTGCGCGGCTGGCGCCCGAGGTCTTCGCGCTCGCCCTGCCCGCCACCCCGCTGCACGCCGCCCGCTCGGCCGGAGAGCGGATCGCGGCGGTCATCGGCTGCACCGCCTTCGAGGCGGGCCAGGGGTCCACGCCGTTCGTCGTGGAGTTCGACCTGGGCGTGGCCGAGGTCGCCTCGCCCGAGACGGTCGGCTACGCCCTCGAAGAGGCCGCCGCCATGGCCCAGACCCTGAAGGCGAGCTGAGCTACTTCTTCGCAGGCGCCGCCGCGCCGGCCGCGGCCTGCAACCGCTGGTTCATGGCCTGCAGATCCCCGTTCTGCTTGTTCAGCTCGCCGCCGCAGCGGGCGAGTTCGGACTGCGCCTGCTGGGCCGTCAGGCTCCGCGCCTCGGACAGGACCAACGGTTCCACGCGGGTGAGTCCGCCGCGGGCGTTCAGCTTTCCTAGAAAGTAGTAGATCCCCTGCACGGCCTGGTCCCGCTGGTTCGGATCGCGGCCGACGGCCTGCAGGACGAGCAGGCAGCGCACGTCGCCGCGGTCGGCGGGGGTCTGGGCGACGGCGGGCGGGGCCCAGGCCGCGACGGCGCCGGCGATGGCGATCAGGGCGAGGCGCATGGGGATCTCCTGTTACGACGCTGGAGGATGATCCTGCCAGCATAGGGGTATTCGGTCGCTACGGACCAATCGGCGTCAGGCGGCGAGCTTTGCAAGCTCGGCCAGCACCTTCTCGGCGGCGTCGAGGCGCTGCTTGGGGGTCTCCCATTCGCCCTTGACCACGACCTTGTTGTCGGGCCGCACGCGCCAGGCGACCTGGTTTTTCGCCACGAAGGCCACCAGGCCGGCGGGATTGCGGAAATCGTCGTTGCGGAAGGTCACGACCGCGCCCTTGGGGCCCACGTCGATCTTCGCCACATTGGCCTCGCGGCAGAGGCCCTTGATGGCGACGACCTTGAGGAGCTGGTCGGCCTCGGGCGGCAGGGGGCCGAACCGGTCGATCAGTTCGGCGGCCAGGGCCTCGCGATCCTGCGCCTTCTCCGCGTCCGAGATGCGGCGATAGAGGGCCAGGCGGACGTTGAGGTCGGGCACGTAGTCATCCGGGATCAGCACGGCGGCGCCGGTGTTGATCTGCGGCGACCAGCCCCTGTCCGCCACCTCCTCGCCGGAGCCGGCGCGGGCCTTCAGCTCGTTGACCGCGTCCTCCAGCATCTGCTGGTAGAGCTCCACGCCGATCTCGCGGATGTGACCCGACTGCTCCTCGCCCAGGAGATTGCCACCGCCGCGGATGTCGAGGTCGTGGCTGGCGAGCTGGAAACCGGCGCCGAGGTTGTCCAGCGACTGGAGCACCTTGAGGCGCTTCTCGGCCGAAAGGGTGATCTGCTTCTCGGCGGGCGTCGTGAGATAGGCGTAGGCCCGCGACTTGGCGCGGCCGACCCGGCCGCGGAGCTGGTACATCTGGGCCAGGCCGAACATGTCGGCGCGGTGGATGACCATGGTGTTGGCGGTGGGGATGTCGAGGCCGCTCTCCACGATGGTGGTCGACAGGAGCACGTCGTACTGGCCGTCGTAGAAGGCGCCCATCACCTCCTCGAGCTGGGTCGGCGCCATCTGGCCGTGGCCGACAACGAACTTCACCTCCGGCACCTGCTCGCGGAGGAACCGCTCCAATTCGGGCAGGTCGTTGATGCGCGGACAGACGAAATAGGCCTGGCCGCCGCGATACTTCTCCCGCAGCAGCGCCTCGCGGATGACGACCGGATCCCAAGGCGTGATGTAGGTGCGCACCGCCAGGCGGTCGACCGGCGGCGTGGCGATGATCGACATCTCCCGGATGCCGCTGAGCGACATCTGCAGCGTCCGCGGGATCGGCGTGGCCGTCAGCGTCAGCATGTGCACGTCGGCCCGAAGCTCCTTGAGCTTCTCCTTGTGCTTCACCCCGAAGTGCTGCTCCTCGTCGACGATCACCAGGCCCAGGTTCTTGAAGCTGACCTGCTTCGAGAGCACGGCGTGGGTGCCGACGACGATCTCCACCTCTCCCTTCGCCAAGCCCTCGCGGGTTTCGGCGGCTTCCTTGGCGGGGACCAGGCGGGACAGCCGACGCACGCGGACGGGCCAGCCCTCGAACCGCTCGGTGAAGGTCTTGTAGTGCTGGCGCGCGAGGAGGGTCGTGGGCGCGACGATCGCCACCTGCTGACCGCTCATGGCGACCACGAAGGCGGCCCGCAGCGCCACCTCGGTCTTGCCGAAGCCCACGTCGCCGCAGATCAGCCGGTCCATCGGCTTTCCGGCGGCGAGATCGTCCAGCACGTCGCCGATCGCGGCGAGCTGATCGTCGGTCTCCTCGTAGGGGAAGCGGGCGCAAAACTCGTCGAACAGGCCGCTCGGCGGCTCGGTGGGGTTCGACAGCTTGGTGGCGCGCTCGGCGGCGATGCGGATCAGGCCATCGGCCATCTCGCGCAGACGTTCCTTGGCGCGCGCCTTGCGGCCCTGCCAGGCCGCCCCGCCCAGCCGATCAAGCTGCACACCCTCGGAATCGGCGCCGTAACGGGTGAGCAGGTCGATGTTCTCGACCGGCAGGTAGAGCTTGGCCTCGCCGCCGTACTGGAGCTCCAGGGTGTCGTGTGGCGCGCCCTGGACGTCGAGTGTCTTCAGGCCCTCGTACCGGCCGATGCCGTGGTCGATGTGCACGACGAGGTCGCCCGGCGTCAGCGCCGAGGCCTCGGCCAGGAAGTTCGACGCCCGCCGACGCTTGCGGGGACGGGCCAGCCGGTCGCCCAGGATGTCCGTCTCGGAAATCACCGCCAGGGCGTCGGTCTCGAAGCCGGCGTCCAGGGGCAACACCACGCGTTGCGGCTTCTTCGGGTCGGCCGCCTTGGCCGCATCCCAATAGGGCGCGAGCGGGAGGCTCTTCAGCCCGTGGTCCGCCAGCATGTGCCCCAGTCGGTCCGACGAACCCTCGGACCAGGACGCGAACAGCACACGCTTGCCGCCGGCCGACAGCTTGTTCGCGTGGTCGACGGTGGCCTCGAACAGGTTGACGCTGTCCAGCTTGCGCTCGGCCGAGAAGTTGCGGCCCGCCCGGGCGCCCAGGTCGATAACCGCCTCGCCATCCGCCTCGTTGAAGGCCGAAAACCTCCGCGTCGGCCGCACGGCCAGCGCCTCGTCCCACTCCGGCGCGTCGAGGTAGAGCCGGGTGGGCTCCAGCGGGTGGTAGTGAACGCGCCGCTCGGTGGCGTTGCGGGCGTCGTAGGCGTCGTCGATCATCGCCAGCCGTTCGTCCCGGGCGTCGCGCGCCAGGTGGTCCAGGGCGATGACGCTGTCCTGCGGCAGGTAGTCGAAGAGCGTGGCGAGCTCGCCGTAGAACAGCGGCAGGTAGTGCTCCATGCCGGCGCGCCGCCCGCCCTCCGAAATGGCGGCATAGAGCGGATCGTCACCGGGCGCGCCGAACGACTCCAGATAGCCCGTGCGGAACCGGCTGATCGCCGCCTTGTCGAGCAGGGCCTCGCTGACCGGGAGCAGCGAGACGTTCTTGAGCTGTTTCGTCGAGCGCTGGCTCTCGGGATCGAAGGCGCGGATGCTCTCCAGGGTGTCGCCGAACAGATCCAGGCGCACCGGCTCCTCGGCGCCCGGCGGGAAGACGTCGATCACCCCGCCGCGGATCGCGAACTCGCCCTTTTCAGAGACCGTCGAGGCGCGAGCATACCCGTTGACCGCGAAATAGGCCTCAAGTTCGGCGATCTCCACGGCGTTGCCGACGGTCGCCGAGTAGCTGGCGCGCTTCACCGCTGCGACCGGCGGGACCCTTTGCAGCAGCGCCGGCGCGGTGGTCGCCAGAATCCTCGGCCTGGCGTCGAGGCCTTCCGCCAGGCGCGAAAGGGTCGCCATCCGCTGGGCCGCCACGCCCGCCGAGGGGCCGATGCGGTCGTAGGGCAGACAGTCCCACGCCGGGAAGGGCAGCACCTCGACGCCCTGGGCGAAGAAGCGGAAGGCGTCTGCGAAGGCCGAAAGGCGCGCCCCGTCGCGGGCGACGAACACCGCCAGGCCCTTCCGGGCCTTGACCAGGTCGGCCATGACCAGGGCGTCGAACCCCTCGGGCGCGCCGACGAGGTCCAGGCGGCCCGGATCGTCGGCCACGCGCCGCATCTGGGCCGCGCCGGCGGGTCGATTTCCGTCAGCCACGATCGGCGATCCCTTTGTGAGCCTCGTCCCGGAACGCCTTGAGCTTGTTCATCAACGGGCCGTCGAACGGCGCCGGCGTCGGCTCGCGCTCGAGGATCCAGCCGTAGAGATCCTGGTCCGGCTGCTCCAGCAGCGCCTCGAACCAGTCCAGCTCGGCCGCGGTGAACGTCGGGACATACTTGTCCGCGAACGGCCCCAGAATGAGGTCCGCCTCCCTGAAGCCCCGCCGCCAGGCGCGCAGCTTCAGTTTCTTCATGCGGGCGTCGTTGTCGCTCGTCATCGAGAGGGGCCGCATATAGAGCGGCGCGTGCTCCAGCGCCAGTCGGGTATGCTCGAAGCATGCGGCCGGAGATTCTGTTCCCGCTTTTTGCGCCCATCGCGTCCCTCAAGGGCGTGGGACCGCGCGTGGCCCCGCTGCTGGAGAAGGTGGCGGGCCCGCTCGTGCGCGACGTGCTGTGGCTGCAGCCGCATTCCGTGGTCGTGCGAACGCCCGCGGTGCTCTCGGCCGCGCGCGACGGTGACATCATGACCTTCGAGGTGGTGATCCAGTCGTGGCAGCGTCCGCGGACCAAGGCCCAGCCCTGGCGGGCGCAGGCGGCGGACGAAACCGGCTTCATCAGCCTGGTCTTCTTCGGCGCCTACGGAGACCAGCTCGAGCGCCGCCATCCGGCCGGGGCGCGCCGGATCATCTCGGGGAAGGTCGAGGACACCCAGTACGGCCGCCAGATGGTCCACCCAGACTACATCGTCGAGCCGGCCAAGCGCGATGAGATCCCTGAGGTCGAGGCGATCTACCCCGCTACGGAGGGGCTGCCGGCGCGGCGCGTTCGCACCTTCGTCCTCGATGCTCTGGAGCGGGCGCCCGACCTGCCCGAGTGGCAGGACCCCGCTTTCCTGCGCCGCGAGCGCTTCCCGGCCTGGCGCGAAGCCCTGGAACTGCTGCACGGTCCCCGGAGCGAAGCCGACCTGTCGCCGCTCGCCCTCCACCGTCGGCGTCTCGCCTACGACGAGTTTCTGGCTCACCAACTCGCCATGGCCCAGCGCAAGGCCGCGCGCCGCCGCGAGCCGGCGGCGAAGATCGCGCCGGGCGTGCTCGCCGCGAAGCTGAAGGCCGACCTGCCCTTCGCCTTCACCGGCGCCCAGGACCGCGCCCTCGACGACATCCGGGCCGACTTCGCCGCCGGCGAGCGGATGAGCCGCCTCGTCCAGGGCGACGTGGGTTCCGGGAAGACCGTCGTGGCGATGTGCGCCATGGCCGACGTCGCCGAGGCCGGCGGCCAGAGCGCGCTGATGGCGCCCACCGAGATCCTCGCCCGCCAGCACTACGAGACCATCTCCGGTCCCCTCGCCGCCCACGGCGTTGGCGTCGTCCTGTTGACGGGGCGCGACAAGGGCGCGGGCCGGGCCGAAAAGCTGCGGGCGCTCGCTTCGGGAACCGCCAAGGTCGCCGTCGGCACCCACGCGCTCTTCCAGGACGAGGTGGCCTTCGAGAGGCTTCGGCTCGTGGTGATCGATGAACAGCACCGCTTCGGCGTCGCCGAGCGCCAGCGGCTGCAGGCCAAGGGCCGGGGCACCCACCTGATCGCCATGTCCGCCACCCCGATCCCGCGGACGCTGGAACTGACGATGTACGGCGACCTCGACGTCAGCCGCATCGACGAGAAACCGCCCGGTCGCACGCCGGTCGCCACCCGGGCCGTGCCGATGCCGCGCCTGGAAGAGATTGTCGGCCGCTTGAAGGATGCGGTCGCTGCCGGCGCCCAGGCCTTCTGGATCTGCCCCCTGGTCTCGGAGTCCGAGGTCAGCGACTTGGCCGCCGCCGAAATGCGCGCCATCGCGCTCCGCAAGGCGATCGGGCCCGGCGTCGGCCTCGTCCACGGCAAGATGGCCGGGGCGGAGAAGGACGCTGTCATGGCCGACTTCGCCGACGGCAAGCTGTCCGTCCTGGTGGCGACGACGGTCGTGGAGGTCGGCGTCAACGTCCCCAACGCCACCATCATGGTGATCGAGCAGGCCGAGCGGTTCGGGCTGGCCCAGCTCCACCAGCTCCGCGGCCGCGTGGGCCGAGGCCAGCGGGAGAGCGCCTGCGTGCTGCTCTACGACCCGCCGCTCTCCGAGATCGCCGAGCAGCGCCTCGACATCCTGCGCCGCACCGACGACGGATTCGTCATCGCCGAGAAGGACCTGGAGCTGCGCGGCGGCGGCGACGCCCTCGGCCTGCGGCAGTCGGGCCTGCCCGACTACGTCTTCGCCGACCCTTTCGCGCACCGCGAGCTGATCGCCGCGGCCGGGGACGACGCACGCCTGATCGTGGCGCGGGATCCGGACCTGTCGTCCGAGCGGGGCCGGGCGCTGCAGGTCCTGCAGGAACTGTTCGACTGGAAGGCCGGCCTGGCGCTCAGGGATGCGGGCTGAGCGCGCTACCCCGCCGCGCGCGCCAATCCCGCCATCGCCTGGCGTCCGGCGATCAGCGACTGGCCGAGCACCATGCCCCGCCAGACGTCGTCGTCGACATAGAAGGCGGCGCGGATCTGGGCCTTGATCGCCTGACCCTCAGGGCTCAGCGGATCGCCGTGGGCGTGGAGCCAGTTGTCGGCCCGGAGCGCTTCCAGGACCTCGTTGCTCTCCACCGTCCCGTACTCGAGCGCGATGCCGGTCACGCGGGCGTGCGGCATCAGGCCGGGCGTAGCGTCCAGCCAGTCGCCGGCCAGCTTGGCGGAGACGGACTCGCCGCCGCTCTGGCTCGCCACGGCCAGGCCATGCCACAGGGCGGCGCGGCGGTACTCCTCGGTGTCCCGCATGGCGCTGACGATCTGCTCGGCATAGCCCACTGGACCCAGGCCGGTGTGGTAGTCGATGATCCCCACGTCCGAGGCGGCCGAGAGCCGCTCGCGGAAGATCTGGGTGAGCGTCCGTCGCGACCAGGTCTCGCCCGACCCGCCGTAGAAGATGCCGTCCGGATGGCTGTACTGGCCGCCCGACATGGCCTGGACCAGCGCCGGGAAGCCATGGTCGCGCGCATAGCCGAGCAGGACCGCGCGCGAGGCCGCCCGGCTTTCCTCGGTCCAGGTCGCCGGCTTCACGGCGTCGGCCAGGGCGTCGTAGGCCGGGTTCTCCGGCAGGGGGCCCGAGAAATCGATGAAGTTGCGGTTGAGGTCGACGTTCTCGTGCGTGACCCGCCGGCTCCACGCGAAGCCGTAGGGGTTGATCGCGTGGACCAGCATGACGGCCGTGTTCGCTGCACGATGGGCGGCCTCCCCCCGTCGCAGCCAGTCCACCTGGGCGCCCGAGCCGCAGTGACCCTCGACCCCATGCGTTCCGGACACCAGCACCAGGATCGCCGGGGCGTCCGCCGCGCCGATCCAGGCGACATCCGTCGCAAGCTCCCCGCCGTCAGGGCCGCGCTCCGGGTGGACATAGCTCGACAGGGCCGCTCCCGAACCCTTCGCCGCCTGGAGGAACTTCGCCCGCGCCTCGGCGTAGGTCGCCGAAAAGGCCGTGGCGTCCATCAGACCCGCACCATCCGCTTGCCGCGGTTCTCGCCGTGCAGCAGCCCGATCAGCGCCTGGGGCAGGTTCTCCAGGCCGTCGATCACGTCCTCCTGCACCTTGAGCTTGCCCGAAGCGACCCAGGACTGCAGGTCCGCCAGGGCCTTGTCGTTCTGATCGGCGAAATCCATCACCACGAAGCCGCGCAGGGTCAGGCGCTTGGTGACGATCAGGCCCGGCACGCCGCGCGGGCCGTGGGGCGGCGGCGCCCCGTCATATTGCGAGACGGCGCCGCAGCAGGCGATGCGGCCGTGGTTCTTCATGGCGAACAGGCAGGCCTCGAAGACGTCGCCGCCGACGTTGTCGAAATAGACGTCGATCCCATCCGGGCAGGCGGCGCGCAGCTGGCGCTTGAACTCGGGCGAGCGGTAATCGACCGCCTCGTCGAAGCCGAGCTCATCCCGGAGCCAGGCGCCCTTCTCGGCGCCGCCGGCGATCCCCACGACCCGACAGCCCTTGATCTTCGCGATCTGGCCTACGATCGAGCCCACCGAGCCGGCGGCGGCCGAGACCACGACGGTCTCCCCCGCCTTGGGCTGGCCGCATTCCAGCAGGCCGAAATAGGCCGTCAGGCCCGCGATCCCGTAGACGCTGAGCAGGTGGGTCTCGGGCTTCAGGTCAGGCAGCCTGGTCAGGCCGGCTCCGGGCAGGACGGCGTACTCCTGCCAGCCCGCGTCGGCGAAGACGAGATCCCCGGGCTTCAGGTGGCCGACGTTCGATTCCACGACCTCGGACAGTCCGCCGCCGGCCATGACCTGGCCCGCGTTCAGGGCCGAGCGATAGGTGGCGCCCTGCATCCAGGCGCGGTTGGCCGCGTCGAGGGAGATGTAGCGGGTCTTCAGCAGAACCTCGCCCTCGCCTGCCGTCGGCCGCTCGCCCTGCTTGAGCGTGAAATGCCCGGGGGCCAGCTGTTCAGCCCCCGGCAGCCGGTCCAGCACGATCTGGCGATTGGTCATGGCGTCCTCCCGTTTCCTTGGCCCCGCACCTTAGTCACCGCGCAAGCCAGGCGGCCAGCCGCCGCTTCGCATCGGCCTCGACGTCGGCGTAGAAGAGATTGAAGCCTGGAGCCTTGCGCCGGTCGGCCCATCCGCCGCGGGGCTGCAGCGAGGCCGAGCGCGGCTTGCTGACCCGCAGCACCCCCCGCTCACACTTCGCCGACACCTGACGGGCCAGGAACGCCGGCCGCGCGCCCCACTCCAGCCCCGTGGCGTTGGCCGCGCCCTGGTGCAGGCGGGCCGGGGCAGGCGCGTCGGTCGTGGCGCCCAGGATCGGGTTGAAGCAGAGCGCGGGGCGCGGCGCCAGGTTCACAAGCTCGCCGCGCCCGTTCCAGACCAGCGCCCGATCCAGCAGCCGCTCGGCGGCGTCGAAATCCCCCTGCCGCACCCAGGCCCAGGCCGCCAGGCAACCGGCCTGAGCGGGCTCCACGCAGGGCGCGATGGGCGGCGTGTCGGCGGGCGCCAGCGTATCCACCAGATAGGCGGCCACCAACCGATCATGGAGCTCGGGTCGCCTCGCCACCTCCTCGGCCAGCAGGCGCAGAGCCAGCGTCCCGCCCTGTTCGACGCCGACGATCAGGAACGGCCGACCGCCATTGTCGTGCTCCAGGTAGTGGCGGAAGGCCCTGCGGACGTCCTCATAGGCGAACTGCCGGGCCTCGCGGGCGTCCTCTCGCAGGGTGGTGAGGCTGTAGAGGCTGGCCTGGCGATAGCGCGGGGCGAAGACGCGCCCGATTCCCACGAAAGGGCCGACGTAGTTCGGCGCCATCACCTCGCGGAATTGCCGGTTCGCCCGAGGGTGGTCGATACGGGCGTTCCAGTTCCGCCCGCCGTCATAGGTGGTCGGGGCGACGAAGAAGACGTCCGCTGGAAGACCGTTCGCCGCAGCCGGCCGCAGGCTCCAGGCGGCGTCCCGCGTATAGTCCGGCGCCGGCGGCGGATCGTAGGTCTGGAACGGCACCTTGGGGTCCAGGGCGGTGGACACGAGGTCGCCCCAGAAGATGACCACCCCGAGCCCCAGAAAGATCGCCAGGCCCAGGAGGGTGGACAGCCACCAGCGCGGGCGTCGCTTGGGCTGCGTCTCCATCGTCAGCGGTAGGGATCCGGCTGGCTGAGGTAGCGGCCGACGTATTCGCCGATCCCCTCCTCCAGGGATGTCATCGGGGTTTCATAGCCGGCGGCCTTCAGGCGATCCATCCGCGCTTCGGTGAAGTACTGGTACTTGTCGCGGATCGCGGGCGGCATCGGCGTGTATTCGATCTGGGCGTTCTTGCCGGCGGCGGTGAAGACCTGCCGCGCCATCTCCTCGAAGGTGCGCGCCTGGCCGGAGCCCAGATTGTAGATCCCGTTCACCTGCGGGTTCTCGAACAGCCAGCGGGTGACGTCGGCGGCGTCGCGCACATAGACGAAGTCGCGCTTCTGTCCGCCGTCCGGTACGTCCGCGCGGTAGCTCTTGAAGAGCTGAACGGCATGGCCCTCGCGCACCTGCGGCCAGATCTGCGAGGCCACCGACTTCATCGAGTGCTTGTGCTCCTCGTTGGGGCCGTAGACGTTGAAGAACTTCAGCCCCACCCACTGCGGCGGCGCGTAGTCGCGGCTCGCCTGCCGCGCGGCGAAGAGGTCGAACAGGGCCTTCGACCAGCCGTAGGTGTTGAGTGGACGGAGCCTGGCCAGCGCCTCGTAGTCGTTGTCGTCGTCGAAACCATGTTCCCCGCCGCCGTAGGTCGCCGCCGAGGAGGCGTAGACCAGCCGCCGCTGTCGGTCGGCGCACCAACGGAAAAGGTCGCGCGAAAGCTGGAAATTGGACCGGACGATCTTGTCCGCGTCCGGCTCGGTCGTGGACGAGACGGCGGCCATGTGGACCACCAACTCCACGTCGCGCCAGCGCTTCTCCAGCCAGTCGAACATCTGCTCGGGTTCGACGAAGTCGCCGATCGGATGCTTGGCGATGTTGCGCCACTTGCCCAGCTCCACCTCGTGCAGACGGTCGCACACCACCACGTCGAGGCTGAGGTCCTCCGCCAGCCTGGCGACGATGTTCGAGCCGATGAAGCCCGCCCCGCCGGTGACGAAGACGATCCTGCGCGTCATGTGGGCTCCTTCCGCGCCATGCGGGCGATGGCGGCCGTGGTGGAATAGCCGTCGACGATCTCGGCCAACCTCACCTCGCCGCCCCAGGATTTCACTAGGTCGCCGCCCACCACCTGATCCTCAGAGTAGTCGGCGCCCTTGATCAGCACGTCGGGACGCGCAGCTTCGATCAGCTGGATCGGAGTCGGCTCGTCAAAGGGCGCCACCAGGTCGACGCTGCGCAGGCCCGCCAGCACCAGGGCGCGGGACTCCAGGTCGTTGACGGGCCGCCCCTCCCCCTTCAGCGCCCGCACCGAGGCGTCGGAATTGACGCCCACTATCAGCCGGTCGCACCAGGTCCGCGCCTGGGCGAGGTAGGCCACGTGGCCCTTGTGCAGGATGTCGAAGCAGCCGTTGGTGAAGCCGACCTTCAGGCCCTGGGCGCGCCAGCGGGCGACCTCCTCGGTCATCCGCCTGATCGTGGCGACCTTCGTCTCGGCCTGGGCCGTATGCGCCGACAGCACCGCCTCGACCAACTCCTCCGGCGCGACCGTGGCCGTCCCCGCCTTGCCGACGGCGACGCCCGAGGCCAGCTGGGCGAACGCGATGGCGTCATCCAGATTGGCTCCGGCGGCCAGGGCCAGGCCAAGCGCGGCCAGGGCGGTGTCGCCGGCGCCGGACGCATCGAACACCTCCCGGGCCGTGGTGCGGAAGTGCCGGACCGCCTGGCCGCGCAGCCCCAGCGACACGCCCTTCGCCGCCCGGGTCACCAGGACACCGCCCGCGGGACCCAGGTCGAGGGCGCGGGAGATGGCGGCCTCCATCTCGGCGTCGGTCTCGGCCGGCATGCCCGTGGCGAAGGCGAGCTCGGCGGCGTTGGGCTTGACCAGGTCGACGGCGCCGTAGCGGGCGAAGGAGCGGGCCTTGGAGTCCACGATCACCCGCGCGCCCGTGGCCGTCGCCGCCTCCCGCGCCGCGGTGACCACCGCGTCGGTCACCACGCCCTTGCCGTAGTCGCTGATCAGCACCACGCCCGCGCCCTGTACGGCGTCGCGAACCGTGCGGACCAGGCGCTGCTCCACCTCGCCCGTGGCGGCCCGGCTCTCCTCGAGATCCACCCGCAGCAGCTGCTGGCCGCCGGACACGAAGCGGGTCTTGAGCGTTGTTGGACGATCCGGATCGGTGACGAGATAGCCCTCGATCCCCGGCTCCTCCGCGCCCACCAGGCGGGAGGCGACGTGCGCTTCGGGATCGCCGCCAATGAGCCCGACCAGGGCCACCTGTCCGCCCAACGCGGCCACGTTGCGCGCGACATTGCCCGCCCCGCCCAGCATCTCGAGTTCGTGCGAGCGGGCCAGAACGGGGATCGGCGCCTCGGGCGATACCCGGCTGACGGCCCCATAGACGAAGCGGTCCACCATCAGGTCGCCGATGCAGGCGACGCGCTTGCCGGGGATGTCGGCGAGCAGGCTCTGAAGGGCGGTCAGGTCCATGCCGGTGACGTGTGGGACGCGCCGCAGGTCCGGTCAAGCCGCCTGCACAGCGCTCCGGATCGCCTTGAGTTCGGCCAGCAGGCCGCCGGCCGCGTCCAGGGGCAGCGCGCTGGGCCCGTCGCACAACGCCTTGTCCGGCTCGGGATGGAATTCCAGGAACACACCGTCGGCGCCGGCCGCAACCGCCGCCCTGGCGATCACCGGCACGCCGCTGCGCCGACCTCCGGTGGCGACGCCGCCGTTGGCCCCTGCCTGAGCGCCCGGGAGCTGGACCGCATGGGTGGCGTCGATGGTCACCGGCGCGCCAAGCTCCTGCATCTGGGGGATGCCCAGCATGTCGACGACCAGATTGTTGTAGCCGAACGAGACGCCCCGCTCGCAGAGGATGGTCAGGTCGGCGCCGCAGGCCTCGCGCGCCTTGTCGAGGATCGCCCGGCAGTCCCAGGGCGCAAGAAACTGGCCCTTCTTGATATGCAGCAGGCCGCCGGCCTCGCGCGTCGCCTTCGCCGCCGCGGTCACCAGGTCGGTCTGGCGGCAGAGGAAGGCAGGGATCTGCACCAACTCGGCGACGGCGGCCACGGGCGCGGCCTGATCGACCTCGTGCAGGTCGGTGCAGACGGGGACGTCCAGCTCGGCCTTCACCGTCCGCAGGATTTCCAGGCCCTTCTCGAGGCCCGGGCCGCGGTAGCTGAGGATGGACGACCGGTTGGCCTTGTCGAAGCTCGCCTTGAAGACGTAGGGCAGCGCGAGCTCGGCGGTGATGGACTTGAGCCGCCGGCCGACTTCGAGCGCCAGCGTCAGGTCCTCCAGGACGTTGAGCCCGGCGATGACGACCAGCGGGCGGCCGTCGCCGATCGAGAGGTTCCAGCGGTCAAGAGTGAGGACGGCCATGGGATTCCCTGCGCGTTCCGCCGGCTCTAGAGGCGGTGGGCGCCGGCCTCAACCCCAAACGCGGCGCGTCTCGCCGCATGTCCGCACCGTATTCGCTGCGAGACCGATAGCGCGCGGGCGGTTCGGTGCTATCTTGAGCTTGAGTACAGGGGCGTAGAACATGGTCGGAGGTTCGCCGATGACGGACCTTTCCCGGACGCCGTGGGCGTTCCGCGCGGCGGCAAAGACGATGATCCGCAACTGGAGCACGGGGGTCATGACCTTCGTGTTGCCGGACGGCCGGGAGATCCGCCTGGAGGGCGCGGAGCCGGGGCCGGAGGTCCGGCTCGTCGTGCGCGACTTCAACTTCATGAACCGGACGCTGCGCTCGGGAACCATCGGCTTCGGCGAATCCTACATGGCCGGGGAATGGGACACGCCTGACCTGTCCGCCCTGCTCCAGGTCCTGGCCTCGAACTTCGCCCGCTTCGAACGGGTGGCGTTCGGCAACCCGCTCGTGGCGACCCTCAACGCCGTGCAGCACGCCCTGCGCGGGAACTCGCGCGCCGGGGCCCGGCGCAACATCCACGCCCACTATGACCTGGGAAACCAGTTCTATTCCCGCTGGCTGGACACCAGCATGACCTACTCCTCGGCGCGCTTCGAGAAGCCCGGCGAGCCGCTGTCAGAAGCGCAGAAGCGCAAATACCGGACGCTGTGCGAGGGGATGGGCCTGTCGCGGGACCAGCACGTCCTGGAGATCGGCTGCGGCTGGGGCGGCTTTGCGGAATACGCCGCCCGGGAGGTGGGCGCGAAGGTGACCGCCATCACCATTTCCGAGGAACAGCACCGTTTCGCCAAGGAGCGGATGTTCCGCCAGGGCCTGGCCGAGCGCGCCGACATCCGGCTGATGGACTATCGCGACGTCGCAGGCCGGTTCGACCGGATCGCCTCCATCGAGATGTTCGAGGCGGTCGGCGAGCGCTACTGGCCCACCTACTTCGACAAGATCCGCGAGAGCCTCAAACCGGACGGCCGCGCTGGCCTGCAGATCATCACGATCCGCGACGAATTGTTCGACCACTACCGGCGGCGACCCGATTTCATCCAGAAATACATCTTCCCGGGGGGCATGCTGCCCTCGGAGGAACGGCTGCGCGCCGAGACCGACCGGGCCGGCCTTGCCTGGGCGGGGATCAGCCGCTTCGGCCAGAACTACGCCGACACCCTGGCCGAGTGGGGACGCCGCTTCGAGGCGGCCTGGGATGAGATCACGCGCCTGGGTTTCGACGACCGTTTCCACAAGCTCTGGCGGTTCTACCTCAGCTATTGCGAGGCGGGCTTCCGCACGGCGCGGACCGACGTGGTGCAACTGAACCTCGCCAAAGCTTGAGCGGGCCTCTGGCCGCCGGGGTCCCGCGCCCTTAAGTAGGCCGCCATGCAAGTCGCCAGCAGCGTCCTGGACGCCATCGGAAACACGCCGCTCATCCGCCTGCGCCGCGCCAGCGAGATCACCGGCTGCGAGATCCTCGGCAAGGCCGAGTTCATGAACCCCGGCCAGTCCGTGAAGGACCGCGCGGCGCTCTACATCGTCCGCGACGCGGAACGGAGGGGGTTGCTGCGGCCGGGCGGCCGGATCGTCGAGGGCACGGCGGGCAACACGGGCATCGGCCTGGCGATGGTCGGCAAGGCGCTGGGCTACCGCTGCACCATCGTCATCCCGCGCACCCAGAGCCAGGAAAAGAAGGACGCCATCCGGCTCTACGGCGCCGAGCTCGTTGAAGTGGACGCGGTCCCCTACGCCAACGAGATGAACTATGTGAAGTATTCCGGGCGTCTGGCGGCGGAACTTGACGCCTCCGAGCCGAACGGCGCGGTCTGGGCCAACCAGTTCGACAACGTCGCCAACCGCGAGGCCCACATCCAGGGCACCGGCCCCGAGGTCTGGCGGCAGACGGACGGCAAGGTCGACGCCTTCATCAGCGCGATCGGGTCGGGCGGCACCCTCGCCGGCGTGGCTCAGGCCCTGCGCGAGCGCAATCCGAAGGTCCGCATCGGCCTCGCGGATCCGCACGGCTCGGCGCTCTTCAAGTACTACACCGAGGGCGAACTGGGCTCGGAGGGCGGCTCGATCAGCGAGGGCATCGGGCAGGGGCGGGTCACGGCGAACCTGGAAGGCCTCGACGTGGACCACGCCTACCGTGTCTCGGACGAGGAGATGATGCGGGCGATCATCGACCTGATGGAGTTCGAGGGCCTGGTGATGGGCGGCTCGACAGGCATCAACGTCGCGGGGGCGATCCGCATGGCCAAGGATCTCGGGCCCGGCCACACCATCGTGACCATGCTGTGCGACCACGGCCAGCGCTATCAGTCCAAGATCTTCAATCCGCCCTTCCTGCGCGAGAAGGGCCTGCCCGTCCCGAGCTGGTTGGAGTAGCGGCCATGGCCGACCCGATGGTCTCGACCGCCTGGCTGGCCGAACGCCTGGGCGACCCAGGGGTGCGGATCGTGGACGCCACCCTGCCCCTGGTCGGCCAGCCGGGTCATGGCCGCGACAGCTACGCCCAGGCCCACATCCCGGGCGCCGTCTTCTTCGACATCAACGCGATAGCGGACCCGGACACCGATCTCCCGCACATGCTGCCCTCGCCCGACGCATTCGCAGAGGCGGCGGGCGCGCTTTGTCTGGGCCGCGACGCCACGATCGTGGTCTACGACGCCCACGGGATCTATTCGGCGCCGCGGGTGTGGTGGACGCTGCGGATCATGGGCTATCCGAAGGTCGCGGTGCTCGACGGCGGCCTCAAGAAATGGCGCGCAGAGGGCCGGTCCGTCGAACAGGCGGAGGTCCGGCCGAAGCCGGTATCGGTCGCCCATGCTTTCGATCCCGCGCTGGTCGTGGACATCACCGGGGTCCGCCAGGCTCTCGACACCGGATCGGCCCAGGTGGTCGACGCCCGCTCAGCCGCCCGCTTCCGCGGCGAGGCGCCCGAGCCCCGCGCCGGGCTGCGCAGCGGGCGGATGCCGGGAGCGCTGAACCTGCCCTTCGACCAGGTCGTGAACGCCGACGGCACGCTCAAGTCCCCGGACGATCTGGCCGCCGCCTTCGCCCACGTCGACCTCGCCCGGCCGATCGTGACCACCTGCGGCTCGGGCGTGACTGCGGCCGTGCTGGCCCTGGCCCTGGCCCGGCTTGGCCGGTTCGATGTCGCCGTCTATGACGGCTCGTGGACCGAATGGGGCGGCCGAGACGACACCCCCGTGGTCACCGGAGGCTGAGACCCATCGAGATACGCCTGGCCCGCGAAGCCGACCTCGCCGACCTTCCCCGCATCGAGCTCTCCGCGGCGCAGAAGTTCGTTGGCCGGGACGTACCCGCCCACCTGCTCTCCGACGTCGCCCCTGCCGACGCCTACCGCCCGCATCTTCAGGCTGGAACGCTCTGGGTGATGGACGAGGACGGGACGCCCGTCGGGTTCCTGGCCGCGCGGGTCGAGGGCGACCGGCTGCACGTGGACGAGCTCGACGTGCGGCAGGACCGTCAGGGGCGCGGAATCGGCCGGCGGCTGCTCGAGCACGCCGCTGACTGGGCGCGAACGCGGGCGCTGCGTCGGATGAGCCTGACCACTTTCCGCTCCATCCCCTGGAACGCCCCCTTCTACGCCACCTGCGGCTTCCGGGACTGGGACCCCGTGGACGCGCCGGCCAGCATCCGGCAGGCGCTGATGACCGAGGCCGCAAAGGGCCTCACCGACCGCTGCGCCATGGTCCGGGACCTCTGATCACCGCATCGGCGGGGCGTACATCAGGCCGGGGGCCGGCGCGTTCCACAGGGCGTTGAGTCCGCGGTCCAGCCGCAAGGCGGAGTCCCCGCCCAGGTCGCGGCGGAAGATCTCGTGATAAGCGCCGACCTGCCGGATCACCTGGTAGGCCCAGTCCGGCTTGAGCCCCAGGAGCGGCCCCAGATCGCCCTCCAGCCCCAGCAGGCGGCGCGTCTCCGGATCGGTCGCGGTCTCGCGGGTCTGCTCCACGGTGCGCGACGACAGACCGAGTTCCTCGCCCAGGAGGGTCGCATAGACCGTCCAGGCCACGATGTCGGCCCAGACCGGATCGTCGCGGCGGACGACCGGGCCCAGAGGCTCCTTCGAGATCACCTCTGGCAGGATCACGTGCGCACCGGGATTGGCGAGCACCGAGCGGGAGGCTGCGAGGCCCGAGATGTCGGCCGTGAACACGTCGCACGCCTCGGTCTCGTAGAGCTGCCGGGCCTCTTCCTCGGACCGGGCGACGACCGGGCGGTATTCCAGGCCCCGCACCCGGAACCAGTCGGCCAGGTTGCCGGCGCTGGCGGTGCCGGATTGCACGCAAACACGGGCGCCGCTCAGCTCGGCGGCGCTGTTCA
Organism: Pseudomonadota bacterium; assembly: GCA_049323595.1. Taxonomy (GTDB): domain Bacteria; phylum Pseudomonadota; class Alphaproteobacteria; order Caulobacterales; family Caulobacteraceae; genus Phenylobacterium. The sequence goes on from JBMOOD010000036.1 coordinate 91,519, forward strand.
CGCCGAGGGCCCGACGAACGAGGAATCCCTGACCGTCGTAGTAGGTGGTGACCGGGAAATCGACACCCAGGCCCGCATCGCGGGCGAATGTGCGCGAAGTATTCCTCGACAGTACGTCGATCTGGCCCTTCTGCAGGGGGCCGAAGCGATCCTGGGAATCGATGACGATGAAGCGCACCTGACCCGAATCGCCCAGCGTGGCGGCTGCGACCGCCCGGCAGATGTCGACGTCGAAGCCGCGCCAGACGCCGCGCGCATCGCGCAACGCAAACCCCGGCAAGCCGGGGTGCACCCCGCAGCGGACATAGCCGCGCTCGCGGACCGCCTTCAGCGTCTCGCTCTCGGCCGGCGTGTAGCCCGGCTGTCCGGCGGTAGGCGCGGCCGCCGGCGCCGCCGGCGGCGGAGGCGCCTTCGTCTCGGGCTCGGCCTCGCCGCAGGCGCCGACCAGCGCCAGCAGCATCACCGTCGCCGCGAGGCGGTTCATCGCTCCTCCTTGAAACGAAGAGTGGGTTCGCGCTCTAAACGCGACAGGCACTTTCGCCAGCGTCGCCCGGACCCGCAACCCCGCATGTCGGACGAAACCCGCCTGATCCATGCCGGCAAGGCGCCCGAGCCCCTGGCGCGCACGGTGGGTCCGCCGATTCAGAAGGGCTCCACGGTGCTCCTGCCCAATGCGGCGGCGCTGTACGATGACGCCCATCACCTCACCTATGGCCGCGCCGGGCTCGCGGCCCAGGCGGCGTTGCAGGACGCGCTGGCGACGCTGGAGGGCGCCGTCGGCGTTTCGCTCTATCCGTCCGGCATAGCCGCCATCTCGGGCGCGATTTTGGCCCTCGTGAAGGCCGGCGACGCCGTCCTGGTCGTGGACAACGTCTACAAGCCCGTACGGCGCTTCTGCGACCAGGTGCTCGGGCGCTTCGGCGTCGATGTCGGCTACTTCGACCCTCGGACCCCACCCGAGGCGCTGTTCGATCAGGCGCCGGCCGCGCTGCGGCTGGTGTTGCTCGAGAGCCCCGGCTCGCTCTCGTTCGAAATGCAAGACGTGCCGCGGATCGCCGAACTGGCGCGCGCCCGCGGCGTGCTCACCGCCATCGACAACACCTGGGGCGCAGGCCTCTTGTTCCGGCCCCTGGAGCACGGTGTGGACGTCTCGATCCAGGCCCTCACGAAGTATGCCGGCGGCTGCTCGGACGTCTTCATGGGTTCGGCCGCCGCGCGTGATCCCGCGCTGGTGCGCAAGCTGGCCGACGGGGTGCACCACATGGGCTGGGCGGTCTCGGGCGAGGACGCTTACGACATCCTGCGCGGCCTGCGCACCCTGCCCCTTCGCCTCGGGCGCCAGGGCGCGAGCGGCCTCAAGGTCGCCGCCTGGCTCCGGGATCAGCCCGAGGTGGCGCAGATGCTGCACCCCGGCCTTCCCGGCTGCCCCGACCACGAGCTCTGGGCGCGGGACTACAAGGGCGCCTGCGGCCTCTTCGGCTTCGTGCTCAAGCCGGCGCCCCGGGCGGCGGTGGACGCCTTCCTGGACGCATTGCAGCTGTTCGGGCTGGGCTTCTCCTGGGGCGGCTTCGAGAGCCTCGCCATTGTCTGCGACCCGCAGCTGAAGGTTCGCCGGCACGCCGCCGATTACGGCGGCCCGCTGATCCGCCTGCACGTGGGGATGGAGGATCCGGACGACCTGATCGTCGACCTGCGGCGCGGCCTGGACGCCTTCTCGAAACTGGCCGGTTGACGGGAACCGCCCGCCTGCCCCCGCGCTTGCTCGCGCAAGCAGCAGAGGGATCGGCCATGGCCAACACGCAGCAAGGATTCGAACAGCGCGCCGAGCAGATCGCCGAGCAAGGCCGCGAGATCCAGGACGACGCGGAACGGCGGGAGAAGCGCTCGTTCCAGGGCGAGGACGACGAGGCGCCGCCGCAGACCGGCGCGCGGGCCTATCCCGTCCCGCCCATGCCCAGAAAGCACCTGGAGAAGACCGGCCGCGAGGCCGACCTCGACCTGCAGCCGATGTGGGAGGCGCCCTTTTACAAGGGGTCGGGCAAGCTTGAGGGCAAGGTGGCGCTGATCACCGGCGCCGACTCCGGAATCGGCCGCGCCGTGGCCGTGCTCTACGCCCGCGAGGGCTGCGACGTGGCCATCGCCTTCCTCGAGAACGCGGGCGACGCCGAGGTCACGAGGCAGGCCGTGGAGAAGGAGGGCCGCCGCGCCATCCTGCTGCAGGGCGACGTCTCCGACCCGAAGTTCGCCGAGGCGGCCGTGGGCCGAACGGTCGAGGAGCTGGGCGGCCTGGACATTCTGGTCAACAACGCCGCATTCCAGCAGCACGTCGGCTCCATCGAGGACGTCACCCACGAGCAGTTCGACCGGACGCTGAAGACCAACCTCTACGGCTACTTCAACATGGCCAAGGCGGCCGTCCCGCACCTGAAGCCCGGCTCGGCCATCGTCAACACGGGCTCCGTCACCGGCCTGCACGGTTCGAAGGGGCTCCTGGACTATTCCATGACCAAGGGCGGCATCCACGCCTTCACCCGCTCGCTGGCCGGCTCGCTGGTAAAGCGGGGCGTGCGGGTGAACTGCGTCGCGCCGGGGCCCGTCTGGACGCCGCTGAACCCCGCCGACCGCGAAGGGGAGTCGCTGGAACAGTTCGGGGCCTCGGTCCCGCTCGGCCGGCCGGCCCAGCCCGAGGAGATCGCCCCCGCCTTCGTCTTCCTGGCCTCGCCGCAAACCTCAAGCTACATCACCGGCGAGATCCTGCCGATCATCGGCGGGTACTGATCGCGGGGGGCGATTGAGCGACTGGCTGGCCGGTTTCATGGCCGAACAGCGGCTGCCGGAGGGGTTCCGGCAGACGTTCGACGAGGTCTGCCGTCCCCTCGCCGACCGGGCTGCGGAGTGGCGGCGCGATTTCGGCCGGACGGCGCTTGTGGGTCTCTGCGGCGCGCAGGGGTCCGGCAAGTCCACCCTCGCCACGGCGGCGGTCCGGCTCCTGGCTGACGATGGCCTTCACGCCGTCGCCGTCTCGATCGACGACTTCTACCTCGGCCGCGAAGCCCGGGGCTGGCTCGCAGGGCGCGTCCACCGCCTGCTGCAGGTGCGCGGGCCGCCGGGGACCCACGACGTGGCCCTGGCCTGCGGCCTGCTCGACCAGCTTGCCCGGCGCGGCACCCTGCATCTGCCCGCCTTCGACAAGGCCGCCGACGAGCGGGCGCCGCGCAGTCGCTGGCGCGAGGTGGAGGCCCCTGCAGACGTGGTGATCCTGGAGGGCTGGTGCGTCGGCGCGCGGCCTGAGCCGGCCGAGCGCCTGCGCCAACCCCTCAACGCCCTGGAGCGCCGCGACGACCCCACCGGCGCCTGGCGCGGCTATGTGAACCGCCAACTCGCCGAGCCCTACCAGGCCCTGTTCGCCCGACTCGACCGCCTGGTCCTGCTGGAAGCCCCGGGGTTTGAGGTGGTGAAGGGCTGGCGGACCGAGCAGGAGGCCAAGCTGCGCGACCGAGCCGGTCGCGGCATGACCGACGCCGAAGTCGGCCGCTTCGTCCAGCACTACGAGCGGCTCACCCGTTGGATCCTCGAGGAGATGCCGGGCCGCGCCGACTGGGTGGTGAAGCTGCGGCCGGACCGGACGCCGGTCCCTGTGAGTCCCTGATCAGGGCGGCCCGCTCGTCGGGCGTCAGCACCCGCCAGCGCCCTTCGGGCAGGTCCCCCAGCTCCAGCGGTCCGATGCGCAGGCGAAGCAGGTCCACGACCCTCAGCCCGACGAGGTCGCACATCCGCCGGATCTGGCGCTTGCGCCCTTCCTTGAGCACGAACCGCAGCACCTGCCCCTGGATAATGCTCACCTTGGCAGGTTTCAGCCGCCGTCCGTCCAGCGACAGGCCGTGGCGCAGCCGGGCCAGCTTCTGCTCCGTGACCTGCCCGGCCACCCGCACGCGGTATTCCTTGTCGAGATCAGACTGCGGCCCGATCAGGGCCTTGGCCAGCACGCCATCGTCGGACAGGAGCAGGAGACCGCGGCTGTCCTCGTCGAGCCGCCCCAGCGGCGGCAGGCTCGCCCGCGCGTCGGGAACCGGCCCCTTCCCGACCTGCGTCGCCTGGGTCAGCAGCCGCACGGCCGGGATGTGCCCCGGCTCAGGCTGGCCCGACACATAGCCGACCGGCTTGTTCACCACCGCCGTGAAGCCTTCGAGGGCGGCCTCGGCGCGATCTGCGAGCACCAGCGTCTGGCCGGGCAGGATCTTTCGGCCGGGATCGTCCACCCGCTCGCCGTCGATGCTCACCAGGCCGTCCGCGATCAGCGCCTCGGCCTCGCGCCGCGAACAGACGCCGCTCTGCGCCAGCCACCGGTTCACGCGCTGGGGCTCGGGTTCGTCATATCGGCGGGTCCAGGCCATGGCGCTCATTAGCCCAGAATGGCGCGCCCGGCAGGACTCGAACCTGCAACCGTCCGCTTAGAAGGCGGATGCTCTATCCGGTTGAGCTACGGGCGCTCGCGGCGCAGCTTATCAGTGCGTCCAGGGAATGCGTCTGCCGAACGCGAAATTGTCGGCGTAGGCCTTGATGATGCGCTTTGCAGGCGGGGGCTCGATCAGCTGGAAGGCGATCCCGTGCGCCTCGGCATAGCGCACCGCCTCGTCCTTCGTCTCGAAGGTCAGCCGTACCTGGCTCGACTCGGTGTCGCTCGTGACCGTCCACCCCATCAAGGGGTCGGGCCGCCGCGCGTCCTTGGGCTCGAACTCCAGGACCCAGTCGGCGGTCTTGGCGCGGCCCGACTGCATGGCGTTGCGGGACGGGCGGTAGATGCGCGCGAGCATGCTCTTCAGTATCCCCTATCGGCCCCAACGCTGGTCGGGGCGGCAGGATTTGAACCTGCGACCCTCTGCTCCCAAAGCAGATGCGCTACCAGGCTGCGCTACGCCCCGATTGCGTCGGCGGGGCGGTTCTAAACGCTGGGGGAAGATGGGCAAGCGCGAACTGGTCAGCTGCGGCCCCGCCGCAACGCCGACCAGACGATCCAGACACCCACCACCAGAGCGACCTGCGCCAGGCCGGAAAAGAAGGCGCCGAAGGCCAGGCCAAGGCGCAGGCTGAACGACTCCAGTTCGGGCGTGGCCCGGTAGAGGGCGGCGAACATGACTCCCAGCGCGCCCGCGCCGGCCGCGATCAGCAGGAGGCCGAGGGTGATCTTCCCGGCGGGACTGGGCGGGCGGGTCTGCGCCATGCGGGCCTCCTCAAAGACGGACGAAGCCTGCCCAAGCGGCTCAGGCTCGGCCTTGACGCGCGTCAAGACGGCTGCGCCGAGGCGTCCCGTTCGTCCTCGAGGGCCTCGTCGGCCGTGAGGATGTCGTAGACCTGGGCGGTCGTTCCGGAGAGCGGCCGGCCCAACCGACCCAGATCGTCCTGGCCGCCGGCCCACGCAGCCGCGGCTTCCACGTCCGCCGCCGCCGGACGCAACTCGAGGATCGCGGCGACCTTCCAGTCGAGGATGTCGCCACAGATGCCGCGGACGTCCGCCGCGGTGAGGTCCGTACGCGCTTCGGCCATTTCCGACTCCTGCCGCCACGAATGGATGAATCCCTAAGTCGTGCGCGTCGGACAGGGTTCCAGGCCGCGGCCTACGAGGCCTTGATACGGCTCAACCCGGCCGGGCCATGATCTTGAACACGCCCGACGCCCGGACAATGTCCACGCCCCGGGCATGCAGCCGCCCGTCGGCGAAGGCGACATCGCGGGTGGCCCGGCTCATCCGCGCCTCGCCGATGATCCAGTCGCCCTGGCGGGCCATGTGCAGGAAGTCGATGGACAGGTGGATGGTCACCGCCACCTGCTTCGTCGCCCGGCCCACGGCCATCGCCAGCAGTCCGTCGGTGAAGGCCGACAGCATTCCGCCGTGGACGATGCCCACGCCGTTGACGTGGCGCGGCAGGGCGTAGAACGCTTGCTCGACGAGGCCACCCTCCCCGATGCGGTGGAAATAGGGACCGTTGTGGGTCGAGAACGGGCCCCGGCCTTCGGAACGGACGAAGCCCGGCGGCGGATCGGGGATCACCTCAACCACGCGGGATCGCCCGGTGGATCACCCGGTCACCGGGCAACAGGCCGATCTCGGCGGAACGGCCGCCCGCCAGTTCCAGCACGTACTTGGCCGGCCCCGCCGACGGCAGCGGGGCGTCGCTCAGCGGCCGGGCATTGCGAGTGATCGAGACGATCCGTCCGTCCGCGCCGATGTAGATGATGTCCAGCGGGATGAGGGTGTTGCGCATCCAGAAGGCCTGGGGCTCTGCGCGCGGGAAGACGAACAGCATCCCGCGGTCGGGGGCCATCGCCCGTCGGCACATCAGGCCATAGGCGCGCTCCCGATCGCTATCGGCGACCTCGACCTGGAAGCTCTGGACGCCCCTGTCCGTGCGCACCTGGAGGGGCTCCAGCGGGGTGAGCTCGGGCTGGCCGCGGCAGGCCTTGGGATCCTGCTTGGGCAATTGGGCGGCGGCGGGCGCGCTCAGTGCGAGCGCGACGGCGGCCAGCACGGCGCGCCGGCCGATCAACTCATACGGCAACATCGAACTCCAGGCGTCTCGTCAGGCGAGGTTAGACGCTTCGATTTCGGCCACGACAAGGCCCTTCGGACCTTCGGCGAAGCGGACCAGCACGCTTTCGCCGGGCTGGAGGTCCTCCATCCCTGAGCGGCGCAGGGTCTCGATGTGGACGAAGATGTCGCCGGGCTCGTTGTCGCGCACGACGAAGCCGTAGCCCTTGGCGCGGTTGAACCATTTCACTTTCGCCTGCTCAAGCGGACCGGTCGCCTGCACGGGACGTCTCGCCGGACGCGGCGCGAAGGCGCCTTCCGCCCGGGGCCGGCTGTCGTGGACCCGTCGCTCCACGGGCGTGGCGGAGCTCTCGTCCACCAGCACGACCTCGGCCACCTGCCAGCCCTTGGGCCGTCGCACGACGTCGCAGGTAATGAGGGAGCCCTCGAGGCAGCTCTCGCGCCCGGAGGTCCGCAAGCTCGTGACGTGGAGCAACACGTCCTTCAGGTCGGTCAGGCTCGGGTCGTCGGGAACGACGAAGCCGTATCCCTTGCCCGCATCGAACCATTTGACCTTGCCGGAGATCCGCACGGGTGGCGGACCTTCCACATGCTCGAATTCGTAACCAGCCATTTGCCCCTCGGCCCGCTACCCCCGACACATGGGTCAGGGCCGACTATAACACTGTTCTTGTAACATATCCGGCGTCAATGGCCGATTCGCCGGCGCGCTGGTCCTGCATGCCGCGCGCCGGGGCGCTTTCGAGGGGAAGTCGCGTGGCAGGCCCTAGGGGAGTCGAACCCCTCTTTTCAGGTTGAAAACCTGACGTCCTAACCGATAGACGAAGGGCCCGCGGACGCGAGGCGCGCTCTATAGCGGCCTTCTTTTGGGGGCGCAAGCGGGGTGCGGCTCCTTAAATTCGACGCGGATCGGCGACGTCGTCGATCTCCAGCTCCACGCCTTCGCGCCCCTGCCAGTCGTCGGGTTTCAGTCGGCCGGCGACGTGCACCGCACCGCCCTCCTGCAGCAGGCGCCGGCCGGCCTCGGTGTCCTCGCAGCGCCAGGCGACGGCCTTCAGCCGTCCGCCCGAGCCGTCGGTGAGCGTGCAGCGCACGTGGCCGCCGCGCAGCGCCATTGGGCGCTCGATCCGCACGTCGGCCGCCGCGAACAGCGGCTCGGGATTGCCCGGACCGAAGGGCGCCAGCCGCTGAAAGTCGCGCCACAGGGCCCGGTCCGCGCCGCGTGTGGTCACCAGGGCGTCGATCTCCAGGGCGTCTTCGGCCGCCGCCGCCTCGGCCTCCGCCGCCAGGCGTTCGTTCAGGAATGCGCGCAACTCGGGAATCGCGGCGGGCCGCACCGACAGTCCGGCCGCCATGGCGTGTCCCCCGCCCGCCAGCAGCAGCCCCTCCTCGAACGCGGCCTGCACCGCCCGGCCCAGGTTCACGCCGGGCTGCGAACGACCCGAGCCCTTGCCCACGTCGGCCGCGCGGTCGACACCGATCACGATCACCGGCTTGCGATATCGCTCCCGCAGCCGGCCCGCGACGATGCCGATCACGCCGGGATGCCAGCCGTCGTCGGCCACCACCAGGCACGCCGAATCGCCCTGGTTGCTCTCGCGCTCGATGTGGCGGACGGCCGCCTCCTGGACTTCCCGCTCGACGTCCTTGCGCGAGGCGTTCAGCGCGTCCAGCTCCTGGGCCAGGGCCGCCGCCTCCTCGGGATCGTCGGTGGAAAGCAGCCGCGCGCCCAGGTCGGACCGGCCGATCCGCCCGCCGGCGTTGATCCGCGGCCCCAACAGGAACCCCACGTGAAAGGCCGATGCGGGGCCCTTCCCCTTGGCCAGCGCCATCAGCGCCTTCAGGCCCGGGTTGCCCCAGGCCGACATCACCTTGAGCCCCTGGGCCGCCAGGGCGCGGTTGAAGCCGGTGAGCTGGGTGACGTCGCACACGGCGCCCATGGCCGCCAGGTCCAGCCAGGTCCGCAGATCCGGCTCCGAACGGCCCTCGAATAGGCCTCGGCGGCGCGCCTCGCGGTTCAGGGCGGCCAGCAGGACGAAGGCGACGCCGGCCGCGGCCAGGTGGCCCTGGCCCGAGGCGCAATCCGGCCGGTTGGGGTTCACGAGCGCAGCCACGGCCGGCGCCTCGCCGGGCCGCATCAGGTGGTGGTCGATGACGACGACGGGCAGGTCGATCCCGGCGGCGCAGGCCAGGGCGTCGTGCGCCGCCGCGCCGCAGTCCACCGTCACCACCAACTCGGCGCCTTCGCTCTTCAGGCGTCGGAACGCGGCCGGCGACGGACCATAGCCCTCGGTGATCCGATCGGGGACGTAGATCGACAGCTCCAGGCCCATGGCCCGGAACCAGCGCACGACTAGCGCCGCCGAGGACGCGCCGTCGACGTCGTAGTCGGCGAACACCACCACCCGCCGCCGCGCCTCCAGCGCATCGATCAGGATCTCCGCAGCCCGGTCCATGTCGGCGAACGACGAGGGATCGGGGAACAGCGCCTTCAGCGTGGGGTTCAGGAAGTCCGCGCACGCCGTGTCGCCGACGCCGCGGGCCGCCAGGGCGCGGGCCAGGGGTTCGGAAAGCGCGTGGGCCTGCTGGTGGCGGCGCGTCAGGTCCGGACAGGCGGCGCGCTGCCGCCACGGACGTCCCGAAAGCGAACGGGTGACGCCGAGATAGCCCAGCTGCGCGCTCCCGTCCGCCATTCGTCCGTCCTCGTCCATATCCCGTACGGACGCACTATCGACCCCCGCCCGACGAGTCGCCAGGACCTATCCGGCGGGTGCGACAGTTACGGACGTAGCCTCAGACCGGCCGCTTCATCCGCAGTTCGCGGACCGTGCGGGTGGCGGAGTTCATAACCAGCGTATGGGTGTGCACGAACCCTCCCGAAACGCGCACGCCATCCAGCAGCGCGCCCTTGGTGACGCCGGTGGCCGCGAAGATCGCGTCGGCGCGAACCATCTCGTGCAGGTCGTACTTCTTGTCGAGGTCGGTGATCCCCACGCGCGCCGCACGCGCCCGCTCGTCCGCGTTGCGGAACACCAGCCGCCCCTGGAACTGACCGCCAACACATTTCAGGGCCGCGCAAGCCAGCACGCCCTCGGGCGCCCCGCCCTGGCCCACATAGAGGTCGATGCCGGTCTCCGGGTCGGCGGTGTTCATCACGCCCGCCACGTCGCCGTCGGTGATCAGGTGCACGCGCGCGCCGACCGAACGCACCGAGGTGATGATCTCGGCGTGCCGCGGCCGGTCCAGGACGCAGACGGTGATGTCGCCGGGCGCGACGCCCTTGGCCTTCGCCAGCGCCGCGACGTTCTCGGCGGCGCTGCGGTCGAGGTCGATCACCCCCGCGGGATAGCCCGGCCCGCAGGCGATCTTGTCCATATAGGTGTCGGGGGCGTTGAGCAGGGTGCCCTTCGGCGCCCACGCCATGACCGCCAGCGCATTGGCCATGGCCTTGGCGGTCAGGGTGGTGCCCTCCAGCGGATCGAGGGCGATGTCGATCTTAGACTTCCCGCCCTTTCCGACCTTCTCACCGATGTAGAGCATCGGCGCCTCGTCGCGCTCGCCTTCGCCGATGACGATCTCGCCCTCGAGATCCAGGTCGTTCAACGCCGTTCGCATGGCGTCCACGGCGGCCTGGTCGGCGGCCTTCTCGTCCCCCTGCCCCACTAGGCGCCAGGCGGCGATCGCGGCGGCCTCGGTCACGCGGGCGGCGTCCAGCACCAGGCCGCGATCCAGAACCTCTGAACTCATGTCGTCTCCAGCCCCATGCGGGCGCTTTCCTGTTGCGGCGCTTTTGAGCCTAGATGCGCGCGATCCGCAACAGGCGCGGTCGATCCAGCACGGCGGGCAGCCCTGCGATCCGCTCCACGGCGGCCGTCAGCACCGACTCGGCGACGGAGTGGGTGGTCAGCACGATCGGCACGCCCTGCGCCCCCTCTGTCGGTTTCTGCAGGAAGCTCTCGATGGAGACGCCCGCCTCGGCCAGGGTCTCGGACACCGCCGCGATCACCCCGGGTTCGTCCTTGACCAGGAACCGGAGATAGGCGCGGCCCATCATCTTCGAGGGATCGATCGGCTGGAACGGCTTCAGCGCGCCGGCGGGGCGCTGGAATACCGGCCGGCTACCCCCGGTCATCACGTCCGCGATGTCGGCGGCCACGGCCGCGGCGGTGGGCCCGGCGCCCGCGCCCGGTCCCTGGACGAAGATCCGACCCACCCGAGTCCCTTCGATGAACAGCGCGTTCAGCGCTCCGCCCGCCCTGGCGAGTGGATGGTCCAGCGGGGCGAGCGACGGGTGCACCCGCACCAGCACCCCATCCGGCGAACGGTCGGCCGACGCCACCAGCTTGATCCGATAGCCCAGGTCCTTGGCCATCCGGATGTCCAGGAGTTCGACCTGTTCGATCCCCTCGATCTCGGCGGCAGCGAAGTTCGGGGCGCAACCGAAGGCCAGCGCCGCCAGGATGGTGATCTTGTGCGCTGCGTCGAAGCCGCCCACATCCATGGTCGGGTCCGCCTCGGCGTAGCCCAGGCGCTGGGCCTCGGCCAGAACATCGGCGAAGGCGCGGCCGCCCGACTCCATCTCGCTCAAGATATAGTTGCAGGTGCCGTTGAGGATGCCGGCCACGGAGGCGATCTCGTCGCCGACCAGCGCTTCGCGCACCATCTTCACCGCCGGGGTGCCGCCCATCACCGCGGCCTCGAACAGCAGTGGCGCGCCGTTCGCCTCGGCCAGGGCCGCCAGCTCGGCCCCGTGCTCGGCGATCAGGGCCTTGTTGGCCGTGACGACTGGTTTTCCGGCGGCAAGCGCCGCCTCCACCGCAGCCTTGGCGGGCCCGTCCGAGCCCCCGACGAGTTCCACGAAAAGGTCGGTCTCGGGGGCGGTCGCCAGGGCCACCGGATCGTCGAACCAGGGCAGGTTCGAGATGTCGAACGGCCGCGGCCGCGACCGCGAGCGGGCCGAGACGCCCGTGACGACCGCGCGCCCGCCGGCGGGTGCGAAATCAGGCCGATCCGCGAGGAAGTTCAACAGCCCCGCGCCGACCGTGCCCAGGCCCGCGACGCCGATACGCCAGGTCTTGTCCGCCATTACTGCGCCGCCAGGGTGTTGTGGGCCCGGCCGAGGATCTCGTCCGAATTGGCCAGGAACTTCTTCACGTTGCGCGCGGCCTGGCGGATCCGGTGCTCGTTCTCGACGAGGCCGATCCGGACGTAGCCTTCGCCGTACTCGCCGAACGCGACGCCCGGCGCCACGGCGACGCCCGCCTCCTCGACCAGCAGCTTGGAGAACAGCATCGAGCCCGCCTGTTCGTACTGCGGCGGCAGCTTCGCCCAGGCGAACATGGAGGCCGGCGGCGCGGGGATATCCCAGCCCGCGCGCCGCATGGAATCCACCAGGGTGTCGCGCCGCGCCTTGTAGATCCCCCGGATCTCCTCGATGCAGTCGGTCGGCCCGTTCAGCGCCGCGGCGGCCGCCACCTGGATCGGCGTATAGGCGCCGTAGTCGAGATACGACTTAACCCGCGCCAGCGCCGCACACATCCGCTCGTTGCCCACCACCATGCCGACGCGCCAGCCGGCCATGGCGAAGGTCTTGGACAGCGAGTTCACCTCGACGGCGATGTCCTTCGCCCCCTCCACCTGCAGCAGCGACGGCGGCGGGTTGTTGTCGAAGTAGATCTCGGAATAGGCGATGTCGCTCAGCACCAGCATGTCGTGCTTGCGCGCCAGGGCCACCACCTCCTTGTAGAAGTCGAGATCCACCCACTGGGCCGTCGGGTTCGACGGGTAGCTGACGATCAGCACGCTGGGCGGCGGCGCCGAGTGCTTCACCGCCCGGCTGATGCCCGACAGGTACTCCTCAGGCGATCCGGCTGGCACGTGACGGATCACCCCGCCGGCCATGATGAAGCCGTAGGCGTGGATCGGATAAGCCGGGTTGGGGCAGATGATCACGTCGCCCGGCGCGGTCAGCGCCTGGGCCAGGTTCGCAAAGCCCTCCTTGGAGCCCAGAGTGGCGATCACCTCGCGCTCGGGATCCAGCTTCACGCCGAAGCGGCGGCCGTAGTAGCCGGCCATGGCCTTGCGCAGGCCCGGAATGCCCTTGGACGCGGAATAGCGGCCGGCCTTCGGGTCCCGAGCGGTCTCGACCAACTTGTCGACGATGTGCTTCGGCGTCGGCATGTCGGGGTTGCCCATGCCGAAGTCGATGATGTCGACGCCCTGCCCGCGCAGGCGCGCCTTGATGCGGTTCACCTCCTCGAAGACGTAGGGCGGGAGGCGTCGGATACGGTGGAATTCGGGTGTCATCGGTAAGCTCTTCGCCACGCTTGCCCGCGCGGCCGATCTGCGAGCTGAAGGTCAGGCTTCGATAGACGTCTGGGCAGAGTCCGCCAAGCCGGGTTCTGGAATTTTATGCCCCCACCGCCTGCGTCCTGGTGTCCGACCGGGAATATCCGACCCGACAGGGACCGCTAGCGCGGCGGAGGCGGGGTAGCTCGTTCGCGGAGCTCGCGGGCGAAAGCCTCGGCGTCGCCGGGGTCGCGGCCCTCATATTCCGGCCCGGCGTCCTCGCGGGCCCGTTCGGCGAAGGCGTCGGTGTCCTGCAGGGTCCAGGTGGAGGGCGCCGTTGCGGCCATGAGATCCTCGCCCGCCGCCAGCACGGCCTGGGCGCTCTCGCCGTACTCCCGGAGCGGACGGATGTCGTCCGGAGGGTTCGGGATGCTCGCGAAGGTTGGGAACCGCTGTTCGCCCCGGGTCAGGCGCGCGACGTCCGCGGCCACTGGAGAGGCCGGATCGATCCGCGTTTCCCCGAAGGGGCTGCCCATGCAGCCCGCCAGCAGGCCGCATCCCGCCACCCAGGCGAGAGGCGCCCAAACTCTGGGGCGAGTCGGAAAGGTCGGACGCGAGGCATGCATTGGCGCCACGGTCTTATGCGATCATTGTTAAACGGGAAAGAGCGCGACTTGCTATCGCGCCGGCAGGAGAACGACATGAGCGAGCAGACCTCGACCACGCCCAAGGCGCGGCCGAAGAAGCGGGGCTCCGAGAAGGGCGCGAAGAAGGCGTCGGCCAGGAAGGCCGGAAAGGAAGCCAAGAGCTTTGAGGACCAAGGCGCTGCGCCGCCGCCAGAGCCGCCGCCCTCCGCCACGGCGCCCTCCGGCGCCTCCCCGTCGGTGTTCGACCCCGCCGCCTTCACCATCGAGCAGCGCGCCCAGCTAGAGCAGCTCTCGGCCAATCTTGCGCGCGCCGCTCTGACCGCCCAGGGCGCCATCGCCGAGATGGCGCTGCGCCAGGCCGACCGTCCCGCGGCCCTGTCTCCGGATCCATTCCACGTGGGCCCGGCCCTCACCCAGGTCATGAGCCGCCTCGCCGCCCAGCCCGACCGTATGATGCGGGCCCAGGCCGACCTCTTTTCCCGCTACCTGGACCTGTGGCAGACCACGGCCCGGCGCGCAGGCGGCCAGGCGGTCGAACCGGTCGTCTCTCCGCCCAAGGGCGACAAGCGCTTCACAGATCCGGACTGGACCGAGAACCCTGTCTTCGACGCCATCAAGCAGTCCTACCTGCTGACCGCCAACTGGCTGAACGGCCTGGTGGCGGAGGTCGACGGCGTGGACCCGCTCGAGAAACGCCGCGTCGAGTTCTTCATGAAGATGCTCACCGACGCGTTCTCGCCGTCGAACTTCCTGGCCTCCAACCCGGCGGCGCTGAAGGAGGTGCTGGCGACCGGCGGCGAGAGCCTGGTGCGCGGCATGCAGAACTTCCAGGAGGATCTGCAGCGGGGGGGCGGCCAGCTCGCCATCGCCCAGACCGACTATGAGATGTTCCGCATCGGCGAGAACGTCGCCACGGCGCCTGGCAAGGTTATCTTCCGAAACGAAATCATTGAACTGTTGCAGTTTTCTCCCTCAACGGACGAGGTGTTCGAGATCCCGCTGGTGATCTTCCCGCCGTGGATCAACAAGTTCTACATCCTCGATCTGCGGCCCGAGAACTCGATGATCCGCTGGCTGGCCAGCCAGGGGATCACCGTCTTCGTCGCCTCGTGGGTGAATCCGACGCCCGAGCTCGCGACCCGCACGTTCGCCGACTACATGCGCGAGGGCGTCTACGAAGGCGTCGGCGCGGCCATGAAGCAGGCTGGCGTCGATCACGTGAACACCGTCGGCTACTGCATCGGCGGCACCCTCCTGTCGGCCACCCTCGCCCACATGGCCGCCAAGGGCGACAAGTCCATCGGTTCGGCCACCTTCTTCGCCGCCCAGCAGGACTTCTCCGAGGCCGGCGACCTGCTGCTCTTCACCAACGAGAACTGGCTGAAGACCCTGGAGCAGAAGATGGACGAGGGCGGCGGCGTGCTCTCCGGCCAGACCATGGCCGACACCTTCAACGCCCTGCGCTCCAACGACCTGATCTGGTCGTTCTTCGTGAACAACTACCTGCTGGGCAAGGAGCCCAAGCCCTTCGACCTGCTGTTCTGGAATTCCGACCAGACGCGCATGCCCAAGACCCTGCATCTTTTCTACCTGCGCAACTTCTATGGCGCGAACGCCATGGCCAAGGGGGAGCTGGAGCTGGACGGGGTGAAGATCGACCTCAGCAAGGTGAAGGTCCCGATCTACGTCCAGTCGTCGAAGGAGGACCACATCGCGCCGGCCCGCTCGGTCTACAAGGGCGCGCGCCTGTTCGGAGGGCCCGTCACCTTCACGATGGCGGGCTCGGGCCACATCGCCGGCGTGATCAACGCCCCGGCCGCGAACAAGTACCAGCACTGGACCAACGACAAGCTGCCGCCGACGCTCGAGGAATGGCAGGCCGGAGCCGTCGAGCATCCCGGCTCCTGGTGGCCTCACTGGGCCGAGTGGCTGAAGGCCCGCTCCGGCGAGATGGTCCCGGCGCGCGATCCGGCGAAGGGGCCGCTCAAGCCCCTGGGGGACGCGCCCGGCGAGTACGTGAAGGTGAAGAGCTGAGGCCTTTGCGTCGTTGGCCGGCCGCGGTCGGCGTGACGCTCACCCTCATGAGCGCCGCCGCGACGGCCCAGCCGCGCCCGGAACTGGACGGGCCGACTCAGGCAGACATGAATCAGCAGGCCGCCGCGAGATATCGGGTCGCGGACGAACAACTGAACGCCATCTATGGAAAGCTCATGGCGTCGGCCTCCGCGGACGGACGCAAGCGCCTCCAAGCGGCCCAGCGGGCCTGGATCGGATTTCGGGACCTTGACTGCGATGCGAGGGCCGGCTCTCGGGACGGATCCTTCTATGCGGCCTCTTATGCGCTGTGCCTTGAGCAGCTCACCGACGAACGGACTCGCACGCTGCGTGGCGAACTGGAATGCGAGGAGGGCGACCTGACCTGCGGCGGGGTTCACTGGAGACCAAGCTCGATCCCACTCAATCGGTGAAGTCGTTCACCGCCGCCACGCCAGCATCACGTCCGGCTCCTTCTCCTCGTTGCCGGCCCCGTCGGTGAACGTCACCTCCACGAACCCCTGTCGCCGATAGAAGGCGCGGCTCCGCATGTTGCGCTGGAAGGTCCAGAGGCGCACGTGGCGGCGTCCCTTCAGCGTCCGCCGCAGCAGCGCCTGGCCGATCCCCTCCCCGTGCCGTTCGTGGACGACGTAGAGGTGGTCGATCCATCCCCGGCGCGCGGCGCAGAAGCCGACCAGGACCCCCCGGTCCTCGGCGACCCAGATCGGCCCCTTCCCGAACGCCGCGCGGAAGAAGGCCCGGTCCTCCTCGGGCGTGTGCGGATAGAGGAACGGCCACTCGCGCTCGGCCGTGCGCCGGTAGAGGGCGGCGATGGCGTCGCTCTCGTCGGGGCGGCCCCTGCGGATCACGACGTTCATCGCTGATTGAGCTGGGCGCGCACGGCGACCAGCCCCTCCCGGGTGATGCGATAGGGACCGCCCCTGAGCGAGGCGATGAAGCGCCGGCGTTTCAGCCGGGCGAACAGGACGAGATCGCAGGCGACCAGGTGGAAGCCCTCGCGGGTCAGGCAGAAGACCTCGGCGATGCGGCCGGCGTCGTCACGCTCGTGACGGATATGGCCGCCCAGGGCCAGCGCGTGCAGGACGCGCTGTTCGGACTTGGAAATGTTCAAGAAGACGCTCTTGGAGATGTCGCACGGAAACGAGCGACCGCGCGGCGCCAGGCCGGCGGTCGGACGGATCGGAGGGCGGCGGCAGGCCGGCCCTCAGGCGCGCGCAGTCTCTGGCATCATCCCTCGTGAGCTTGGACGGTGCGAAGCTCGCCCGCCTCGCCGAATCCGTCAACTCGCCGCCCGCCGCCACCTTACTAAGGTTTAATGCAAGCTACCTTGCGCCGCACAATACCTTGCCGTACCCAATGGTCCGTCAAGGAGCGCGAGCCACGTGCCGGAAGCCATCGAAATCCAGCTGAAGAAGGGAGCGCTCGAGCTGTGCGTGCTCGCCCTCCTCTCGCAGCACGACAGCTACGCCTACGAGATCGCCAGCCGCCTCGCCGACGCCATCGGCATGGGCGAAGGCACCATCTATCCCCTGATGCGGCGCCTGCAGTCCGAAGGCCTGGTGGAGACCTATCTGGTCGAGAGCCCCGCCGGTCCGCCGCGCAAGTACTATCGCCTGAGCGAGGCTGGAAAGCGCAGCTTCCAGACCCAGAAGGACGCCTGGAGTTCGTTCTCCGGCGCCGTCGACCAGATCGTTTTCGGAGGGGCCCAACCATGACACGCCAGGCCTTCATCGCCCGCTTGCGCGAGGGCCTTCGCGGTCTGCCTCCGCAGGCCGTGGCCGACATCGTCGCCGACTACGAGGCCCACTTCGCCGATGGCGAGGCGGCGGGCCGGACCGAGGCCGAGGTGGCGGCCGCGCTGGGCGATCCGGACCGGCTGGCCCGCGAGCTCCGCGCCGAATCCAGCCTCAACCGCTGGCGCGAGGAGCGCAGCCCCTCGTCGGCCGCCGCCGCCGTGTTCGCGGTGCTGGGCCTGGGCGCCATCGACATCCTGATCCTATTGCCCATCCTCATGGGCGTCGCCGGCGCCATCTTCGGCATCGCCATCGCGGTGGTCGCCGCCTTCTTCGCCGGCGCCTTCGTCTTCGCCGCCGGGCCGTTCCTCGATCCGCCGGGCGGCGCGCTGACGGCGGTCCTCGGCGGCATCGGGATCATGGCGGGCTCGGCCTCGGCCGGCGCCCTGCTCACCATCGTCTGCATCGGCCTGATGAACGCCCTCGTCTGGTACGGCCGTCTCCACTACCGGCTGCTGAAGCCGGCCCTCGAACCTCAATGAGCCCGCAGGAGCGCAGCAGATGATCCGCGTCCTCTTGATGATCACCGTGGCGGGCTTCGTCCTCAGCATCGCCGCGCTCTCCGCCGCCGTCGCCATCGGCGGGCCCGACGCGATCGCCCGCGGTGGATGGCACGTCGCCGGCGGCCGCATCGGCGACCACTGGGACTGGCGCTGGGACGAAGACGACTGGACCGACGGGAAAGGCTGGGGCGGTCCGCGCGAGACCCGCACGGTCCCCTGGAGCGGCGCCGGCCGCCTCGACATCGAGCTCGCCGCCGACGTCCGCTACGTGCAATCCGCCGACGGGCCTGGCGTGGTCGAGATCACCGGACCCGCCCGGGCAATCGAGGACGTGGTGGTGCGCGGCGATACGATCGACTACGGCCGCCGCCATCACCGCCACCGCAAGCTCGACATCGTGATCCGCGCCCCCGGGATCAGCCGCTTTGACCTCTCCGGCGGCAACACCCTGAGGATCGAGAACTACCGCCAGGACCGGCTGCGCCTCAACGTCTCGGGCAGTGGCGAGGTGACGGCGGAGGGCCAGGCCGACGAAGTCGAGGTCGACCTGTCCGGCAGCGCCGAGGCCGACCTCGGCGATCTGCGCGCCCGCGGCGCCCGCGTCGACGTGTCGGGCAGCGCCGACGCCATCGTCGCTCCCACCGACTGGGCCGAACTGGAGATCTCCGGCGCCGGGGACGTCAGCCTGCTGACCAACCCGCCGCGCCTGGAAAGCGATATCTCGGGCGCCGGTCGCGTCCGCCGGGTCGAACGCGCCTCGCCCAGTCCGTCCCCCTCACCGTCGGCGTCGCCGACGCCCAGCCCTGCCCCCCAGAGCCCAAAGCTCTAGGCGACCTGCGGCCCGGGTGTCCCTTCGCGGGCGCCCGGGCCGGCTTTTCAGGCCGGGACGAATTTCAGCGCCACCCCGTTGTTGCAGTAGCGCAGGCCCGTCGGGCGCGGCCCGTCCTCGAAGACGTGACCCTGGTGACCCAGGCAGCGCGCGCAGTGGTACTCCGTGCGCGGCACGCCGATCTTGTGGTCGGTCTTGGTCCCCACGGCGCCAGGGATGACCCGGTAGAAGCTGGGCCAGCCGGTGCCGCTCTCGAACTTCCATTCCGACTTGAACAGCGGCAGCTCGCAGCCGAGGCACACGAAGGTCCCCTTGCGCTTCTCCTTGTTCAGCGGACTGGTGAAGGGCCGCTCGGTGTCTTCGTGGCGCAGGACCCGGTAGCTGGCGGCCGGCAGGCGCTTGCGCCACTCGGCGTCCGAGACCTTCCGCCAGGGCGAGCCGGCGTAGGCGTCCCTCGCGGCGAGCGCTGCGCCGGGCAGGCCAAGCGCCAGCAGGGATGCGCCGGTCAGGACGGCGCGGCGATCGAGGATGGCGGTGCTCATGCCCTCTATTACGCGCGCCGCCGGGCCCGGGTTACAAGCCCTCGGCTTCCGGCAGGCCCAGCATGAGGTTGAGGTTCTGCACCGCCGCGCCAGAGGCGCCCTTGCCCAGGTTGTCCAGCAGGGCGACCAGACGCGCCTGGGTTCCCGCCGCGTTGCCGAACACGAACAGCCGCATCCGGTTCGTGCCGTTCAGCGCCTCCGGATCCAGGGCCGCCACATAGTTCGCCGCCCCGGCGCGCGCCTTCTGGAGTTCGGCGCACTCCGGCCCGCTCGCCACCTCGACGAACGCCTCGCCGGCGTAGGCCGCCTCAAGGGCCACATGCAGGTCCGCCGGCGACGGCCGGCCCGGCAGCGCCCAGAGCTGGAGCGGAACCTCCACCAGCATACCCTGGGCGTAACGGCCCACGGACGGGGCGAACAGCGGCGGGTGCGACAGGCCCGCATGCTGCTGCATCTCGGGCAGGTGCTTGTGCGCCAGCGTCAGGCCATAGGCGCGGAAGGCGTCGTTCGTCCCTTGCGGCGGCGCTACGCCCTCGAACTCCGCGATCAGCCCCTTGCCGCCGCCGGAGTAGCCGGAGATGGCGTTGACCGTCAGGGGGCAGTCCGCCGGAATCAGACCCGCGGCCACCAACGGGCGCACCAGGGCGATGAAGCCGGTGGGATAGCAACCCGGATTGGCCACCCGGGTCGCTCCGCGCACGGCGTCCCGATGCCCCGGCGCCATCTCCGGGAAGCCGTAGACCCAGCCCGGCGCCGTGCGGAACGCCGTCGAGGCGTCGACCACCTTGGTCCGGTTGGAGCTGATCATCGAGACCGCCTCGCGCGAAGCGTCGTCCGGCAGGCAAAGCACCACGGCGTCGGCGGCGTTCAGCAGCTCGCGCCGGGCCTCGGCGTCTTTGCGCCGTTCGGGATCGATCGCCAGGATCTCAAGGTCCGCGCGGCCGGCCAGCCGGTCGCGGATCTGCAGGCCAGTGGTGCCGGCCTCGCCGTCGATGAACACTGTGTGGGCCATTTGGGCCGCTCCGGAACAAGGACCAAAGAGAAAGGGCGCCTCGGTTGCCCGAAGCGCCCTTCCATAAACGCGATTGCTCGCGCGCGGTTAGCGCTTCGAGAACTGGAAGCTGCGTCGGGCCTTGGCCTTGCCGTACTTCTTCCGCTCCACGACGCGGGGGTCGCGGGTCAGGAATCCGTGCGGCTTCAGCACGGCGCGCAGGCCGGGCTCATAGTAGGTCAGCGCCTTGGCGATGCCGTGGCGGACGGCGCCGGCCTGGCCCGACAGGCCCGAGCCCTCGACCGTGACGTCCACATCGAACTGGCCGAGGCGGTCGGCGATCTGCAGCGGCTGGGCGATCATCATCCGCAGCACAGGCCGCGCGAAGTAGATCTCCTGGTCGCGGCCGTTGATGGTGATCTTGCCCTTGCCCGGCTTGATCCAGACGCGGGCGACCGCGTTCTTGCGCTTGCCCGTGGCGTAGGATCGGCCCTGGGCGTCGATCTTCGGCTCGCGGACGATCTCCTCGGCCGCCTGGGTGCCCAGGCCCTTGAGGGCGTCGAAGCCGGTGGCTTCCTGCGTGACAGCTTCGCTCATTACGCGCTCCGCACGTTCTTGGCGTTCAGCTCGGCGAACGCGATGGTCTCGGGGTTCTGGGCGGCGTGCGGGTGCTCGGCGCCGGTGTAGATGCGCAGGTGCGTCATCTGCTTGCGGGCCAGCGGGCTTTCCTTGGGCAGCATGCGCTCGACGGCCTTCTGGAGCACGCGCTCGGGATACTTGCCACCCAGGATCTGCGCCGGGGTCCGCTGCTTCACGCCGCCGGGATGGCCGGTGTGCCAGTAGTAGACCTCGTCGGTGGCCTTCTTGCCCGTGAACTTCACCTTCTCGGCGTTCACGACGACGACGAAGTCGCCGCAGTCGACATGGGGGGTGTAATCGGGCCGGTGCTTGCCGCGAAGACGCATGGCGATGAACGACGCAAGACGGCCGACGACGGCGTCCTGGGCGTCGATCACGATCCACTTCTTCTCGACCTCGGCGGGCTTCAGCGAAGCCGTGGTGCTCTTCAGCATGAGGGACGTGTCCGTTGATCCGATGCGGGCAGGCGGCGGCCAGCCCGACGTGAGGCGGGGCATATGCCGGGCCGCTTCGCGAAAGTCAACACGGTAAGTCGGCAGTTCTCACGTAGAAATTAAATACAATCAAATAATTAGTCGATGCGGTATTTCAATACCGCGACTTTTTGCGGCTCAGATGCGGCGCACGCGCCAGGCGAAGGCCACCGCCAGGCCCACGACCACGGCCGCGAGCACCTGGTGCGCGATACTGAGGCCCAGCGGCGACACAGCCATAAGGGTGGCGATCCCGAGCATCGCCTGGAGCACCACGGCCACCGCCGTCCCGGCGCCGAGCAGCTTGGATTCGCGCGCCAGATAGCGGGATCGCCACGCCGAGACGCCGATCACGACCGCCACGACCGTCAGCACGTAGGCGACGAGACGATGATGCAGCTGCGTTGCGCCCTGACTGTGGGCCAGCGTCGCCCAGAGCGTCGAGCCGAGATAGTCGTCCGGCAGCAGGCGCCCGTTCATCAGCGGCCAGTCGTTGTAGACCCGGCCGGCGTCGTTCCCCGCCACCAGCGCGCCCAACAGCACCTGCAGGTAGATGAGCCCGAGGAGCCAGGCCGCGCGCCGGCCCCATGGGCTGGGCAGGGTCTGGCGGGCGAGGCCTGACCACGCGTCGAAGGCTGTCCACAGCAACAGGCCGAACAGGGCGAAGGCGAGGCCCAGGTGGACCATCAGCCGCTCCGGCGCCACCGACACCCGCTCGGACAGCCCGCTCGCGACCATCCACCACCCCACGGCGCCCTGCAGCGCCCCGAGCAGGAAGATGCCGCCCAGCCGCAGCAGAAGCCGCCTCGGCAGCTCCCGCCGGACGGCGAACCAGACGAAAGGCGCGAGGAAGACGATCCCGACGACCCGCCCCAGGAACCGGTGCCCCCACTCCCACCAGTATATGGTCTTGAATTCGGCAAGGCTCATGCCCGCGTTGAGCTGCTCGTACTGCGGGATCTGGCGGTAGCGGGCGAACTCGGCCTGCCAGTCGGCGTCACTGAGCGGCGGGATGGCGCCGGTGACCGGCTTCCATTCGGTGATGGACAGGCCGGAGTCGGTGAGACGGGTGGCGCCGCCGACGACGATCATGGCCAGGACCATGGCGGCGACGACCAGGAGCCAGATCGCCACCGGCTTGGACCGGTCGGAACTCAGAAATGAAATCATGGGGCGCGGGTGGCGCAGCTTTTCGGCTGAACTTGGGCGCGCCTGTGTAACGGGCTTCCGCCGCCGGCTCCAGCCCGCTATTGCGCGCGGATGACGCCCCGCACGCGGAAATTCGTCGGCATGGTCGCCATACTGGCGTTCCTGCTGGTCTATGTCGGAATCGCCGCCTTCGTCGGCGAACGCCTGCCGCAGCACTGGCTGGTGCTGATGTTGTACTATGGCCTCGTCGGCACGCTCTGGGGCGTCCCGCTGTTTCCGCTGATCCGCTGGATGAACCGCGGCAGCTAGCGACTGCGCGGATTGCGGAACTCGAACCGGAAGCGCCAGACGCCGTCAGGAGGCGCCGACGCCCCCTCTGACTCCGGTTGCGCCGTGACGTATCCGTGCTCCGCCATCTTCAGGGCCGCAAACTCGAAGCCCCATTCGCGCGGCGCGACGTCGGCGACCGAACAGTCGATCAAACGTCGCTCTTCGAGGCGGCAATCGAGCAGTGCGATCCCGCTCAAGCCCATCCGCTGGGCCCGGTCAGGCCAATAGGGGCCAGGAGGTCCTAGGCGCTTCCAATATCCAGCCGGCTTGTAGACCAGTCCCCGCAACGGCCTCTCGGCCGCTAGGGCGTCGAAGTCGACGCGGACGACGACGCCCTCGTCGAACCGTTGGACCGCGTCCGGCGCGACGCGGAACTTCGGCAGGAGAGTCTCCGCGGCGGCTCCGAAGCCCCGGCCCTCGGGGATTTCGTCCACGATCGCGCACCCGGTCAGGACGCCGTCCGGCGCCACGCTGCACTTGAGCCGCGCGATCCCCGAATAATTCTCCTCGTCCCTTCGCGGATATGCCGCCTGAACCTCCTCCGGCGTCGGCAGCGAGGCCCAGACCTCACCGCTGGCGCCCGTGGATCCGAGCGGCAGCGTCGCCGCCGCCAAGCTCACGACCAAAAATGTCGTTGCCCTCATCCGCGCATCCGCTAGAAGACCGCCCTCGCCGCTGGGCCCGCGGAGCGTGGCGCAGCTTGGTAGCGCACTTGACTGGGGGTCAAGGGGTCGCAGGTTCAAATCCTGTCGCTCCGACCAGCGGCCGGCGGCGAGAATTCCCTACTTCTTCAGAAGCCCGTCCAGGCGCGACTTGGCGGTTTCGAGGTCGCGGAGGGCATCCAGCAGCGCCGTCTTGCCGCCGAGGGACCGGGGCGCTGCGGCGGTCGGCCTGTCGACGACGGGCGCGTCGGGCGCACCGCCCTCCCCCGCCGCCACCAGCCGCTTCACCCCCTGCTCGCGGTAGAGTTTCTGGACGCCCTTGATGGTGTAGCCCTCGTCGTGCAGCAGCCGCCGCACGCCGCGCAGCACGGCGATGTCGGCGGGCCGGTAGAACCGGCGGCCGCCCGCCCGCTTCATGGGCTTGATGAAGCTGAACTTGGTTTCCCAGAACCGCAGGACGTGCTGGGGCACGTGAAGCTCGTCCGCCGCTTCGGAGATCGTGCGGAAGGCTTCGGGGCCCTTGGCCACGACGCTTACGAGGTCCTCACCGCGAGAGCGCGCGGTCGACCCGCGCCTTCATCACCTGCGAGGCGCGGAAGCCGATCACCCGCCGCGGGTCGATCGCCGCCGGCTCGCCGGTCTTCGGGTTTCGGCCCATGCGGGCGCGCTTGGCGCGAACCTGGAAGACGCCGAAGCCGGAGAGCTTCACCTGTTCGCCACGCTCCAACGCCTGGCACATGAGCTCCAGCACCCGCTCCACCAGTTCGGAGCAATCCTGTCGCGTCAGTCCGACCTGCTCGTGCACGGCTTCGCAAAGATCCGCACGCGTCACCGTAGCCGCCTTCATGATCGCCCTGGTCCCCGCAGCCGCGTCGTCCATCGGTCTTGATTGTCCTATTGGCACAAAGACTTCAAGTCACGCTTTACAGCTTAAGCCTAAGAGAGGGTCAAAGGCGCAGAACGCAAGCGCCCCAGGTCAGGCCGCCGCCCATGGCCTCGAGCAGCAGCAGTTGCCCCCGCTTGATCCGACCGTCCTTCAGCCCCTGGTCCAGCGCAAGCGGAATCGAGGCGGCGGAGGTGTTGGCGTGTTCGGCGACGGTGGAGATCACCTTGGACTCGTCAATGCCGAGCCGTTTGGCGACACCCTCCAGGATGCGCTGGTTGGCCTGGTGGGGGATGAACCAGTCCACGTCGGGCACAGCCACCCCGGCGTCGGCCGCGGCGGCCATCACCGCTTCGGAGATGTTGACGACCGCATGGCGGAAGACCTGGTTGCCCTGCATCCGCAGGTATCCGGTCTGGCGATTGGTCGAGACGCCGCCATCGACATAGAGCAGGTCCTGCTTCGTGCCATCGGCGCGCAGGGCGAAGCCCAGGAGGCCGCGGTCGGCGGTGGTCCCCTCGCCCTCTCCCGGCTCGAGGACGACTGCGCCGGCTCCGTCGCCGAAGAGGACGCAGGTGCCGCGATCGCTCCAGTCCATCAGGCGGGTCATCGTCTCGGCGCCGATCACCAGGGCGCACCTGGACCGTCCGCGCGCGACGAAGCCATCGGCGACGGAAAGCGCATAGACGAAGCCGGAGCAGACCGCCTGGACGTCGAAGGCTATGCCCACCGGCGCGCCAAGCTTGCGTTGCACGATGGTGGCCGTGGCGGGGAACGTGAGGTCGGGCGTCGTGGTGGCCACCACGATGAGGTCGACGTCTTCCGCGGTCCGGCCGGCCGCCTCCAGGGCGCGGCGCGAAGCCTCGACCGCGAGGTCGGAGACGGGCGTGTCGTCGTCGGCCTGGCGGCGCTGGCGGATGCCGGTGCGCTCGCGGATCCACTCGTCGGACGTGTCGACGAACTTGGCCAGATCGTCGTTGGTCACGATCCGGTCGGGCAGGAAACCACCCACCCCGGTGACGACGCTACGCGTGACTTTGGGCAATTCAGGCGGCTCCATCCGCGGCGGCGGGACCCGCTTCGGCGAGCGCCGCGGGAAGCCGCCTCATATTCCGTTCGATCTCGGCCGCAAACCCGCTTTGCGCCACATCGGCGGCGGCCTTCAACGCCTTGGCGAAGTCGCGCGCGTCGGCGCCGCCGTGGCACTTGAGCACCAGTCCGTTGAGACCAAGCAGAGGCGCCGCCGGAGGCGGGCTCATCTTGTCCCGGAAGCGGCGCAGCGACGGGCGGGCCAGAAGGGCCCCCAGGCTGGTGATCGGTCCCGAAGTCAGGGCGCCGCGTAGCTCGGCGTACATGAAGCGCGCGGCCCCCTCCATGGCCTTGAGCGCCACATTGCCCGTGAAGCCGTCGGTGACCACGACGTCGACGACGCCCTTGGTGAGGTCATCGCCCTCCACGAAGCCGTGGTAGGCGACATCGATCTTGCCTTCGCGAAGCACGCGATGGGCCTCGCGCACTTCCTCGTGCCCCTTCATTTCCTCGGAGCCGACATTCAGCAGACCGACGCTCGGCCGGGGCACGCCGTGGGCCGCCCGGTGATAGGCCTCGCCCATGATCGCGAACTCGACCAGCCGCTCGGCGTCGCAGTCCACGTTGGCGCCCACGTCCAGGAAGGTGGTCACGCCGCAGGAATGCGGGATGCTGGCGACCAGGGCGGGCCGATCGAGGTCGGCGCTCATGCGCAGGATGAGCTTGGAGATCGCCATCAGGGCGCCGGTGTTGCCGGCCGAGATCGCGACCGCAGCCTCGCCTTCCCGGATGGCCTCGACAGCCCCCCACATGGACGTGCCCTTCCCTCGGCGCAGGGCCTGAGCCGGCTTCTCGTCCATGGCGATGACCCGCTCGGCGTGACGAATCTCGGCGCGCCCGGCCAGCGCGGGATGCCGCGCCATCTCAGTGCGCAGGGCCGTCTCGTCGCCGTGCAGCAACAGGCGTGCGCCCGGCATTTCGGCCAGGGCGGCGGCGCAGGCGGGGATCACCACGGACGGGCCGTGGTCGCCGCCCATGGCGTCGATGGAAATCACCAGTGGTTGGGTCAATTGGCGCCTTCGTCCCGGAATCGCCGCGACCTTACCCCGCCGGATTGCGGAACGGAAACTAGGCCTTTGGCGTCTTGAGCTGCTTGAGCGCCGCGAAGGGAGAGGTTTCGGCCTCGGGCGCCTCGTAGTCGAAGGTGGCGCCGGGCTTGCGCGGGAACGGGTCCAGCTCGAGCGCCAAGTGCTCAACGACATAGGCGGCCACGTCGACCGCCTCGCCTGGCAGCACATCGGGGGCGTCAGGCGCGTCCGGGTCCAGCTCGAGGTCGCCGCCCTCGGCGCTCGCGGCGTGCGGGCTGCCCGCCGGGACTACGCGGACCTCGATTTCCCCTTCCACCGCCTGCTCGAAGGCCTCCAGGGTGACCCCGCACGTCTGCTCGACGACCGCCTCGAAGCGACCGACGAGCTCCGCCCCATCGAGCCACGGCCGCACGGTCACCTCCGCCTTCAGCGCGGGCAGACTCATCAGGCCGAGCCGCTTGGCGATGTCGGCGCGCGCCTCCGGGCCCGCCTCCAGGGACAGGCGCACCGGTCCATGCGCCAATTCGTGAAGCTTGAGGGGCCGGTCCCAGGTCATGGCGCGCTCCAGGCGACGTCGCCAACTACCAGCGCCTCGAGAGGCTGGAGGGCCAGGCCCTCGCGCTGGCGGATCACATAGGCGGCCATGCGCGGCGCTGGCGCCGAGTCGGCCCCCTCGTAGACCGTGCGCGTCAGAAGCGCCTCCAGAGACGCGGTGTCCGGCAACTCGGCCAGGGCCTGTTCGTAGGAATTGACCCGTCCGTAGAAGGCCTCGCCCAGCTTGCGCATCCGCTTGCCGACGGACAGGTCGCCCACACCAAGCTCGCGCAGGGCGTGGTCCAGCGCGCTCACATAGGTGTCGAAGAGCGCCTGGCCGGTATCGGCCGCCGGCGGCCCCTGTCCCTTCAGGCGCTCGAGGATCAGGTAGACGTGGAGGCTGTAGAGCTCGAAACGCCCCTCGACCGTGTCGGAAACGCCGTACTCGGTATAGAGCGCGGGGCTCCGGGCCTGCGATACGACCTTGGCGTAGAGCGCCCGGCCTGCGACCTGTGCTGGCCTGGGCTTGAAAAGGCGCTTCAGCATGGTGCGGCCTCGATTTCGCCCCGAGGGCTGGCTAAAGGGCGCATTGAACTAAGGGGCGGCCGGCGATAGGTCAAAGCCTCTTGCCGTACGGCAGCCAGAAACGAGTCCGAATGTCCCATCGCGCCGCCTCAGCCGCCCTCGCCGCCGCCGTCCTGGCGGCCACCGGGCTCGCCGCCTGTTCGCCGATCACCAGCTACTCCGGTTTCCAAGCGATCGACTCCGACCCGAAGGACGTCCAGGTCGGGACGGACACCAAGTCCACGGTGCGCGCCAAGCTGGGGTCGCCATCCGTCCAGTCCACCTTCGATCCCAACGTCTGGTTCTACGTGAACCAGGTGAAGGAGCGCGTGGCCTTCCGCCGGCCGAAGGTGACCGCCCGCAACGTCACCGCCATCGCCTTCAACAAGGAGACGGAGGTGGTCGAAGAGGTCCGCGCCTATACCCTGAAGGACGGCAAGGCGATCGCCTACAATGACCGCGAGACGCCCACCCGCGGCCGCGAGATGACGATCCTGGAGCAGCTCCTGGGCAGCGTCGGCCGCGGCCCGATCCTGCCGCAGGATGATGAGGGCGTGCCCGGCAGCCGTCCCGGCGATCGGCGTTAGGTCACCCGAAAGTAGGCTGGCGGCACGGCCATCGTCAGCCAGACACCATTCTCGGCGCAATGAAACACATAGCCGGCCTCGTGCATCGCAGCGGCGTCGATGGCGAGCACCACGGGCTTGCCGTGGCGCCTCCCAACCGCGACGGCCGTCTCGTGTTCTGCCGAAAGATGCACGTGATGCCGGCCACCTGCCTTCAAACCCTCACGCTGAATCGACTCCAAAAAGCGCGTGGCAGTGCCATGGAATAGTTGGGTAGGCGGCTGGATCGGCGGGTATTCGCGCTGAACCTCGACGGTGGAGTGCCCCTGTACAGCGCGAACTCGCAGTCCATCTGGCGACACTTCGAAACGCTTCTTGCTGTTGTTGTCGACCACCTGCTGGAGGCGCACCCGATCGATGCGCTTGCCGGCCCGGCTGGCCGCCGCCAACAGGGTGTCGATCTCCGCCCAACCCTCGCGCTCAAGCGTGAGTCCGATGGCCTCCGGGGCGTGCCGGAGGATGTAGCTGAGGTACTTGCTCGTCTCGATCTCATTCATGGTCACGCTCCATAACGCAAAGCGCCCCGGAGATCGCTCTCCGGGGCGTTCGCATTGATCGGACCGAACGCCGGGATCAGCCGACCACGCCGTGCGCCAGCACCGCGAGCAGCAGGAGCGCCACGATGTTGGTGATCTTGATCATCGGGTTCACGGCGGGACCCGCCGTGTCCTTGTAGGGGTCGCCGACGGTGTCGCCGGTCACGGCGGCCTTGTGAGCCTCCGAGCCCTTGCCCCCGTGGTGGCCTTCCTCGATCAGCTTCTT
Source organism: Pseudomonadota bacterium (assembly GCA_049323595.1). Lineage (GTDB taxonomy): Bacteria > Pseudomonadota > Alphaproteobacteria > Caulobacterales > Caulobacteraceae > Phenylobacterium. The sequence continues at coordinate 120,453 of JBMOOD010000036.1, forward strand.
GGCGTTGTCCCAGGCGCCGCCGCCCGAGGTCATCGAGATGGCCACGAAGAGGCCGGTCACGATCACGCCCATCAGCATGGCGCCCAGGGCCGCAAAGCCGTTCACCGGCCCGGCGATCGCCTGGATGACGAAGAACAGCACCACGGGCGAGGCCACCGGCAGCAGCGAGGGGACGATCATCTCCTTGATCGCCGCGCCGGTCAGGATGCTGACCGCCTTGCCGTACTCGGGCTTCACCTCGCCGGTCATGATGCCGGGGTTCTCCTTGAACTGACGGCGCACCTCGGCGACGACCGACTCGGCCGCCCGGCCCACGGCGGTCATCGACATGCCGCCGAACAGGAACGGCAGCAGGCCGCCGAACAGCAAGCCCACGACCACGTAGGGGTTGGACAGGTCGAAGGTCACCGCGCCCAGGCCGTCGAAGAACGAGCCCGGGGCCGCCTCGGCCACGAAGTACTTCAGGTCCTCGGTGTAGGCGGCGAAGAGCACCAGGGCGCCCAGGCCGGCCGAACCGATGGCGTAGCCCTTGGTGACGGCCTTGGTTGTGTTGCCCACCGCGTCCAGCGCGTCCGTGGTCACCCGCACGTCCGGTGGCAGGCCGGCCATCTCGGCGATGCCGCCGGCGTTGTCGGTGACGGGCCCGAAGGCGTCGAGGGCCACGATGAATCCGGCCAGCGACAGCATGGCCGTGGTGGCGATGGCGATGCCGAACAGGCCGGCGAGGCCATAGGTGATGATAATCCCCGCGATGATCACCAGCGCCGGCGCCGCGGTCGACTCCAGGCTCATGGCGAGGCCCTGGATCACGTTGGTGCCGTGGCCCGAAACAGAGGCCTTGGCCACCGACTTCACCGGCCGGAAGCCCGTACCGGTGTAGTATTCGGTGATCACGACGATCAGGGCCGTGACGATCAGGCCGACGAGGCCGCAATAGAACAGCTCCATCGCACCGAACGTCTTGTCGCCCACCGTCACCGCGCCCGGAACCAGGCTGTTGATCACCCAGTAGAGCGCGCCGACCGAGAGCACACCGGTCACGATCAGGCCCTGGTAGAGGGCGCCCATGATGTTGTTGGACTTGCCCAGGCGCACGAAGAAGGTGCCGATGATCGAGGTTACGATGCAGACGCCGCAGATGGCCAGCGGCAGCAGCATCATGTCGCCCACCAGCTCGGGCATGGCGCGGAAGAAGATGGCGGCCAGCACCATGGTGGCGACGGTGGTCACCGCATAGGTCTCGAACAGGTCGGCGGCCATGCCGGCGCAGTCGCCCACGTTGTCGCCCACGTTGTCGGCGATGGTGGCGGCGTTGCGAGGGTCGTCCTCCGGGATGCCGGCCTCGACCTTGCCCACCATGTCGCCGCCCACGTCGGCGCCCTTGGTGAAGATACCGCCGCCCAGACGCGCAAAGATGGAGATCAGCGAGGCGCCGAAGCCGAGGGCCACCAGGCTGTCGACGACGACCCGGTCCGTTACGGCCAGGCCCATCGCGCTGGTCAGCACGTAGAAGTAACCCGCGACGCCCAGCAGGGCGAAGCCGGCCACCAGCATGCCCGTGATGGCGCCCGAGCGGAACGCGAGGGACAGGCCCTTGGCGAGACCCTCGGACGCGGCCTGGGCGGTGCGGACATTGGCCCGGACCGAGATCAGCATGCCGGCGAAGCCCGCGAGGCCCGACAGCACCGCGCCGATCAGGAAGCCGACGGCCGGAAGCACGCCGAGGAGCACCCCCAGAGCGATCAGGATCACCACGCCCACGATGGCGATGGCTGTGTACTGCTTGTTGAGGTACGCCTGCGCGCCCTCCTGGATGGCTGCGGCGATCTCCTGCATCCGGGCGTTGCCCGGGGATGCGCGCATCAGCGACATCGTCTGGGCGATGCCATAAAGCACCGCCAGCGCTCCTGCGCCGATCACCAACAATAGAACGGAACTCATGTTCTGATCGCCCCTTTGCGACAAGTCGCGGGGGGATTCCACCGGCGGGCCGTCTGAGGCCTTGCGTCGGTTGGCTCCCTACCCCCTGCGCGTTTCCCCTTGTGTCCCGGGCGCACAAGGACGAGCCCCCGGAAAGGCGGTGAAACTACTCAGGTTTGTGAGCGCCACGCAACCGCGGACGCAGCGTCATCCGCGCGGCAGGGTCGCGCGCCGCCGCGGGGCCTGCGAGGTGACCGCGACCGAGCGGATCTGGCCGGGGCCGGCGATCGCCGTCGCGTCGCGCTTGAGGGCGGCCGTAAGGGTGGCGACGTTGATCTGGCTGAGGTCCTTCGGATCGGTGAAGGGGGTGCGGTGGCCGGCGCGCACCAGGGCGTCGCGGAAGAAGGGCTCCTTCTCGCGCAGCCGCGCCACGTTGGCGCCGCTGGTCAGGTTAATCCGCACATAGACGAAGATGTAGTTCACCAGCTTGCCGTTGGAGACGATGGGCAGGCCGACAGGCTGCAGGTCGACGTACTGGCCGACGTCGCCCTTGTCCTCCTTCTTCGGCGCGGCGGCATGGGCGCCGGCGGCGACCAGCGAGAGGACGGAGGCGAGGACGGCGCGGCGGAGCATGGCGCGAACCCTCGCGCGAATCGGTTGCCGCAAGGTTGAAGCCGCTCGCCGCGGCCCTGCGTGGTCGGTCCTGGCGAACGGTGGTATCCTGTTTTCAAGAACGTAAGGGAGGAGTGCCGAGCATGTCTCCGACCCGTCGCCACGCCGCGCTGGGCCTGCTGGCCGCAGGCGGCGCCCTGCTGCCCGCGGCGCATGGCCGTGCGCAAGTCCAGGCGCCCGCCGAGGACCTCGAACTGCCCGACGAGGACCATCCTCCCGCCGAGGTGGGCACGAAGAACGGGCGCTACGAGCACATGCTGGCGCCCGTCACCATTAACGGCCGTGGGCCCTTCAACTTCCTGCTCGACACCGGCGCGAACGTGAGCTGCGTCTCCCATCGCCTGATGGAGAAGCTCGATCTGGTTTCGGGCGAGACGGCGCCGGTGCACACCGTGGTGGGGGTCCAGGCGCGGCCCATCGTGGTGCTGGACCACTTGCAGGTCGGTCCGCGGAACCGGCGCAACGTCCGGGCCCCCGCCCTGCCCATCAAGGGCACGGACGCCGATGGCGTGCTGGGCGTCGACTGGCTGAAAGGCCAGCGCCTGGTGATGGACTTCAAGGGCAGCAAACTTGAGATCACCCGTTCCCGGGCTGATGCGGGAGAGCCCGGACGCGTGGTCGTGGTCCCCGCGCGGCGGCGTCACGGCCAGCTCACCATCGTCGACGCCGACCTGAGCGGCCGGCGCATCAATGCGATCATCGACTCCGGCGCCCAGGCCAGCCTCTGCAACAGCAAACTGCGCGATCTGGTCCACGCACAGGAAGCCCGCAACGGTCGCGGCGAGCCGCCCCGCCTCGTGAAGATGGAGACCCTGGCTGGCGAGAGCTTCATGGCCGAATCCCTCTTCCTGCCCTTCCTGCGCCTCGGCGGGCTGCATCTCGGCAACGTGCTCGTGGCGCACGCCGACATGCATGTCTTCAAGATCTGGGACCTGGAGGACAAGCCGGGCCTCGTGATCGGCATGGATCTCCTGCGGCAGTTCGAGCAGGTGGCCCTCGACTTCGGCCGGTCCCGCGTGCGGTTCGAGTATGCGCGGGCCTAGGCGCCGCCGTGCGTCCAGCCGCCGGCGCCCGGATCGAGCGGCCGGCCGGCGGCGAGGACTTCCAGTCCCTGCCCTTCCACCACCTCGCCCACGACGGTGAAGCCGGGCGGCTTGGGCGTGTCGGGGGCCATGGTGCAGACCACCTCGTAGTCGTCGCCGCCGGTCCCGAGGCGCAGCAGGGCCGCAGGGACGTCCTCCTGGGCTTCGAGCCAGGTGGCGGCGGCGCCGGAGAGCGGGATCTGATCGAGGTCGAGCTTCAGCCCGACGCCGCTGGCCTCGGCGATGTGGCGGGCGTCGGCCACCAGGCCGTCCGAGACGTCCGCCGCCGCGGTGGCGCACTTGCGCAGCGTCTCGCGCAGGTCGAGTCGCGGCTCCGGCATCCGGTAGCGATGGACGAGGCAGCCGTCCGGATCGGCGATCTCGCCGCGGACCGCCGCCAGGCCCAGGGTTCCATCGCCGATCGTGCCGCTGACCAGCACCTTGTCGCCGGGCCGCGCGCCGCCCCGCCGGACCATGCCGCCAGCGGGCACCCAGCCCATCGCCGTCAGGCTGCAGGTGAAGGGCCCGGGCGTGGCGGTCGTGTCGCCGCCCAGCAGGTCGACGTCGAAGGTCTCGAAGTCGGAGGCCAGCCCTTGCGCGAAGCGGCTGCGATCGCGCTCGCCGTAGCCCGAAGGCCAGGCCACGGTCAGGAAGGCGGCGAAGGGCTCGGCGGCCTTGGCGGCGAGGTCCGAGAGGTTCACCCGCGCCAGCTTGCGCGCCACGAGGTCCGGCGCCTCGCCCTCAGGGAAATGGACGCCTTCGACGATCGCGTCCTGGGTCACCACCAGGTCGAAGCCCGGCCGCTGGGGAATGACCGCCGCGTCGTCCATCAGCCGGAAGGCCCCCGGCGCGCCGCGGGACAGAGGACGGAACAGACGGGCGATCTCTCCAAATTCATCCAGTGCGTTCGTCCTTGCCAGGTCGGACATCCTTGGCGACCGCATCCAGGGCGCCGTTCACGAAGCCCGGTTCGGTCCCCTCGAAGAAGCTCTTGGCGACCTCGACATATTCGTCGATGGCCACCTCGGTCGGCACGTCGGCGCGGCTGGTCAGCTCGTAGGTTCCGGCGCGCAGGATCGCCCGAACCGTAGCGTCCAGGCGCTCCAGGCGCCACCCCTTGGCCAGGCGCCGGGCGATCGCCGCGTCGATCCTTGCCTGTTCGGCGACCACGCCGCGCACGAGTTCGGCAAAGAACGCCTCGTCCGCCGCGGCCAGGGTGACGCCCTCGATGTCGCGGTCGAAGCGGTGGTCGGTGAACTCCCGGATCACGTGCTCCACGCCGATGGACGAGACCTCCATCTGGTAGAGCGCCTGCACCGCGGCGAGGCGTGCGACCGAGCGCGAAGCATGCAGGGTCATCGCCGCTGGCCCAGCAGCTGCTGCTTCAGGGCGATCATGGAGAGCGCCGCGCGCGCCGCCCCGCCGCCCTTGTCGCCCTCGCTCATCCGGGCGCGGGCCCAGGCCTGCTCGTCGTCCTCGGTGGTCAGGACGCCGTTGCCGATGCACAGGCGCTTGGAGACGGTCAGGTCCATGATCCCGCGGGCGCTTTCGTTCGAGACGATCTCGAAGTGGTAGGTCTCGCCACGGATGACGGTTCCCAGCGCGACATAGCCGTCGTAGCGGCGGCCGGCGGGCGTGTGGCCGGCTTCTTCGGCGAGCGCGATGGCGCCGGGGATCTCCAGGGCGCCGGGGACGGTGACGACGTCGTACTCGGCCCCGAAGGCGTCGAGCGCCTGGGTCGCGCCCTCCAGCAGGGCGTCGGCCAGATCGTCGTAGAAGCGCGCCTCGACGATGAGGAGGCGCAGCGGTTCGTCACTCATGGATGGTCCTTCGGCAGTCGGAACGTGCTCTTAGGCCGTTTCGCGCCAACGGGCGAGATAGCGCGCCAGCATGTCGATCTCGAGATTGACCCGCGACCCGGCCTTCAGGGTCCCGAGCGTGGTCACGTCCCAGGTGTGCGGGATGAGGTTCACGCCGAAGACGTCGTCCTCCACCTCGTTCACGGTGAGAGAGACCCCCTCGACGGTGATGGAGCCCTTGGGGGCGATGTAGCGGTGCAGCGGGCGGGGCGCGCGGATGCGGACGCGGTGCGAGCCGCCCTCGCTCTGCACGGAGAGGACCTCGCCCACGCCATCCACATGACCCGAGACGATGTGGCCGCCCAGTTCGTCGCCGACACGGGCGGCGCGCTCCAGGTTGACCGGCCGGCCCTCGGTCCAGTCGCCCAGGGTGGTGAGGCCGAGCGTCTCGCCGGACACCTCGACGGCGAACCAGCCCTCGCCCTTCTCCACCACGGTCAGGCAGCAGCCGGCGTGGCTGATCGAGGCGCCGATGTCGACCGTCGACAGGTCGAAGGCCGTCTCGATCTCGAAGCGGCGGTCGCGGTTGGTGTCGCGGACGGCGCGCACGCGCCCGACGTCGGTGACGATCCCGGTGAACATTCAGGCCCTCGCGTAGCGTTCCCAGAGGTCGTCGCCCAGCGCCTGGACCTCCACACGGCGGAAATGGGGCGCCTCGGCCAGCGCCGCAACGGCCAGGGCGCCGACGCCGGGCCGCCCCTCGCCGCCGATCAGGACGGGGGCGCGGAACCACTCGAGCGCGTCCACCAGCCCACAGCGGACGAAGCTGGCCGCCACCTGGCCGCCGCCTTCGACGAAGAGATTGGCGAGGCCCTCGGCGGCCAGAGCCTTCACGACCGAGGGCAGCTCGGGCCGATCCTCGCCGACGGCGGGGACGGTGAGGACGCGCACGCCGGCGCCCGTGAGGTGGGCGGCGGGCTCCCCCGTGGCGATGACGTAGGTGGGGATCTCTCGGGCCGTCGCGACCAGCCGGCAGCCGGCCGTGAGACGCTGGCGGCTGTCCAGGATCACCCGCGCCGGCTGGCGGCCGCCGTAGCCCGGCAGGCGCACGGTGAGTTCGGGGTCGTCCGCGAGCGCCGTCTCGATCCCGACGACCACGGCGTCGTGCGCTGCTCTCAGGCGGTGGACCTGCTCGCGGGACTTTTCGCCCGTGATCCAGCGGCTCTCGCCGGCGGCGGTGGCGATGCGGCCGTCCAGCGAGGTGGCGAGCTTGAGGGTGACGGTCATTGCGTGGGGTTTAGGGCGCGCGCGGTCCCGGCGCTAGGCCTGCGCACGGTCCCAGCGCCCCCTCCACCCCTCGGGGTCCCCCTCCCCCGCGAGCGGGGAAGGAACGGCACGGCCCAGAACTCGCGCCGCTCCCAGTATCGTCATCACCCGGCTTGTCCGGGTGGCCCATGAACACGGTTCCGTACGGAAAGCGTGCGGAGGCGCCGCCGCGAACCTGGCGGGCGCGGTGTTCATGGGTGGCCCGGACAAGCCGGGTGATGACGAGGAGAATAGAGGAACGATCACCCCGACCCGCGCCAGGGCGGCGGCGGGGGTTCGGGTTCGAGCCAGTGTTCCAAGGCCTCCGGGGGCGGGTCGGGAAGCTCGCGCCATCGGCGGGCGGTCGGTTCGGGAAGCGCCAGTTCGCAGGCGATCTCGGCCACCTGGTCGTCGAGGGGCTGCGCGGCAAAATCGGCGTCACGGGCGCGGCCGCGCAGGGCTTCGTCCAGGCCGTAGAGCATGTCGTCCAGGAAGTCCTCGCGTTCGACCTCAGGCGCTTCGAGCGCCTCGTGCTCGGTCCAGGCGATGCGGGCCACGGCCTCGCGGACCTCCGAAAGGTGCGGCGGGACCGGCGGTGGAGCCTGGCGGATGGGATCGGGCCGTCCGGACGCCTTCCCCGCATATTCGCGGCCGTGCTCGGCGAGCGCCCGCTTCAGGCGGACCTTCAGGGCCAGGGTCTGGCGGAACGAGCGGGCGGCGCGCTGGGCGGTGCGGGCCAGGCGATTGGCCTCGTCCGGGTCCTCGGCGGCGTTGGCGCGCTCGGTGAAGCGCCGGGCCGTGGCAAGATCGAGCGCGGCCAGCTCCGAGAGCCCCGCCGCCTCCTCCGCCGTGATGTCGAGCGCATCCAGCATGCGGAGGGCAGCGGAACACGGGGGTGCGTCAAAAGCGGTCGCAGGGCGGAGAGCGGACGTTCGGAATGTTGGTGGGGGGTGGATTGCGGACGTTGTCCTAGTCGTCGGTGATGGGGGTTCCGTCGCGCCAGAAGGCCTCCACCTTCTCCCAGAACCGACGCGACGCCGGGCGGAGCCAGGGAAGAAATTCGTTAGGCTCCGTGGATGTGTGAAGGCTCAGGTTCTGTAGATCCTCCAGTAAGCCAATCGTAGCAGCCTCCCGGACGTACCTGTCGCCCTGAACGTGCCAGCGCTCGACCACTTCAAACACGGCGTCAAATCGCGAAGTTTGACCGACCTCAAGCAGACGGATCAGGTGGCAAGCTAAATCCCCTAAGGCCAAGTAGTGCGGAAGACCCTCCGGCGAATCCTGCCATTCACGAACAAACTTCTCCCAGGTGGGCCGGAAGCCAGGCTCGGCATCCAACATGGGGAGGAACATATCTGCACTCGTGATCATCCAGGTCACCTCCCGCTTCCAGCCACGCTTGGACCAGCCGCTCGTCAACTCGGTTCATCGGTCGGATCTCAGGAAGATGATTGCCTCACCGAGTACAACCCGACCGGGCGCTGGCGACAACGCGCGAGTTTTTGCACAGCCTCAGTCGGGAGCCGACCTCAGGAGGCTGTCAACTACGACAGGCAACTGGGTCGACTAATCTGCAGCCTAGGTTGAAGCTTGAGTGTGGCCAGCGTGATTTCCGACAGCTTCAAGCCGGGGGTGATACGAGCGCTTTTCCTCGGCGCGTTCTCTTTGGCCTTTGGGTCTTGCATGGACGCGCTTGGCGAGCCGAGCGAGGCAGGCCCCTCTCTTCGCTACAGCGTTTCCGGCACGGTCACCGAGGATGAACGCCGGCTTATTTCTGAACTCGCCTCGGAGGCGTACAGTGTGCTCAGGTCACCTGAGTTTCGACGCAACCTTGCTGCGCTGGAAAAGCGTCACCCGACCGTATTCGTGCGGCGAGGGCAGCGGGACCGGCCACTGACGGAGGTTATCGAAGGGGTCACAGGAGGCTGGGGAACCACTCGCTATCCGCCCGTCCGCATTATACTCGTCGGAACCGACGATCCTGACTCCGAGGACTACCAGTGGGTAGGGGCCGGGGAGCCTCCGCTCGGCGTCGGCTCCGTACCGGTTCGGATCGGACGCGGCATTCTCGCCGACTACCGCAACGCCGACCGTGTGACGCGGTCATGCGCCGTCAACACGCTCGCCCATGAACTGACACACGCCGTCTCTTCCACCCCAGTGATCTTCACGCGCGCTTTCGAGGATACCCGGAGAGGCGACGAGGGAGTCGTCGGGCGAAGTGACCCTGACAGCGCGCTTGCGACCTACCTCGTCGGCTCGGTGGCCCAGTGCACGTGGCTAGCGAGCAAGGGCCGCATCCAGGCATGGGCAGTTCCTGATTGTGTTGACGTCTTCGGCTACCGCTCCTTCAATTGGAGGCGCTGCTCGGCCTTTCCGGCCGCGCGAAAGATTCGACCCGACGTGGATCTTCCGCGGCCGAACGAAGCGCTTTGATTTCATCCGCAGGGTGCAGGTGATGCTCTACCGCTAAGCCGGGAAGCAGATATTGGCGAGGTCCGCAGCGGGTCGATTGCGGCCACGCGACTCGCGGCCGAGTCCGGACGTTCGCGCCCGCTACCCCAGAGTGGACACTCCCAACGTCAGCGGAGGGTGGCTAGCGGTCCTGTTGCTGGTCCGGCGCCACTGGCCGAGATGGAATGTCGCGCTCGATGACCCGCCGAAATTGCATGGCGAGTATCTCGGCGTCGAACCTGTTTCGCGCGGGCAGCATGAGTGCACGAAGGGGCGTATCGCCGGCGCCAAATCCTTCACCAATATGGATTTCAGATCCAATCATCCGGCCGTCAAGCACGACTCCGACCGAATTTCCTGAGTAGTTTGATGCATAGTTCGAGAAAATCGATGCGGATTCGCGAGTTAGCTGAAGGACAACAAATGTCATCCCCGCGTCTTCCCTAGCATTTGCACCAGCGATGCCTCCGCGAAGAATTGGCTCCCGACGCAACCAGTAGGCATGACCGTCGTTCGTCAGGACCTTTTCGTCGCCAGGATTTGGCTGCAGCGGGTGCACGCCGGCTTCTGCTGAGACCGCATATAGAGCGAAGCCGGGCACGTCCGAGAGTGCGGGAGCGGCGGCACTCGCATGGGCCCCCACTGCGATCATGAAGATCACCACCAAACCGCAGAACCGGCGCATCCGCCCCCCTGAATTCAGCAAGACTTAGTTCTGCGTTCTGGGTCGCGTCAACTTCCGCTACGGGTCGATTCTTCTCGTCGGTTTCCAGTCCCCGACTGGACCCTCTTCGCCCTTGCTTCCTCCTTGATCCACCGTCGGCGGGTCGTCTCTGCACGAGCCGGCCCTCTCCCAACCCTCTCCCTCTCCGCTACGCGGGGGGAGAGGAGACGACCCTACCCTTCCCGCGCGAGGGCCTCGTTCAGGCCTTCCTCGCCCAGGAAGCGTGCGAAGTCCTCGGTTTCCTTGAAGTCGCGGTAGACCGAGGCGTAGCGGACGTAGGCGACGTCATCGAGCTGCTTCAGGTGGGCCATGACCAGCTCGCCGATGGTGGAGGACGGGAGCTCGGTCTCGCCCATGCTTTCGAGGCGGCGGACGATGGCGGAGATCATCCGTTCCACCCGCTCGGGCTCAACGGGACGCTTGCGCAGGGCGATCGAGATGGAACGGGCGAGCTTGTCGCGATCGAAGGGCGTGCGGCGGCCCGAGCGCTTCAGGATGGTGAGCTCGCGGAGCTGGACCCGCTCGAAGGTGGTGAAGCGGCCCTCGCACGAGGGGCACAACCGACGCCTGCGGATGGCCGCGCCGTCTTCCGACGGGCGGCTGTCCTTCACCTGGGTCTCGTCGTGGCCACAGAACGGGCAGCGCATGATCTAGCCCCCTTCCCGGCCACTTAACGCTATTAGGCGTAGATGGGGAAGCGTGCGGTGAGCGCCACCACTTCCGCGCGAACCTTCTGCTCGACGGCCGTGGAGTCCTCGCCGGTGGCCACGGCGTCCAGCACCTCGCCGATCCACTGGCCCACCTGGCGGAACTCGGCCGGGCCGAAGCCGCGGGTCGTGCCGGCCGGCGTGCCGACGCGCAGGCCGGAGGTCTGCATGGGGGGCAGCGGGTCGCCGGGGATGGAGTTCTTGTTGGTGGTGATGCCGGCCCGTTCGAGGGCGATCTCGGCCTGGGCGCCCGAGACGTTCTTGGGCGTCAGGTCGACCAGCATCAGGTGGCTGTCGGTGCCGTTGGAGACGATCTTGAAGCCCACCGACTGCAGGCTGTCGGCCAGGGCGCGGGCGTTCTCGATCACCCGCTTCGCATAGGTCTTGAACTCGGGGCGCAGGGCCTCGCCGAAGGCCACCGCCTTGGCGGCGATGACGTGCATCAGCGGCCCGCCCTGGAGGCCCGGGAAGACGGCGGAGTCGATCTTCTTCGCCAGCTTCTTGTCGTTGGTCAGGATCAGCCCGCCACGGGGACCGCGCAGGGTCTTGTGGGTGGTGGTGGTGACGATGTGGGCGTGGGGGAACGGGTTAGGATACTCGCCCGCCACGATCAGGCCCGCGTAGTGGGCCACGTCGCACATCAGGATCGCGCCCACCTCGTCGGCGATCTCGCGGAACTTCGCAAAATCGATCTCGCGCGAATAGGCCGAACCGCCGGCGATGATCACCTTGGGCTGGTTGGCGCGGGCCACCTCGGCGGCCTCGTCATAGTCGATCAGGTGGTCCTGGGACCGGACGCCATAGGCCACTGGGTGGAACCACTTGCCGGACTGGTTGACGCTCTTGCCGTGGGTCAGGTGGCCGCCGTGGTCCAGGTTCATGCCCATGAAGGTGTCGCCCGGCGTCATGGTGACCATGAACACCGCCTGGTTCGCCTGGCTGCCCGAGTGCGGCTGGACGTTCGCGTACTCACAGCCGAAGAGCTGCTTGGCGCGCTCGATGGCCAGGGACTCGACCTCGTCGACCACCTCGCAGCCGCCGTAGTAACGCTTGCCCGGATAGCCCTCGGCGTACTTGTTGGTCAGCACCGAGCCCTGGGCCTCCAGCACCGCCCTGGAGACGATGTTCTCGGAGGCGATCAGCTCGATCTGGTCCTGCTGGCGCTTCAGCTCCCCGCCCAGGATCTTCGCCACGGCCGGATCGGCCTGGCCGACGCTGTCGCCGAAGAAGTGTTCGGTGGAGGGCTGGGATTGCACGTGCAGGTTCAAGGGCGGACCTTTCACTGGGGCGACTCTGGGCGGCGGAGGCGCCTCCTTTACTCCTGAACCCGTCCCGATCCAACCGCGGCTCTCCACAGGATTTCTGGGAACTCTTCGCATTTGTCGGGCGTTCACCGGCAAAGGCCGGGACGCGGCTTTGCCGCGCCCACGCGTTCGCATGATCGAGACGAGGCAGACATGAGCGTAGGACCCGACACCGATGGGCCATCGGGCGAAGATCTGATGCGCCTGGGCGCCGGGATCGTGGCGGCCTATGTGAGCCGCAACGCGGTCACCACCGAGGCGGTGCCCGACCTGATCCGCTCGGTGCACCAGGCCCTGCTGCAGCTGACCGGCGCCGCGCCGGCCCAGGCGGAGGAGCGGCCGAAGCCGGCCGTGCCCATCGGCCGCTCGGTGCAGCACGACTACATCGTCTGCCTCGAGGACGGGAAGAAGCTGAAGATGCTGAAGCGCTACCTGCGCTCGCGCTACGGCATGAGCCCGGACGACTACCGGCGGCGCTGGGGCCTTGCCCCCGATTATCCGATGGTGGCGCCGGCCTATGCGGCGCGGCGGTCCGACTTCGCCAAGAAGATCGGCCTCGGCCGCGGCGTGCGGCGACGGTCGTAGATCGGCAAATAGTAACGCTCCCGGTTGGGGGCCGGGAGCGTTCGGACGATGCCCGTATCGGGAAGTGGCCGGACCGCGTCTTGAGCCGCAATTAAGCACGATCCGGAGGCGGCGGCGTTGCGCCAAGGCGCCGCGGTCGAGTTTGTCGCAGGGGGGCCTGAGAGACCTCGGACATACCCTTCACGCGTGTCATGGCCCGACTTGTTCGGGCCATCCATGAACACGTGAGACGCCTGCGGCCCGCGGCGGCGGCGCAGCACCCCTCCTGCACGATCGGAGTTCATGGGTCCCCCGGACAAGCCGGGGGATGACGTTCTAGGGATCTACGCTAGGGATCTAAGCCGCGTAGCCGCCGATGCGCTTGACGTTGCAGCGGACCCAGAGGGCTTCCAGCGCCTCGACCAGCTCGTCCATCATCCGGTCGTCGTGGGCCGGCGACGGGGTGAAGCGCAGGCGCTCGGTGCCGCGCGGCACGGTCGGGTAGTTGATCGGCTGGACGTAGACGCCGTGATCCTCGAGCAGGATGTCCGAGATCATCTTGCAGTGGACGGGGTCGCCCACCAGCACCGGCACGATATGGCTGACCGACGGCATCACCGGCAGGCCGGCCTTGCGGAACTTGGCCTTCAGGGCGGCGGCGCGCTCCTGGTGGGCCACACGGACCTCGTTGTGTTCCTTCAGGTAGCGGATCGAGGCCACGGCGCCGGCGGCCAGGGCCGGCGGCAGCGACGTGGTGAAGATGAAGCCATCGGCGTAGCTGCGGATCGCGTCGACGATGATCGAGTCGGCGGCGATGTAGCCGCCCATGACGCCGAACGCCTTGCCGAGGGTGCCCTCGATGATGTCGATCTCGGCCATCAGGCCGTCGCGTTCGGCGACGCCGGCGCCGCGGGGGCCGTACATGCCGACCGCATGGACCTCGTCGATATAGGTCAGGGCGCCGTACTTCTTGGCCAGCGCCACCGTGCCCAGGATGTCGGCGATGTCGCCGTCCATGGAATAGACGCTCTCGAAGGCGATCAGCTTGGGCGCCGCCGGATCGGCCTCGATCAGGAGCTGTTCGAGGTGCTCCAGGTCGTTGTGGCGGAACACCCGGCGCTGCTCGCGCTTGCCGGCGCGGATGCCGCTGATCATCGAGTTGTGGTTCAACTCGTCCGAGAAGACGATCAGGCCGGGCAGGATCTTGTAGAGCGTCGACAGTGACGCCTCGTTGGAGACGTAGCCCGATGTGAAGAGGAGCGCGGCTTCCTTCTGGTGAAGGTCGGCGAGCTCCTGCTCCAGCTCCACGTGATAGTGGGTGGTGCCCGAGATGTTGCGGGTGCCGCCCGAGCCGGCGCCGGCCTCCTCGATCGCCTTGTGCATGGCGTCGAGCACGACGGGGTTCTGGCCCTGGCCGAGGTAGTCGTTGGAGCACCAGACCGTGACGTCGCTGGTCGAGCCGTCGGCCCGGGTCCAGGTGGCGCGCGGGAACTCGCCCCGGTGGCGCTTCAGGTCGGCGAAGACGCGGTAGCGGCCTTCCTGACGGACCCGGTCAAGTGCGGTGCGGAAGGCGTCCCTGTAATCCATCGATCTCAAATCCCGACGGCGCGCTCTTGGGGCGCGCGCTCCTCGGCCCCCTGAAATACGCCCGCCTTTTGGCGCCCCGATTTCACGTTGTCCATAAAACACGGGGTCGCAAGGCGGTAACTTTCGTGAACGCGTAGCTAGATTTCGTGAGCGGCGCCGGCGTTGATCCGGATCAAACCCCGCCTGCGACAGATCGGCCGCGCAGCATCTCGAGAATCGCCGAGAAGTCCTTGGCGCCGCCGCCGAGGCGGTCGAACAGGGCGTAGAGCCCCTCGGCGGTCGCGCCCAGCGGGGCGGCGGCGCCCGCCTTGGCGGCGGCCTCCTGGGCCAGCTTCAGGTCCTTGAGCATCATGGTGGTGGCGAAGCCGCCCTCGTAGCCGCGATTCGAGGGCGCGGCCGGCACCGGGCCGGGCCAGGGGCAGTAGCTGGTCAGGCTCCAGCACTGGCCGGAGGACTGCGACGAGATCTCGTGGAACTTCACCGGGTCCAGCCCCAGCTTCTCGGCGAGCGCCAGGGCCTCGCAGACCCCGATCATCGAGATGCCGAGCACCATGTTGTTGCAGATCTTGGCCGCCTGCCCCGCCCCGTGGTCGCCGGCGCGGATGGTGGCGCGGCTCATCGGCGCGATGGCCTCCTCGACGGCGGGGAAGTCGGGCTCGTCGCAGCCGACCATGAAGGCGAGCGTGCCGGCGTCGGCGGCGGCCGTTCCGCCGGACACCGGCGCATCGGCGAACCGGAAACCGGCCGCCTTGGCCTGGGCGGCGACCGAGCGGGCGCTCTCCACGTCGATGGTGGAGCAGTCGATCAGCAGGGCCGCCTTGGGGGCGTTGGGCAGGATCTGCTCGGCGTAGACCTGGCGCACGTGGGGGCCCGCCGGGAGCATGGTGATGACCACATTCGCCGCCTTCACCGCCTCCGCCGCGGAGGCCGCCTTCGAACAGCCGGCCGCGGCGGCCTTGTCGAGGGCGTCGGCGGAGAGGTCGAAGGCCATGACCTCGCGCCCCGCCTTCGCCTGGTTGGCGGCCATCCCGCCGCCCATGTTGCCCAGGCCGATGAACGCGACGCGTGTCATGGATACCTCTGTCTTATCTGAAATTTAGGCAGGCTTGCGGAACTTGTAGACGAACTGGTCGGTCTGGCCGCGGATCGAGGCGTCGAAGACGCCCTTGGTGTGGTCGTCGGCCGGATTGCGGATCGCGTCCGATTCGCCCTCGAAGACGAAGCCCGCCGCCTCCAGCTCGGCCCTGGCCTTGGCGGGGTCGATGCGGTGCAGGGTGTCGGCCGCCTCCAGCGGCGCGCCGTCGGCGGCCACGTGGTCGATGACGAGCAGGACGCCGCCGGGCTTCAGCGCCTCGAACAGCGCCTTGTTCACGGCGGCCACGTCGAGATTGAGCCGGCTCAGGTGCAGGTCGTGGTAGTTCTGCGCGGTGAAGATCAGATCGACCGGCTCAGGCGTCGTGAACCCGGGACCGGCGAAGGCGATGGGCACGACGTTGCCCGCGCCCCGAGCCTGCTCGAACTGAGGCGGCGGCACCGCCGCATAGACCTTGCCCTCGGGCCCCACGGCCTTGGCGAGGATGCGGGTGAAGTAGCCCTGCCCCGGCAGCAGTTCGGCCACCTTCCAGCCCGGCTCGACGCCCGCGAAGGTCAGCATCTCAGCCGGCTTGCGGGCCTCATCGCGCGCCATCTCCGCCTCGGGGCGGACGGCGTTGGCGACGGCGGCCTCGATGTGCGACGGCGCGGCGCCCGCGGACGCGGCGGTCAGCGCCAGGGCGGCGGCGGCGGTCAGCAGAAGCCTGGTCTTCATGATCGGTCCTCCTGCGGCCCGGGCGGGCCGCCTCGCCCTCATGGTAGAGGCGACCACTCCTGATCGGAAGGCAGGGGCGCGAAGATCGCATCCAGCATGGCATCGTCGACGCCCTCCAAGGTCGGCGGGCTCCATTTCGGCGCGTTGTCCTTCTCGACGATCACCGCGCGGACGCCCTCGAGGAAGTCGTGGCGCTGAACCACGCGCGCGCCGATCCGGTACTCCATGGCCATGTTCTCGGCGAAGTCGCGGGCCCTGGCTCCAAGCTGGAGCTGGCGGAACGCGACCTTCAGGGTCTGCGGAGACTTGGTGGCCAGCACCTTCAGCTGTTCGCGGGCCCAATCGCTGCCCGCAGCTTCCAGGGCCGCCACGATGGCCTCGACGCTGTCGCCGGCGAAGAGCTTGGCGATCTCGTCCTGATGCTGGGCGATGGGCGGGCGGCCGGCGTCGGCCTCGAACTCGGTGAGCAGAGTCTCGGTGCGCTCGGGCGCCTCCAGGATCTTCGCCTTCAACTCGGGAATGCGGGCGCTCTCCACGAAGTCGGTGGCGAGGCCCAGGAGCTCGCAGTCGGCAGCCTTGATACGCGCCCCGGTGAGCGCCAGCCACAGGCCCAGGTGATCGGGCATCCGGCTCAGGTACCAGCCGCCGCCGACGTCGGGAAACAGGCCGATGCCGGTCTCGGGCATGGCGAAGGTGGTCTTCTCGGTGGCGACCCGGAACCGGCACGGGCGCGACAGGCCGACGCCGCCGCCCATGGTGATCCCGTCCATGATCGCCACCTTGGGCTTTGGATAGGTGAACAGCAGGTGGTTCAGCCGGTACTCGGTGAAGAAGAACTCGCGGGCCTTCGCCCCGTCGCCGGCGCCGCTCTCGGCCAGCATCCGGATGTCGCCGCCGGCGCAGAAGCCGCGCTCGCCGGAATGGTCCAGCAGGACGAGTTCGACGGCCGGATCCTCGCGCCACGCCAGCAGCGCCTCGGTCATCAAGGCGATCATGTTGGTGGTGAGCGCATGGATCGCCTGGGGCCGGTTCAGGGTGATCCGACCGACGCGGCCTTCGATGCGGCAGAGGACTTCGGCGTCTTCGGTCATGCCCGGAACAGCTCCCGCGCGGTGATGACGCGCATGATCTCGTTGGTGCCTTCGAGGATCTGGTGGACGCGCAGGTCGCGGACGATGCGCTCCAGGGGGAAGTCGCGCAGGTAGCCGTAGCCGCCGTGGAGCTGCAGCGCCTGGTTGGCGACCTCGAAACCGGCGTCGGTGGCGAAGCGCTTGGCCATGGCGCAGTACTGGGTGGCCTTGGGGTTCTTCGCGTCGAGCGCATGGGCGGCGCGGCGGACCATCAGGCGGGCGGCGTCCAGCTCGGTCGCCATGTCGGCCAGGCGCCACTGCAGGCCCTGGAACTCCATCAGCGCGCGGCCGAACTGCTTGCGGGTCTCGAGGTAGGCCTTGGCGGTGTCGAGGGCCAGGCCCGCCCCACCCAGGGAGCAGGAGGCGATGTTGATGCGACCGCCGTCGAGACCGGCCATGGCGATCTTGAAGCCCTCGCCCTCCCCCCCGATGCGGTTGGCGACGGGCACGCGGCAGTCGTCGAAGTTGACCTGGGCGGTCGGCTGGGCGTTCCAGCCCATCTTCTTTTCCGGCGCGCCGAAGGAGAGGCCGGGCGTCCCCTTCTCCACGACCAGGGCCGAGACGCCGCCGGCGCCCTCCCCGCCCGTGCGTACCATGACGACATAGACGTCCGACAGGCCGGCGCCGGAGATGAAGGCCTTGGAGCCGTTCAGCACGTAGTGGTCGCCATCGAGGCGGGCCGTGGTCTTCAGCGCCGCGGCGTCGGAGCCGGAGCCGGGCTCGGTCAGGCAGTAGGAGGCGATCAGCTCCATGGTGCAGAGCTTCGGCAGGAAGCGTGTGCGCAGATCTTCCGATCCGAAACGGTCGATCATCCACGCGGCCATGTTGTGGATGGAGATGAAGGCCGCCACGGCCACGTCGCCGTAGCTGAGCTGTTCGAAGACGATGGAGGCGTCCAGACGGGAAAGCGCCGAGCCGCCCACGTCCTCGCGGACGTAGAGGCCCGCGAATCCCAACTCGGCAGCCTTCCTCAGTACGTCGAGGGGAAGGCCGCCCTCCTCGTCCAGGCGCGCGGCGTGGGGGGCGAGCTCGGCGGCGGCGAAGGCGCGTGCGGCGTCCTCGATCGCCCGCTGGTCCTCATTAAGGTCGAAATCCATTCCGGGTGGGTGGCGTGGCGCGGGCGGAGTGTCAATCGTGCGCTGCGGCGCCCTCTTGCGCCGGCGGGCGCGCGGGTTCAAACGCCCTGGCCATGACGATCCCGCCCCTCGCCGCCTATCCCGCCCTTCGCATGCGCCGCCTGCGCCAGGCCGACTGGGTGCGAAGGCTGGTGCGCGAGAGCGTGCTGACGCCGGCCGACCTCATCTGGTCGATGGTGGTCCACGAGGGCGAGGGCGAGATCCCGGTGGGCTCGATGCCGGGGATCAGCCGGCTGTCGGTGAAGGCGGCGGCCGAGGCGGCCAAGGAAGCCAGGGCCCTGGGGATCCCGGCCATCGCGGTCTTCCCTCACATCGACGGGGCTAAGAAGGACGCGACCGGCAAGCTGGCGCACGATCCGGACGGCCTCGTCGCCAATGCCGTCAAAGCCATGAAGGACGCCGCGCCCGAGGTCGGGATCATGTGCGACGTGGCGCTGGACCCCTTCACCGACCACGGCCACGACGGCCTGTTGGAGAACGGCCGGATCGTCAACGACGCCACCGTCGAGGCGCTGGTGAAGCAGGCGCTGATGCAGGCGAAGGCCGGATGCGACATCCTCGCGCCGTCGGACATGATGGACGGGCGCATCGGCGCCATCCGGACCGCCCTCGAAGCCGAAGGCCTCCAGGACGTGATGATCATGTCCTACGCGGCCAAGTACGCCTCGGCCTTCTACGGCCCCTATCGCGAGGCGATCGGGTCCGGGAAGCTCGGGACCGGCTCGGTGGACAATCCCGGCGACAAGAAGACCTACCAGATGGACTCGGCCAACCACGCCGAGGCGCTGCGCGAGGTGGCGCTCGACATCGCCGAGGGCGCCGACATGGTGATGGTGAAGCCCGGGATGCCGTACCTGGACATCGTCCGGCAGGTCGTCGACGCCTTCTCTATGCCGACGTTCGCGTTCCAGGTGTCGGGCGAGTACGCGATGATCATGGCCGCCGCCCAGAACGGCTGGCTGGATGAGGAGCGCTCGATCCTGGAGAGCCTGGGCGCGTTCAAGCGGGCCGGCGCCGCCGGGATCATCACCTACTTCGCCCCGCGGGCGGCGCGGATGTTGGGGGCCTAAGGCAGCCCCGCCCTCGCGCTGTCCACCTGCGCCATGACGATCCGGCCGGTTCTGGCCTTGGCGGCCTCGTCATGGTCGGAGCTGGCGGCGGTGAGCATGAAGAGCGTCCGGCCGTCGTCGCCGCCCAGCATGCAGGCGTAGCAGGGCTGGTCAGTCTCGATCACCTCGAGCACCTCGCCGCCCTGGGCGATGCGCACGCATTCCGGCGCGATCGGATTGGCGACCCAGACGGCGCCCTCGGCGTCCAGGCAGATGCCGTCGGGCACACGCGGCAAGGTCTGGGCCCACACGCGGCGGTTCGAGAGGTCGCCGCCCGGGCCGATGTCGAAGGCGGTGAGCACCCCGGCCAGGGTCTCGCCGAGGATCAGGGTCGCGCCATCGGGCGTGATCACCGGGCCGTTGGGGAAGTGCATGTCCTCGGCGGCGATGCGGGTCTGGCCGTCCGGCGTGACATAGGCGAGCTTCGCCGTCGGGTGATCGGCGAGCACGCTCTCGACGCCGCGGGCCTGGATCTCGGCATCGAGGTCGAAGCCGAAGTTGCCGACATAGGCCCCGCCGCGGGAATCGACCACCATGTCGTTGCAGTGGAAGCCGGCGATGTGGCCGAGGTCGGCGTGGACGGAGACGGCCCCGTCGGACGTGCGGCGGAGCACCCGGCGCTTCGTCATGGAGACGACCAGCATGGACCCGTCCGGCATCCAGCCGAGGCCCGAGGGCTGGTCTTCGATCGTGAACTCGGTGCGCAGGTCGCCCGCGAGCGAGACGGATTTCACCGCGTGGTCGTAGAAGTCCGAGAGCCAGAGGCGGCCATCATGCCAGCGCGGCCCCTCGCCGAAGTGGAGGCCCTCGGCCAGCACACGCATCGTCCGTCCCATTGTCTTGCTCCCTCACCGCGTTGGGCGCGATGATCGTCGAGGTGGTGGGCGCTGTCATCCGCGACGCGGCGGGAAGGCTGCTGACCGTGAGGAAGCGCGGGACCCAGCGCTTCATGCTGCCGGGCGGCAAGCGCGAGGCCGGCGAGGACGACCTAGCCGCCCTGGCGCGCGAACTGGCCGAGGAACTCGGGGTGACGCTCCGCTCGGCGGAACTGCTGGGCCGCTTCGAGGCGACGGCGGCCAACGAGTCCGGCGCGACCGTCAAATCGTCGGCCTATCTCGCCGATATAGAAGGTGAAATCTCGATCGGAGCCGAGATCGAAGACATGCGGTGGATCGATCCGGCCGCTCCGCAGGGCGCGCCGCTGGCGCCCCTTCTGGAGCACCACATCCTGCCGAGATTGAAGCCTTAGGGTGTTAGCTCAATCGGCCCCGCGCCCTCCCCGCCACGACCGTCATCCCGGCCGTACGCCCGCGAAGGCGGGCGGGAGAGCCGGAACCCAGAGGCGGCGCGCGCGATCCTGGGTCCCGGATCGGCCTTTCAGGCCGTCCGGGATGACGACGAGGGTTTTGGGTTTTCGGCCCTAGACGCGCGCCAGGCGGCGCACCTCGGCCAGCGGTCGGGCCAGCAGGTCCTCGAACGGCATCACCTCCAGCCGCCGCGCCCGGCGGCCCCGGAGCCAGGCGCCGAGACAGGCGAAGAGGAAGCCCGGGCCCTGGTCCCGCAGGCGGGGCCACAGGGAGGAGACCATCAGCAGCCGGTTCGAGCGGCCGCCGTCGTGGCCGTGGCTGAACCAGAGGAGCAGGGTCTCTCCCGGCGGGTCGGCCGCATAGCCGGTGAGCACGTGGCGCAGGTCGTGGATCAGGATGTGGCGTTCGGCGAACCACTCGGGCCCGTCCGCGGGCGTGCGACCGCCGCGGGCCTGGCGGCCCATCTCCACGAGCTTGGTAGGCGAAAGGCCGAAGCGGTCGATGTGATCCAGGAAGGCGCGGCCGAAGCTGCCCTCGGGCAGGTGCTCCAGCGCGCCGCGATCCTTAAGCGCCGCCATCAGATCGGGCCGGCGTTCGAACAGCGCCCGACCCTCGGCCTGGGCCATGAGGCGGGCAAAGCCCCGCTCGTTGCGGTCCGGATCCAGCGCCTGGATCACCTCGAACGCCTTCTCGGTCCGGTTCGGGTCCCGCCGAAGCACCCGCGCCGCCGCGCGGGCCCGCTTCCAGTCGGGCTTGGGGCTGGCGCGCCCCACCTCGGCCTGCGCCACAGCGGCGGTCGCGTTCATGACGTCCTCCCACGCCGCACTTCGATGTGCGGTCTGGCGGGCAGTCTACGCCCTCGGGCGCGTCAGCCAATCCTTGAGGATCGGGTTGACCTTCTGCGGCGCCTCCTGCTGGACCCAGTGGGATACGCCGGGCAGCCGCTCGATCGTCAGGTCCCGGACGTAGGCGTCTGTACCGTCCAGCAACTCGACGCCCAGGGCGGCGTCCTCCTCGCCCCAGACGATCAGGGTGGGCGTCTCCAGCATCGGCCAGGGTTCGCCCAGGCGCCGCCGCATGCGGAAGGCGCCGCGGTACCAGTTGATCATGCCGCGGATGGCGCCCGGCCGCTGAGCGTTCTTCGCATAATGGTCGAGGACGTCGGGCGTGAAGTTCGTCTTGTCGACGGCCATGTCGTGGAAGGCGCGGCGCACGCCGCGGGCGTCCCCGGCCGTCATCATCCGTTCGGGCAGCCAGGGAAGCTGGAAGAAGAAGATGTACCAGGACTTCTTCCGCTGGGCGGGGTTGCTGCGCAGGTTCTCGGCCATCACCGCCGGATGCGGCACGTTCATGATCACCAGCCGCTCCAGCGGCCGGATGCGGTTGATGGCGAACGACCAGGCCAAGCCCGCGCCCCAGTCGTGGCCGATCAGGGTGACCTTTTTCGCGCCGCTGGCGTCGATCAGGGCGGCCACGTCCTCCATCAGGCGGTCGATGACATAGGCCGAGACCGCCTTGGGCTTGGGTTCGGTCTCGCCATAGCCGCGAAGGTCGGGCGCCCAGGCGCGATAGCCCAGCTCGGCCAGCAGGGGGAGCTGGAAGCGCCAGGAGAAGCGGCTTTCTGGGAAGCCGTGGAGGCAGAGCGCCAGATGGTCGCCCTCCCCCGCCTCGTCCACGGCGAAGCGGAAGCCGTTGGCCTCGACCGTCATGGTCCGCATGGCGCGCGCCCTTTCATCGATGCACGTCCAAGGCGTAGCTTGGCGCCGCCGCGGCAGGGAAGAGGTGAGTCGTGAAGCGATCGTTCTGCGCCGGCGTGCTGGCGCTCATAGTCGTGGCGAGCCCCCTGCCGGCCCACGCCCAGACGCCGGAGGCGGAGACGCTCGGCGTCCAGATCGCCCACGCCTTCTTCTCCGCCCTGCCGATCGCCGAGATGATCACCCAGGGCGCCAAGGACAGCTCCGGCAGCTTCGCGCAGGTGAAGTCGCGGCCGGAATGGGGCCGATACATGCTGGAGGCCATGACGGAGGAGGTCCGGCACGACATGCCCGCGTTCGAGCGGATGTTCGGCCGGGCGCTGGCCCGGCACATGTCGCTGGACGAGTTGAAGGCCGGCGCCGTCATCATGGCGGATCCCGGCGTCCTGGGGATGGTGGCGGCGAGCGCCGGCGGTCCTTCGCCGACCGCCCCGACGCCGGGCCCCGCCGCCGAGCGCGCCGCCGAGACGCCCGCGGGGCGCGCCTTCCTGGACCGCCTCGGACGCCTGTCCGACGTCCTCGATCCCCTGCAGGACGATTTCGTGGCCGAGCTGATGCCAGGCGCCTTCCGCCGCTTCGCCGACAAGGTCGAGGCCGGCGAGGCGCGGCGGGCTCAGTCGGGCGCCTCCAGCGTGAAGTAGGTGCTTTCCCGGTCGATCCCGGGGAGCTGCCGCATGCCCTGGAGGGTGAAGCCGACCTTCCGCAGCACGGCCATGGAGGCGAAGTTCTCGGGCGTGGTGATCGCCGCCAGCTTGCGGATGCCCAGCGGTCCCATGGCGTGGGCCACGACGGCCGCGGCCGCCTCCTTGGCGTAGCCCCGGCCCCACGCGTCGGGCGCGAAGGCGTAACCGACATCCGGCACGTCGAGGCCTTCCCGGCGCACGAGCCCGGCCAGACCGACGGCGGCGCCGCCGCGCCGCTCCGCCGCCAGCCACATGCCGAAGCCATGCTCGGCGTAGCTCGCCAGCACCCGATCGCGGATGTAGGCGCAGGCCTCCCCCTCGGTGCGGACGCCGCGGTCGCCGATGTTCTCCAGGAACCCGGGCGAGTTGAGGAGCGCGAGCAGGAAGGGCGCGTCCGCCTCCGTCACGTCGCGCAGGACCAGCCGATCCGTCTCCAGCACCGTCACCGCAGGCCCTCGAATCCTTGTTTCGCGCAACATCATTTTAACGGCGTGCGGCGCAGTTTCCCCCGAAATCAGCGTTAAGGCGGGTGAACCATGGCTGTCAGTGAGCAGCCGATCCTGATCAAGAAGGTCAAGAAGGTCAGCGGCGGGGGCCACCACGGGGGCGCCTGGAAGGTGGCCTACGCCGACTTCGTCACCGCCATGATGGCGTTCTTCCTGCTCATGTGGCTGATCAACACCACCAGCCCGGAGCAGAAGCGCGGCATCGCCGACTATTTCGCCCCGGCCAGCGTGTCGGAGACGACCTCGGGCGCCGGCGGAATCCTGGCGGGCACCGCCCTAGGGAACGACGGCGCCAAGAGCGCCGGGTCCAGCGATATCATCGAGGAGCTGGCGCCCTCGTCGCTCAATCCGAACGACGGCGATTCCAAGGATGCCAGCAAGGAGGTCTCGCCCACCAAGGCCGACGCCGACGCCGAGCAGATGGCGCGCCAGCGGCGGGAGGACGCCTCGTTCGCCTCGGCCGCGCAGTCCCTGCGCCAGGCGCTGCAGGCGATGCCGGAGCTGGCCGAGCTTTCCAAGAACATCATCATCGACGAGACGCCCGAGGGCCTGCGCATCCAGCTCGTGGACCAGGAAGGCCGCTCGATGTTCAACCAGGGCTCGTCCCAGCCCAACGACCGGGCCAAGCTGCTGCTGCGCGCGATCTCGAAGGTGATCAACCAGCTGCCGAACCGGATCAGCATCTACGGACACACCAGCGCGAGCGCCGGCGGCGTGAAGCCGGAGACGGACTGGCAGCTTTCGGCCGCCCGCGCGGATTCATCGCGCAAGGTGCTGCAGGGCTCCGGCGTCGACGGCGACCGGGTCTATCAGGTCTCGGGCAAGGCGAGCTCGGAGCCCCTCTATCCGGACGACCCGATGCTGCCCGGGAACCGAAGGATCGCCATCGTACTGCTGCGGGAGGCGCCGGTGCTGCCGATGGACCCGGGCCTGTAGCGTAGTCCTTGCGCGGAGACCCGGCATGACGCCTAATCGCTGCGAGCCCACTGGCACCAAGGCGGCCCAAGGTCTGTGACGCAGCACTTTCCGACCCGACAGCTCCGGTTCTTCCTGACCGCGCCGTCGCCGTGCCCGTACCTGCCCGACCGCTTCGAGCGGAAGGTGTTCGCCCACCTGCCGCTTTCCGACGGCGCCGCCGTCAACGACAGCCTGACCCAGGTGGGCTTCCGCCGGTCCCAGAACATCGCCTACCGGCCGGCGTGCGAGGCCTGCTCGGCCTGCGTCTCGGCGCGAATTCCGGTGGCGGACTACGCCTTCTCCCGCTCGGAGCGGAAGGTTCTGGCGCGCAACGAGGACGTGGAGCGCCGCATGGTGGAGGCCGAGGCCACCATGGAGCAGTTCGACCTGCTGCGGCGCTATCTCCACGCTCGCCATGCGAACGGCGGCATGGCCGAGATGACCTGGCCCGACTATGTCGCCATGGTCGAGGATACGGCGGTCCGGACCCACATCATCGAGTACCGCACAAGGTCGAAGGACGCGGGGCCGGGCGACCTCATCGCCTGCGCCCTGGTGGACCTGATGAGCGACGGGCTGTCGCTGGTCTACAGCTTCTACGACCCGGCGCCGGCGCGGCGCAGCCTGGGCTCGTTCGTGATCCTCGATCATGTGGTTCAGGCCGGGCTGAACAGCCTGCCGTACGTCTACCTTGGCTACTGGGTCCGGGGTTCGGAGAAGATGGATTACAAGGTCCGCTTCTCGCCGATTGAACTCCTCAAGCCGGAGGGCTGGACCCTGGCTGGCGCGCGGGACCTGGGCCGCAAGGCCCCCTGACTGTGTATTGCGGGCGTAACCCGCCCAGGCCGGTGGCGCGGCCGGAGACATACGCCTAAGACGGAGGCGTGACCTGCCTCAGCCGAACATCCCCATGGCGCGCCAGCTTCGGCTGAAACTGCGACGAGACGGCGCCTACGCGCTCGACGACTTCGTGCGGGGCGCCTCCAATGCGCAGGCGGTCGCGGCCGTGGAGTCCTGGCCGGCGTGGGCTGGCGGCTGCCTCGCCATCGTCGGGCCCGAAGGGGTGGGCAAGACCCACCTGGCGCGGGCCTGGGCTGCAGCGACCGCCGCGATCGTCGCCGACCCCCAGACGCCGGACGTGGAGACCGCCCATGGGCGGCCGGTGCTGCTGGAGGATGCGGATCGTGGCGTCTCCACGGAGGGCCTGTTCCACCTGATCAACCTCGCGGGCCGCGAAGGGGGCGGCCTCCTGCTCACCGCCCGCACCCCGCCCCGGGCCTGGCCGACCCCCCTGCCCGACCTTCGCTCGCGGCTGAACGCGTTGACGGTCGCCGAGATCGGGCCGCCGGACGATGCAGTGCTGGAGGGCGTGCTGCGGCGGTTCTTCCGCGAGCGCAACATCCGGCCGCCCGAAGCGGTCTATCCCTACCTGTTGGCGCGCATGCCGCGCTCGATCCCCGACGCCGCGAACATCGTCCGGCAGCTGGACGAGGCGGGCGACGAGGGCTTCCGGCCCGTGACCCGCACGCTCGCGCGGCAGATCCTGGAGGCGCAGGGCCAACTGGACCTCTGAAGCGCCCTCCGGGCGGCCACGGGCAGAAATCTTTCGCGGCGCGATAGACAAGTCGATTCGTTTTCCGGCAGTGGTGATGGCGCGTGGCGCAAAGGCCGCGCTTGACGAGACCCCTGGATGCTCGCCCGGACCCCGTCCAAGGCCGCCCCGGAGTTGGAGATCAAGTTCCAGCTGGGCGTCGGCGCCGTGGAGGCGCTGCAGCGGCAGGCGTTCACGTCCGACGACGGGACGGCCGCCCAGCTGCACGCCATCTACTACGACACCCCGGACCACGCCCTGCGCGACGCCGGTTTCAGCCTGCGCGTGCGCCGGAAGGGCGACACCCACACCCAGACCCTGAAGCATCGGGCCGCGGGCGGCCTGTTCGAGCGCGATGAATGGGAGACCGAGGTCGCCGGCCCGGATCTCGACCTCGCCGCCCTGGCCGAAACCCCTGCGGCCGGAGCGTCCGGCGAGATGTCGCTCGGCCCGGTGTTCACGGTGGAGGTCGAACGTCGGGTGCATCTGGTCACGCGCGGGCGGAGCCGGATCGAGGTCTCCTTCGATACGGGCCTGATCACCGCCGGCGACCGCCAGGAGGCCGTCGCCGAACTTGAGCTCGAACTGCTCTCCGGATCGGCCCAAGCGCTGTTCGATCTTGCGCGGGAGCTGCAGTCTCTGGCCAGCCTCACCCTGCTGTTCGAAAGCAAGGCCGAGCGGGGCTATCGCCTGGCCGGCCACGACGGCGTGGCGGCGCTGCGGGCGCGCAAGACGGCGGTGGGGCCGCAGACGACCGGGGCCGAAGCCTTCCAGCTCATCGCGCGCGAGGCGCTGATCCAGGTGGGCGTGAACGCTCGCCTGCTGCAACGGGCCCATAATCCCGAGGTCCTCCACCAGCTCCGCGTGGGTTTGCGTCGCCTTCGCGCGGCGCTCTCCGTGTTCAAGGCGATGCTGGACGCCGAAGGCCTGAACGCAGCGCGCACCGAGACCCGCTGGCTGGCGGGCGAGCTGGCGGAGGCGCGGGACATCGACGTGTTCCTGCAGAGGGCCGACGCGCCCGACGACATCGACGACAGCCCCGGCCGAGCGGCCTTCTTCCGGGCGCTCCGGATGGCGCAGGCCGAGGCCTATGAGCGGGCGCTGGCCGCCGTCGGATCGGAGCGTTTCCGCGGGATGCTCTTCGCTCTCGCGGAGTGGATCGAGGTCGGCCGCTGGCGGCGCCTGGCCAACGACGAACAGCGCCGGAACCGCGAGGAGCCGGCGGCCGCCATCGCCGCCTCGGTCATGGACCGCCTCGACCGGCGGCTGCGCCGGCGCTCACGCAAGTTCCTGGAGCTGAAGCCGGCCGCCCGGCACGACCTGCGCAAGCAAGCGAAGAAACTGCGCTATGCCGCGGCCTTCTTTGGAGAGGCCTTCCCCAAACACCCGAAGCGACGGCAGCGCTTTTCCATAGCGCTCAAGGCGCTGCAGGACCAGTTGGGCGAGCTGAACGACATGGCGGTGGCGCGCGACGTCGCCATGCGGGCGGTGGGTCGCCGATCCGGCGAACTGGCCTTCGCAGCCGGGCTGGAGGTGGGGCGGTTGACCCAGAGCGAGGAGGCCCTCATCCAGGCCGCCGACGAGGCCCTGAAGGCGTTCCGGAAGGTGAAGCCGTTCTGGGCGCCTCCGGAAGGCCGCAATGAGGACCTTAACCTTTCCGGAAGTAGCTTGCGGAGCGCCTGACGCGCCCTGAGACCGACCATGACGCCGCCCGACGATGTCTCGCCCCTAGCCGGCGCCTCCGCAGAGCCCGCGCAAGCGCCCGGGGAGGATCTGGCGCGATCGCCGGCGCGGTTCTTCAACCGCGAACTGTCGTGGCTGGCGTTCAACCGGCGGGTCCTCGCCGAGAGCATGAACCCGCGCCATCCCCTGCTGGAGCGCGTGCGGTTCCTGGCCATCTGCGCCAACAACCTCGACGAATTCTATATGGTGCGCGTGGCGGGCCTGAAGGCCCAGGTGCGCGAGGGCGTGCGCTCGCTCAGCCAGGACGGCCTGACGCCGGCCGAGCAGCTCGTCCGCGTTAACGCCGCCGCGGCCGATCTGATGGCCGACCAACAGACGCGCTGGCGGGAGCTGCGCGAGGAACTGGCCAGCGAGGGCCTCCGCTACATCTCCGCCGAAGAGGTCACCGAGTCCGAGCGGGCGGCGCTTGAGAAGCGCTTCCTGGCGGAGCTGTTCCCGGTGCTGACGCCGCTGGCGATCGACCCCGCGCACCCCTTTCCGTTCATCCCGAACCTGGCCTTCTCGCTGGTGTTGAAGGTGCGCAGGCGTTCCGACGGGCGCGAGGTCTACGCCCTGGCGCCCCTGCCCGCCCAGGTGGCGCGGTTCTGGGACGTCTCACCCGGTCGTCCCACGCGCCGCCGAGCCCAGCGGCGGGTCATCTCGCTGGAGAGCATGGTCACCCTCTTCCTCGACCACCTGTTCCCCGGGTGCGAGGTGCAGGCGCAAGGCGTGTTCCGCCTGATCCGCGATTCCGACGTGGAGATGGAGGAGGAGGCCGAGGACTTGGTGCGCGAGTTCGAGGCGCGCCTCAAGCAGCGGCGGCTGGGATCGGTGGTCCGGGTCGAGATCGAAGCCGCGATGCCCGAGGAGCTGCGCGGCTTCATCAGCGAAAACCTGCGGGCGAATCCCGAGGACATCATCGTGATGGACGGGCTGCTCGGGCTGGACGAGCTGTCGCAACTCATCCCGTCGGATCGACCGGACCTGAAGTTCAAGCCGTTCGTCGCCCGTTTCCCCGAGCGCATCCGCGACCACGGCGGCGATTGCTTCGCCGCGATCCGCGAGAAGGACATCCTGGTCCACCACCCATTCGAGAGCTTCGATGTGGTGGTCCAGTTCCTGCGGCAGGCCGCGCGCGATCCGAACGTGCTGGCCATCAAGCAGACCCTGTACCGGACCTCGAAGGACAGCCCGATCGTGGCGGCCCTGATCGAGGCGGCCGACAACGGCAAGAACGTCACCGCCGTTATCGAGATCAAGGCGCGCTTCGATGAGGAGGCGAACCTGAAGTGGGCCCGCGATCTGGAGCGGGCCGGCGTGCACGTGGTCTATGGCTTCATCGAGTACAAGACACACGCCAAGCTCTCGATGGTGGTGCGCAAGGAAGGCGACGGGCTGCGCACCTACTGCCACTTCGGCACGGGCAACTACCACCCGATCACGGCGCGCATCTACACGGACCTGTCGCTGTTCACGACCGAGCCGCCGTTCGGGCGGGATTCGGCGAAGATCTTCAACTACATCACGGGCTACGCCCTGCCGGTGGACCTGGAGCGGCTGTCGTATTCGCCGATCACCATGAAGCGCGACCTGCTCCGGATGATCGAACAGGAGGCCTACAACGCCCGCGCGGGCAAGCCGGCCGCGATCTGGGCCAAGATGAACTCGCTCGTCGACCCGGAGGTCATCGACGCCCTCTACGCCGCCAGCCAGGCCGGCGTGCCGATCGATCTGGTCATCCGCGGCATCTGCTGCCTGCGGCCGGGCGTGCCGGGTCTGTCCGAGAACATCCGGGTGAAATCGATCGTCGGACGCTACCTGGAGCATGGCCGCATCGTGGCCTTCGCCAACGGCCACGCCATGCCCTCACCGCAGGCGCGCCTGTTCATGTCGTCGGCGGACTGGATGCCGCGCAACCTGGACCGCCGCGTCGAGGTGATGACCCCCGTCGAGAACCCGACGGTGCATCAGCAGGTTCTCCAACAGATCATGCTCGCGAACCTGAAAGACGAAGCGCAAAGCTGGACCCTCGACGCCGACGGCAGCTATAGGCGTGATCCTGCCTGGGACCACCCGAACGCCTTCTCGGCGCACGAGTACTTCATGACCAATCCGAGCCTTTCCGGTCGCGGGCAGAGGGTGAAAGACATGCCTCGCGCGATCGAAAATGTGGCCACGCGAGGATAGCGAAGAGCGCCCGCAGGGTCGGCAGGCCGCGGTCATCGACGTCGGCTCGAATTCCGTCCGCCTGGTGATCTACCGGATCGACGGGCGCGCGCTCTGGACGATCTACAACGAGAAGGTCGTCGCGGGGCTGGGCCGCGACCTGCCCACCACCCGTCGCCTGTCGCCAGAGGGCGTGGAGCACGCGATCGGCGCCCTGCGGCGCTTCCGCTCCGTGCTGGACGGCTGGCGCGCCGACGAGGTCACGACCGCGGCCACGGCGGCCGTACGGGACGCGGCCGACGGCAAGGCTTTTCTGAAGCGCGTCCGGGAGGAAACCGGCCTGGAGGTCCGCATCATCTCCGGCGAAGAGGAAGCCCGGTACGCCGCCCTGGGCGTGCTCTGCGGCCAGCCGGACGCCGAGGGCGTCGTGGGCGATCTCGGCGGATCGAGCCTGGAGCTAGTGCGCCTGGACGGCATGACCCGGATCGAGGGCGTGACCCTGCCCCTCGGCCCGTTCTCGCTAGGGGCGCCCAAGCCGCTGAACCCGGAGCGCGCCCGCCAGCTGGTGGACCAGCGCCTCGCCCCCGTCGCGGTCCGCTACGCCAGTCCGGAGTTCCACGCAGTGGGCGGGGCTTGGCGGAACCTCGCCCTCCTGCACATGCAGCTGGCGGACTATCCGCTGCACATCGCCCATCAGTACGAGATCGGCCGGGCCGACGGGCTGGAGCTCGCCCGTCTGGTGCAGCATCAGTCGCGCCCCTCCCTCGAGCGCATCCAGGGCCTCTCCAAGAAGCGCTACGACACCCTGCCCTACGCCGCCGTGGTGCTGGAGCGCCTGATCGAACGGCTGGGGATCGAAAAGATCGTGATCTCGGCCTATGGCGTCCGCGAGGGCATGCTCCTCGAGGCAATGCCGCCCGAGGTTCGCCAGCTCGATCCGCTGATCGAGGGCTGCGAGGCGCTCACCGCGCATCGGGGCATTTCGCCCGAACTCGGACGGGCGCTGGAACTCTGGATCACCCCCGCCTTCGGCAAGCTTGCGCCGCTCTTCGGGCGGCGGGAGGGCGTGCTCATCGCCGCGGCCTGCCGGCTGGCCGACCTGGGCGCGTTCCTGCACCCCGACCATCGCGCCGACCTCGCCTTCGACCAGGTGCTGCGGGCGCCCCTGGCGGGCATGAACCATGCGGAGCGCGTGTTCCTGGCCCACGTGGCCTTCTCGAGACACTCGGCCGCGACGCCGCCAGATCCGCAGGGCTTCGGCCGGATCCTCACCGCAGATCGCCGACAACGGGCGCGGGCGCTCGGCGCGGCGATCCGGCTGGGCTGCGACCTGTCGGCGCGCAATCCGCGGCTGCTCGAGAAATCGAGCCTCGCCATCCAGGGCGACCGTCTCGTGCTGAGCGCCCTGACCGGATGGGAGGACATGCTGCTGGGGGAGCAGACCGGCCGCCGGGCGCAGTCGCTGGCGCAGGCCCTGAAGCTCAAGCTGGACGTGGTTTAGCTCTCGCCGGACGGTGCGAAAGCGAGGGCGCGCAGGGCGCGTCCCTCACCCGCGGCCTTCGGCGGCGCTCCGCGTCCGGGGCGGCGCCTCAGGGCCGAACTGAAGAGGGCGGCGCCCCGGTCGCCCGGAACACCGCCCTCTGATCCAGATCCGTTGGGGGACCTGAGCCTTCGAGGCGGGATTGGAACTCCGCTCCGCCGGTCACCCGGCTCGGCCTCGCGCCGCTCCCAAGCCGTTCCGTCTCGAGGACCCCGGGTCGCCCCGGAACCATCCGATCCGGAGAGCTCCTGCTCGCTAGCCTCCCGGTCGCCCGGTCCGCCGCGCCGCAGTTCCTCTCGGCAAATTGAGGTTCACCCAACTCTCGCTGGCGCGCAACGCATCCCCGTGGCGGGCCTTGTGGAACAACGGGATGACATCCGGTGGACGGGCTGTGGACGACCGTGTCCAGCGCCAGGAAACCGTCGTTATTTCATCGGATTGCGGTTATCCGCAGGTTCCGAGACCAACCCAGTTCCGTCATCCCAGGCCCGCCCCAGCGGGCCGAGGAGCCGGGACCCAGGGGTCTATCGCCGCGCTTCTGGGTCCCGGATCGGCCTTGCAGGCCGTCCAGGATGACGAGTTGTTGTTGACCCTAACCCGCCGCGGCCTGGCGCGGGGCCCGCCGCACCTCGACGACGCGCACCCGGGCGCCGTCGAGCACCAGGGCGAGCTCACCCCGCTTCACCTTCAGGGCGTCCTCTCCAAAGGCCTCGCGACGCCAGCCCTTCAACGCGGCGACCGGGGCGTCGTCGTCATTGGCGATCTGCTCCAGGTCGGAGACCGTGGCGATCAGCTTGGAGGCGACCCCCGCCTCCTCGGCGCGCGCCTTCAGCAGCACTTTCAGGAGCTCGACAACGGCGCCCGCCGCCGGCGACGCCGGCTGACGGTTCCGCTCGATCACGGGCGCATAGGCTTCCGGGTCCTTGAGCGCCTCGCGGATCGAAGCGATCAGGTCGGGGCCGAAGCGCGAGCCCGAGAACCCCTTGGGCACCGAGCGCAGACGGTCCAACCCTTCGGCGTCGGTCGGCGCCTGGGTGGCGATCTCGTCGATGGCTTCGTCCTTGAGGATGCGGCCGCGCGGCTGATCGCGAAGCTGGGCCGTGCGCTCGCGCCACGCCGCGACGGCGCGATAGACCGCCAGGTACTTGGCCGTATGTCGGCGCGGGCGCAGGCGCTTCCACGCGTTCTCCGGCTCGACGTCATAGTTCGCCGGGTCGGTGAGGTCGTTCATCTCGTCCCGCACCCAGGCGAGACGCCCTTCCCGCTCCAGCCGCTCGCGCAGCATCGGATAGAGCTCGGCCAGGTGGGTCACGTCGGCCAGGGCGTAGGAAAGCTGGGCGTCCGACAGCGGCCGGCGCGCCCAGTCCGTGAAGCGACTCGACTTGTCGATCTCGATCTTCAGCATCTGGCGAACCAGGGCGTCGTAGGCGATCTGCTCGCCGAAGCCCGCCGCCATGCCGGCGATCTGAGTGTCGAACAGCGGCTTGGGCATGGCCTGGAGATTGTTGAAGATCTCAACGTCCTGCCGGGCGGCGTGGAACACCTTCAGGATCGTCTCGTCCCGCAGGATCTCCAGGAACGGAGCGAGGTCCAGACCCTCGGCGAGCGGATCGATGGTCGCCTCCGCCGTGGGGGCCGCCGCCTGGATCAGGCACAGCTTCGGCCAGTAGGTCGTTTCCCGCATGAACTCGGTGTCCACGGCGACGAACGGCTGGCCCTTGATCTTGTCGCAAAAGGCCTGGAGTTCGGCAGTGGTGGTGATCGGCGTCATAAATCAGCTATAGCCCCGCGCGCGGCCGACTCTGCAAGGCCGCAAGCGGCTCTCTCTGCACTTCAAGCCCGGGTTCGTAAATGTCCGAACGGCCAAACGGTCTCACCTATGCGCAAGCCGGGGTCGACATCGACGCCGGGAACGCCTTGGTCGAACGCATCAAGCCGTTGGCCAAGTCCACCCGCCGAGCCGGCGCCGAGGCGTCTCTGGGCGGCTTCGGGGCGCTCTTCGACCTGAAGGCGGCCGGCTACGACGATCCGCTGCTGGTCACCACCACGGATGGCGTCGGCACCAAGCTGAAGGTCGCCATCGAGACGGGGCTGCACGGCACGGTCGGCATCGACCTCGTGGGCATGTGCGTCAACGACCTCCTGGCCCAGGGCGCCGAGCCGCTGATGTTCCTGGACTACTACGCCACAGGGAAGCTGGACGTGGAGGCCGCCGCCGCGGTGGTGGCGGGGATCGCCGAGGGCTGCCAGCAGGCCAACTGCGCCCTGGTGGGCGGCGAGACGGCCGAGATGCCGGGCATGTACGCTGAGGGCGACTACGACATGGCGGGCTTCTGTGTCGGCGCCGTGGACCGCGACAAGGTGCTGCCGCGCCTGGGCGACCAGAAGCCGGGCGACGTCCTGGTGGGGATCGGCTCGTCCGGGCCGCATTCCAACGGCTATTCGCTGATCCGCCGGATCGTGGAGCGCTCGGGGCTGGCGTGGGACGCGCCCTGCCCGTTCGAGGCCGACAAGACGCTGGCGCAGGCGCTGCTGGAGCCCACGCGGATCTACATCCGCACCGTGCTGCCGCACCTGAAGGCCGGCCGCGTGAAGGGCCTGGCCCACATTACCGGCGGCGGACTGATCGAGAATCCGCCGCGGGCGATCGCCGACGGCCTCGCGGCCCGCTTCGACTGGAACGCCTGGGCGATGCCGCCGGTATTCGAGTGGCTGGCGCAGACGGGAGGCGTGTCCGAAGCGGAGATGCGGCGGACCTTCAACTGCGGCGTCGGACTCGTGCTGATCGTGGCGCCCGAGGACCTGCCGGAGGTTCTGGAGGGCCTGGTGAAAGGGGGCGAGAACGCCTTCGTCGCGGGCGAGCTGGCGGAGGCTTGAGGCCGGGAGGCAACCTCGGCGCGCCGCGAGCGTTCGAAGGCTGACGTCCAAGGCCAAGGTTCACGTGAAACTCACACCCGTTCTCCTGCTTCCCCTCCTCCTCGCCGCCTGCGCCACGCCCGGCCGTCCGTCGGGCGCCCTCAGCAGCTATGACGGCCTCGAGCCCAAGGACGGCGCGGTCCGCACCAGCATCGCCGAGCGTAGCGACGACGCGGCGCTCGCGAAGGTGAAGCGGGTGTTCCTGGAGCCCGCCCGGCTGGCCGAGGGCGAGGCGACGGAGTGGCTGGACGACGGCGAGCGGACGCTTCTTCTGCGGGAGATCGACGCCCAGGTCTGCTTCGAGCTCACCGAACGCTACGCCCTGGCGGGCTCTGCCGATGCCGCGGACGCCCGGGTTCGCACGATCGTCACCCGGGTGGAGCCCACGGGACGGGTCGGTTCGACGCTGTCGGCGGCCGCGGGCTTCTTCATCCCGGGCCCCATCGGCCTGCGTGTGCCGGGCGAAACCGGTGGGCTGGGCGCCGAAGCGGAGATGCTGAGGCGGGACGGGCGCCAGCTGGCCGCCGTGGTCTGGAACCGCAACGCCACGCCCGTCGGAACCGACGATCCCTCGCTGTCGCGCCTCGGCGACGCCCTGCAGTTCGCCGAGCCGTTCGCGGACGCCGTGGGCGCGGCCATGACCGCGGAAGGCGCCGAGGGCCGCGAAATCGAAGACCCCGATCCCTGCGCGCTCTACGGGCCGCGGTTCCGGCCGGAGGGCTGGCTGGCGAAGTTCGTCACCGGATTCTACGTTCCAGCCATGAGCGGGGCCAAGCCGGAAGCCGAGGCCACCGATCGGAAGGAGGCGGCGGAATGATGGCGCGCCAGCTCGCCGTCCTCCTCGCGACCGCCTTTGCGATCCTGACGCCCGCGGCGCAGGCGATCTGGGACATCGGCCTGTCCGCCGCCGAGTTCTCGCAGTCGGGCAATACGACCCTCCGCGCCGCCGGCTACGCCTTCTCGATCTGGAGCCTGATCTACCTGGGCCTGGTCGCCTATGCGATCTGGCAGGCCCTGCCCCGCAACCGCGACGACGTGCGGCTCGCCCAGCTGGCCTGGCCGTCCGTGGTCGCCATCACCGGATGCGGGCTCTGGATCTGGGCCTCGGCCGCCGACGCGCGCTGGCTGACGGTGGCGATCATCGTCGTGTCGGCCGCCACGCTCGTCGCCGCGCTGGTCCGGACGGCGCCGCAGCGCCAGGGCGGATTGTCCGAGGCGCTGCTGGTCTTCTGGCCTCTTGGCCTGCTGGCCGGCTGGCTGACCATCGCCTCGGCCATCAACATCCTGACGGTCCTGACCGCGGAGGGGTTGATCGCGCCTTCCGGCGCAACGACCTGGGCCGTGGCCGGCGTCCTGGCGGTCGTCGCCGTCTGTCTCGGCGCGCTCTGGGCCTCGCGCCTGGCGATCTACGCCGTCCCGATCGCCTGGGGCCTGGCCGCCGTGTTCGTGGCGGAGCGGCAGGACCAGCCGGGCGTCGCGGCGTTGGCGGCCGCCATGGCGGCGCTCCTCGCGCTGGCCGCGCTGTGGACGGCATGGCGGAGCGCACGACGCAGGCCGGCCTCCGCCTGACGCCTGACGCCTGACGCCTGACGGCGGTCACAGCCGTCGCTTGAATTCTTGCGGCAACTCGATTGGCGATTGTAGGCTCGTCAGGGGTTGCGGGCCGCGCACAGAGCGGCGGCCCG
This sequence comes from Pseudomonadota bacterium, assembly GCA_049323595.1. GTDB lineage: Bacteria > Pseudomonadota > Alphaproteobacteria > Caulobacterales > Caulobacteraceae > Phenylobacterium. The sequence goes on from JBMOOD010000036.1 coordinate 156,580, forward strand.
AGAGGGGGCGCGCATGGCCGAGCCTGAAGTCTTCCAAGTCCCTTCGACCCGCGAGGGTCTCGTCGTCGGCGAAGCCAGGGCCGGGGAGCGCTGGCGCTTCTCGGCCCGCGGGCATTGGCGCGATTGGTTCGTCCGCTGCGGGCCCGACGGCTTCCGCAGCTTCGCGTTCCACGCCCTGGATCTCTGGCCGCGGCTCTGGAACGCCCCCTACTTCTGTCTTGTCGGCCAGATCGAGGGGCGGCCCGAGACGATGTTCCGCATCGGCGCGGGCGTCGAACACGAGTTCCAGACCGGCGGCCAGGTCGTCGTCTTCGCCAACGACCATCGCCTGGGCTACTGGAACAACAACCGCGACGATCGGATCGAGCTGACCGTCACGCGCCTGCCGTCGGACGCGCCGGAGCCGGCGCCCGACGCGCCCGAGCCGCTGCGGGGCTGGGCGCTGGCCCGCTACATCCTGGACGGCACCCAGGGCGTCTTCCTCGTACCCCTGCTCGCCATCGCCGTGAGCGCCGCGCTGCTGCTGTTGCCGCAGGGGCGCGACCTCGTCCGGGTGGTCACCGAAGACCCGATCGGCGGGCAGCAGGTCGCCTTCGCCGCCACCCTGCTGTTCCTGTGTGTCCAGGCCTGGTTCTGGCCGCGGATCATCATCAACTACAACTTCGGCTCGGACCGGACGAAGTGGCCGGCCCGGCGGTACCTTGAGTGGACGCCGCGCATCCTGCCGTTCATCCCATTCCTGATCACCTTCGCGGCGTTCCTGGCCAACGCGAGCCGTCGCTGGGACGTGGGCCTGCTGCTGATCGGCGTCGCGGCCCTGCTGTTCGCGGTGATCCTCATCGGGCGGGACGATCGTCCCGACCACGCTCCCGAGATCCCGCCGGACAAGCCACCGCGCAAGGTCGGCGGGATGTGGGCGCGCGCCGGCCTGATCCTGAGCGGCGTCACCATGCTCTGGGCGATGGTCGATCCCGTGGCGGGGCCCCGGGTCCTCGGGCCGCCGGCCGTGGTTTTCCTGGGCGTCGGACTGATGATGACGCCGCTGGCGCTGCTCATCCAAGCCGGCGCGCGCAACCGCTTTCCGGCGGTGGCGCTGCTGATCGCGGCGGCCGTCGTCTTCGGCCTGTGGATGGACAACCACACCGTCGGCCGACGGGCCTTCGCCAGGGAGGAATACGCCGCCCCCCGGCAGATCGATCTTGCGACGGCCTACAGCAACTGGAAGGCGCGCAATCCGGCCTTGGCCGACGGCAGCCGGCCGATGGTGCTGGTGGCCGCCGAAGGCGGCGCCTCGCGGGCCGGGTTCTGGACCGGCGAGGTGCTGGCGGCGCTGCATGAGGAAACTGGCGGCGTCCTGGCGGACCGGCTCTTCGCGATCAGCTCGGTGTCGGGCGGCAGCGTGGGCGCCGTGGGCTATGTGGCCGCGCTGAAGGAACATCGCGGCGACGCGGGCGCCCTGCGAGACCGGCTGGCGGGCTTTACGGGCGCCGACGCGCTGAGCCCCACCATGGCCGGCCTCCTGTTCACCGACCTGCTGCAGCGGTTCATCCCGGTCGAGGTCCCGTGGCTGCCGGACCGCGCCGAGGGGCTCGAGCGGTCCTGGGAGAACGCCTGGGCGAACGGCTGCGCCGAGAACGGGCCCTGTGGACCGGACCTGATGCGCCGGCCGTTCCTGGAGCTGTGGTCCGACGGCGAACCCGGCTGGACGCCGCTGGTCATCGTCAACGGCGCCAGCGAGGAGACCGGCCGTCGCATCCTCACCAGCCGGGTGGCCTTCACCCGCGGCCAGATCAACGCCGACGACTTCCACCTGAGCACGGGGACGGATGTGGCGACGTCCACGGCGATCCACAACGGCGCGCGGTTTCCGTACATCAGCCCGGCGGGCACCCTGCGCCGCGACGGCCGGTCGCGCGGCCACATCATCGACGGCGGCTACTTCGATCCCGCCGGCACCGAGGTCGTGCGTGAGCTGGCCCACGCCATCGCCGCGGGCCCGGGCCGGGAGGATGTCAAAGCGGGCCGCCTCACCTTCATCTTCGTCTACATCGGCTACCGCGGCATGACGGAAGAGTCGCAGGTGTATGGCGAGGCCGACACGCCGTCGGCGACCCCGGCCACGACCCACCGGCTCGGCAACGAGCTGCTGGCCCCGGCGATCGGCATGCTGCAGAGCCGCACGGGCCACGCCGCGCACCTGATGCGGTCGCTCAAGGCCGATGTGGCGCGGGACGGCCTGGAGCATCGCCCCTTCGTCCCGACGATCGGACCCCAGACAGGCGCCGCCCTCCCGGGGAGCTACATCCCGGTCCTGCTCTGCGACGCGCCCACCAGCCGGCCGCACAAGCCCGGCTTCGTCATGCCGATGGACTGGGCCCTGTCGGCGTACGCCAAGGACCTGATGCGCGAGGCCGTCCGCCACTGCGGCAGCAACGCCGAACGGCTGGCGGCGATCCGGGCGTTGATGGGCGCTACCTCAGCGCCGCGTTGATCCGCTCCAGCGCGGACTGTCCCGGCACGAGCTCGGCCTCGCCGAGCTGGTTGAGCGGTGAGTCGACGGTTCCCACCGCGTCGTGCAGGTCGCCGGCGTCGGGATCGACATAGAGGAGGCCGGTCACGATCTGTCCCCGGGCCTGCCGCGCCTGGAGGTAGCCTAGCGCCTGGGCGCGATTGTTGGGGTTGTAGAGTTCGGCCAGCTTGTGAAGCGACAGGATCGAGCCGTCGTGCTGCTGCACGCGCACCGTTTCGCCGGGCTTGTAGTCCACGTGGATCGGATCGCGCGGCGTGATCACGTCCAGGCGGTTCACCGCCTCGTTGTGCTCGCGCACATAGTCGAAGCTCTTGGTCGAACCTTGGTGGTTGTTGAATTGCACGCAGGGGCTGATGCAGTCGATGAAGGCGGCGCCCTTGTGGGCGAGACCGGCCTTGATGAGCGGCACGAGTTGGGCCTTGTCGCCTGAGAACGAGCGGGCCACGAAGGTGGCGCCCATCTGCAGCGCCAGGCCCACCATGTCGATGCCGGCGTCGTGGTTGACCTGACCGCGCTTGGACTTCGAACCCTTGTCGGAGGTGGCCGAGAACTGGCCCTTCGTCAGGCCGTACACGCCGTTGTTCTCGACGATGTAGAGCATGTTCACGCCCCGCCGGATGGCGTGGGCGAACTGACCGAGGCCGATGGACGCCGAGTCCCCGTCGCCCGAAACGCCGAGGTAGATCAGGTCCCGGTTGGCGAGATTGGCCCCCGTCAGCACCGACGGCATGCGGCCGTGGACGGTGTTGAAGCCGTGGGAATTGCCCAGGAAGTAGTCGGGCGTCTTGGACGAACATCCGATGCCGGACAGCTTGGCCACCCGGTGCGGCGGCAGCTCCAGTTCGAAGCAGGCTTGGATGATGGCGGCCGAGATCGAGTCGTGGCCGCAGCCCGCGCACAGGGTCGAGACCGACCCTTCATAGTCGCGGCGCGTGTAACCCAGGCTGTTGGTCGGCAGCTTCGGGTGATGAAGCTGGGGCTTCAGGATGTAGGTCATTCTGCAGCCTCGCTCTGGCCCAGAGACATGCGCTCGGCGATAGCGCCCGCGATGAAGCGGGCGGTGATGGGCGTCCCGTCATAGTGGAGGATCGGGACGAGCTTTCCGGGATCCACCTCGCCTTCGGTGGTCAGAAGTGTGCGGAACTGGGCGTCGCGGTTCTGTTCGACCACGAAGACGCGGTCGTGGGCGGCGATGAAGTCGAAGACCTCGTCGGCGAAGGGGAAGGCCCGGACCCGCAGGCCGTCCAGCCGCTGCCCCCGCGCCTCCAGCATCTCGAGCGCCTCGTGCATGGCCGGCGTCGTGGAGCCGAAGTAGACCACCCCCTCGCGGGTCTTGCCCTTCGCCGGCCGCAGAATGGGCGCGGGCGCCAGGGTCTTGGCGGTGTCGAGCTTGCGGAGCAGGCGCTCCATGTTGTCGACATAGACCGCTCCCTCCTCCGAATAGCGGGCGTAGGGGTTCCGGGAGGTGCCGCGGGTGAAGTAGCCGCCCTTCGTGGGATGGGTCCCGGGATAGGTGCGGAACGGGATGCCGTCTCCGTCGACGTCCTTGTAGCGGCCGAAATCCGCGCCTGCCTCCAGCATCTCGGCGGTCATCACCTTGCCCCGGTCCAGCTTGCGCGAGTCGTCCCAGCGGAAGGGCTCGGTCAGCCACTCGTTCATGCCGATGTCGAGATCGAGCATGACGAAGACGGTGGTCTGCAGCCGGTCCGCCAGATCGAAGGCCTGCGCCCCCATCTCGAAGCACTCGCCCGGATCGGCCGGCAGCAGCATCGGGTGCTTGGTGTCGCCGTGCCCCGCGTAGGCGGCGGCGATCAGGTCGGCCTGCTGGGTGCGGGTCGGCATGCCGGTCGAGGGGCCGCCGCGCTGGACGTCGAAGATCACGGCCGGGATCTCCGCGAAGTAGGACAGGCCGATGAACTCGGTCATCAGGGACACGCCGGGGCCGGACGTGGCCGTGAATGCCCGGCAGCCGTTCCAGCCGGCGCCGACCACCATGCCGATAGAAGCGATCTCATCCTCGGCCTGGATGATGGCGAAGCGGCGCTTGCCCGTCTCGGGATCGACCCGCAGGTCATGGCAGTAGGCCGTGAAGGCCTCCGCCAGCGAGGTGGAGGGCGTGATCGGATACCAGGCGCAGACCGTCGCGCCGCCATAGACCGCGCCCAGGCCGGCGGCCTGGTTGCCCTCGACATAGATCCGGTCGCCGACGGCGTCGGCGCGGCGCACCTGGAGGGGCAGGCTGCCAAGGTGCTCTCGGACATAGGCATGGCCCATGTGCAGCGCCTCGACATTGGCCTTGATCAGCCGCTCGCGGCCCGCGAAGTCCTCGGCGAACAAGGCCTCGATCACCTCGGTCTCGATCCCGAGCAGCGCGGCCAGCGCGCCCACATAGATGATGTTCTTGAAGAGCTGGCGCTCGCGCGGGGCCTCGTAGGCCTCGTTGCACATGGCGGTGAGCGGCACGCCGATGACGGTGATGTCGTCGCGGAAGCGTGCGGCCGGGATGGGCTTGGTGGAATCGTAGAACAGGAATCCCCCGCTCTCGATCTCGGCCACGTCGCGGTCCCAGGTCTGCGGGTTCATGGCCACCATCAGGTCGACCCCGCCGCGCCGGCCCAGATGACCCGCTTCGGTGATCCGCACCTCGTACCAGGTGGGCAGGCCCTGGATGTTGGAGGGGAAGATGTTCCGCGCGGCGACAGGCACGCCCATGCGCAAGATCGCGCGGGCGAAGAGGCCGTTGGCGCTGGCCGAGCCCGACCCGTTCACATTGGCGAACTTGACGACGAAGTCGTTGATCCGCGGCTTCTGCTGCGAGGCGTCCAGCGGCTCAGACATTGGGCCCCGCATGCGTCATCTCGAGGTAGAATTTCTGCATGTCCCAGGCGCCGGTCGGGCAGCGCTCGGCGCAAAGCCCGCAGTGCAGGCACACGTCCTCGTCCTTGGCCATCACCCGGCCCGTGCCGAGCCGGCCGGAGACGTAGAGATCCTGGGTGAGATTGGTCGCCGGCGCCTTCAGCCGGCCGCGCAGGTCGGACTCCTCGCCGTCGTCCGTGAAGGTGATGCAGTCCATCGGACAGATGTCGACGCAGGCGTCGCACTCGATACAGAGCTTGTCGGCGAAGACGGTCTGGACGTCGCAGTTGAGGCAGCGCTGGGCCTCCTTGAGCCCCAGCTCGGCGTCGTAGCCGAGCTCCACCTCCAGGCGCACGTTCTTCAGCGCCTCGGTCTTGTCGCGCAGGGGCACCTTGAACCGGTGGTCGTTGGAGACGTCGTTGTCGTAGCTCCACTCGTGGATGCCCATCTTCTGGCTGACCATGGTCACGCCGGGCGGAGGCCGTTCGGCGAGGCTCTCGCCGGAGCAGAACTTGTGGATCGAGACGGCCGCCTCGTGGCCGTGCGCGACGGCCCAGATGATGTTCTTCGGCCCGAAGGCCGCATCGCCGCCGAAGAAGACGTTCGGGACCGTCGACTGGAAGGTGACGGAGTCCACCTTCGGCATATGCCACTCGTCGAACTCCAGCCCGATGTCGTCCTCGATCCAGGGGAAGGCGTTCTCCTGGCCGACCGCGACCAGGACGTCGTCGCATTCGTGATGTTCGTCGGGCTCGCCCGAAGGGACCAGCCGGCGGCGGCCGCGCTCGTCGTACTCGGCCTTCACCACCTCGAAGAGGACGCCGGTGAGCTTGCCGCCCTCATGGGTGAAGGCCTTGGGCACCCGATAATTGAGGATCGGGATGTCCTCGTGCATCGCGTCCTCCTTCTCCCAGGGGGACGCCTTCATCTCCTCGAAGCCCGAGCGGACGATCACCTTCACGTCCTCGCCGCCGAGGCGGCGCGAGGTGCGGCAGCAGTCCATGGCGGTGTTGCCCCCGCCCAGCACGATCACGCGACGGCCGATCCGCTCGATGTGGCCGAACGAGACGCTGGCCAGCCAGTCGATGCCGATGTGGATGTTGGCCGCAGCCTCCTGGCGGCCGGGGATGTCGAGGTCCCGCCCCCGCGGCGCGCCGGATCCGACGAAGACCGCGTCGTAGCCCTCGTCGAGGAGCGCCTTGAGGCTGTCGACCCGCTGGCCGAGGCGCAGCTCGACGCCGCCCAACCGGGTCACGAAGCCGACTTCCTCGTCGATCACCTCCTCGGGCAGGCGGAAGCGCGGGATCTGGCTGCGGATGAACCCGCCGGCCTTGGTTTCGCCGTCGTAGAGCACGAGATCGTAGCCCAGCGTCGCCAGATCTCGGGCCACGGTCAGCGAGGCCGGACCGGCGCCCACCAGCGCGACCCGCCTGCCGTTCCGCACCGTCGCCGGCTCTGGCATCCGGGAAAGGACATCGCCCTTGTTGTCGGCCGCCACGCGCTTCAGCCGGCAGATAGCGACGGGCTCGGCCTCGACGCGGCCGCGGCGGCAGGCCGGTTCGCACGGCCGGTCGCAGGTGCGGCCCAGGACGCCGGGAAAGACGTTGGACTTCCAGTTGATCAGATAGGCGTCGTCGTAACGCCCCTCGGCGATCAGGCGGATGTATTCGGGGACGGGTGTGTGGGCCGGACAGGCCCATTGGCAATCGACGACCTTGTGGAAGTAGTCGGGACCAAGCTCACGCGTGCGCTGCAAAACTCGCTTCCTTCCCGGGGCGCTCTACTCCCGAGGCGAGAAGTCGGCCCCTGCGGACGGCAGGGAGGGCTCCGCGCCCCGACGCGGCGTCGATTTGGGCGGGTGTACGCCCGCGACCCTAAGGAAGCCAACAGATTCCTGATCGGGGTTCACCGATTTCGATCGGTGGGCGCGCGAGCGCCTGGAGGGCCGGGGGCAGGACATGCCAGGACGCGGGCCATTCCGCCGGTTTTGCGGCGCCGCAATCCCCTCTTGGCGGCCGCCATGGGTAAATGATACCTTAACGGCGGGAGAGGCTCCGCGGACGCGGGGCGATGGGGAGAGCCAGCATGGACCTGCCGACCGAGTTCGTGGGCGAAACCAAGAGCGCCTTCGACGACCTGCCGCCGTCCGTCCTCTCGCCGCTGGACCCCACCGAGGCGTTCGACCTGCACCGCGCGATCAACGAGCGCCGCGCGCAGGTGGAGAACACCGAGATGCTGCGGACGCTGCGGTCGCTGTAGCCGCACTTTCGGGTGTCATCCCGGTTTTGGCGAAGCCAAGGACCGGGACCCATTCGACGCCGACCTGAGATCAAAAACGGAAAAGGCGCCGCCCCTGCGAGAGACGGCGCCTTCGGCGTATCATGGTTCCCCGCTCTCGCCTGGCGGCGAAGCCGGGATGACACCGTTGTTGATCAGTCTCCGTACCCGGCGGGCAGGTCGTCTTCCTTCAGGAGGTCGTCCTTGGAGACCTTCCTCTCCTTGACCTTGGCCTTGGAGACGATGAGGTCGACGACCTTGTCCTCGAAGATCGGGGCGCGGAGCTGGGCCTGGGCGTTGGGGTTCTCGCGCAGCAGGTTAAAGACCTGCTGAGCCTGCGGGCCGTACTTGCGGGCCTCGTTCATGATCGCCTGGCTGAGCTCCTGGTCGGTGACCTGGACGTTGTGGGCCCGGCCGATCTCGGCCAGCACCAGGCCCAGGCGCACGCGACGCTCGGCGATCTTGCGGTATTCCTTCTCGAGCTGTTCGTCGCTCTTGTCGGCGTCCTCGGGCGGCAGGGACCCGGCTTCCTTGTCCTGCTGCACCTGCTGCCAGATGGACGCGAACTCGGCGTCCACCATCTTCGGCGGCAGCGGGAAGTCGTGCTTGGAATCGAGCTCGTCCAGCAGGGCGCGCTTCAGCTTGAAGCGCGAGGCGCCGGCGTACTGCTCCTCGAGGTTCGACTTCACCAGCTCCTTGAGCTTGTCGAGGCTTTCGAGGCCCAGGCGCTTGGCGAACTCGTCATCCGCGGGGGAATCGACCGGTCCGCGGACCTCCTTCACCTTGACCTCGAACTCGGCGTCCTTGCCGGCCAGGTGGGCCGCGCCGTACTCGGCCGGGAAGGTCACCTTGACGGTGACGTCGCTGTCGGGCTTGGCGCCGACAAGCTGGTCCTCGAAGCCCGGGATGAACTGGCCCGAGCCCAGCGTCAGCTCCACGTCACTGGCCGTGCCGCCTTCGAAGGCCTCGCCGTCCACGCGGCCGACGAAATCGATCAGAAGCTGGTCGCCATCCTTGGCCTTCACGGTCTTGCCGGTCTTGGCCTCATAGGTGCGGTTCTGCTTGGCGAGATCGGCGACGGCCTCGTCCACTTCCTTTTCGGTGGGCGCGTAGACCGGCTTGGTCAGCGCCAGGGTCTCGGCGTCGACCGGCTCGAACTCGGGCATCAGGTCGACCAGGAGTTCGTAGGCCAGGTCGGCCTTGCCTTCGATCACCGCCTCGAAGTCGCCTTCAGGCTTCAGCTCGGGCTCGCCGGCCGGGCGCAGGTTGTTGTCGGTGAGCACCTTCTGCGTCGACTCGTTGACGCTCTGCTGCACCACCTCGCTCATCAGGGCCTTGCCATAGAGCCGGCGCACGTGGGCGGCCGGCACCTTGCCGGGCCGGAAGCCCTTCACGTTGAGGGTCGGGGCGATCTCCTTGATCCGCGCCTCGAGCCGCTCGGTCAGCTCGGCGGCGGGGACCGTCACGCCATAGACCCGGCTCAGGCCTTCGCCAGACTTCTCAACGATTTGCATCGACATTCTTAGGCTTCCTGGACGGCGCCGGGCGCGGGGCCCTCGCCGCCTCTGTGGTCAAACGGGGAAGGCCGCCGGACGGGGCCCGGCGGCGCGAAGGCGCCCTTATGTCACGGTGCGCAGGCGGGTGAAAGCCCCCTGCCCCTTGACGCCGCCGCCCAGGCTCGCGATGGCTGCGCGCGCCTCATGCGGATGTGGCGGAATTGGTAGACGCACTGGATTTAGGTTCCGACCGGACTGAAAATTAATATCATACAAACAGTTAGTTACAACCCACTCGGCACTTGCGTGTGTCCAAAAGTGTGCCCAAATCCTGCCTCCGAGTCGCCCCCTAGCCCGTCTGATGCGGAGTTCTCCGCTCGTGGACACAGTCAGGGCTGTTAGGTGAACCGCAAGTGCCAGTGTCAGATTCCGCCGTCGGTCGGTTGGCCGCCCAATACCTGCGTATGTCGACAGACCACCAGCGGTACTCGCTGGAGAACCAGGCTGCCGCCATCGCCGACTACGCTTCGCGTCATGGGTTCATCATTGAGAAGACGTATGTCGATGCGGGCCGAAGTGGCGTCACGGCGAAAGGCCGCACGGGCCTCAGCGCGCTGTTGGCGGACGTCGTGGGAGGCGCTCCCGGCTTCTCCACAATACTGGTTCTAGATGTGAGCCGCTGGGGTCGTTACCAGGACCCGGATGAAGCTGCGCACTACGAGTTTGTCTGTCGGGCGGCGGGCGTCGAGGTCCGCTACTGCGCGGAGGTATTCGGCGACGACATCAGCGGCTCGGTTATCAAGCAACTGAAGCGCGTGATGGCGGGCGAATATAGCAGAGAGCTCTCTGCGAAGGTTCGCGTCGCAAAGCGACGCCGCGCCTGCGACGGGTTCGCTCAGGGCGGTGTGTGCCGCTATGGCGTCGCCCGACAGATCGTCAACTCTGACGGCACCCTTGGCAGGGTTCTGGAGCGCGGCGAACGGAAGTCCAGACCGGAACAGACATTACGGCTGATCCCGGAAGGTGAGTCCGAATCCGACGTGCTCAGGCTCATCTTCCGGCTGTTCGTGTATCGCCACTTGCCTCCGGTCAGGATCGCGGAAGAACTCACGCGCCGCGGCATCACATGGGTGGACGGCACCTCCTGGAACAAGAAGCGCGTCAATGAATCGCTTCGGTGCGAGTTCGCTGTGGGAAGGATGGCGATTGGGCAGACGACCGCCAAGCTCGGCCAGGATCGCGCTTATCACCCGCGGGCAGAATGGTCATATGTCCAAGTCTTCGACCCCATTGTATCGCCTCGACTCTTCGCCGCAGCGCAAGCGCGGTTCCGGGAACTCGACGGCAGCTACGGCAAGACCACGGCCGAGATGCTCGACGATCTGCGAAAGATTTGGAAACGGCACGGGGAGATCAGCCTTAGGCTCATCAACGAAACTCAAGGCGTCTGCGCCGCAACCACCTACTTCAAGCGGTTTGGGACACTGTCCAACGCCTATCGCCAAATCGGCTATGGCCGCGACGATCGGCGGCGAGGCCGACACGCGGACGGAAGGAGGCTGTCACGCGAGGAGGTCTTCCTGGCCTTGAGGGCGCTCGCCGATCGACACGGGCATGTCAGCATGAAGCTGATCGAGGCTGACCGTAATCTGCCCTCTCTCGATCGGTTGCGCGCCGAGTTTGGATCACTTCCGGCGCTCTATGACGCCGCTGGCGTGCCGCATTGCTATCCAATGCGTCGTCGGGCGACGGCCGAACCCCATGACTTCACTGGAAAGCAACCCTTGACGGGCTTCGCCAGCCGGCTTGTCTGAAGAGGCACCAGCGGCCACCGACCGGCCGCTGGCCCTTCGCGCTCACGCCGCGTCGGCATCGTCCCGTTCGGTGATGGCCCGCAGGATGAGACGCCCCTGAAGCGGGACCGCATCGCACTGGAGGCTGAAGCCCAAGCCATCCTTGTTCGGCCAGGCGGCGCCGATGGGAGTCCAGCTCGCGGCCTTGCCGTCGCCGACGACGCGATAGAGGCGATGGGTCGGCTTGCGGCCGGTCTGGGTGGTGGGTTGAAGGTTGAGCCGGGCCATTGGAGTTCTCCGTCATCCGCCGCGGGACCATCCCGCGGCTTCATGGTGAGCCCGAGCGACAGGCCAGGAGCCGGCGGTCACACCCCGCGCGCCAGCGCGCCCGAAGGGAGCGAGCTGCACGGAGCCGGAGGCGGAGGAAGCGAGCTGGGTTGATCGGCGGCGGGCCTGGCGCAAAACGCTCACAGTTCGAAGCCGCATTGGTCCTGCAGCGTCACGAAGGAGACGACCTCGCAGTCCCCAAGCCATGCTGCCTGGCCGTGATTGCAACCGAACCGGACCGAGAGCCGCCGCCGACAAGCGCATACCTGGCAAGACTGTCCCGGCGGGCCCGCCAATACTTGGCGAACGCAGGTTGAAGTTGCCGCCCGGCGCACCACCTAGGGCTTGGTTGAGCTGGGTTAGAGTGGTCAGGTGCGTTCAGGCGGCGGCGTCGCGATCACGCTGTGGCGTGGGGTGGGCCGGTGCACCACAACATCTTGTGGCCGTCGGCAGAATCATGCGACCAACGAATTTGTTAATATGGCCCTTCCACGCGCGCACCGAATCTCCCTAAAGAGAGATATGCGGTGGGCCGGGCTGATAGCTTTCTCGCCAAATGAAGTTTGAGCATTCGTCTCCGACGAACGCTTGCTGTGTTTGATTGTGTGAGGCGTACCGACTGAAATCGAACTGGGAGAGGTCGGCCACGTAACTTGGCGGTCGGCGGCCGGCCTCTCCCGTGACCGACTCGTTCATCGGCGAAGGCATCTTTAGACGGGCCGGTGGTCGTCCACAACCATGGCAGTCCGCCGAGAGCGTTGGCCGCTGAACGGGTCTCGCAAGGAGATGCCGGCATGGCGAAGAACTGGAAGGAAGATCGCGCTCGCGATCACATCGAAAAGAAGATCAAGGACGTCGAGACGGTGACGGTCGTCGATTACACCCGCGACGCGTCGTTGGAGAACATCCCGATCAACAAGGCCTACCGGGTCCAGGCCGCGCACGTCTATGTGGACATCGTGAACCTGGACGACATGCTCAACGTCACCGACGTTGAGGGCGAGACCTGCCACAAGCGCACGCTGCGCTTCCTGAATCTGCACTATCGGGCGGCCTATCGGGCGATCCGGGGGGCGGACGCCAAGCGCGTCGATTTCCACAATCAGCGGCTCCACGCCATCGTCGCCAAGCCCTACGGCGAAGAGAGCGAGGCTATGCGCGTCCACCGCGCCGTGGCCCTGGCCCAGCTGCTGATCGACGTGCTGGCTCAAACCGGAGATGACGACGAGCACATCCCGAACGCGAAGGTCCGGGTCGGCATCGACAGCGGCGAGGCCCTCGCGGTCAACAACGGCCGGAACGGCAACCGCGAGCCCCTCTTTCTCGGAGATCCCGCCAACCATGCCGCCAAGCTCTCGTCCGCGGGGACGGCGACCGGCATCTATCTGACCAACCCGGCCCGCGCGGCGATCGGCCTCGACGAGGTGGACACACCGGCCACGACGCGCCTGACTGCGGACGAGATCAAGACCAGCCAGGACGAGGCCGCGCTGGAGATCACGGCGGACTCTGTCGTGAACGACTGGCGCAAGGACCTGGAAGCCAACCCCATCGGCGCCTTCGAATTCAGCCGCCCGACGCCGCCGCTGAAGAACTTAGACATCACGGCCCTGACCCCGGGCAACTCCCGCCGGTTCGAAGGGGTGTCGACCTACGCCGACCTGGACAACTTTACCCAATACGTCAGCGACAACATCGACGACCATCCCGAGGACGTGGTCCGCGTGCTGCACGTCCTGCGCGCGGAACTCGATCGCGTCCTCACCTCGGACTTCGAAGGCCGCAAGATCCGCTTCATCGGGGACTGCCTGCACGGCCTTTCGTTCGAAGGGACGTCGCGCACGACGGACGACGAGGAGAGCGTCTCCACCGCCGTCCTGTGCGCCGGCGCCCTGCGCAGCAGCTTCAACCTAGCGATCGAGATGCTCGGGGACGAGGGCATCGACGTGTCGAGCCTGGGCTTGCAGATCGGTTTCGAGTTCGGCCCGATGACCGTGACCCGTCTCGGGATGCAGGGCGACCGCGTGCGCTGCTCGGTAAGCCGCGGCGTGCGCCGGTCGGAGGCCGAACAGGGTCGTTGCGGCGACCGGGAGACGGCTATCGGCCCCAGCGCCTATGACGCCGGCACGCAGGCCGTTCGGGACCTGTTCGGCTCGAAGCGGAAGATCGCGGACCTCGACTATGACACCGCGGTCGACGCCCTGGCGGAGAACAACGACAAGACGGCCAAGGTGGCGCGCGCGGCGGCCTTCGCCGTGGCGGCGCCGGCCGTGGCGCGCGCGGCTGACACGGTGGTCAAGCCCTATGCGCGCCGCCCCTAATGGTTCCATTGCAGCCCTGATCGGCGACCAGGCGGAGGCCCATGAGGCCTCCGTCCTGGGCTCGGCCGACGACACTCTGTTCGTCGTCGTCCGCTTGCGGCGCCCGAGCGGCAAGATCGTGCCCTATCGGCTCTATATCGAGGCGGGCAATCCGGAACCAAGGGTTCGGGAAGACGCGCCTGAGCGCCTGCCGACCTTCTGTCCCAACCGCCATATCAATGTGGGCGGGTATTTTTGCTTGAGCTTTCCCTCCGAAGACCCCCTTCCGGTTTTGGACGCCGACAGCGCCGGGGCTTGGTGGGCTCGCCTCCTGAAGTTTCTCAATCTCCAGGAAACGGCCTCGGCCCTTCGCCGCTGGCCGACGACCAGAGAGTGGGCCCATGGGGACGCCGCCAGACATCAATGCCGGGCTGAGCTGTGCGCCGCCGCCTTGGGGCCGCGGTTCACCGAGGCGCTGGACCGCCGTCGCCTGACGGCGAAGCGGTCGGGCGCCGCCTTCCTCCAGGTGCGGGACGGCCAGAGGCGGCTCTATTCGGTCTGGTCGAAAGAACGCCGGGTGGCGACGCTGCGGCAAGCCTGCCCCTGTGGGTCTGGTCTGCCCATCGCCACCTGCGGCGACCACGCCAAGCGGGCCGCGGAGCTCCCGTTCGCGCTCCTGGCCTGGACCAAGGCCGAGGCGGAATTCTGGGACTACGCGCGCACCCAGACCTGCTGCGGGACGCTGCGCGACTGCCCGCTCAGGGAGGCCGGCCCCTTGTCGGCGGCGAATGAGGACCTGTCGGCGCAGGCCGCATGAAAGGTGATCCCGGCATGTTGGAACGGTATCAGGGGAAGGATGGCGAGCGCCTTCGGATCGAAGCGGCGTTCGACAGCAAGCTCGCCAAGGGCAAGCGCGCCTTGGCGGAGGAGATCGCCAAGGAGGCCCATGTCCGCGCCTTCAAGAAGGGGGAGACGCTGATCGAACAAGGCGGCGCGGACAATCAGGTCTACATCCTGATCTCGGGCGCGTGCGATGTGATCGTCAACGGCAAGGTGGTCAACCGTCGCGGCCCCGGCGACCACGTCGGGGAGATGGCGGCGATTCAGCCGTCGCAGCCGCGGTCGGCGACTATTCTTGCGACCGAGCCCGTCGTGGCCTTCGAACTTCCGGAGCCCCTGTTCGCCAAGTTGGCGTCCGCCCACGTCGACATCTACAAGACCATCGCCAAAGAACTCGCCCGGCGCCTGTTGCAGCGGAACGCTGTGACCGGTGTCCCGCGGAAGCGCATCCGGGTGTTCGTGATTTCATCCGTCGAGGCTCTGCCGATCGCCCGCGCGATCCAGTCGGCGTTCGAGTACGATCCGTTCACGGTGGTCGTTTGGACCGACGGCGTCTTCAAGATCGCCAACTACACTCTGCAAAGCCTTGAAGATGAGATCGACCAGTCCGACTTCGCCATCGCGATCGCCCATTCCGACGATCTGGTGGAGAGCCGTGACAGCCAGTGGCCGCAGCCCCGCGACAATGTGATCTTCGAACTTGGGCTCTTCATGGGACGGCTCGGCCGGGCCCGCGCGATCCTGATGGAGCCTCGCGACGAGAAGGTCAAACTGCCGAGCGACTTGGCCGGGGTCACGACCATTCCCTATCGCTACGAGCCGGGCGGGGACGCAGCGGCGCTGCTGGCGCCGGCGTGCAACAAACTGCGCGCGCATGTCCTCGAGCTTGGTCTCGCGGTGGGCTGAGATCGATGGCGAACTCGGCGCTGGCGATCCAGGTGGCCAACATCTTCAAAGAGGCCTGGGCGACCCGCGCCGGCCGGAAGGTTCCTGAGCCAAGCGACTTGAAGCTCGGAAATGACGCCGTCCAGTTCGACGCCGCGACGATCCTCTATGCCGACCTGACCGGCTCTACGAAGCTTGTTGACGCCGAAAGCTGGACGTTCGCCGCGGAGATTTACAAGGCCTACCTGCATTGCGCGGCGACCATCGTCAGGGCCGAAGGCGGCGCGATCGTGTCCTACGACGGGGATCGGATCATGGGCGTCTTCATCGGCGAGACCCAGGCGACGCCCGCGGCAAAGGCCGGCCTGAAAATCAACTACGCCGTTGAGGAGATCATCAACCCGGCCCTGGCGACCCAGTACCCCAAAAAGCCATTCATCGTCAGCCAGGTCGTCGGGATCGACACCAGTCCGATCCGCGCGGCGCGCACCGGCGTCCGCGGCGACAATGATCTTGTGTGGGTGGGCCGGGCCGCGAATTACGCCGCCAAGCTGACCGACCTCAAACTCGCCGAACGGACCTGGGTGACCAAGGCGACTTACGATCGACTCGCCGCGGACGCCAAGCTGGGCGGCCCGAACAGGCAACCGATGTGGAAACGCTATAACTGGACCCAAATGAACAACCAGCCGATCTATGGCTCCACTTGGCGATGGTCAGTCTAAGGCATTGCGCCGAGCGTGAAGGTCACACCTGCTGACGCGGGGGGCGCTCGAAAGAGGAGCGTCAAATGGCGTTCGAACTTCCTGCCGATATGCGTGATCGGCTTGTCGAGGACATGCTGATCCGCGGCTACAGCGACGGGACCCAGCGCGACTATGTGCGCGCCGTCGAGGACTTCACCAACTTTCTGGGCGGACCGCCCGGCTTTGCCGACGTCGAAGATCTGCGGCGCTACCAACTCCACCTCGCCGTCAGCGGCGCCTCGCCCGCCAAGATGAACTCGGTCGTCACCGGCCTGCGATTCTTCTTCAAGGTGACGCTGGGCGTCACCGGCCTCGGCGAACGGCTGGCGCGGGTCCGCCAGGAGGACCGACTGCCGGTCGTGCTGAGCCCCGAGGAGGTGGCGCTGCTCCTCCACTGCGTCCCCAACCTGAAGCACCGCCTGATCCTCAGCATCGCCTATGGCTGCGGCCTTCGGGTCTCCGAGATCGTCCGCCTGCGGGTCGTGGACATCGACAGTCTACGGATGGTCATCCGCATCGAGCAGGGCAAGGGCCGCAGCGACCGCTATGTGATGCTGGCCCCGGATCTCCTGGAGATGCTGCGGGAATGGTGGCGCAAGACGCGCCCGACGGGATGGCTGTTCCCCGGTCGCGAGCCCGGCCAGCCGATCACCACCCGGCAGCTCGACCGCATCTGCAAGAAGGCCGCTGAGGCCGCCGGCCTCGACAAGCGGGTGTCGATGCACATGCTCCGGCACTCGTTCGCCACCCACCTGCTCGAAAACAAGACAGACGTCCGGGTCATCCAGGCCCTGCTCGGCCACAAGAAGCTCGACACCACCTCGCGCTACACCCGCGTGGCGCTCAAGACCCTGGGCGCGGTGCAGAGCCCGCTCGCCCTGCTACCGCCCGCGCCCGAGTACCCGCCGGACCTCTTCGACGACGACTGGCCCGACGAAATGCCCCACGCCGACCCTGACTACGCCTGGGAGGAGCCTCGCGACCGCGAGGAAGCCTGGCTCTAATGGCTGAGCCGGCGCCTTAGGGCTTCGAAGCGCTCGCCCGAAAATTGGGCGAGCGCTGTTTTTTGGGGCCAGTACTGGCCAAAGCCTCAATCAGCGAAACGAGGGCTGTCCTGCAGTTCCGAGGCAACGCGCAATAGCCGCGGAGAAGGTTGAGGGCGCCGGGTTCTCCCAGCATCGCGGCCAGATCGTCGTTGACCTGAGATGAAGTTTTCCCCGGACCGAACAGTTCGGCGACCGGGACACCCAACTGCGCTGCGATCCGCGCCAACATTGAGGCGCTCACGCGGTTGGCGCCACTCTCGTACTTCTGCACCTGCTGGAATGTCACTCCGATCGCTTCGGCAAGCGCCTGCTGCGAACGCCCCCGCACCTTGCGCGCCAAGCGGATGCGAGCGCCGACGGCAACATCGACTGGATCACGGCTGTTGTCAGGCTGCGGGCGCATCACACACCTTCACAGAACTGGCGCTTTCCATGCACGAGCGCGAATGCTGGCGGGACATGACCGTGAGATCTCGGCGTGCTCCAGTGATCAGCGCGTGAACTTCCGGGTACTCCTCGCGCCAGATCAGACGCTCCACCACCGCCAGCTTCGCAATGACCGATTCCAGATCAGGCGAACCGGAACTTGGGATTGATTTCAGCGTCGCTTCGCGCCGCTCGAACAGCAGGTCCAGACAGCCGTCGATGTCGTGCAGTTCCTTTGCCCATGGCAAGGCCTGCTGCTCTGCCGGGCTGAGCTTGAACCACGCGTGTTCTTTCGCCAGCCAAGTCTCCAGCTTGGCCCAGCGCGTCTGGAGACGCGCGATCTTCGCGTCGATCGCCAGCCAACTCGCGCACCGCCTGATGCCGTCGTGCGAACCGACGATCGCTGCCGTCGGCGGGATCGCGCCCGTGGCAGCGACCGGATTGGCGGCGCCGAAGGCCGCGACCGAGGTCCCGGCGATGACGGCACGCCGGGAGAGTTCAGGCAGACGCACGTTCTCGACGCCCGTCTTGCGACGCGGGACCATGACTCAGCTTCTCCGGGTATGTTAGTCATTTAGTACCACGGGACTCGGTAAAATCAATCTAAAAGCGCCATGACTGATATCAAAAGTACCATATCATGGTGACGGCGGCGCAAATCCGGGCGGCCCGCGCCCTCTTGGGGTGGAGCGGCGCCCAGCTCGCCCAGGCGGCCGGCGTATCGCTTCAGACCATCCGTCGGATGGAAAGCGAGCTGGGTCCCGGCCGTAGTTCCGCCGCGAACGTCGACGCGGTGCGGCGCGCGCTGGAGACGGCGGGCGTCGTTTTCCTGGATGGCGATGATGGACCGGGCGTGCGGCTCAAGCCGAACCCATAGGAGTGGTTTCCACCTCAGGCTAGTCGGGCTTTCAGTTATTGCAGTTAGGTCGACCAACGCCTATCTTCTGGGTGGAGGTCTCGCATGACAGCTCACGCCCTGCACTTCGTCTCGCTCTCCGGCCAGGACCGGGGAAAGGTCGAACAACTCCCGCGGCTGGCGGACACCGACGTAGTCGAGATGCACGTGCGCACCAAGGAGGGCGACGACCGGACCGTGACGGTGCCGCACGCGGCCGTCGCCCTGATCGCGACGATGTTCGCCTCCCTCTCGCGCGGCGAACGCGTGGCGGTGCTGTCTGAGGACGCGGAGGTCACGCCGAACGAGGCGGCGACGATCCTGGGAATCTCGCGTCCCCTGGTGGTGCATCGCATGGAGATCGGCGATCTTCCGTTCCGCTACGTGGGCAAGCACCGCCGCGCGCGGCTCGCCGACGTGCTGGCGCTCAAGGCGAAGCTCGACGAGCAGCGATCCGCCCTCAAGGCCCTCGCCGAGGACACCGATGACCTGGCGAAGGTCTATGGCGTCTAGCCCGCCGATCGCGGTCTATGACGCCTGCGTCCTCTATCCCTTCCAGCTCCGCAACCTACTGGTCCAGTGCGCGGCGGACCGCCTGGTGGAGGCCCGCTGGAGCGACGACATCCATGACGAATGGATGCGCAATCTCCTGGCCAAGGAGCCGAGGCTGACGCGCACCCGCCTGGAGGCCACGCGCGATCTGATGGACCGGGTGCTCCCGCAGGCGCGGGTGACGGGCTACGAAGCCAGAATTCCCGCCATCACGTTGCCGGACCCTGGGGACCGCCACGTTGTAGCGGCAGCCGCGGAAGCCGGCGCCTCCGTCATCGTCACTTGGAATGTACGTGACTTTCCGGCCGCCGAGTTGCGCCGTCACGGCCTTCGTAAGCTTACGCCTGACGGGCTCCTGACTGCGCTTTACGAGGAAGACCCGGACACAGTTGCAGCGTCCGTCGAGAACGCCAGGCGGAACCTCAACCTGTCACGCGTCTCCAAGGCGGCCTATCTGGAGGTGCTTCAGCGCCAGGGCTTGAACCGCTTCGTTTCGGCCCTGTCCTAGACCGCCTGAGCGTGAGAGCGGTTGGCTTTGGGGGGTGACGCCGCGGCTTCTCGCCGGCCTAATTCCGGTTCAATCCCATATCGCGGCTGTGGAGCTTGAGCTTCCAAACGCCTTCAAGGGCGATGATCTCCTCGGCGGACATATTGGACCCGGCGACTTCCAAAATAGAAACGAGATAATCGCTCGGATCACGACTCCGCAGACCAGCGTTTCCGCCATGCCCGGTCGCGGCGTACTCGTTCCACCGCCCCAGGAATCCATCGTCGCCATAGGCCGAACCCACGTAGTGTTCGCCCGTCCTGGGACACGCCAGCAGATATACGCCGCGGGTCGCCTTCAACACGGCCTGCCAGGACAGCGGCATGGTGGTGATTTCAGAGAGCGGCCGGACGAGGCGTGTGAAGCCCGGAAACGCCTCCTCTTGGAAGACCCGCGTGAGCTCGACGATGATCTTGTCTTGGTTCGCCGCCTTCTGAACCCACGCCCGGCTCGCGCTAGCGCTGTCACCCCAATGGATCGAAAGCCGGCCGACATAGGGGTCGAGCGCTTCCAAACGGCGGGTGGCGTATTGATCGTATGGATACGGTTTGCTGGCGCCGACTGCGACGCCCGTCAGGGGATCAAGCTGGCCCGCTGGCACGGCCCCAATCAGCTCGACTTCATAGAGCCCGACGAAAAGGGTCGCCCCTCCGGGTGGAACGACAAAGGACGCCCAATATCGTGCCCGAAACCGGGATCTCTCACGGGGCGCGCTATCCTGGGTGGACTGGTAGAGTTCGAAGGCCGCGGGATCGTCACGCCAGAGGACATAAGGCGTTCGGCCTCTGACTTTCCCGGTCTGGTGGCGCAGCAGGCGCACGTCGGCTGGGTCGATTCCTTCATCCCAGAGCAAAGCGTTGAACTTCAGCGGCACAAGGAGACGTTAGCTCAACCGTGCGCTCCAGCAAGACGGGCACGATAGGCGAGCGGCAGACGTCGCCTTATGGCCCTGTAGCGCTTGGTCCGCCGACGATCACCCTACACGTCTGAGGCTTCTTCACCCTGTCGGCGGCCCTCATGCACGCATCCAGCGCGGACTGATTGTCCCGCCAGAGCTGGGCGCCCGCAGTGACGGTCTTCCATGAGCGCGGGTCGGCTGACTGCATGATCCGAGAGCCCGCCGCCCATCGGTCCTGGTGCAGCGTGGCGGCAGCCATCTTCTCCGGGACGTGCCATCTCTCCGGAAGTAGACGCGCGAGCGGCCCCGCCAGGATCGCGCAGAGCACCATGCCTCCGACGAGACCGCCGGCGCCCGCGTAGACGACTGCGTTCCGTTGGGCCTTGCGGGACCGCAGCTCACCGGCGAACCGCGCGACATCGCGCGAGGCGTAATCCACCGCGGCGACGGCGTGGCGAAGGTCCGGCTCGATCACGCGGCGCAGGGCCTCTGCCGCCTCCTTGGCCTGGCTGTTGAAGCGCTCCGGCGTGAGCTGCATGGCCGGATGGCTTTCCATCTTCTTCAGGCCGTAGACGATCGCTGCGAGCGTTTCGCTATAGTCCGGGGCCTTGCCCCGCATCCGCGTGGGCAGCCGCTCAATCTGGACCCCGAGTTCCGCGACCTCGTGCCGAAGCTGTTCGAAGGCCTCGGCGGCGTCCTGCGGTTCCTGCTGATCCCCCATGAGTGCTCCTACCTGGAAAGGCCGCGCGACCGGTCGATGGTCCGCGCCAGCTCCCGACCGATGTCCTGACCGCGCGCGACGCCGAGCCCGAGTTGTTGCCGCCGCTCGCCGAGCGCGGCCATCAGTTCGGCGTCACGGCCAAGGCCCTTCGCCATCGCCTGCATGCGGCGCTCCACGGCCTGCCGCGCCGGGCGGTTCTCGAAGCCGTCGAGCTGGGCATGGCGGGCGCCGAGCGCCTTCCAGTCGGCCACGAACCGCTCGGCCCGGAGCTGAGGATCGGCGCGGACCTGGGCCTCTCGCGCCATCGCCTTGAACGTCGCCTCCAGGCCACCGGGCTGATCGATCCCGCTGGCGAGACCGGGACGGCGCTCGAGCGCGCTCCTGAGGTCCCTGACGGCCGAAGGGCTGGCTCGCTCAAGCGCGTCCCCGGCTTGCCTCAGCGCTCGGTCCTGATGGGGAAGGACGGGCAAGTCGCGAGTGCGCATCTGCTGCACCTCGCCGAAAGCGCGCGCATAGCCTTCGACGCCCTCGGCCAGTTCGCGACGCATGGCCGGGGGCGCCGCCCGGTCTTGCCCCTTGTCCGGCTGGCGCTCCGGTCGCGCCCGCGGTTTGAAGTCCGTGAACATCCCGCGTCTGGGTTCGTCGCGCCCCTTGAGGATCTCACGCTGGATCGCCCGCCGCTCCGCGAACACCTCGCCGTAGTCGAGGGCCGTGTCCTTGGCCCGTTCGCGGCCGAGCGTCCGCACGAGTTGCCGGCGATCCGGGAAATCCTGGATGGCATAGTGGATCGCCAGCGTGTCGCGATGGCGGCTCGCCGCCACATAGGTCGCGTGCCGGTCCAGCCCGCCCGTGGCGAGCACATGCGCCCGGTCGATGGTGACGCCCTGGCTCTTGTGGATGGTGGACGCGTAGCCGTGGTCGACGTGGGCGTAGTCCTTCAGGTCGAACGCCACGCGGCGTTCGCCGCCGTCCACGCGCACCGTGAGGCTGGAGCCTTTGATGTCTTCCACGGTCCCGAGGGTCCCGTTCTTCACGCCGAGCGAGCGTTCGTTGCGCAGGAAGAGCAGCCGGTCGCCGGGCGCGAAGGAGCGCTCGCCGCGCTCGGTCTGAAGGACGTGTTCGGTGCCGAGGTCTCCGGCCGCGCGCATGCGAGCCCGCGCGAGCTGGTTCAGCTCGGCGACGTCCACTCGCGTGTGCGCGAGCATGATCTGGCTCTGGCCTGGCTGCTGGAGCCGCGCCGCGTCCCAGCCGTCCACCAACGCCGTTTGCGCCTCCGCCCGCGTCGCATGGGCGTGGACCATGCCGGCGGCTTCATACCGATCCAGCGCGGCGCCCGTGCGGCCGGTGGCCAGTTCGCGCGTGGCCTGCCGTTGCCAGTCTTCGCGCTGGCGGCGGATTTCGGTGATCTCGGCCGCCCCATGGCGCTCGGTCAGCGCCCGGAACGCCGCGCCGGCCTCGATCGCCTGGAGCTGTTCGGCGTCGCCCACCAGCACCGCCTTGGCGCCGGCGCGCTCGGCCGCCGCCAGCACGCGGTCCATCTGCCGAGAGCCGATCATGCCGGCCTCGTCGATCACCAGCACGTCGCGGCGCGTAAGCTGCTCGCGGCCCTGGCTCCAGGCGTGCTCCAGGCTGGCGATGGTGCGCGAGGCGATGCCGGAGCCGCCCTCCAGGCTCTCCGCCGCAATGCCGGAGAGCGCCGCGCCGCGGACCTGGTAGCCCTCGGCTTCCCAGGCCTCGCGCGCGACGCCGAGCATCGCGCTCTTGCCCGACCCCGCATAGCCGACGACCAGCGCGAGGTCCGTTCGGCCGGTCACATGGCGCAGGGCGGCGCGCTGCTCCTCGCCCAGCGCGAGCCCCGACTTCGCCGCCCGGTCGATCGCCTGCTCGCGCGTGTCCCGCCCGATGCCGTGGCCGCGCCGCGCGGCGAGCCGGTCGGCTGTGCGCTCCAGCCGGTTCTCGGTCGCGATCATGTCGCGCGTGCTGAACCGAGCCTGCCCGCGGGCGTCACTTCCGAGCGCCACCAACTCGGGCGAAGTGCGCAACGCGCTCATCGCGCGGCGGAACTGTTCGGCGTCGTCCGTGTGGCGATGGGCGAAGCGCATCAGGTCGCGGTCGGTGAAGGTGCTCTGCTGGCGGGTGATGGCGTCGAGCGCGACGGACGGATGCGCCGCGATCAGCTCGCCGTTGCGCCGGGCGATCTCGTGATGCTCAGCCAGGCGCTCGGCGGTTTCGCCGCGTTCGGATCGGCCCGAGGCGGCGGGGCCGATCTTGTTCTGCGGTTCAAGGACGATGCCCTGGTCCTTGAAGCTGCGATGATCGACCGTTGCGTCGATGTCGATTTCGGCCAAGCGGGCGTTGACGTGCTCCGCCCAGGCCGCCCGCCAGTCGGTGAGAAGCTCGGTGCGGTTCCAGTCTCGGACCTTGCCACCGAACCCATCGGCGCCGGCTTCGCGCATGGACAGCATGACGTGGGCGTGGGGCTTGGGTTCGCCGTCCGCACCAACGTCCCAATGCACGTTGAGGTCAGCGACCATGCCGCGCGCCACGAACTCGCGCTGCACGAAGTCCCGTGCCAGCGCGATGCCCTGGGCCTGATCCAATTCACGCGGGATCGCGAATTCCACCTCGCGCGCGAGCTGAGCGTCCTTGCGCTTCTCGACGCCTTCGACCTCGTTCCAGAGCGTCTCGCGGTCCTGCCACCGCTCGGGTGTCCCTTCCGGCGCCATGACCTCGGAGTGGATGACGCCTGCCTTGTTGGTGAAATCGTGGTCGCGTCCCAGCCGCTGGTCATGCAGGCGGCTCCCCGCACGGTAAGCCGCCGCAGCCACGGCGCTGGAGCCGTTGGCCCGGCTGATGACCTTGGCGCTGAAGTGGTAGATGGCCACGGGCGGACCACTCCCGGCAGGGCCGCTTGACGTCGCGCAGCGACGTATAAGCGCGCACTCACGACTTTCGTTTCGCTCGTGACGGGTGTTTTGCCAGATTTCGCGCGGCAGTTCACAACTTGCGGCTGCTGAACTATCTTGAAAGCGGGGGCGCAACGCAACGACGGAGCCGCTCCATGCGCAAACCCCGAGACATCGACGCCGAACTCAAGGCCCTCCAGGAGAAGGCCAAGGGTCTGAAGGCGCGCAAGGTCAGCCAGCACGGCGAGCTGGTCGCGGCCACTGGCGCGGACCAACTCGACCCCGATACCCTGGCCGGCGTGCTACTGGCCGCGGTGGAGACGAAGGACGCGGCGCAGCGGGAGGCCTGGCGCAAGCGCGGGAGCGCCTTCTTTCAAGGCCGGTCGGGGAAATCTGCGGGATCGGCTGATCACAATGGCGCGCGGCCTGGAGCGGACGGCGGCGCTCATGCGCCGGGCTGAAGCGGCGCACGCCCGTCGGGACGAACGCGAATGGGCGGTGGAGCGTCGCGCCCGCACGCGGCAGCTCATTGAACTCGGCGGCCTGGTGCAGAAAGCCGGACTGGTCGACCTGCTGAAAGATGACCGCGCCGCGCTCCTCGGCGGTCTTCTGGAGTTGGCCTACCAGCTCCAGGCCGACCAGGACGGACGACTGCCCGACCTCTGGCGGCGGCGCGGCCGGCGCGCCTTTCAGGCCGACGTCGCGGAGCCGCAATGAGATACGTCTCGCTCGCGGTCTACCTCGTCGTCGGCTTCCTGATCGGCAACGTGATCGCGGACCTGATTGTCGCGATAGTGATCCCGACCTGGCGCAATCACCTGGGGCAGACCCTGCTCATTCTCCTGTTCGGGGGCACCGGCGCCTTTGTCGGCCTGACCAGGTGGCGGCTGAAGCGATCGTCCGCTCAGTCCGATGTGCATGGCTCCGCGCGCTGGGCGACCGACCGCCAGGTTCGCGCGGCGCTCGGCCGTCCGGACGGACTGATCGTCGGCCGCGAGCCCAAAAGCGGTGGCCAGCTTCTCCGCTATGACGGCGCCGCCCACCTGATGACCATCGCGCCCACGCGCTCGGGCAAGGGTGTCGGCGCCATCATCCCGAACCTCCTCACCGCAAACCGCTCGATCGTCTGCGTCGATCCGAAGGGCGAGAACACCCGCGCCGCCGCCCGCGCCCGGGCGCGGTTTGGCCGCGTGCATGTGCTCGACCCTTTCGAGATCAGCGGCGAACTGACCGCCGCCTACAATCCGCTCGACCTGTTGAACGCCAACAGCCCGGACCTCGCCGAAGACGCCGCCCTGCTGGCGGAAGCGCTGGTCTACGATCCGCCGGCGCATGTCGGTGAGGCGCACTGGAATGAAGAGGCCAAGGCGCTGATCGCCGGCCTCATCTTGCACGTCGTCTGCAACCGCGAATCCGAGCAGCGCACGCTCGGCGAGGTCCGGAACCTGCTGACCGCGAGCCCCGAGGAGTTCTCGGCGATGCTCGCGGAGATGCAGGCCAGCCCCGCCGCGAACGGCCTGGTGCGGCGCGCGGCGAACCGACATCTCGGCAAGAGCGACCGAGAGGCCTCGGGCGTCCTGTCATCCGCGCAGCGCCACACGCACTTTCTCGACAGCGCCCGCATCACCCGCGGCATGTCGCGCTCGGACTTCCGGTTCGGGGAGCTGAAGTCAGGTGCGTCCAGCGTCTTCCTGGTCCTGCCGCCCGAGCGGCTGGAGACGCACGCGCGCTGGCTGCGCCTGCTCGTCGTCCAGGCCCTCCAGGACATCGCCCGCACACCGGGAAATGGCGGCGCCCCGGTGCTCTTCCTGCTCGACGAGTTCGCCGCGCTCGGCCGCCTCGAACCCGTCGAACGCGCTTTCGGATACATGGCGGGCTACGGCGTGCAGCTCTGGCCGATCCTCCAGGACATGCACCAGCTCTGGAGCACCTACGGCGAGCGCGCCGGGACCTTCCTCTCGAACGCCGGCATGGTGCAGGTCTTCAACGTCGCCGACATCGAGACGGCGAACTGGGTGTCGCGCTCGATCGGCGCCACGACGGTTGCTTACGAGACCTCGGGCGCGAGCACCTCGCGCGCGCCGACGCAGTTCTTCAGCACGCACAGCACCTCGACCACCACGCACCTGGCGCGCCGCGACCTCATCACGCCGGACGAGATCATGCGCCTCGATCAGTCGCTGGAGATCCTGCTGCAACCAGGCCTACCGCCCATGTGGGCATGGAAAGTGCGGTATTTCGCCGACCCGGAGTTCAGAGGACTGGCGCGGTAGGCGGACGCCCGCCCCTGGCTCTCGGACAGCTTTCCATCGAGGTCGTTTTCCGTCCAAATCCCCCAAGTCGCGCGTCTGGGGATTCGGCAATAGCCTCGCCACATCGGCGTTGAGACGCGAGCGCCTGCCACAGCGTCGACTGAGCCGGAGGGGGAGAAGATATTGGCCGGACAGGCGTTGAAGGACAAATTCATGGCTGTCTTGGCGGAGCTAGGCGGCTCCGCCGGTAACGGCCGCCTGCGCGACGCCCTCGATTGGACCGACGCCACCTATGCCACTGTGAAAGACGAACTCGTCGCCGAGGGCATGGTGATCCCCGGCCGCGGTCGCGGCGGCTCGGTTTCGATGCCCGGGAGCGACCGAGGGAAAGCGGCGCGGGACGTGCCACCGGCTCCGGTTCGCGCAAAGTCACCCCGAGCGAACGGGAACGGCAGCGGCGGTGATCTCGGCTTCGAGGCCGAGCTGTTCAAGACCGCCGACAAGCTGCGCGGCAACATGGAGCCTTCGGACTACAAGCACGTCACCCTCGGCCTGATCTTTCTCAAGCACATTTCCGATAGCTTCGAAGCCAAGCGAGCCGAGTTGCTGGCCGACTATCCGGACGGCGCCGAGGATCGCGACGAGTACGCCGCCGACAATGTCTTTTGGGTGCCGCCGACCGCGCGTTGGTCGCATCTTCAAGCAAACGCAAAGCAGCCGTCGATCGGCAAGCTGATCGACGAGGCGATGATCGCCATCGAGAAGGACAACGAAAATCTCAAGGGCGTGCTGCCTAAGGACTACGCCCGCCCGGCGCTCAACGCGGTGATGCTCGGAGAGCTAATCGATCTCATTTCCGGCATCGCGCTGGGACGCGAGAAGGGCGACGCGCGGGACGTGCTCGGGCGAGTCTACGAATATTTTCTCGGTCAGTTCGCCGGTTCGGAGGGAAAGCGCGGCGGCGAGTTCTACACGCCCCGCTCGGTCGTGCGGGTGATGGTCGAGATGATCGAGCCCTTCAAAGGTCGAGTCTACGACCCGTGCTGCGGCTCGGGCGGCATGTTCGTGCAGTCGGAACGCTTTGTAGAAGAGCACGGCGGCCGGATGGGTGACATCGCTGTCTACGGGCAGGAGTCGAACTACACCACGTGGCGGCTGTGCAAGATGAACCTCGCCGTCCGCGGGATCGACGCTGACATCAAATGGAACAGCGAGGGCAGTTTCCACAAGGACGAGCTGCGCGACCTGAAGGCGGATTTCGTCCTTGCCAATCCGCCGTTCAACATCTCCGACTGGGGCGGCGACCGACTGCGGGAGGATGTCCGCTGGAAATTCGGCGTTCCTCCGGCTGGCAACGCCAACTTTGCTTGGGTCCAGCATATCGCGCATCACCTTGCTCCTGCTGGTGTAGCGGGCGTGGTGCTGGCGAACGGTTCGATGTCCTCAACGCAGAACGGCGAGGGCGAAATCCGCCGTGCGCTCGTCGAAGGCGTCAACGGGGCGCCAGGCGTAGTTGATTGCATGGTCGCCCTACCGGGGCAGCTCTTCTACTCTACTCAAATTCCTGTTTGCCTTTGGTTCCTTGCGCGCGATCGGTCAAACGGCGTCGTGCGTAGCGACAAGTTGCGGGATCGACGCAACGAAATCCTGTTCATCGATGCGCGGAAGCTCGGCCACATGGTGGACCGCACGCGCAAGGAGTTTTCAGATAGCGACATAGAGAAGATCACCCGTGCCTATCACTCGTGGCGCGGGGAAAGCGAAGCCGGTCCCTATACCGACGTTCCGGGGTTCTGCAGGGCCGCGACATTGGAGGAGGTCAGGGCGCACGCCTACGTTCTGACGCCCGGACGGTATGTCGGCGCGGCGGATGTCGAAGATGATGACATCCCGTTTGCAGAACGATTTGCGAGTTTGCAGGCAAAGCTGGGGGAGCAGTTTGACGCGAGCGATCGACTGACGGCAACCATTCGCAAGAAGCTGGCCGGGGTGACGGCCGATGGGTGAGTGGATCACCGATACCGTTATCAATCTTCAATCGCGCGGAATTCTGCGCGTCGAAGATGGAAACCATGGAGAGTATCGGCCAAGACCCAATGAATTTGTCGACACCGGAGTAGCGTTCATCCGTGCGGCGGATATGGATAATGGAATGGTCTTGTTCGACAGCGCCTCCAAGATCAGTGAGGCGGCGCGGGACCGTATCACGAAGGGAATCGGAAAGCCGGGTGACATTCTGATTTCTCACAAGGGAACTGTCGGGAAGATTGCTCGCGCACCACTTGACGCGCCCGAATTTGTTTGTAGTCCGCAGACAACATTTTGGAGAAGCACTAACGCGGAAGTTCTGATTCAAGACTTTCTTTATGTCTACATGAGATCCCCCGCATTTCTCCGAGATTTTCTTGTGCGATCGGGGGAAACCGACATGGCAGGCTACGTCAGCTTGACGTCCCAGCGCTGCCTAAACCTTACAATACCCCCGATTGAACTACAGCGTCCAATTAGCAGTCTAATATCGACGCTCGACGACAAGATCGAGTTGAACCGCCGGATGAATGAGACGCTAGAAGCCACGGCGCAGGCCGTCTTCAAGGACTGGTTCGTCGACTTCGGTCCAACCCGTGCCAAGATGATGGGTCGCGAACCGTACTTGGCGCCAGAAATATGGTCCACTTTTCCCGACAGCCTCGGCAATGACAACCAGCCGCGGGGATGGTTTACTTCGACAATTGGCCAAGAGGTCGATGTCGTTGGTGGCTCTACGCCGAGCACAAAGAATTCCGAGTTCTGGGGCGGAGAGATCGGGTGGGCCACACCCAAAGACTTAGCTTCAATAAGTACGCCCGTCCTGTTGAGCACCGAACGCCGCATTACCGAGAGCGGCCTTTCGCAAATCAGCTCCGGACTTCTTCCTGTGGGCACTGTGCTGCTCTCGTCGCGAGCGCCGGTAGGTTATCTGGCGATTGCTCAAATCCCGGTTGCGGTGAACCAAGGTTTCATCGCTATGATCTGCCGGAAACGCCTGTCGAACGCGTTCGTCTGGCTATGGGCGCAAGCTAACATGGAGACGGTCCACCAAAACGCGAACGGCTCGACCTTCCAGGAAATCAGCAAAGCAAATTTCCGGCCGATAAGAGTCACTGTACCATCGAGCGACATTCTGCGTGCCTTCGATGACGTCGCGGAGCCGCTGCTCGCCCGTATCGTCTCCAATGAAAAGGAAAGCCGGTCGCTGGCCGCCACGCGCGATTTCCTGCTTCCGAAATTGATGTCAGGTGAGGTGCGGGTGAGGGACGCCGAGAAGATCGTCGGCGAAGCCACATGACCCGCATTGTGACCCCTCCCGAGATACTGCTGCGGGCGCGCGAGCGGCCAGGCGCGGCGCGCAGACCAGCGCCGAGGCGGGCATGAGCGCGGACTGGTATCCGGGCATCAAGGCGTTCTGCACTCACTGGCGCCATGCGCCGATGCTGCAGCAAACGTTTGAGACTCTCGAACGGGAATTTGCCGACGAGAACGATGCCTGCATCGACGCAGCGAAGGGTTTTGTCGAATGCGCGTGCCGGCTTTTGATTCAGGAGCTGGACGATCCACTGAACCCGATCGAGAAGTGGCCCGACAGCCCAATTCGGAACGCGCATCCGAGCTTCAACAATTGGGTGTCCGCAGCGTTTCGACTGATGGCAATCGTTGAGCGCCGAGACGACCCTTTCAGCAAGGTTATTTCCCAACACTACAACCTGACTGAAGCGCTTGGCAAATTCCGCGATCTCGCCGGGACAATAAGCCACGGCAAGGAAGGCTTGAGTAAGAAGCTTTCAGCACATCATCGGCGGTCCGCTTTACTTGCGGCAGATGCGATTGTGACGTTCCTGCATGAGGCTTATCTCGAACGAGAACCCGACCCGGTCCGGACTTTCGAGCCCTATGAGCGCTTCGAAACGTCCAATGCCGCTATCGATGAATTCGCTTCGCTGCGAGCGGAACTCGACGACGACGGCCTTCTCCGCGCGATCGTGGTCCTGCCCGACGGTGAGGAGGTCTCGCTGGTTGTCGAAACCTCCCGCCTTCTGTTCGGGGTTGACCGCGAAGCCTACAAATCTGTTCTGAACGCCTGCCGTGAAGCGAAGGCCGCCGCGTCGCCTCAGGATGTCGAGGTCGCCTGATGGCCTATCTTTCTGAAGCTGCGGTCGAACAAGTGGTTTTGGACCAGTTGGTCGGGCTGGGGTACACGGTAGCGAGCGATGCGGACATCGGCCCGGACGGCAAGGTGCCGGAACGCGAAGCATACGCAGACGTGGTGCTCGTAAAGCGCCTGGCGGCCGCGATCGAAAGCCTAAATCCCACGATCCCCGTCGAAGCGCGCGGCGATGCGCTGCGCAAAGTGCTCGCGACAGAAAAGCCATCTGTCGTTGAAGAGAACCGCCGCCTTCATAAGCTCATGGTCGAAGGCGTAGACGTAGAATTCTACAGTGAGGATGGCACAATTCGAGGCGACAAGGTTCGTCTGATCGACTTTGAGGATGTTGGCCAGAATGACTGGCTGGCGACGCGCCAATTCACGGTCATCGAGGGCAACGCCAACCGGCGGCCGGATGTCGTCATCTTCGTCAACGGCCTACCGCTCGGCGTGATTGAACTGAAGGCGCCCGGCGGGGAGAATGCGACCCTTTCAGGCGCGCATAACCAGCTTCAGACCTACAAGACGCAGATACCCGCACTGTTCCGAACCAATGCGGTCCTGGTTACCTCCGACGGCATTAAGGCTCGGATCGGCTCGCTTACAGCCGATCAGGAGCGATTCATGCCTTGGCGAACCACTGACGGTAAGGTCATTGCAGCCAAAGGGCAGCCGGAGCTCAGCGTTCTAATCGAGGGCGTTTTCGACCGACGCCGCCTGCTCGATCTTGTTCAGGACTTCACCGTGTTCGGTGAAACCGGTTCTGGCCTCGCGAAGATCATCGCGGGTTATCATCAATTTCATGCGGTCAAGCGCGCTGTGGATTCAACAATCCGGGCTCTGGCCTTGAATGGTGGCTCAACGGCTGCATCGAACTATTCCAGCGGGCTCCAAGAGGATCCGGCGGTGTACGGCCTTCCCGGCGTGGAAGCCTATCCCAAGGGCGACAAGCGGATCGGCGTGATCTGGCACACCCAAGGGTCCGGCAAGAGCCTGTTGATGGCCTTTTACGCGGGACAGCTCGTTCGCCATCCCGGCATGGAAAATCCGACGATCGTGGTCATCACGGACCGCAACGACCTCGACGACCAGCTGTTCGCCACCTTCTCCATGTGTCGTGACCTGATCCGGCAGACCCCCGTCCAAGCCGACAGTCGCGACGATCTCCGGTCGGCGCTGAACCGCGCTTCCGGCGGCGTGATCTTCACGACCATACAGAAATTTTCGCCCGTATCGGGAGAGACTACTTACCCCTTGCTCTCTGACCGTCGCAACATCGTTGTCATTGCCGATGAGGCGCACCGCAGCCAGTACGGCTTTCGTGCGCGGATGGAACAGAAGACCGGCGAAATTTCCTACGGCTTTGCCAAATACTTGCGCGACGCAATGCCTAACGCTTCCTTTATCGGCTTCACTGGAACGCCGATCGAAAAGGACGACGTGAATACGCCAGCGGTCTTCGGCGATTATATCGACGTCTATGATATCAGCCGCGCCGTGGAGGACGGTGCGACGGTTCCGATCTATTATGAAAGCCGCTTGGCTCGCATCGAGCTATCCGCAGACGAAAAGCCCAAGATCGACGCCGAGATCGAGGAGCTGACCGAAGACGAAGCGAGTACTGAGCGGGAGCGGATCAAGCGCAAATGGGCGACGGTAGAGGCGTTGGTCGGGTCCGAGAAGCGGCTGGCCATGGTTGCGGCCGATCTTGTTCGCCATTTTGAGGATCGTATCGCCGCCCTCGACGGCAAAGCGATGGTGGTCTGCATGAGCCGTCGGATTTGCGTCGCGCTCTATCGACACATCGTCGCTCTGCGGCCTGATTGGCATAGCAACGATGACGCTGCAGGCGCGATCAAGATCGTCATGACTGGCTCGGCCGCAGATCCGCAGGACTGGCAACCGCATATCGGGAGCAAGGCGCGTCGCGATCTCTTGGCTAAGCGCGCCAAGGACCCCAAGGACTCGCTCAAGCTAGTGATCGTGCGCGACATGTGGCTAACCGGCTTTGACGCCCCATCGATGCACACCATGTATGTCGATAAGCCGATGAAGGGGCACGGCTTGATGCAGGCCATAGCCCGCGTCAATCGCGTGTTCCGGGACAAACCTGCGGGTCTGGTCGTCGATTACATCGGAATCGCCCAAAACCTGAAGAACGCTCTTGGCCAATATTCAGGCGCTGACCAGCGCCAAGCGGGCATCGATGAGGCCGAGGCTGTCGCGGTGCTGGTTGAGAAGTACGAAGTCGTAAAGGCGATGTACCACGGCTTCGACTATGCGCGGGGCTTGGCTGGGACACCCCATGAACGCCTCATAGTGCTGGCCGAAGCCATCGAGTGGATTCTGTCCCGGCAACATGAAGCCGCGGCCAGGGAGGCGACCGAAGATGGAAAGAGGCGCGAGAACCGTCGCTATCAGGATGCAGTTTTGGCCCTGTCCAAGGCGTTCGCCCTAGCCTCGGCGAGCGATGAGGCCCGCGACATCCGGGATGAGGTCGGCTTCTTCCAGACCGTGAGGGCCGCCCTCGTCAAAGCCGCGGTCAGCGATGGGAGAAACGGGATCGATCGGGAGTTTGCCATTCAGCAAATCCTAGATCGGGCGGTGGTCTCCACCGAGATCGTGGACATCCTCAGTGCCGCCGGCATCAGCACACCTGACATCTCGATCCTTTCAGACGAGTTTCTCGCGGAAGTTCAGCAGCTCGAAAAGAAGAATTTGGCGCTGGAAGCTCTGCGCAAGCTCTTGAACGATGAGATCCGTTCGCGCAGCAAGACCAACGTGGTCGAGACCAAACGCTTTTCGGAGCGGCTGGAAGCCGCGATCGCCCGCTACCATACCAACGCGATCAGCACGGTCGAGGTGCTGCAAGAGCTTATCGAACTGGCCAAGGAGGTCCGCGCCGCCCGCAGGCGTGGCGAGGACGAGGGCTTATCACAGGACGAGATCGCCTTTTACGATGCGCTCGCTGAAAACGAGAACGCGGTCGAGGTGATGGGAAACGATTCGCTGAAGGTGATTGCTCACGAACTGCTTGTCAGCCTGAAGGGCAGCGTCACCGTCGATTGGTCTCATCGCGAAAGCGCCCGAGCGCGAATGCGCGTGCTGGTGAAGCGGATTCTGCGCAAGCATGGCTATCCGCCCGATCTCCAGGACGCTGCTGTGCAAACTGTACTCCGCCAGGCTGAGGCCTTGTCCGCTAGCTGGGCGGCATGATGCCGGCGTAAGGAGCTGCGCCCGTTCGGGCGCCAGGAACTCAGGCTCGCCGTTCGGCTCGTTTTTCACCATGCGCCGTTCGGCGTAATTAGGCGCCGCCGTTCGGCGTCGCGTGAGATGGTGCGGGCGGAGGGACTCGAACCCCCACGCCGTGAAGCGTTCGGACCTAAACCGAGTGCGTCTACCAATTCCGCCACGCCCGCACGGACGGCTCATATAGCCGCGGGTCTTGGGCAGGCCAACCCAGGCCCGCAACGAGGATGACGTTTGCAGGCCGCTGATAGCTACGTGAGCGCGGGAAGCTGCCGAGCAAGCTTCACCGCAATCTCGGTCTGGGCGTCCACCCACTCGGGAGCTTGAGACTCGAAATAGTTCTTCCTGAGGGCGAAAAGCCATGCCTGTTCAAGGTGCCCGTCCTGGGCACGCTCGATGAAGTCGGCCCAGAGCGAGGCGCAGTCGTCGAACCACTCGGCAAGCTCGGCCTCCGGATCGAAGTCATCATCATCAACCGGTGTGTGACGACCGAAGCGATCGACGAACCGCGTAAGTGAGGCGTTCCACATTACCTCGCCGAAGGCCTCCCGCTCTTCGTCACTCAGCGTCTCGCGATACTCGACGCGATAGGCACCGGTCACTTGCGCACACAAATACAGGAAGAGGCTTGGACGGAGGTCTTCCGACACGCTGTCGGCGACAGTCGGGAACGTCTCGTCTACGAACTTCAGGGCGTCGGCCTTCAGAACCTCAGGTTCTACGCGTAAAGGCGGAGTGTCAGGCGACATGGAAAACTGACCCCCCGGCGACAGGGAAAATTGACCCCCTGACGACAGCCGGGAGAGGTCATGAGCCGAGCGCAATCTGAGCGAAGCTCTCCGCAGCCAGGAGCGCTGCGGG
>JBMOOD010000037.1:0-23567 GCA_049323595.1 Pseudomonadota bacterium
ATGGCCAAAGAGAAGTTTGAACGGAACAAGCCGCACTGCAACATTGGCACGATCGGCCACGTGGACCATGGGAAGACGACGCTGACGGCGGCGATCACCATGACGCTGGCGAAGACGGGCGGTGCGACGGCGAAGAAGTACGAGGAGATTGACGCGGCGCCGGAGGAGAAGGCGCGCGGGATCACGATCAACACGGCGCACGTGGAGTACGAGACGCAGAACCGTCACTACGCGCACGTGGACTGCCCTGGTCACGCCGACTACGTGAAGAACATGATCACGGGCGCGGCGCAGATGGACGGCGCGATCCTGGTGGTGTCGGCGGCGGACGGTCCGATGCCGCAGACGCGCGAGCACATCCTGCTGGCGCGCCAGGTGGGCGTTCCGGCGCTGGTGGTGTTCATGAACAAGGTCGACATGGTCGACGACGAGGAGCTGCTGGACCTGGTGGAGATGGAGGTTCGCGAGCTTCTGTCTTCGTACGAGTTCCCGGGCGACGACATTCCGATCATCAAGGGCTCGGCGCTGGCGGCGGTGGAAGGTCGTGATCCGCAGATCGGCGAGGAGAAGATCCTGGAGCTGATGAAGGCGGTGGACGAGTACATTCCGCAGCCTGAGCGTCCGAAGGACCTGCCGTTCCTGATGCCGGTGGAAGACGTGTTCTCGATCTCGGGCCGCGGCACGGTGGTGACGGGCCGGATCGAGAAGGGCGTTGTGAAGGTCGGCGAGGAAGTCGAGATCGTCGGCATCCGTCCGGTTCAGAAGACGACCTGCACGGGCGTTGAGATGTTCCGCAAGCTCCTGGACCAGGGCGAGGCGGGCGACAACGTGGGCGTTCTGCTGCGCGGCACGAAGCGCGAGGACGTGGAGCGCGGCCAGGTGCTGTGCAAGCCGGGCTCGATCACGCCGCACACGGAGTTCCTGGCGGAGGCCTACATCCTGACGAAGGAGGAGGGTGGCCGTCACACGCCGTTCTTCACGAACTACCGTCCGCAGTTCTACTTCCGGACGACGGACGTGACGGGGATCATCAAGCTGAAGGAAGGCGTGGAGATGATCATGCCCGGCGACAACGCCGAGCTGACCGTCGAGCTGATCACGCCGATCGCCATGGACCAGGGCCTGCGCTTCGCCATCCGCGAGGGCGGCCGCACGGTCGGCTCCGGCGTCGTCTCCAAGATCATCAAGTAGGCGAACCGCTTACCTGAGACCCCATGCGAAGGGCCGCCGGGAAACCCCGGCGGCCCTTTTTGCTTGCAGTTCAGATCGACAGCTTGGGATCGCCTTCGACCACTTTCTGTTCCAAACGCGGCCGCTCGCCCGCCCTCCACAGCGGCGCGCGATGCAGCACACGGTAGAGGATCGGGCCGCCGTCCGAGGTCGGGGCGCGGGAGATGGGCCTGGGGATGCAGACGAACTCGGTCTCGAAGGCGTCGCCGGTCACGGTCACCTTTCCATACCCATGGCCGCCCATGTCGACGAACGCGAGGTGAGGGGCAAGTTCGGGGTTCGACGCCTCGCGCGCCCGATGGATGTCGCCGCTTTCGGCGTACTCGAGGCAGGAGCGGACACCGTGCCGCAGCAGCATGTTCATGGAGGGCTCGGGGCGGTCGGCGTCGGGGCGGTCGATCAGGAACAACGGTCGAAGCTTGTGAGTCTTCAGCGAGGCGCGATGCTCGCTTCCCTCAAGCGTGCCGGGCGCTGAAACTGAGCCCGTGACAAACGCGACGCCAACGGGTTCGAACGACTTGGGCGGAAGGGCTTTTGCCGACAATCCCGCCCAGAAGCTGTGTCGATCGCCGCAGACCGTCGCAAAGCCGGTGATGCCGCGGTCTCGAACGAGATCATAGATCTCGGCGCGCTCCATGTGCGCCCCGCTCCAGTCGCCGGTGCCGAAGCCTGCATAGCCTTGTCCCGGCCATGGCTTGGTAAGACCGGGCGGCAAGTTCTGAAGGTCTGCGCGCCAATCCAGCGTGCCGTTGGAGCAGCCCCACACCTTCCAGGTTGCCCGCGAGGACTTCAGCCGATTCAGGAACCAGGCTTTCTGCCTCGCGCCGAGTATGGTGACGGGCGGTTCGTTCCTTCGATAGTTGGGTACTTCGTTCGCGCCGAACCGGATCGTGGGGGGCGGTCGCCCCCCATCGTAGGCGCGGCCAGCGTCAAGTATCTCCATGACCTCCTCCGCCGCGAAGCCGGGAAAGTCCGGATCGCTTAGCGCCTCGGCCTCGGGCCGGTCCGACGGATCCTCACTGTGATAGCTATGCTGATCAGTGATGATCAGCTCGACGTGTCGCCCGAAGGTGAGACTGCGGAAGACCTCGAGGCTGTGGACCGCGGCGATGTTGTTGGGTTCGGTTCCAAGGCCGTCGCTGTCGTAGTTGACGACGGGCGCGTCCAGAACCGCGGGCGCCTTGAACCTGTTCAAGCCTCCGGCATGGCGTACGCGCGCCGGCTGATACTCGAACCAGGCCTGGTTGGCCGCGACCTTTCTTGTCTGCGCCCAGATAACCTGGTCGCCGAGCTTGGCGACGCTCTGGAATCCTCGCCAGGAGAACTCATGATTGTCCCAGATGGGAACGAACGGCCATCGGGCGCGCGCGTCTTGCAGATCCGGGTCACGCAGGTACGCGCGATACACGGCGCGATAATCGTCGAGGGTCGTCGGCACATGGAAGTCGGCGACCTTCTGACCATGTTCGTACCGCACGAGTTCCATGATCTGGCGGTCGTAGTAGCTCGCGCGATCTTCCGGGTACCAGACGACCTCGTAGATGAAGTCGCCGAGGTGCAGGACGAAGTCGAGCCGCTGGTCCGGCGGCGCCAGTTCGTCTTCGTAGATCATGCGCCGGTAGGCGTTCATCGCCCCAGCCTGGGCGTTCTGGCAGCTTACGAACGTGAAGCGAACCGCGCGGTCGGCGTCCGCGGCCGGAGCCGTGATCGTACGTCCGATCCGGCTCCCTAGGCCCTCTTGGTCGACGAAACGATACCAGTATACGCGTCCCGGCCGCAGACCGCCCACCAGCACGCGCGTCGTCCAGTCGGTGTCCGCAGAGAGTTCGGCGGGCGCCTCCGCGATCACCCTCGAGAAATCATCATCAAGGGCGACCTCCACCAATAGGCGTGGGGTCTCGCCGAGGAGCCTGGGGGGACGGCGGGTCCATAGGATCACACTTTCGGCCTGAGGATCGCCTGAGGCGACACCTTCTGGAAACAGGTCGCGCCGCTCGGTCCACTTTAGGCGCGAGCGACGAGCTCGCGCCGAGCTCCAGGCGGCCGATGCGCCCAGTGCGGTCGCCATGCTGATTAGTCGGCGACGGTTCAACAACGTCATGACTGTGAATCCGTGAGCGCCTAAGGCGCGGTCATGTCGCGGGACTCTACAGGTGCGACGATGGTCCAGCTTGAACGCAATTGAGGTCCACCCCGGCGCCATTGCGCCGGTGAAAGCCCCGTCAGATCTCGGATGCTGCGACTGAGGTGCGCCAGGTCGGCGAAGCCGTGATCGTACGCCAGTGGCGTGAGCGGCGTTTCGCAATCAAGCACCGAACGCCAGGCCTGCCGCGCCCGAGACTCCAGCCGGTAACGCTGAGGGGAGACTCCGAACGCGGCGCGAAACCCGCGCGACACGGTTGAAGGCGCCAGCCCCTGACGCGCGGCCCAGCCGCGGATGGAAAGGCTCGGACTAGCCGACAGATCGTCCGCCAACTGCTCAGGCCAGTCGCGGTCACCGCCTGCGACCGGCCGCAATTGCTGCTCAAGCAGGCAAGCGGCTTCGTGCGGGTCGCGTTCGGCGGCTTGCGCAAGGCGATCAGGATCGTCCACGTGGAAGTGTCCTTCCAGGCGATCATCGAACCACGGCAGTCGAAGGATCGTGGGCGCGGCGCGTCCCATCGGCCAGTTGCCATGACAATCGAAGCGCCCATGCAGCAGGACATCGCCTGGCCGCACGTGGAAGCGACCCGCGAAACTGGCTTCGACCATGGCGCCCGACAGGATCACGGTCGCATAGCCCGCGCGATGCCGATGCCGAGGCAACTGCAACCGCGGAGCGAGGGTCTCCACGCCGGCGCGGACACTACGATAGCGCTCGTCCATGCGGGCGCAGTAGCCGAGTTCAAATGGCGCCGACCCATGACAAATAGGTCATGACCTCGATTTAAGCTGTGGCAGCACTCTCGTGGGACTAGCGTTCCCCCCAAGATCTCGAACTTGGAGAGGGTGATGCGTGCTCGGCACTTCTCGGTAGCGGCGGCGGCGGCGGCGACGCTACTTGGCGTCAACGCGGCGCAGGCCGCCTCCGTGGAAATCAAGGACGCGGTCGCCCGCGTCACGGTCGTCCCGGAGGACCGCGCCGACGTCCGCGTGGAAGTCATCCGCGCCAACGCCAAGCTGCCGCTCCAGGTCCGCACCCTCGGCGACCGGACCATCGTCGACGGCGACCTCGACCGGAAGATCCGCAACTGCCGCGGGTCCGGTGAGAGATCCTCCGTGGACGTCCGGGGGGTGGGCTCGTTCGCCTACGACGAGATGCCCCAGGTGGTGATCCGGACCCCTCGCGACGTGAAGGTCGACGCCGGCGGCGCCGTCTTCGGGGCCGTGGGCCGCTCGGCCAGCGTCGACCTCGACAACGCTGGCTGCGGCGACTGGATCGTGGCCAATGTCGAGGGCGCGGCGAAGGTCAGCCAGGCAGGTTCGGGCGATACCCGCATGGGCTCCAGCGGCGACCTGCGCGTGCGCGTGGCCGGCTCGGGGGACATTGCGGCCGCCGAGGTGCGGGGCGGCCTGGACGTCTCGATCGCCGGATCCGGCTCGGCCAGCGTCCGCTCGATCTCGGGCCCCCTGGAGGTGTCGATCGCCGGCTCCGGCGACGTGCTCGTCGGCGGGGGACGGGCCACGACCATGAAGGTCTCGGTGGCCGGCTCGGGCGACGTCGACTTCCGGGGCGTGGCCGACAGCCTGCGCGTCCGCATCGCCGGCTCCGGCGACGTCCACGCCGACGAGGTCACCGGCGAAGTGTCCAAGACCATCATGGGCTCCGGCTCGGTCGACATCGGAGGCTGAGCCGATGCGGATCTGGGCGCTGGCGCTTGCGATCCTGGCCGCGGGCTGCGGCGCGCCGCCGAAGGAACGGGCGGAGGACGGCCGCGCCCCGGTCTGGACCCTCGCGGGCCTGGCGGAACCCGAGAGCGTGGCCCTGGCCGGCGACGGCCGCACGCTCTACGTGGCCAACGTGGGCGGGGAGGGGGACGTCAAGGATGGGAACGGCTTCATCAGCCGTATCTCCCTGGGCGGAAAGATGCTGCAGCGTAAATGGGTGACCGGCCTCAACGCGCCCAAGGGCGCGATCGTCGCGGGGGGCCGGCTCTATGTGTCCGACATCGACGAGCTGGTCGAGATCGACGTCGCGGGGGCCCGCGTCGCGGCCCGCTATCCGGCGCCGGGCGCGACCTTCCTCAACGACGTGGCGGTCGCGCCGGACGGAAGGGTGCTCGTCGCCGATTCCGGGACCGGGCGGATCTTTGCGCTCGAGGATGGCGGCATGACGGTTTGGGCCGAGGACCCGGAGCTCAAGTCCGTCAACGGCCTGCTGCCGGAGCCGGGCCGCCTGCTGGTCACGACCATGGAGGGCAAGCTGCTGGCCCTGGACTACGCCACCCGCGCAGCGAAGGTGCTGGCCACGGGCCTTGGCCAGGCGGACGGCGTAGCCCCGATCGACCGCGACGCCTACCTGGTCAGCGAGTGGCCCGGCCGGCTGTTCTATGTGACCCCCGGGGGCAAGTCCGAGGTCGTGCTCGATAGCCGAGCCAGCGAGACCTACATCAACGACTTCATCCGCGTGGGCGACCTGCTGATCGTCCCGAACTGGAAGCCCGGCACGGTCACCGCCTATCGCGCCATGACCTGGATGCTGACCGACGCCGCCCCGTCGCGCCTGCCGCTCCACATGCAGCGCCACTACATGTGACGCGCGCGGGTCAACTCGGCGGCGGCCGCCCCTTGACGGAGGCGAGTCGCATCGGTATTTACGCGCCTCCTGTTGGACCGGCTGTGCGCTTCGGTGCAGACGCGGTTCGCAGAACGGCTCGAGACAGTGCTTAATTCAAGCGTTTCGGGAGTAGGCCCTCGCGGGTTCGCGCGGGCCTAAGTCGTTTGTGCGGACTATCGCGTACGGGCTCTCATCTGAGGGTTCGGGCTGGTCTTTGAAATGGTCGAGATCACGCGGGCGGGCCGCCGTCTGTAGGGAAACAAAAGAGCGATATGGATCGTCAGAACATCCGCATTCGGCTCAAAGCCTTCGATCACCGCGTGCTGGACCATTCCACTCGCGAGATCGTCAACACGGCCAAGAGAACCGGCGCGACCGTGCGCGGGCCTATCCCGCTGCCCACCCGCATCGAAAAGTTCACCGTCAACCGCTCGCCGCACATCGACAAGAAGTCGCGCGAGCAGTTCGAAATCCGCACGCACAAGCGCGTGCTCGACATCGTCGACCCCACCCCGCAGACCGTGGACGCGCTCATGAAGCTCGACCTGTCCGCCGGCGTGGACGTCGAGATCAAGCTCTAAGGGGATCGGTCCGATGCGAACCGGCGTGATCGCCAAGAAGCTGGGCATGGCGCGCTTCTTCGACGAAGCGGGCGCCCACGTACCCGTGACGGTCCTCAGCCTTGAGGGCTGCCAGGTCGTCGCCCATCGTTCGAGCGACAAGGACGGCTACGTCGCCCTCCAGCTCGGCGCGGGCAAGAAGAAGCCCAAGAACACCACCAAGGCGCTGCGCGGCCACTTCGCCAAGGGCGAGGTCGAGCCGAAGGCCAAGCTGGTCGAGTTCAAGGTCTCCGAGGACAACCTCATCGATGTGGGCGCGGAGATCACCGCCGACCACTTCGTCCCGGGCCAGAAGATCGACATCACCGGCGTGACCGTCGGTAAGGGGTTCGCCGGCGCCATGAAGCGCTGGAACTTCGGCGGCCTGCGCGCCACCCACGGCGTGTCCGTGTCGCACCGCTCGCACGGTTCGACCGGCCAGCGCCAGGATCCGGGCCGCACCTTCAAGGGCAAGAAGATGGCCGGTCACCTCGGCCAGGAAACCGTCACCACTCTCAACCTGACCGTCTGGCGCGTGGACGCCGAGCGCGGCCTGATCCTGGTCAAGGGCGCCGTCCCGGGCTCGGAAGGCTCGTTCGTCAAGGTCCGCGACGCGGTGAAGTCGCCGCTGCCGGCCGACGCCCCGAAGCCGGGCGCGTTCCGCAAGGCTGGCGAGCCCGCGCAGGCGCAGGCCGCCGCCGAAGAGCCGGCGGTGACGGAAGCGCCGGCCGAAGAGGCCCAGGCCACCGAAGTTGGGGATCAAGCGTAATGAAACTCGACGTCATCAAGCTCGACGGCGGGAAGGGCGGCTCGATCGAGCTGGCCGACGACATCTTCGGCATCGAAGAGATCCGCGGCGACATCCTGCAGCGCGTCGTCACTTGGCAGCTCGCCAAACGCCGCGCCGGCACCCACAAGATCCAGGTCCGCAACGAGGTCTCTCGTACGGGCAAGAAGATGTACAAGCAGAAGGGCACCGGCGGCGCCCGTCACGGCTCGCGCCGGGCGGCCCAGTTCGTCGGCGGCGCCAAGGCTCACGGCCCGGTGGTGCGCAGCCACGCCTTCGACCTGCCCAAGAAGCTCCGTGCGCTGGCCCTGAAGCACGCGCTCAGCGCCAAGGCCAAGGACGGCGCCCTGATCGTGGTCGACTCGGTCTCGATCAAGGAGGCCAAGACGGCCGCCCTTCGCGAGCAGCTCGGCAAGATCGGCGTGACCCACGCCCTGGTGATCGCCGGCGCGGAAGTCGACAACAACTTCAAGCTCGCCGCGCGCAACATCCCGAACGTGGACGTGCTGCCGAACGCCGGCCTGAACGTCTATGACGTGCTGCGCCGCAGGACCCTGGTCCTGACCAAGGACGCGGTCGACGCGATCCAGGCGCGCTTCCAGCCCGCTAAGGAGGCCGCGTGATGGCCGTCGAGCCCACCGTTCGCCACTACGACACCATCCTGTCGCCGGTGATCACCGAGAAGGCCACCCTGCTGTCCGAGCAGAACAAGGTGGTGTTCCGCGTCGCCGCCGACGCCACGAAGGACGAGATCGCCTCGGCCGTCGAGGCGCTGTTCAAGGTCAACGTCACGAAGGTCAACACCCTGAACGTCAAGGGCAAGACCAAGCGCTTCCGCGGCATCAAGGGCCGGCGCTCGGACGTCAAGAAAGCGATCGTGACCCTGGCCGAAGGCCAGTCGATCGACATCACCACGGGGCTCTGATCCGATGGCTCTGAAGCAGTTCAATCCGACGTCGCCGGGCCGCCGCCAGCTGGTCCTGGTCGACAAGTCCGAGCTCCACAAGGGTCGGCCGGAGAAGTCGCTGGTCGAGGGCCTGTCCAAGTCGGGCGGCCGCGGCGGCAACGGCCGCATCGCCGTCCGCTTCCGCGGCGGCGGCGCCAAGCGCCTCTATCGCGTGATCGACTTCAAGCGCCGCAAGTTCGACGTGCCCGCCACGGTCGAGCGCCTGGAGTACGACCCGAACCGTTCGGCCTTCATCGCCCTGGTGAAGTACGAGGACGGCGAACTGGCCTACATCCTGGCGCCGCAGCGCCTGAAGGCCGGGGACACCGTGGTCGCCTCGGAGAAGGCGGACGTGAAGCCGGGCAACGCCATGCCGCTGCGCGGCATGCCGATCGGGACCATCATCCACAACGTCGAGCTGAAGCCCATGAAGGGCGGTCAGATCGCGCGTTCGGCCGGGACTTACGCCCAGCTGGTCGGCCGCGACGCCGGCTACGCCCAGATCCGCCTGAATTCGGGCGAGCTGCGCATGGTGATGGACACCTGCATGGCCACGGTGGGCGCGGTTTCGAATCCCGACCACATGAACGAGAGCCTCGGGAAGGCCGGCCGGACCCGCCACAAGGGCCGCCGTCCGCACGTCCGCGGCGTCGCCATGAACCCGATCGACCACCCGCACGGCGGCGGCGAAGGCCGCACCTCGGGCGGCCGTCACCCGGTCACCCCCTGGGGCAAGCCCACGAAGGGCCGAAAGACCCGCAAGAACAAGGCGACGGACAAGTTCATCATCCGCTCGCGTCACGCTCGGAAGGCCCGCTAAGCCATGACCCGCTCCGTCTGGAAAGGTCCGTTCGTCGACGGATACCTGCTCAAGAAAGCCGAAGCCGTTCAGAGCTCCGGCCGCAAGGACGTGATCAAGACCTGGTCGCGCCGCTCGACCATCATGCCCCAGTTCGTGGGCCTGACGTTCGGCGTGCACAACGGTCACAAGCACGTTCCGGTGCTCGTCTCGGAAGACATGGTCGGCATGAAGCTGGGCGAGTTCGCGCCCACCCGCTTCTTCCCGGGCCACGCGGCCGACAAGAAGGCCAAGAGGAAGTAAGATGAGCAAGCAAGCGAAAGCTCGCCGTTACTCGGAGGCCGAGGCCGTGGCCAAGGTGCGCACGCTCCGCACCAGCCCGCGCAAGCTCAACCTCGTGGCCCAGTCGATCCGTGGCCTCAAGGTTCAGCGCGCCCTCAACGAGCTGGAGTTCAGCCCCAAGCGCATCGCCAACGATGTGCGCAAGGCGCTCTACTCGGCCATCTCCAACGCCGAGAACAACCACAACCTCGACATCGACTCGCTCGTTGTCGCCGAGGCGTTCGTGGGCAAGAACCTCGTGATGAAACGCTTCCACGCCCGCGCCCGCGGCCGTGCGTCGCGCGTCGAGAAGCCGTTCAGCGAGATCACGATCGTGGTCCGCGAAGTGGGTGAGGCCGCCTGATGGGTCAGAAAATCAATCCGGTCGGGCTCCGCCTCGGCATCAACCGCACCTGGGATTCCCGCTGGTTCGCCGACGGCCCTGAGTACGGCCGCCTGCTGCACGAGGACATCAAGGTCCGCCGCTTCCTGAAGAAGCGCCTGTACCAGGCCGGCGTCTCGCGGATCATCATCGAGCGTCCG
Organism: Pseudomonadota bacterium; assembly: GCA_049323595.1. Classification (GTDB taxonomy): domain Bacteria; phylum Pseudomonadota; class Alphaproteobacteria; order Caulobacterales; family Caulobacteraceae; genus Phenylobacterium. The sequence goes on from JBMOOD010000037.1 coordinate 9,982, forward strand.
CACAAGAAGTGCCGCATCACCATCTATGCCGCGCGCCCCGGCGTGATCATCGGCAAGAAGGGTGCGGACATCGAGAAGCTGCGCAAGGACATCGCCGCCATCACCGAGGGCGAAGTCCATCTGAACATCGTGGAAGTGCGCAAGCCCGAGACCGACGCCCAGCTGGTGGCCGAGAACATCGCCCAGCAGCTCGAGCGCCGGGTCGCGTTCCGTAGAGCCATGAAGCGCGCGATGCAGTCGGCCATGCGCCTGGGCGCCAAGGGCGTCCGGATCAACGTGTCGGGCCGTCTCGGCGGCGCCGAGATCGCGCGGATGGAATGGTATCGCGAAGGCCGCGTGCCGCTGCACACTCTGCGCGCCGACGTCGACTACGGCTTCACCGAGGCCAAGACCACCTACGGCGTCATCGGCGTGAAGGTGTGGGTCTTCAAGGGCGAGGTCCTGGACCACGACCCGATGGCCCTCGACAAGCGCCTGGCCGGCGAGAGTGGGCCTGCGGGCGAGGGTGGCCGTGAGCGCGGCGACCGTCCGGACCGCGGCCCGCGCCGCGAGCGCCGCGGCGAGCCGCAGAACGCCTGAGGACTGAGAGATGCTTTCCCCTAAGCGCACCAAGTATCGCAAGCAGTTCAAGGGCCGTATCCACGGGACGGCCAAGGGCGGCTTCACGCTGAACTTCGGCTCGTACGGCCTGAAGTCGATGGAGCCCGAGCGCATCACCGCGCGGCAGATCGAGGCGGCCCGCCGCGCGATCACCCGCCAGATGAAGCGTCAGGGCCGGGTGTGGATCCGCATCTATCCGGACGTCCCCGTCACCGGTAAGCCCGCCGAAGTGCGGATGGGCTCCGGCAAGGGCTCCGTGGACTACTGGGCCGCCCGGGTGCACCCCGGCCGGATCATGTTCGAAATCGACGGCGTGCCCGACGACGTGGCCCGTGAAGCCCTGCGCCTCGGCGCGGCGAAGCTCCCGGTCCGCACCCGCATCGTCACCCGCATCGACGCGCCGGTGGAGCACGCGTGATGAAGATCGACGAAATCCGGGGCATGACGCCCGACCAGCTGAACGAGCAGCTCGTCTCCCTGAAGAAGGAGCAGTTCAACCTGCGCTTCCAGAAGGCGACCGGGCAGATCGAGAAGACCCACCGCGTGGGCGAGGTGCGCAAGGATATCGCGCGCATCAAGACCGTGCTGCGCGGCAAGCAGGCCCAGGCCTGAGGAGATAGGACGAATGCCGAAGCGAATTCTCGAAGGCGTTGTCGTCTCCGACAAGGGCGACAAGACGGTGGTGGTGAAGGTCGAGCGGACCTTCCTGCACCCGGTGCTGAAGAAGACCGTCCGCCGGTCGAAGAAGTACCACGCCCATGACGAGGCCAACGTCTGCAAGGCCGGCGAGGTCGTGCGCATCATCGAGTGCGCCCCCAAGTCGAAGACGAAAACCTGGGAAGTGCTGCCTTCGGGCGGCGCGGCCCAAGCCTAAGGATCGAAGACCATGATCCAGATGCAAACTAACCTGGACGTCGCCGACAATTCCGGCGCCCGCCGGGTCATGTGCATCAAGGTGCTCGGCGGGGCCAAGCGCCGCTACGCTGGCGTCGGCGATCGCATCGTCGTCTCCGTAAAGGAGGCGATCCCGCGCGGCCGCGTGAAGAAGGGCGATGTGCTGCAGGCGATCGTCGTTCGGACCAGCCAGAGCATCAAGCGCAAGGACGGTTCGGTGATCCGCTTCGACAAGAACGCGGCCGTGATCGTGAACAAGCAAGGCGAGCCGATCGGCACGCGGATCTTCGGCCCGGTTCCCCGCGAGCTGCGCGCGAAGAACCACATGAAGGTCATTTCGCTCGCCCCCGAGGTGCTGTGATGGCTGCGAAGATCAAGAAGGGGGACCGCGTGGTGGTCCTCACCGGCAAGGACAAGGGCCGCGACGGCGAAGTCCTGAAGGTCATGCCGAAGGAACAGCGCGTGGTGGTGAAGGGCCTCAACATGGTCCAGCGGCACACGCGTCCGACCCAGTTCGATCCCCAGGGCGGGATCAAGCACAAGGAAGCGTCGATCCACCTGTCGAACGTGGCCATCGTCGACTCCAAGGGCAAGCCGACCCGCGTCGGCTTCCGCGTGGAAGGCGACAAGAAGGTGCGGTTCGCCAAGACGACCGGCGAGGTGATCAATGGCTGATCAGGCTTACGAACCGCGGCTCAAGAGCGAGTACCGCACCCGCATCCGGGGGCAGCTGAAGGAAAAGTTCGGCTACACCAACGAGATGCAGATCCCCAAGCTGGACAAGATCGTCATCAACATGGGGGTCGGCGAGGCGGTCGCGGACTCGAAGAAGATCCAGTCGGCCATGGCCGACCTGGCGAAGATCGCCGGTCAAAAGCCGGTGGCCACCAAGGCGCGCACGTCGATCGCCGGCTTCAAGCTGCGCGAAGGCATGACGGTCGGCTGCAAGGTGACCCTGCGCAAGGATCAGATGTACGAGTTCCTCGACCGTCTGATCACCATCGCCCTGCCGCGCGTGAAGGACTTCCGGGGCCTGAAGCCCACCTCCTTCGACGGCCGTGGCAACTACGCCATGGGCCTGAAGGAGCACATCGTGTTCCCGGAGATCAACTACGACCAGATCGACCAGATCTGGGGCATGGACATCATTGTCGCGACGACTGCGAAGACCGACGAGGAAGCTCGCGAGCTCCTCAGGGAATTCCAGTTCCCGTTCGTGCAGGCGCAAGCTTAAGCGGCGGGAAGGAACAGAGACATGGCCAAGAAAAGCGCTGTCAACCGCAACGAACGGGTCAAGAAGCTCGTGAAGCAGCACGCCGCCAAGCGCGACGCGCTGAAGGCGATCGCCAACGACGAGTCCCTGCCGCTCGAGGAGCGTTTCGACGCCCGCCTCAAGCTGGCCGAGCTGCCCCGCAACTCGTCGCCCACCCGCATCCGCAACCGCTGCGAGGTCACTGGCCGTCCGCGCGGCTACTACCGCAAGCTCAAGATGAGCCGTATCTCCCTGCGCGAACTCGGTTCGCACGGGTTGATCCCCGGCCTCGTCAAGTCGAGCTGGTAAGGGGGATCTCATGGTCAACGACCCCATCGGCGATCTGATCGCCCGCATCAAGAACGCCGCCGCGCGCGGCCGCAGCAAGCTGATGACGCCGGCCTCGAAGATGCGCGCGCGCGTCCTCGACGTGCTGACGGACGAAGGCTACATCCGCGGCTACCACCTGGTGGAGAAGCCCGGCGCCTTCCCTGAGTTCGAAATCGAACTCAAGTACTTCGACGGCCAGCCGGTGATCGCCGAGATCGCCCGCGTGTCGAAGCCCGGCCGGCGCGTCTATTCGTCGATCAAGGACCTGAAGCCCGTGAAGAACGGCCTCGGGATCTCGATCCTGTCGACGCCGAAGGGCGTCATGTCGGACACTGCGGCCCGCGAGGCCAACGTGGGCGGCGAAGTCCTCTGCCGGGTCTACTAAGATGTCTCGTATCGGAAAGAAGGCGGTTCCCGTCCCGTCCGGTGTGACGGTGACGATCGACGGCCAGACGGTCTCTGTGAAGGGCCCCAAGGGGCAGCTGAGCTGGACCGTGGCCGAAGAGATCGAGGTCAAGCAGGAAGGCGGCGAACTGGTGCTGACCAAGCGCCAGGACACCACCCGCGCCCAGGCGATGTGGGGTCTGTCCCGCACGCTGGTGAACAACATGGTCGTGGGCGTGACCCAGGGCTACGAGCAGACGCTCGAGCTGGTCGGCGTCGGCTACCGTGCGGCGATGAAGGGCCAGGCGCTCTCCATGCAGCTCGGGTTCAGCCACGACGTGGACATTCCCCCGCCGGCGGGCGTCACCTTCGCCACGCCGAAGCAGACCGAGATCAAGATCTCGGGCATCGACAAGCAGCTGGTCGGCGAAACCGCCGCCCGGATCCGCCGCATCCGCCCGCCGGAGCCCTACAAGGGCAAGGGCGTGCGCTATGCGGGCGAAAAGGTCCGGCGCAAGGAAGGCAAGAAGAAGTAGGCCATGGCGCTCTCTCCCCGCGACACCACCAAGCGCCGCGCGCAACGCGTCCGCACCCGTCTCAAGACGGTGGCGAACGGCCGCCCGCGGCTGTCGGTCTTCCGTTCGTCCAAGAACATCTACGCCCAGGTCATCGACGATGAGCGCGGCGTGACGCTCGCGGCGGCCTCCTCGCTGGAAGGCGAGAAGGGCAAGGCCAAGGGCTCGGACAAGGACGCCGCCGCCAAGGTCGGCGCCCTGGTCGCCCAGCGTGCGATGGAAAAGGGCGTCAAGGACGTCGTCTTCGACCGCGGCGGCTATCTGTATCACGGCCGGGTGAAGGCGTTGGCGGACGCCGCGCGCGAAGCCGGCCTGAATTTCTAAGGAACGATCATGGCTCGCAGAGACGAACAGCGCGGCGATCGTCGCAACCGCAACGAAGAAGAGCGCGACAGCGAGATCGTCGAGAAGCTGGTGCACATCAACCGCGTCGCCGCCACGGTGAAGGGCGGTCGCCGGTTCTCGTTCGCCGCTCTCATGGTCGTCGGCGACCAGAAGGGCCGCGTGGGTTTCGGTCACGGCAAGGCGCGTGAAGTGCCGGAAGCCATCCGCAAGGCGACCGAGGAAGCCAAGAAGTCGATGATCCGCGTGCCGCTGCGCGAGAGCCGCACCCTGCATCACGACGGCGCGGGCCGCTGGGGCGCAGGCAAGGTGATGGTGCGCGCGGCGCCTCCCGGCACCGGCGTCATCGCCGGCGGCCCGATGCGTGCGGTGCTCGAAACCCTGGGCGTCCAGGACGTCGTCGGCAAGTCGGTCGGCTCGTCCAACCCCTACAACATGGTGCGCGCGACGTTCGAGGCGCTGAAGGCCCAGGCCTCGCCGCGGCAGGTCGCCGCCAAGCGCGGCAAGAAGGTCTCCGACGTGATCGGCCGCCGTGCCGACGGCGCCTCGGCCCAGACCGCGCCGGAAGCGGCGGCCGCCGCCGAAGCCGAAGGTTAAGCTCATGGCCGACAAGAAGATCACCGTCCGTCAGACCGGCAGCCCGATCCGCCGGACCAAGGACCAGCGCGCGACGCTCGTGGGCCTCGGCCTGAACCGCGTCGGCCGGGTCTCGACCCTTAAGGACACCCCCGCCGTCCGCGGGATGGTGGCCAAGGTCGCCCACCTTGTGGAGGTGGTGGAGGGCTAACCCTCCACCTCGTCCCGTCACATCAGCCGAGTCGGGGCCTCCGCCCCGGCGACAGATCTCCAACGAGAGGCGCACATGACCAAACTCAACGAACTCGCTCCCCGCGAAGGCTCCACCAAGGGCCGCATGCGCGTCGGCCGCGGCCCGGGCTCGGGCAAGGGCAAGACCGCCGGTCGCGGCGTGAAGGGCCAGAAGGCGCGCACCGGCGTCTCGATCGCCGGCTTCGAGGGCGGCCAGATGCCGTTGCACATGCGCATGCCCAAGCGCGGCTTCAACTCGCGCAACCGCAAGGACTTCGCCGAGGTGAACCTGTGGCGCATCGAGCAGGCGATCGCCGCCGGCAAGCTCGACGCCAAGGCCGCCATCGACGCCGACGCGCTGCTGAAGGCCGGCGTCATCCGCCGGGTGAAGGACGGCGTGAAGCTGCTGGGCGAAGGCGAGCTGAAGTCGAAGCTCGACCTCACCGTCTACTCCGCCACCGCCTCGGCCCGCGCGGCCGTCGAAAAGGCCGGCGGCAAGCTCACCACGACCAAGCCGGAAGCCGCGGCCGCCGAGGCCTAGGGCTCCCTGCGGCGCCGGCGACCTCGCCATAGGGGTCGCGGCGCCCTATGTGAGCGGGACTTCCGAGTCAGGGGATTTGCCGAATGGCTTCGGCCGCAGAACAGCTCGCCGCCAATCTGAACTTCGACGCCTTCCGCAAGGCGACGGAACTGCACAAGCGGATCTGGTTCACCCTGTGGGCCCTGATCGTCTACCGGCTCGGCACCTACATCCCGATCCCCGGCATCGATCCGGTGGCCTTCCAGCAGGCCTTCTCCGGCCAGGCCCAGGGCATTCTGGGCATGTTCAACATGTTCTCGGGCGGCGCCGTCGAACGGATGGCCATCTTCGCCCTGAACGTGATGCCGTACATCTCGGCCTCGATCATCGTGCAGCTCCTGGGGGCGGTCTATCCGCCGTGGGAGAAGCTGCGGAAGGAAGGCGGGGAGGCGGGCCGCAAGACGCTGAACCAGTACACCCGCTACCTTACGGTGGCGTTGGCGGTCTTCCAGTCGTTCGGCATCGCCATCGGCCTGTCGCAGAGCCCCGGCCTGGTCGAGAACCCGGGCGTGTTCTTCCTCGTCTCGACCGTGGTCACCCTGACCGGCGGCACCATGTTCCTCATGTGGCTGGGCGAGCAGATCACCAGCCGGGGCGTCGGCAACGGCATCTCGCTGCTGATCTTCGCCGGCATCGTCGCGGTGCTTCCGCAGTACGTCTTCCAGGCGCTGGAGTTGACGCGCACCGGCTCGATGAGCTCGGGCACCCTCATCCTGCTCTTTGTCCTGGTGGTCGGCGTCACCGTCGCCATCGTCTTCATGGAGCGCTCGCAGCGCCGGCTGCTGGTGCAGTATCCCAAGCGCCAGGTGGGCAACCGCATGTTCGGCGGCGACACCTCGTTCCTGCCGCTCAAGATCAACACCTCGGGCGTGATCCCGCCGATCTTCGCCTCGTCGCTGCTGCTGCTGCCGACGACGGTGATGGGCTTCGCGGCCACCGCCGACCTTCCGGAGTGGCTGCAATGGCTGCCCTTCGCGGTGGGCCAGCTGACCCACGGCCAGCCGCTGTTCATGCTGCTGTACGGCGCCCTGATCGTGTTCTTCTGCTTCTTCTACACCTCGATCGTGTTCAATCCCGAGGACACGGCTGAGAACCTGCGCAAGTACGGCGGCTTCCTGCCCGGCATCCGGCCGGGCAAGCGGACGGCGGAGTATCTGGATTTCGTCCTGACCCGCCTCACGGTGATCGGCGCGGCCTACATCACCATCGTGTGCCTGCTGCCCGAGGGGCTGATGAGCCTGACGGGGACCCAGTTCTACCTCGGCGGCACGTCGCTGCTGATCGTGGTCAGCGTCACCATGGACACGGTGGCCCAGATCCAGTCGCACCTCCTGGCGCACCAGTACGAGGGGCTGATCAAGAAGTCGAAGCTGCGGGGCGGACGGCGCTAGGGCGTCCGCTTGGCTGACGCGGGGGGACGGCGCCAACAAGAGCGCCGCGAGAGGGGTACTCGGATGAACCTGATTCTGTTCGGGCCGCCGGCGGCGGGGAAGGGCACCCAGGCCAAGCGCCTGGTCGAGACCCGCAACATGGTCCAGCTTTCCACCGGCGACATGCTGCGCGCGGCCATCGCCTCGCGCTCCGAGCTTGGCCAACGCGTCGAAGGCATCATGCAGCGCGGCGACCTGGTCTCGGACGAGATCGTCATCGAGCTCATCGAGAACCGCCTGCCCGAGGCCGAGGCCGCCGGCGGCGCCATCTTCGACGGCTTCCCGCGGACCCTGGCCCAGGCCGAGGCGCTGGACGCCATGCTCAAGCGCCGCGGCAGCCAGATCGACCTCGTCTTGCGCCTGAAGGTGGACGACGAGGCGCTGAAGCAGCGCATCGCCGGCCGCTTCGCCGAAAGCGGCCGGCCCGACGACAATCCCGAGAGCTTCGCGGTCCGCCTGGGCGCCTACAACGCCCAGACCGCCCCGCTGCTGCCCTACTACCAGGGGCAGGGGAAGCTGGTGGAGCTCGACGGCATGGGCTCCATCGACCAGGTCGCCGCCGCCATCGACGCGGCGTTGGCGGGCAAAGACTGAGCATAGGAAACGCCGCCAGTCGGCAGACTGGCGGCGCGTTCCGGCTAGAGCGCAATCTGCCGAAGCGGAAGCCGGTTCGGCGAACAGATTGCGCTCAAATCAGAGCGATCGAGCCTTCTGACCCCCTTCAAATGATTCCATCTGAAGGGGGAAGGCTCTAGGCGCCCGACTCAGGCGGCGACGGCGACCTTGCGGCCGCGGCGGAGCATCGAGCCTGCGCCGAGGAAGCCGAGCAGCATCAGCGCCCAGGTGCCGGGTTCGGGCACGGCGCCGCCGGCCGGGACGCCGTTGAGCGTCAGTGTCCAGCTTCCAAGATTGCCTGCGTCCGCCCCGGCGTCGTCGAAGATGCGCAGCGTCCAGGTTCCAGCCGACGAATGTCCGTCGAAGGCCGAGAGCGCGTTCAGCGGGATGAACGACCCGCCGGTGGTGTTGATTCCAGTGACGGAGACCGCCGCCTCGTCATCGAAGGTGAAGTCGCCGTTCGGATCGCTGCCGCCGCCGTTGTCGTCGGTCACCACGACGGTCGTTCCGTCATGGCTCAGCGAGATGACGAGGTCGCCCCAGAATGTGTGCGTCAGGTTGTTGAGGGTGAAATTCACATCCTGGACGATGTAGTCATCCACCACGTTGATGTCGCTGGTGAAGTCGACGAGGTCCGGAAGAGCCCCACCACTACCATTGTAGTTGAATACGTCGGCCTGCGCCGCACCCCCGGCGGCGAGGACTGCAGCCATCGCCGTCATTGCCAAAAGCGTCTTCATGTGAACTACCCCGTGGTTATTCCCCCGATTTCACACTGCCACCAGTACATTGGCTCGGATATCGGTTTCGCTTGAACGGCGAACGGGATGCATTCACCACAACTGGACGGCCGGGCGGGCGACCATCAGCCAGACGATCGCCAGCACGGCGATGAACGCCGGGAACCCGAAGGCGAACCAGAGTCGGAACAGCCTGTAGTAGCCCGGGGGCAGGGGTGTTTCGGCCTCCATGGCGGCGAGCGCCAGCCGGCGCATCCTGTCCTGGATCCAGACCACCGGAAGCCACCACGCCCCCGTCCAGACATAGAGGCCGACGGACAGTAGGATCCAGCCCTCGGTCAGGCGGTAGCCGACCTCGCGCGCCAGGAAGATGCCGGTGATGGGCTGGGCCACGACCGCCGTCGCCGTAAAAAGGAAGTCCGCGATCACCACAATGCGCGCAACGGCGGCCACGGTGCGCGGGTCGCCCGTGCGATGGGCCATCAGCATGAAGAAGGCGATGCCGGCGCCCGTGCCCAACAATACGGCGGCACCGATGATGTGGGTGAACTTCAGGAGAAAGTAGGCGCTCATCGATCCTCCAGTATGGCGAGCGCAACGAGGTTCAACGCCAGGATCGGAACGACCTTCGTGAGTGGTCCGAGAGGTCCGATCCAGAGCTCAGGCGCCAGGAGGGTCCCGGCGGCAAGGTAGCCCAGGGAAAGGACGAACCCTGCCCAAAGCGCCGGCCGCGCCGTTCGCCGAAACAGGATGCCGAGGCCGATCGCGAGGTCAGCGAGCGCCCCGCCGGCGACGACGAAGCTGGCGAACGGCCCGCCTCCAGCCGCTCGCATCTGTTCGACGGCGGCCGGCCAGGCTGGACCGAAGGTCAGCGCGCCGGTCAGTAGCCAGAAGGCGGCGAAGACGGCCAGGATCACAGGCTTCAGCAGGTAAAGGCCCGCGAACCAGCGCTCCTGGACGGACGCGGGCTCTGACGCCAGGGCTTCGCCGAGACTGCGCGGCCGGATCCCCGTTGCGGTCATCCAGGGGCCCGGATCGCCCACCGCCCCGCGCAGGAGCTCCCGGTGCGCCGTGGAGCGAACCGGCGGCCGCCAACCGAACAGGCTGGCAAGGTCGCCGAGGCGGAAGGCGAGCGGCATGAAGTAGGCCCCGGGAAGGCGCCGCGCCGGCGGATAGCCCAACCATCTGCGATAGTGCGCCACGACTTCCGTGAAGGTGAGACGCTCAGGGCCAGCGAGTTCCAGGATGACGCGAGCCGGCGCCTCGGCGTTCAGGAAGAACCGAACAGTCTCGGCGACCTCGTCAAGCTGGACGATCTGCAAGTCGCCGGCTTTGGACACCTCTGGTAGGGCCGGAAGCATCGCGAGTCCGCGGAAGAGGGCGCTGCCGCCGTAGGCTTGGCGTCCGACCACCACAGACGGGCGCAGGATCACCCAATCGAGGTCGCGCATGGCCAGATCGGTGTCGGCCTCCGCCTTGGTGCGGGAGAACGCCGTGGTCCCCGCATCGGCGCCCATGGCGGAGACTTGGATGACCCGCCGCACGCCCGCCGCCTCGCAGGCCGTGAAGAGCGCGGCAGGCCCGTCGCGATGCACGCCGGCGGTCGAATCGCGACTGCTGTCCTGCAGGACCCCGGCGCAATTGACCACGGCGTCCACGCCGTCGAGCGCCGCCGACCAGGCCTGGGGAGCCGTCGCACGCGCGATGTCCAGCTCGATCCACTCTGCGGGGGCCAGCCGACGGGTTCCCGGACCTTGCCGGCGGGTCACCGCCCGGACCTCGTGCCCAGCGGCGTGAAGTTCGGCCAGGACCGCGGCGCCGATCAGGCCCGTCGCGCCGGTCAGCAGTACGCGCACGGCGTGGTGACTCGTGAGGGGGGCAATCCGGCCTCCGGAATGGCGAAGCGATAGGCGAACCTGAGCCGATGCGCCCCCCTGCGCCAGTCCGTCCGTTGCGCGTGCGCCCCGCTCGTGCTTTCCTTTCTGCATCGCCGGGGCACATTCGGCGCAGGAAACGAAGTGGCGCGGGTAAGGCCATCCCTTGCACGCGAAGCATTTCGTTCACTTTTGCGCGTTTCCGCCATTGACGGCGGCTCGCCGATCCATATAACGAAGCGCTTCCGCGAAAGAGCGCGAAAGACGCGCCGGCCTATGCCTACGGGCAACGGGGGGCCGGGGCGCCGTTCGCGCTTCTCTTGCGTGATGAGGAGAATTTCCCACGTGGCTCGTATCGCTGGCGTCAACATCCCCACCAACAAGCGCGTGATCATCGCGCTGCAGTACATTCATGGCATCGGCCAGGCGAAAGCCGCCGAGATCGTCAAGAAGGTCGGCATCGAGGACGCCCGGCGCGTCAATCAGCTCACCGACCAGGAAGTGCTGCAGATCCGCGAGACGATCGACCGTGACTACCTGGTCGAAGGCGATCTGCGCCGCGAGACCGCCGTCAACATCAAGCGTCTGATGGACCTGGCCTGCTACCGCGGCCTGCGTCACCGCAAGGGCCTGCCGGTCCGCGGCCAGCGCACCCACACCAACGCCCGCACCCGCAAGGGTCCCGCCAAGCCGATCGCCGGCAAGAAGAAGTAAGAGAACGGACCTCCGATGGCCAAGGAACCGGCGCGCGTCAAACGCCGCGAGCGCAAGAACATCACCTCCGGCGTCGCCCACGTGAACGCCTCGTTCAACAACACCATGATCACCATCACCGACGCCCAGGGGAACGCGATCTCCTGGTCCAGCGCGGGTCTGATGGGCTTCAAGGGTTCGCGTAAGTCGACGCCCTACGCCGCCCAGATGGCGGCCGAAGACGCCGGCCGTAAGGCCGCCGAACACGGCGTGCGCACGCTGGAAGTCAACGTCTCGGGCCCCGGCTCGGGCCGCGAGTCCGCGCTGCGCGCCCTGCAGGCGGTGGGTATGACGATCACCACTATCCGGGACGTGACCCCTATTCCGCATAACGGCTGCCGCCCGCCCAAGCGCCGGCGCGTCTAGCCGACCGAACTGAATTCCTCCGACGCCGGCCGTGGCTTTACGGCCGGCGATCCTGCGTTTTCGAGGGACACCCGTGATCGAAAGAAACTGGAACGAGCTTATCCGTCCCGAGAAGCCGCAAATCGAGACCGGCGCCGACGCTGCCCGCAAGGCGCGTCTGGTGGCCGAGCCCCTCGAACGCGGGTTCGGCGTGACGCTGGGCAACAGCCTGCGCCGCGTACTTCTCTCCTCCCTGCAGGGCGCGGCGGTGACCGCGGTGCAGATCGACGGCGTGGTCCACGAGTTCTCCTCGCTGGAAGGCGTGCGTGAGGACGTCGTCGACATCGTCCTCAACATCAAGCAACTCGCGCTGCGCATGCACGCCGAGGGCCCGAAGCGCATGACGCTGCGCGCCACCGGCCCGGGCGCGGTGACTGCGGGACAGATCGAAGCCCCGTCCGACATCGAGATCCTGAACCCCGACCACGTGCTCTGCACGCTGGACGACGGCGCCAACGTGCGCATGGAGTTCACGGTCCAGACCGGCAAGGGCTATGTCCCGGCCGAGATGAACCGGCCCGAGGACGCCCCGATCGGCCTGATCGCGGTCGATTCCCTGTTCTCGCCGGTCAAGCGCGTCGCCTACCGCGTCGAGCCGACCCGCCAGGGCCAGAGCCTCGACTACGACAAGCTGATCATGGAGGTCGAAACCAACGGCGCCGTGACCCCCGTGGACGCCGTGGCCTACGCCGCGCGCATCCTCCAGGACCAGCTGCAGATCTTCATCACCTTCGAAGAGCCGAAGAAGAAGGTCGAGGGCGAGGCCAAGCCGGAACTGCCGTTCAACCCGGCGCTGCTGAAGAAGGTGGACGAGCTCGAGCTCTCCGTCCGTTCGGCCAACTGCCTGAAGAACGACAACATCGTCTACATCGGCGACCTGATCCAGAAGACCGAGGCGGAGATGCTCCGCACCCCGAACTTCGGCCGCAAGTCGCTGAACGAGATCAAGGAAGTTCTCGCCGGGATGGGCCTCCACCTCGGCATGGACGTGCCGAACTGGCCGCCCGAGAATATCGAAGAGCTCGCGAAGAAGTTCGAAGACCAGATGTAATCAGCTTCTGCGCCGTCTCCGGGCCGCTTTCGGCGGCTCGGGCCCGACGAAGCCGCACCCGCGGTGGAGGGCCCCGGCGCTTCGTGTTGACCCGGGCGGGAGCTGGGCCGGGACTTGGTTAGGCAGACGTCCAGACGATCGGGCGTCAGGCGGGCCGCAGAGCCCAGGAGATAGAAGACATGCGTCACGGCAAAGCCCACCGCAAACTGGGTCGTACGACCGCCCACCGCACCGCCATGTTCGCCAACATGTCGGCCAGCCTGATCAAGCACGAGCAGATCGTGACCACCCTGCCCAAGGCGAAGGAGCTGCGGCCCGTCGTCGAGAAGCTGGTGACGCTCGCCAAGCGCGGCGACCTGCACGCCCGCCGCCAGGCGATCAGCCAGGTCCGCGACGTCGAACAGGTCGGCAAGCTCTTCTCGGTCCTCGGCCCGCGCTACAAGGACCGCAACGGCGGCTACATCCGCGTCCTGAAGGCCGGCTTCCGCCACGGCGACAACGCTCCGATGGCGGTCATCGAGTTCGTCGACCGCGATCCGGCCGAAAAGGGCAAGGATTCCGGCCCGACGGCCGAGGGCATGTTCGGCGCCGAGGAATAGATCCTCCGATCCCTACGACTTGCGAAAGCCCCGGACGTCTCGAGCGTCCGGGGCTTTTTCCTTTCCGGAGGGGAGCGCGGCTCTCTTCGAGCAGACGTCGCCAACGTCGGCGAGGGGTGGGTTTCAGACGTTCAGGTGCACTTCCCCCTTCTTGCTTCACGGACTTGACCTTGGGGTGAGACGCAAACGCTCCTCGGCGGCGGCGGCGGTGGCGGCCCCGCGTCTTTTGCTATCAAGCGACATCCGGATCTGACCCCCTGGCGACACGTAAAACTGACCCCCCTGTGGTGTTGGTTGGCGGCTCATCCCCGGAGTCCACAGGAGGGCCCCGCGCGCCGCGGAGCGCCTCCGCGCG